>NZ_CP033019.1:5086188-5721961 GCF_003667705.1 Janthinobacterium agaricidamnosum | reverse complement strand
TGCGTGGCCCTGAATTATCAAAGCCAGCAAGTCAAGACGTCGCAGCAGGTACAGGCCGACTACAAGGTGGCCAACAAGGGCAAGCTGCCCGAGCAGTCGACCCTGGTGAAGTACGAGACGGGTTTTACGCCATCGTCCGTGCGTCCGGGCCAGAAGGCGCAGACCAATTCGTATATCGAAGTGGCGGCCGGCACGCGCGATCCGAACCCGCTGGTGGAAGAGGAATTGAGCCTGTACAAGCCCAATGGTGACTTGATCAAAACCGTGCGCAAGGTGGTCAGCAGCAATAACGGCAGCGGCGCCTACAAGGGCGGCTTCTCGATTCCCATGCCTGAAGGCGTGCCGCAGGGCATTTACCCGGTACGCACGGCCCTGTACCTGAATAGCAAGCGCGTCGGCGGCCAGGACGTCAAGCTGCAGATCGTCCAGCGCCAGGCGCCTGCGTCCGACCTGCAACTGGCCCGCGCTTACTGACACTGATTGCCACGGGGCGGCCATGCCGGCCGTTCCGTTCCCCGATTTACCCCCATCCAGGCTAGACATGACCATTTCCACAGAAGCATCTAAACCTCTTCCCTTTTCCTCCGCGCTCGGTTCGCTGATCGAAGCGACCGACGCCATCAAGAATTTCCGCGCGATTGCTCTGCTGGCCCTGACCTTCATCGGCGCCGTGCTCGTCGGAGGTGTACTGACGATGCTCGCCGGCAGCATGAGCAGCGTGCTGCTGGGCTTCCTGGGCGGTCTGATGGCCTTCCTCGTGATGTTTTACGGCTCCAACGCCGTCGGCATCCTGCTGATGCGCGATGCCCAGGGCCAGCCTGGCTTGAGCCTGGTGGATGCCGTGCTCGTCTCGCTGTACACGAGCCACCGCCTGATCGCGGTCGTGTTCCTGGAATTTCTGATCGTGCTGGCGGCCATGATCGCCATTGCCATCATTTTGTTCGTCTGCAAGATCCCCGTGCTCGGCCCCGTGCTGTACACGCTGGTCTTCCCGTTGTCGGCCATCGTGCTGGGCGTGCTGGTGTTTGCGCTGTTTTACGTGATGCTGCCGCTGGCCGGCCCCGCCGCGTGGTCGGGCGCCACCGTGTTCCAGATCATTGCCCGCCTGAACCTGATCGTGCGCACAAAGCTGGTGTCGGTGATCCTGCTGGAAGTGCTGCTGTTCCTGATCACGACGTTTGTGGCGCTACTGATCTTTGGCGTGGTCGGTACCGGCGTGTCGCTGACCAGCGGCATGTCGGCTGGCATCCTGGGCCTGGGCGGCCAGATGAATATGTATTCCCTCGCTTCGGGTCTGAGTGGCGGTTCCGGCTACATCATCGCAGCCGGTCTGGGCGGCGGCTTGCTGATGGCGGCCGCGGCTGTGGTGCCCGGTCTGATCTTTACCAAGGGTGTGTGCATCATTTACCTGAACGCCACGCGCAATGTCGATTTCAGCGCCTCGGAAGCGAGCCTGAACGACGGGCTGGCCACGGTCAAGAAGAAAGCCGAAGAAGCGCGTGAACGCGCGCGTGCCCTGGCCGAACAGGCCGCGACACCTGCCGCACCGGCCGCTGCGTCGGTTGACAGCCTGCATTGCCCGAGCTGCAAGGCCCCGGTCGCGTCCGATGACGTGTTCTGCGGCGAATGCGCGCATAAACTCAAGTAAGGCAGACCATGGCGCAATTCTGTAAACAGTGCGGCACCGCCCACGCGCCCGACGCGCGCTTTTGCGACGAGTGCGGCAAGGCCGTCAATGCCGTCAATGCCGCGCCAGCCCCATCACCCGCGCCGGCCGCGACACCGGCGCTGTCCGGCGTGAAGCGGCGCCACGTCGTCATCGCCGGCGGCGTGCTGGCGGCGGTCATCGTGGCTGGCGGCGCCCTGGCGTGGCTGCTGGCGCCGGAAGCGGCGTCGGCCAGCAGTTTTGGCCGCGCCATCGATGCCCACCTGGCGGCCGACGAGGCGGCGCGCGACAAGCTGCTGTGCTTCACCAACTTGCCGTACCAGAAGGAAGAAATCCGCGTGGCGTCGTACGACAGCTCCACTCGACAATGGCTCGATATCCTCGTGCGTGGCGGCTTGTACAACGCTCCCGTCGAACAAAGCAGCGGCGGCTGGCTGGCGCAATCGCAATTCGTCTATGCGCTGGCCGCGCCGGGCAAGGCCGCCTTGCGCGGCGACAAGCTGTGCGTGGCCAAGGGCGTGAAAGTGGCCAAGGTCAGCGGCTACGAGCAGGTGCGCGAGATGGGCGGGCAGCCGACGGCGATGGCCACGGCCACCCTGGCGCTGAGCGATGAGGCGGCATGGCTCGTCAAGTCGCCGGACCGCGCGCAGATCCTGCAACGCTTGCCGGGCGGCGGCCTGGAAGTGCAACTGCCGCTGGCGCTGGTCGACAAGCAATGGCAAGTCACCGATCGTGCGCAACTGCACCAGGCCGCCATGGCCATGGCGGGCGCCATGCGCAATGCCTCGGGTGCGCAAGAAGCGGGCATGCTGGACAAGCTGAAAAGCCTGTTCCGCTTTGGCGGCCACCCGCTGGTGGGCAAATGGAAGGGCTCGACGGGCAAAATCCTGGAATTTACAAAGGACAGCATTATCGAGAACGGCAACGCAAGCACGGCCACGTTTGCCACCGAAGGCAATGTCGTGACGATCGTCTCGGAAGAGGGGGGCGGCATGGCCATGCAGATCAGCCTGAGCAACAGCAACAACGTGGCCACGCTCACCGTCGGCGGCATGCCGGTCGCGGTGCTGCAGCGCGTGCGCGATTAAGCGTCGGGCAGGCGGCAGCGTGCCGCCTTGCCTCATTCCCGAAGCCCGGCCCTGCCGGGCTTTTTTACGCCCGCCAGGCGCCGGTGCCTCCGTCAATTTATCTTGACATCAAGATAGTTCGCGCCCACACTGGCTTTTTATCTTGATGTCGAGATAGTACATGTCCGCCTTTTCTGTCCGCCCCGCCTGGGGCGATATTCTGCTCACGGCGCTGGCGCCCCTGATCTGGGGTTCCACGTATATCGTCACGTCCGAACTGCTGCCGCCGGACCGGCCCTTCACGGCGGCCCTGATCCGCGTGCTGCCGGCCGGCCTGCTGTTGCTGCTGATCATGCGGCGCCTGCCCGCGCGGCGCGACTGGGGCCGCGTGCTGATCCTGTCGGCGCTCAATATCGGCGTGTTCCAGGCGCTGCTGTTCGTGGCCGCCTACCGCCTGCCCGGCGGCTTGGCGGCCGTGGTGGGCGCCATCCAGCCGCTGCTGGTGATGGGCCTGGCCTGGGGCGTGGAAGGGCGCCGTCCGGCCCGCCTGGCCTTGCTTGCCAGCGTGCTGGGCGTGGCCGGCATGGCCGTTTTGTTGTTGTCGCCGCGCACGGTGTGGGAACCGATCGGCATCGCCGCCGCGCTGGGCGGCACGGCCTGCATGGCGGCCGGCACTTACCTGACGCGGCGCTGGAAGCCGGACTTGCCCGTGCTGGCGCTGACGGGCTGGCAATTGCTGCTCGGCGGCCTGATGCTGGCGCCCGTCGCCTGGCTGGCCGACGCACCGTTGCCGGCCTTGTCGCTGCAACAAGTGCTGGCCTACGCCTACCTGTGCCTGGCCGGCGCGCTGCTGGCGTATGCCTTGTGGTTTCGCGGCATCGCCCGCCTGTCGCCCGTGGCCGTCTCCTCGCTGGGACTGCTCAGTCCCCTGATGGCCGTCGTGCTGGGCTGGGCCTTGCTGGGCCAGGCCATGACGGGCTGGTCGATGCTGGGCTTGCTGCTGGTCCTGGCCAGCGTGCTGGCGGTGCAGTGGGCCAGCGCCCGTCCCGCAACAAACGCCTGACTTCCGCGCATTCCCCCTCGGCAGGCCGATCGCATCGGCCTGCCCGTTTCCCTCTGAGCGCCCTCTTTTTGCTGCACCGCACATACTGTTTTGCTTGCACTGATATGGGGCATTGAGGCACTATTCGCTTCGCGCAAACGTTTGCGCGCAACGAATTTCCTAAAAAGCATGCAGTACACGTGCTTGACCAACAACTCTGGAGACGCTCATGACATCCCGTATTCGCCTGAAAATGATTGCCGCCGCTGTCCTGGTATGTGCTTTGCCCGCCGTGCCGGCCATGGCGCAGACGCCTGCCAAACCGAAGGTGGCGCTGGTGATGAAGTCGCTCGCCAATGAATTTTTCCTGACCATGGAAAATGGCGCCAAGGCGCATCAGAAGGCCAATGCCGCCAAGTACGACCTGCTGTCGAACGGCATCAAGGATGAAACGGATACGTCGAGCCAGATCAAGCTGGTCGAGCAAATGATCGTCTCGCGCGTCAACGCGCTGGTGATCGCCCCGGCCGATTCGAAAGCGCTGGTGCCGGTGCTGAAAAAAGCCATCGACGCGGGCATCATCGTCGTCAATATCGACAACAAGCTCGACGAGGGCGCGCTGAAAGAGAAGGGCATCACCGTGCCGTTCGTCGGCCCGGACAACCGCAAGGGCGCCAAGGTCGTCGGCGACTTCCTGGCCAAGCAGATCAAGAAGGGCGACCCCGTCGGCATCATCGAGGGCGTGTCCACCACCTACAACGCGCAGCAGCGCACCCTGGGCTTCCAGGACGCCATGAACGCGGCCGGTGCGAAAGTCGTCAGCGTGCAGTCGGGCCAGTGGGAAATCGCCCCCGCCAATACGGTGGCCGCCGCCATGCTGAACGCCAACCCGAATATCAAGGCCTTGCTGTGCGGTAACGACAACATGGCCATCGGCGCCGTGTCCGCCATCAAGGCGGCCGGCAAGACGGGCAAGGTCCTCGTCGTCGGCTACGACAACATCAACGCCATCAAGCCGATGCTGGCCGATGGCCGCGTGCTGGCTACCGCCGACCAGTTCGGTTCGCAGCAAGCCGTGTTCGGCATCGACACCGTGCTCAAAGCGCTGGCGCAGAAGAAGAAACAGGCCGATCTCGGTGGCGTCATCGAAACCAAGGTCGAACTGGTCGCCAAGGGCGCCAAGTCCTGATCGTCTGATCCCGCCGGGGCCAGCGTCCGCGTCTCTGCCTGAGGCTGCGGCGCCGGCCCCGCCGCCTTTTTCCGCGGAGTTTTATCATGCCCACCGACATCCTCCCGGCGCCATCAGCCGCCATCCCTCTATTGACCCTGGATAACATCGGCAAGTCCTATGTCGGCCCCGTGCTGGGCGGCGTGGGCCTGCGTTTCGCCCCCGGCCAGGTACTGGCGCTGACGGGAGAGAACGGTGCCGGTAAAAGCACCCTGTCGAAGATCATCTGCGGCCTGGAGCAAGCGACCACGGGCACGATGCTGCTCGACGGCAAGCCCTACCAGCCCGCCTCGCGCGGCGCGGCCGAGGCGCTGGGCATCCGCATGGTGATGCAGGAACTCAATTTGATTCCCACCCTGTCGATCGCGGAAAACCTGTACCTGAAAAACCTGCCGCAGCGCTTCGGCTTCATCGACCGCACGCGTCTCGAACGCGACGCGCGCGAACAGATGGAGAAAGTGGGCCTGGGCGGCCTCGATCCGTGGACCCTCGTGGGCGAACTGGGTATCGGCCACCAGCAGATGATCGAAATCGCGCGCAATTTAATTGGCGCCTGCCGTTTGCTGGTGTTAGATGAGCCGACGGCCATGCTGACGCACCGCGAAGTGGAATTGCTGTTCCTGCAAATCGAACGCCTGAAGGCCGACGGCGTGTGCATCATCTACATTTCCCACCGCCTGGAAGAACTCAAGCGCGTGGCCGACCGCATCGCCGTGCTGCGCGATGGCCAGCTCGTGTGCGACGACGATATCGCCGGCCACTCCGCCGCCGACCTGGTCAGCCTGATGGTGGGCCGCTCGGCCGACGATGCCGTCGACCTGAGCGGCCGCACCTTAGGGGCGCCGCTGCTGCGCGTGCGGGGCTTGGCGCGCGGCAAGGTGGTCAAGCCGACCTCGTTCGACTTGCGCGCCGGCGAAATCCTCGGCATCGCCGGCCTCATCGGCTCGGGCCGCACGGAATTGCTGCGTTTGATCTTCGGCGCCGACCGCGCGGACGCGGGTGACGTGTTCCTCGGCGACAGCGAAGTCCCTGCCGCCTTGCACTCGCCGCAGGCGGCCGTGCAGGCCGGCATCGCCATGATCACGGAAGACCGCAAGGGACAAGGTTTGTTGCTGCGCCAGTCGATCGCCGTCAACACGACCCTCGCCTCGCTCGACACGGTCAGTGGCGCTGGCTGGCTCAACGACGCGGCCGAAGCGACGGTGGCCGACGACTATATTCAGCGCCTGGGCATCCGTTCGCGCAACAGCGCGCAAACGGTGGCCGAGCTGTCCGGCGGCAACCAGCAAAAGGTCGTGATCGCCCGCTGGCTGTACCGCGACTGCCCCGTGATGCTGTTCGACGAACCCACGCGCGGCATCGATATCGGCGCCAAGTTTGATATTTATCAGGTGCTGGCCGAACAGGCGCGCCAGGGCAAGGGCCTCGTCATCGTCTCGAGCGACTTGCGCGAACTGATGCTGATCTGCGACCGCATCGCCGTCATGAGCGCCGGCAGCATCGTCGACACCTTCGAGCGCGGTGCCTGGAGCCAGGACGCGCTGCTGTCGGCCGCCTTCTCCGGCTATTTGACCCCCAACTCCACTCCAGCTGCGGCCTGATCCGCCGGAAAGATTCCCATGACCTCCAACTCCTCTCCTTCGTATCTGCAGCGCAGCCTGGCCGACCTGAAAAACTATGCGGGCCTGATCGGCGCTTTGCTGGCCATGTGCGTGCTGTTCTCGTTTGCCAGCGAAAACTTTTTTACTTTGGCCACCTTGAGTACCCTGTCGAACAACATCCCGACCCTGGTCGTGATGGCCGTCGGCATGACCTTTGTGCTGATCATCGGCGGCATCGATTTGTCCGTCGGTTCCGTGATGGCGCTGGCCGCGTCCGTGCTGTCCTTGGCCGTCGTGCACTGGGGCTGGCCCGTGTGGAGCGCGGCTTTGCTGGGCATGTTCGTCGCCGCCCTGTGCGGCGCGACGACGGGCCTCATTTCCGTCGGCTGGCGCATCCCCTCGTTCATTGTGTCCTTGGGCGTGCTGGAAATGGCGCGCGGCATGGCGTATCAAGTGACGAACTCGCGCACGGAATACATCGGCAGCGCCGTGGACGGCATCAGCTCGCCGATTGCGTTTGGCCTGTCGCCCGCCTTCATCGCCTCGATCGCCATCGTCGTCATTGGCCACCTGGTGCTCACGCGCACGGTGCTGGGACGCCACTGGATCGGCATCGGCACCAATGAAGAAGCCGTGCGTTTGTCCGGCATCAACACAAAACCGTCGAAAGTGCTGGTGTTTGCCTTGATGGGCTTTCTGGCCGGCGTGGGCGCGCTGTTCCAGGTGTCGCGCCTGGAAGCGGCCGACCCGAACGGCGGCGTGGGCATGGAATTGCAGGTGATCGCCGCCGTCGTGATTGGCGGCACGAGCTTGATGGGCGGACGCGGTTCCGTCATCAGCACGTTTATCGGCGTGTTGATCATTTCCGTGCTGGAAGCGGGCCTGGCGCAGGTGGGCGTGTCGGAACCCGTGAAACGCATCGTCACGGGCCTGGTGATCGTCGCCGCCGTCGTGCTCGACACTTACCGCCGCCGCGGCGAGCGTTCATAATACCGGCCCATGGCAACCATCAAGCAAGTGGCGCAGGCGGCGGGGGTGTCGTTTACCACCGTCTCGCACGTCCTCAACAATACCCGCCCCGTCAGCGACGAGGCGCGCCGCGCCGTGCTGGCGGCGGCGGAGGCACTGCATTACGTGCCCAGCGCGCTGGCGCGCTCCTTGCGCAGCCGCAGCACGGGCACCATCGGCCTGATCATTCCGAACAATACGAACCCGTATTTCTCGGAAGTGGCGCGCGGCATCGAGGACAGCTGCTACGCGGCCGGCTACAGCGTCATCTTGTGCAATTCCGATGACGATCCCGCCAAGCAGCGCGACTACCTGAACGTGCTGCTGACCAAGCGCTGCGACGGCCTGATTTTGTCCGCGCTGGCCGACAGCGATGGCGAATTGCTGCGCAAGATGAAGGTGCCGGCCGTGCTGCTCGACCGCGCGCCCAGCGACCTGGCCATCGATGCGGTGGCCGTCGACAACCGCGCCGGGGGATCCCTGGCCGCGCGCCATTTGCTGGAGCTGGGGCGGCGGCGCCTTGCCTGCATCGCCGGTCCCCGCGAAGTGAGCATTTCCAATGAGCGCATCGCCGGCGCGCGCAGCGCCATGGCGGACGCGGGCGTGGTCCTGGCCGACGCCCTGTGCGTGCATGGCGATTTTACGAGCGCAGGCGGTTATGCGGCCGCGCTGGACTTGCTGGCGCTGCCGTCAGGCCAGCGCCCCGACGCCTTGTTCTGCTGCAATGATGTGATGGCCTTTGGCGCCCTGCGCGCCGCCGCCGAGCGCGGCATTGCCGTGCCGGCGGAACTGGCCGTCGTCGGCTTCGACGATATCGACCTGGCCAGCTTCGTGCATCCGGCCTTGACCAGCGTGGCGCAGAACACGCGCGAGCTGGGCCACATCACGGCGGCCTGTCTGCTGGCGCGCATCGCCGACCCCGCCTTGCCGCGCCAGCAGCGCAGCATCGCCCCCGAGCTGCACGTGCGCGGCTCCAGCGTGGCCGCCACCGTACCTTCTTCCGCACCTACTTCTTCACCTGCAACTGAACTGATGGGAATGACATCATGATCGTGGTTATCGGCAGCATCAATATGGACCTGGTCTTGCGCGTGCCGCGCATGCCCCTGCCCGGCGAAACCCTGACGGGCGGCGCGTTTAGAACTATTCCTGGCGGCAAGGGCGCCAACCAGGCCGTGGCCTGCGCGCGCCTGAGCGGCAAGGTGGCGGGCGCCCAGCAAGTGGCCATGGTCGGTTGCGTGGGCGACGACGCGTTTGGCGCGACCTTGCGCGCGGCCCTCGTGGGCGACGGCATCATCGACAGCCATATCACCACCTTGCCGGGCGTCGCGTCCGGCATCGCCTCGATCCTCGTCGACGACAACGGCCAGAACAGCATCGTGATCGCCGGCGGCGCCAACGATCTGCTCAGCCCCGCGCATATCGACGCGGCGAAAGAGCTGATCGAGCAGGCGGACATCGTCGTGCTGCAGCTGGAAACGCCGATGGCCACCGTCGTGCACGCCATTAAACTGGCCCGCTCGCTGGGCAAGACCGTGGTGCTGAACCCGGCCCCGGCGGCCAGCCTGCCGCAAGGCGTGCTGGAACTGGTCGACTACCTGATTCCGAATGAAATCGAAGCGGCCATGCTGGCCGGCGTCAGCCCGGAAGGCGCGGATGCCAAGGCGCTGGCGGCCGCGCTGCAAAAGCTGGGCAGCGACAACGTCATCATCACCTTGGGTTCCAAGGGCGTGCACGCGGCCCTGTATGGCGGCGATTACACGTTTCCGGCCGAAGCGGTGCAAGCGGTCGACACGACGGCCGCCGGCGACACGTTTATCGGCGGTTTTGTGGCGGGCCTGGCGTCCGGCATGGACGAGGCGGAAGCGATTCAACAAGGCCAGCGCGCGGCTGCCTGGAGCGTCACCAAGCCCGGCGCGCAAACCTCGATCCCCCACTTGCACGAGCTGTTCTAACGATACCACGCCCATGAAAAAATCACCGTTGCTCAATATCGCACTGTCGCAACTGATCGCGTCGCTCGGTCATGGCGACATGCTCGTCATCGGCGACGCGGGCTTGCCGTCGCAGCCGGGCGTGCCCCTGATCGACCTGGCCCTGACGCGCGGCATTCCCGGCTTCATCGATACCGTCAATACGGTATTGACTGAAATGCAGGTGGAATACCATTTGCTCGCCAGCGAACTGCCGCAGCATAATCCGGCCATGGCGGCCCAGGTGGCGGCCTTGTCCCTGCCCGATGCGCGCCAGGTGACGCACGAGGAGTTCAAGCAATTGAGCAAGGGCGCGCGCGCCATCGTGCGCACGGGCGAGTGCAGTCCGTATGCCAACATCATTTTGGTCGCCGGCGTCGTGTTCTAGCGCAAACAAATGCGCAATTGTTTGCCAAAAACATCAACGCTATTGTTCTCACTGAAATAATTATCCAATGGCAAAAGGGGCGGCTACAATAGCCTTACCCCTGCCAGCTCGGCAGCTTCCTGTGGTGTTCCGCCATGCCGATGAAAGCCCCCGATGCTTTCCGCTTTGTCTTGCCGCTCGCCGGCAGGCTGGCGCGCGGCTGGCGCGGCCTGTTCTTCCTGCTGCTGTGCCTGGCCACACAAGCCCGGGCTCTGGAGCCCGTCTCCCTGCAGCTCAATTTCACGCACCAGTTCCAGTTCGCCGGCTATTACGCGGCCATCGAGCAGGGCTATTACCGCGAGGCGGGCCTCGACGTGACGCTGCTCGAAGGCAGCGGCGCGCCGCGCGCCGAGGCGGCCGTGCTGGCGGGCCAGGCCGAATATGGCGTGGGCAACAGCACCTTGTTGCTCAGCCGCCTGGCCGGCAAGCCCGTGGTGGTGCTGGCCGTGGTGTTCCAGCATTCGCCCAGCGTGCTGCTGATGCGCCAGCAAGGCGGCGCGCCCGACGTGCGCAAGCTGGCGGGGGCGCCTGTGATGATAGGCGCGCCCACCGACGTGGCGTCTGCATCCGATGAAGTGTCGCTATTCCTGCGGAAAATGGGCGTCGCGCCGCAGCAGATGCGCCACTTGCCGCCCAGCTACCGGGTCGAGGATTTGATCGAGGGCAAAGTCGATGCGATTGCCGCGTATTCCACCAACGAACCGGACTATCTGGACCGGGCGGGATTTCCCTATTACCAGTTTACGCCGCGCACGGCCGGCATCGATTTCTACGGCGACAACTTGTTTACCAGCGAGCGCGAACTGCGCCGCCATCCCGAGCGCGTAAAAGCGTTCCGCGCGGCCAGTTTGCGCGGCTGGCAATACGCGATGGCGCACCGCGAGGAAATGGCGCAATTGATCCATGTCAAATACAGCCAGCGCCACGACCACGCGCACCTGCTGTACGAGGCGCAGCAGATGGATTTACTGCTGCAGCCTACGCTGGTGGAGCCGGGCTACATGAATCCCCAGCGCTGGCAGCATATCGCCGATACGTATGCCGCCATGGGCGTGCTGCCGCGCAATGCCACGGACAGCCGCGCCTACCAGGGTTTTTTGTATCGCCCCGTGCCAGGCGCGGACCTGGGCTGGCTGTACCTGTCGCTGGGCGTGGCGGGCAGCCTGTTGGCCGTGTCGGCCGCCTTTCATTTCAGCAATCTGGCGCGTGAGCGCCGCCGCACCGAGGACACCATCCGGCAAGGGGAATTGCGCTTTCGCACCATGTTCGAGCAGGCGCCCATGGGCATCGCCCTGATCGATACCGTGAGCGGACAGTTTCTGGATATCAATCCGCGCTATCTGGCCATCGCCGGGCGCACGCTGGAGCACATGAAGCAGACGAGCTGGATGGAAATCAGCCATCCCGACGACGTGGCGGGCGAGCAGGCGCACGTGGCGCAGCTGCTGGCGCGGCGCATGCAGGGTTTTCGCCACGCCAAGCGCATCGTGCGTCCCGATGGCGGCGTGGTGTGGGTCGACGCTTCGGTAACGGCCATCGCCACGGCGCGCCATGGCGGCCCGCACCACCTGTGCATGCTGGAAGACGTGACGGACAAGCGGCAAACGGAAGCGCTGATCTGGCAGCAAGCCAATTTCGATACCTTGACGCAATTGCCGAACCGCCGCATGTTCCACGAGCGCCTGCGCCTGGCGCTGGCCCAGGGGCGGCGCGACGCAAGCCGCGTGGCCATCCTGTTTATCGATCTCGACCATTTCAAGGAAGTCAACGACACCCTCGGCCACCACCAGGGCGATATCTTGCTGATCGAAGCGGCGCGGCGCATCCGCGTGGGCGTGCGCGAGACGGATACGGTGGCGCGCCTGGGCGGCGATGAATTCACGGTGATCCTGTCCGACCTCGACGACCTGCAGCAAGTCGACCGTATCGCGCGGCAAATCCTCGACGGCTTGCTGGCACCATTCCTGCTGGGACAGGAGCAGGCCTTCGTCTCGGCCTCGATCGGCATCACCCTGTATCCGGACGACGCGGGCACGATCGAGGACTTGCTCAAGCATGCGGACCAGGCCATGTATGTGTCGAAAGGCGCGGGGCGCAACCGCTACAGTTATTTCACGCCGGCCATGCAGGTGGCGGCCGTCAACCGCATGCGCATGGGGGCGGACTTGCGCGCGGCCCTGCACGAACAGCAGATGCAGCTGCATTACCAGCCCATCGTCGAGCTGCGTAGCGGCAAACTGGCCAAAGCGGAAGCCTTGCTGCGCTGGCACCATCCGCAGCGGGGCGTCGTGTGCCCGCCCGATTTCCTGGCGCTGGCCGAGAGCAGCGGCCTGATCGTGGAGATCGGCGACTGGGTGCTGCGCACGGCGGCCGCGCAACTGCTGCGCTGGCGCGCGCAGGGCCAGGCCATCGGCTTGCCGGGGCTGCAGCTGTGCCTGAACCAGTCGTCGCTGGAATTGCAGCGCGAAGTCGAGGCGCCCGGCACCTGGCTGCGCCAGCTGCTGGCGCTCGATGTGCCGCCTTCGGCCATCGTGCTCGACATGCGCGAAGATGTGCTTTTACCTAGCGGCAATAGCATGGCGCCACGCCTGCAGCACTTGCGCGAGGCGGGCTTGCAGATCGCCCTCGACGACTTTGGCAGCGGCCATGCCTCGCTGACGCAATTGCAGCAGTGCGGCATCGATTACCTGAAGCTCGACGGCGTGCTGGTGCGCAAGCTGGCGCCCGGCGCCAGCGAACTGGTGCTGTGCGAAGCCATCGTCACCATGGCCCACAAGCTGGGTTTGCAAGTCATCGCCGAAGGGGTGGAGACCGAAGAGCAGCGCGCACGGCTGCTGGACATCGGCTGCGATTTTGCGCAAGGCGAGCTGTTTGCGCCGCCGCTGGCCATCGACGCGTTCGACGCGCTGCTGCACGCCCGGCGGCCTTTGCATCCTTGAAACGGGCGCGTCCGCCACCAGATTTCACGCAAGCCTGCGGGACGGGGCTCCCGGCCCGAACGGGCTTATACTCGACGGGCTGGCGCCTGCGCCCGGCATTGCTGTCACGGGTCCTGGACCTGGTGCGCAGGCAAACCTTCTTCCATTCACTCAACTCGAGGTGACCTCATGGGCATTTTCAGCAATATCTATAACAAAATCTTCCACCATTCATCCGACGCTGCCCCGGCAGCCACGCCAGCCGCCGCTACCGAAGCGCCAGCGGCAGCCGCACCGGCGGCAGCGCCTGCACCGGCCGCCGCCGTGCCGGTCGTCGACGTGGAAGTGGTGCTGGTCGACCTGGCCAGCAAGAACGCGGAAAAACTCAATTGGCGCACGTCCATCGTCGACCTGATGAAACTGCTTCAACTCGACAGCAGCCTGGCCGCGCGCAAGGAACTGGCGCAAGAGCTGCATTTCACAGGCGACACCAACGATTCGGCCAGCATGAATATCTGGCTGCACCGCCAGGTGATGATCAAGCTGGCGGAAAACGGCGGCAAGGTACCAGAAGAGTTAAAGAACTAGGAATGAAACACCTGGCGGCGGCAGGGGTATCCACTGTCACCGCTATCCAATCCCGTGGGAACTGCCTATCATGGAGTTCCCATGGCGTCATGATAGCTAAAACCAATTGAAACTATTGTGACAATCAATTTTGAATATGGGTTAAAACCCCTTACACTAGAGTCTTACTGATTCACCACACGAGAGGAAATGACATGTCGCTGATCAATACCCAAGTTAAACCATTCAAGGCAACCGCATACCACAATGGCAAATTCGTCGACCTGACGGAAGCGTCGCTGAAAGGCAAGTGGTCGGTATTCGTCTTCTACCCAGCCGACTTCACCTTCGTTTGCCCAACCGAACTGGAAGATCTGGCCGATCACCACGCCGAGTTCCAGAAGCTGGGCGTCGATGTCTACGGCATCTCGACCGATACCCACTTCGCGCACAAAGCCTGGCACGACACTTCGGACGCCATCAAGAAAGTGCAATACGCACTGATCGGCGACCCGACCGGCGCCCTGTCGCGCAACTTCGAAGTCATGATCGAAGAAGAAGGCCTGGCACTGCGCGGCACCTTCGTCATCAATCCGGACGGCTTCATCAAAGTGCTGGAAGTGCATGACAACGGCATCGGCCGTGACGCATCGGAACTGTTGCGCAAAGTTAAAGCCGCCCAGTACGTGGCGAACCACCCAGGCGAAGTGTGCCCGGCAAAATGGACGGAAGGCGCCGCAACGCTGACCCCATCGCTGGACCTGGTCGGCAAGATCTAAGTCTCGATGCACGACGTAGCAAACAAGTAGTTACCGCGATGCCGGACCGGGCGTCCGGCCCGGCATTCGCCTAAATATTTGTAAAGGAAGAAAAAATCATGTTAGATGCAACCCTCAAAACCCAACTGAAATCCTACCTGGAAAAAGTGGTGTATCCGCTTGAGCTGGTCGCTTCTCTCGATGACAGCGCAAAAGCCCGCGAGATGAAGGAATTGCTCCAGGAGATAGTCCTGTTGAGCGACAAAATCACGCTGGTCGAGCGCCTTGACGCTGGCGTACGGGTTCCGTCGTTCAGCATCAACCGTACCGGCTCCGACATCGGCGTGCGTTTCGCCGGTGTGCCGCTGGGCCACGAATTTACCTCGCTGGTGCTGGCGCTGCTGCAAGTGGGCGGCCACACCATCAAGTTCGACGATGCCGTGATCGAGCAGATCCGCAACCTCGACGGCGATTACGAGTTTGAAACGTTTATTTCGCTCTCCTGCCATAACTGCCCGGAAGTGGTGCAGGCCTTGAATGCCATGGCCGTGATCAACCCGCGCATCAAGGTCACCACCATCGATGGCGGCGTGTTCCCGCAAGAAGTGGAAGAACGCCAGATCATGGCCGTGCCGATGATGTTCCTCAATGGCCAGCATTTCGGCCAGGGACGCACGAATGTCGAGGAAATCCTTGCCAAGCTCGACACCAACGCCGGCGCCCGCCAGGCGGCAGCGTTGAGCAAGAAAGACGTGTTTGACGTGCTGATCGTCGGCGGCGGCCCCGCCGGCGCGGCAGCGGCGATCTACGCTGCCCGCAAGGGCATCAACACGGGCGTGCTGGCCGAGCGTTTCGGCGGCCAGGTGCTCGATACCCTGGCGATCGAAAACTTTATTTCCGTCAAGGAAACCGATGGTCCGAAGTTCGCCGTGGCGCTGGAACAGCACGTCAAGGAATACGACGTCGACATCATGAACACGCAGCGCGCCGCGAAATTGACTCCAGGCAAGCTGATCGAGATTGAAACGGCGAATGGCGCCGTGCTGAAAGCCAAGACCGTCATCCTGGCCACCGGTGCCCGCTGGCGCGAAATCAACGTGCCGGGCGAGAAGGAATACCGCAACCACGGTGTCGCCTACTGCCCGCACTGCGATGGTCCCTTGTTCAAGGGCAAGCGCGTGGCCGTGATCGGCGGCGGCAACTCGGGCGTGGAAGCGGCGATCGACCTGGCCGGCCTCGTGAAACACGTGACCCTGATCGAGTTCGGCGCGGAACTGCGCGCCGATGCGGTGCTCCAGCGCAAGCTGCACAGCCTGCCCAATGTGACCGTGATTACGTCGGCGCAGACCACCGAGATTCACGGCGACGGCAAGATCGTCAATGGCCTCAGCTACACGGACCGCATCAGCGGCGCGTCGAACAAGGTTGAACTGGAAGGCGTCTTCGTGCAAATCGGCCTGGTGCCGAACACGGAGTGGCTCAAAGGCACGGTCGCCCTGTCGCGCCACGGCGAAATCGAAGTCGATGCCCGCGGCCAGACCTCGATCCCCGGTGTGTTCGCGGCCGGCGACGTCACCACGGTGCCGTACAAGCAGATCATCATCGCCACCGGCGAAGGCGCCAAGGCAGCTTTGTCCGCCTTTGACCACCTGATCCGCTCGGATGACGAGGAAGTGGTCGACGAGTCCGCAGCGAAAGAAGCATTGACGGCGTAACTCTTCACGCTGAAAAAAAACCGGAACGGCCGCGAGGCCCTTCCGGTTTTTTTATGCGTTAAAGAAACTTAGCTGCCCGTGTACAGGGGATTGGCGGCTACGTACACCTGCACGCCGTCGACGGCCATGTCCTTCGGCGCGATGTCGCTCAGGGCGAATGTCGCTTGATGGTTAAAAGTTTGCACGTGCCACGTAAAACGCTGGCCGGCGCGCGCGATGGTGACGGTTTCGCCGTGCGTGACGTTGATGTGGCGCGTGTCGGGCTGCAGTTCGATGCTGCGCTGGGCGGCGGCGTGGGGCGCGCTGCTGCCATAGTCGGCGGCCGTGCCCGTGGGGCCGGCGGCGAGGGCCGAAGTGGTGCAGGTGGTGATAGCGGCGCACAGGATGGCCAGGGCGCTGCGGTGGATGTTCAACATGATTTCTCCAAGAATAAGCCGGGCGCGGTGAATAACCGTGCCGTGTTGTTGTCGTGGCTGCACCGGGATCGCCGGTTTTTGCAACACGGCATCCTAAGCGGTTCTTGCTGATCTGCAAAGCTGTATTTCCTGTCTATATTTCCACCGTCGCCGCCAGCGGCACGTCCGGCGCCAGATGGCTGGTCAGCACGATGCACTGGCGCGCCAGGCGGGCCGGGTCGGCCAGTCGCTGGCGCAAGTACGCCATGGCGGCCGCGTCGAGGCCATTGAACGGCTCATCGATCAGCAGCAGGCGCACGGGCAAGGCCAGTGCCAGGGCCAGCTGCAGTTTTTTATGCTGGCCCAGGGACAGGGCGGTGATGCTTTGCTGTAAGGTCTGCAGCAGGGAAAATGCGCTCAGTTCGTCGTTCAGCAGGGCCTGGTCGCTGCCCGGGTACAGGGCCAGGTGCAGGTCGAGAAACTCGTGCACTTGCAGCCAGGGCAGGGCGGGCGCATCGCCGCCGCAATAGAAGGCCCGGGCGCGGTAGGCCAGCGGCATGAAGCCGCTGTCGATTTCGTTCAAACGGATGGCGCCGCGCGCGGGCAGCAGGGCGCCGCCCGCCAGTTTCAGCAGGGTCGTCTTGCCGGCGCCGTTCGCGCCGCGCAGCCAGGTGATGCCGGGGCCGAATTGCCGGTTGAACCCCTGGAACACGCTGTGCGTGGGGAAGTGAAAATCGAGGTGCTCGATATACAGCACGGGAGAAGGCAGGTTCAATTCCATAATTCGCTTCCGATGGCGCTCAAGGCAAGGATGGACAGGACGACGAGGGCGACCCTGCCGCGCGCCGTCAGGCGGGGCAGGCCCACGATGGCCAGCAGGGCGACACTGGCGGTGAGGGCATACACGCTGGTGACGCGCTGTTGCAAGGCGGCGGGATCGGTGGCGTACAGCAAGACAGCACCGGCCAGCAGCACGGCGAAGGCGGGCAGCAGGCTGGCCGCGCAGGCCAGGCGCAGCAAGGGCGCGCTGGCCAGCGGCCAGGCGTTCAGCGCTGGGCGCAGCACGGCGATCTGCTCGCGCACGGCCTTGTCGCCCCGGTCCGTCACAATGACCAGGCTGGCGCTGGCCAGCAAACCGAGCAGCGGCGCGGGCAGCAGGGGCGCGCGCAGCAGCCAGGCCAGCATGCTGGCGCCCGCCGTGGCCAGCAAGACGCTTTGCTGCAGGCCGATCACATTCTCATTGCGCCAGAACGGCAGCCAGAACAGCTGGCGCCACTGGAACAGGGTAGGCCAGCGGGGCCGTTGCGGCACGTATGCCGTCATCGTGGGCGGGCGCGCCTTTTGGGCGGGGCGCGGCGCGCGCAGGCGCTGCGCCACGATGAGCGTCGTCAGCAGCCAGGCCAGCAGCCAGGCGGCGAGGGTGGCGGCCATGCCGGGCGCGATGACCGGGCGCAGCCAGGGCGGCGACTGCAGCAGCCAGATGCCGGCAGAGACGGCATAGGCGATGCCCAGCGGCAGCATCAGCATACCGGCCACGGCGATATCGGCTTGCCAGCGCAGGCGCGGCGGCAAGGGCAGCTGGCGCAGCCAGGCGGCGGTATTTGCCGGCAACAACCGTTTGCGCAGCAGCCAGGCGGGCAGGCAGGTGAGCACGGTCTGCGTGACGATGATGCCCAGTGCGGCGGGCCAGGGCTGGTTCGCGGCGAGAAAGCCGGGCAGGGCGATGACGCTGAGCAAGCCCAGCAGGACGGGACCGGCCAGGAACACGAGAATTTCCATGGAACTGGCCAGGCTGGCGGCAAATTGCAGCAAAGCATGATGGGCCAGGCGCAGCCGCAGGGCGAGATAGGGAGGAGTACTACGGGGCAAGCGCATGCGGGCAGGGGCGGAGTCAGAGTAGCGCTGATTCTAACAGCCGGGGTCAGACCCCCGGACAAGTCAGCGTTGGGGTTGACGTTGGCGGTGTTGTGGATCTGACCCCAGAATGGGAAAAGCCCTTCGGTTCCAGGAACCAAAGGGCTTTTCTTTTATTGGCGGAGCGGACGGGACTCGAACCCGCGACCCCCGACGTGACAGGCCGGTATTCTAACCAACTGAACTACCACTCCAAGCTCGTATGATCTGTGTTGCTGATCCATGAAGCACTGGATAATTTTCTGTATTGGTGGTGGGTGCTGAGAGGCTCGAACTCCCGACCTACGCCTTGTAAGGGCGCCGCTCTACCAACTGAGCTAAGCACCCGCATACCCAGAAAACTATCCCGACGTTTGTCACCACGTCTGGAAGAGGCACTATTATAGGGGGCGCTTTCGCCCTTGTGCAACTATTCTTGAGGGGGAATGGCAGTTTTTTTGCTGAAAAGCGCAAAAATGTTCAAGGAAGGGAGTATTGGCGTGATTTCTGCTGCTGAAATGGGAAAAGCCCTTCGGTTCCAGGAACCAAAGGGCTTTTCTTTTATTGGCGGAGCGGACGGGACTCGAACCCGCGACCCCCGACGTGACAGGCCGGTATTCTAACCAACTGAACTACCACTCCAAGCTCGTATGATCTGTGTTGCTGATCCATGAAGCACTGGACAGTTTTCTGATTTGGTGGGTGCTGAGAGGCTCGAACTCCCGACCTACGCCTTGTAAGGGCGCCGCTCTACCAACTGAGCTAAGCACCCGTTGCTTGTCTCAGAAAACCATCCCGACGTTTGTCACCACGTCTGGAAGAGGCGCTATTATAGGATGGCTAAAATCCTTCTGCAAGCGCTTTTTTCACATTATTCCGTGATATCCCATTGGGAGAGCATCCACGCCATATTGAACGCGTTTTCGGCGATGGCGTTGTAGCGGCCCGAAGCGCCGCCGTGGCCGGCGCCCATATTCGTTTTCAGCAGCAGGGGATTGCTGTCCGTTTTATACGCGCGCAGCTTGGCCACGTATTTCGCCGGTTCCCAGTACATGACCTGGCTGTCGTTCAGGCCCGTCGTCACCAGCATGGCGGGATAATTCTTGCGTGCAATGTTGTCGTAAGGCGAGTAGCTGAGCATGTAGTCGTAGGCCGCCTTCTGGTTCGGGTCGCCCCATTCCAGGTACTCTCCCGTCGTCAGGGGCAGGCTGGCGTCCATCATGGTGTTCATCACGTCGACAAACGGCACGGCCGCGTGCACGGCGTGGAACAGCTCGGGGCGCATGTTGACGACGGCGCCCATCAGCAAGCCGCCTGCGCTGCCGCCCTGGATGATCAGGCGGTTCGGGCTCGTCCATTTTTCGCGCACCAGGTAGTCGGCGCTGTCGATGAAGTCATGGAAGGTGTTTTTCTTCTTCATCAGCATGCCGTCTTCATGCCACGCTTCGCCCATGTCGGTGCCGCCGCGGATATGCGCTTGCGCATAGATGACACCCCGTTCCAGCAGGCTGATGCGGCTGATGGAGAAAGTGGCTTCCGTGGAAATGCCATACGAGCCATACGAGTACAGCAGCAGCGGCGCGGAACCGTCGAGCTTGACGCCTTTCTTGTAGACGACCCACAGCGGCACTTGCACGCCATCGCGCGCTTTCACCCACAGGCGCTGCGTGGTGTAGCGGCTGCCGTCAAAGCCGCCGGCGATTTCCTGCTGCTTCAGTACCGTGCGCTGGCCATCCTTCATGCTGACATCGATGATGGTGGGCGGCGTGACGGGCGACTGGTACGACATGCGAAATTGCGTGGCCGAAAACTCGGGTGTGCCGACGGACGTGGCCAGGTAGACGGGGTCGTCGAACTGTACGGTCTTCCAGTTCTTTTGCGCAAAATCATGGATGCGCGCGCGGTTCAGTGCGCGCGCCTTTTCCATCACCACCAGATAGCCCTGGAAGACGTCGATGGACTGGATCACGGCATCCTTGTTGTGCAGCACGACGGGTTTCCAGTGTTTCGGCTGCGGGGTGCTCAATGGCGCGCTGACGACGCGGAAATTCTTCGCATCCTTGTTGGTCAGAATATACAGCTGGCCGTCGCGGTGTTCGACGACGTAGCGGTGGCCTTTTTCGCGTTTCAGCACGCTCTGGAAACTGCCTTGCGGCTGGCTCGTTGGCAGCAGCAGCACTTCGCTCGTATCCGTGCTGCCCGAGGTCAGCACGAAGAAGCGCTTGTCATGCGTGCGGTCCACGTGGATGGCGAACTGTTCCACCGGCTCGTGGTAGACCTGCTGCGGCGTGCCGCCCAGGGCCAGGCGGAACAAGCGGTCAGCGCGCTTGGTGGTGGCGTCTTCCTGCGTCAGCATCAGGGTGGCGTTGTCGGCCGCCCAGGCCAGGGATGTGACGCGCGGCATGCTGTCGCCCAGCAACTTGCCTGTCTTCAAATCCTTGACATGCAGCTCGTACTGGCGGAAACCCGTCGTGTCGGTGGTGTAGGCCAGCAACTGTTCATTCGGGCTGATGGCAAACGCGCGCACGGCAAAGAATTTGTGGCCTTCAGCTAATTGATTCTGGTCCAGCAGAATTTCTTCAAACGCCAGCGCATCGTAGGCGCCGTTCTTGCCGACGGGGCGGCGGCAGTGAATCGGGTATTGCTTGCCCGCTTCCGTGCGCGTGTAATAGTAGAAATTGCCCTGGCGCGCAGGCACGGACAGGTCCACTTCCTGCATGCGTCCCTTGATTTCCGCAGTCAGCTTGTCGGCCAGCGGCTGGATCGGGGCCGTGACGGCCGCCGTGTAGGCGTTTTCCGCATTCAGGTAGTCGATCACGGCAGGATCGGTCTTCTTTTGCAGCCAGCGGTAGTCGTCCGTAACCACGGTGCCGTGGCGCGTTTCCTGCCAGGCCGTCTTGGCGGCGATGGGTGCGGTGGCATCGGCGGCCAGCGCGGATGGCGCCAGCGTGGACAGCAGGATGGATGAGCAGACGGCCAGGCGGCGCAAAGCTTGATGTGCTGTAGACAAGGCAACTCCTTTTATAGTCGTGTCAGGATTGTAATCTTGCTATTGAGAAAAGCAACTGCGGAGCGCGTGCGTTTCAACTTGCATCCATGGGCATTTCCAGCGATACTGTATATAACTACAGTATCCCGCCGCGAGGTGTCCTTGACCACATCTGCCCCTACATTGCCTGAACCGCGCCGCTGGATAGCCCATCTGGACATGGATGCCTTTTTCGCCTCCGTGGAACTGTTGAAATATCCGGAATTGCGCGGCGAAGCCGTCGTCATCGGCGGCGGCCGGCTGCAGCAACCCCTGTTGCAGGAAGACGGCACGCGGAAATTCGCGCGCATGCGCGATTACGTGGGGCGCGGCGTCGTCACCACGTCGACCTATGCGGCGCGCAAGTTTGGCGTGTTTTCCGCCATGGGCATCATGAAGGCGGCGAAACTGGCGCCCGACAGCATCCTGCTGCCGGCCGATTTCGAGGCTTACCGCGAGTATTCGGCCCGCTTCAAGCAGGCCGTGGCCCAGCTGTGCCCCATCATCCAGAACGTGGGCATCGATGAAATCTATGTCGACCTGACCGAATACGGCGAGCAGGCACCGGCCATGGCGGCGCGCCTGAAGGCGGCCGTGTTCGAGGCGACGGGCCTGTCGTGCTCGATCGGCCTGGCGCCGAACAAATTGCTGGCAAAAATCTGTTCCGACCTGGAAAAACCCGACGGGCTCACCATTTTGTCGCCCGAGGATGTGGAAACGCGCGTGTGGCCCTTGCCGGCGAAAAAGATCAATGGCATCGGCCCGAAAGCCACGGCCAAGCTGGAAGCGCTGGGCATTATCACCATCGGCGAGCTGGCGCGGGCCGACATGGCCATGCTGCGCACGCAGTTCGGCGACCTGTACACGGGCTGGCTGCGCCAGGCGGCGCTGGGCATCGACGAGCGGCCCGTGCAGACGAGCCGGGAAACCAAGTCCGTCAGCCGCGAAACGACGTTCGAGCGCGACTTGCAGGTGGTGCGCGACCGCGCCACGCTGTCGGAAAAGCTGGAAAGCCTGTGCACGCGCGTGGCGGGCGACCTCGACAAGCAGTCGCTGGCGGGGCGCACGGTGGGCATCAAGCTGCGCTTCGAGGATTTCAGCACGGTCACGCGCGACATCACCCTGCCCAGTGCCACGGCGGACGCCGCCGCCATCCTGCGCGCCAGCCGCGACTGCTTGCGGCGCGTGCCATTTGACAAGAAAATCCGCCTGCTGGGCGTGCGCATCTCGACCTTGTCCGATCCGGCCGTCATGACGCGGCAGGCGCCAGCCCAGGCGGAGCTGTTTCCCGCCCTGTAGCGGCATTCCCCATGCATCAACAACACCGCGCCAGTCCGCGCTTTTGACGGCATTCCCGTGTCGAAAGTGTAGAATGGCGTTCCCCTGGCACTACTGAAACAAACGGAAGACAAAAATTATGTGGTTCAAGAATCTTCAGATTTACCGCCTGCCCGCACCGTGGGCTTACACGCCAGAACAACTGGAAGAGGCCTTGTCCTCGAACAAATTTACGCCGGCGACCAGCATGGATCTGATGCGCCAGGGCTGGGATACGCCACGCCCGAACGGCGGCCTGGTCCACGTGGTCAACAAGCAAATGCTGATCTTGCTGGGCACGGAAAAGAAACTGCTGCCAGCCACCGTCATCAACCAGGTGGCCAAGGCCCGCGCCGCCGAGATGGAAGAAGCGCAAGGCTTTGCGCCTGGCAAGAAAGCCATGAAGGAATTGAAGGAACGCGTGGCCGACGAGCTGCTGCCGCGCGCCTTCAGCATCCGCAGCAACGTCTGGACGTGGATCGACCCCGTCAATGGCTGGCTGGTGGTCGATGCCGCCAGCCCGGCGAAAGCCGATGAAGTCATCAAGCTGCTGCTGAAAGCCGTCGATAAACTGCCGCTGGAAAGCCTGCGCGTGCAGCGCTCGCCCGTGGCGGTGATGACGGAGTGGCTGCAGGCGGACGACGCGCCGGCCGGCTTCACGGTCGACATGGATACGGAATTGCGCGCCACGGGCGAGAGCAAGGCCACCGTGCGCTACGTGCGCCACACCCTGGAAGCGGACGATGTGCGCCGCCACATCGCGGCCGGCAAGCAGTGCACGCGCCTGGCCATGACGTGGAACGACAAGATCTCGTTCGTGCTGACGGAGTCCTTGGCCATCAAGAGCGTCAAGCCGCTCGACGTGATCAAGGAAACGGAATCGAGCACGAAGAACGACGAAGAGCGTTTCGACGGCGACGTGATGCTGATGACGGGCGAGCTCTCCAAGCTGATGGCCGACGTGGTCGAAGCATTGGGCGGCGAAGCGACGGCGTAACAGCCGTCATGCTGGTACGAAAAGGAGCTGCGGCTCCTTTTTTTTCGCCTGTGCAATTTGCCGGCGCATAAAAAAAGCGCCTTGCACGGTGAAGTGCAAGGCGCCTTTCAGACAAGCTAATTCAACACGTCAAATTAGAACTTGTAGTTGCCGGTGACGTAGAACGAACGCATCATCGGATCGGCGTAGCGGGGGTCGAAACCGATCTGGTGGCCCGACGAAGCGCGCAGCGACAGCGGCGGTGCACGGTCGAACAGGTTTTTGATGCCTGCGCGGATCGTGGTTTGCTTGTCAAAGGCGAAACGTGCTTGCCAGTCGAACGTGGTGTACGACGGTACTTGCAGGCGGAAGTTTTTCTCTTCTTTTTGGGTCGCCAGGTTGTACACGGTAGCGGGAGCATCGGTGTAGCCGTTACGGTAGTTGACCGTGACCGTGTTGCTCAGGCGGCCCGTGTCCAGGGTCGTCGTCAGCTTCATCAGGTTGCGGAACGTGACTTCGTTGGTGTCGCCGAAGAAGTTCATGTTGCTGGTGAACACATTGTCGCTACCGGCTTTGGTGTAGTTGGCGTGCAACATGTGCGTACCGCTCAATTGGGCGGTCAGCTTGCCGAAAGAAAACTTGTGGTTGGCGGACAGATCCCAGTCGATACCACGGTATTCCTTCTTGCCGATGTTGACCGACAGTTTCTTGAACGCGTAGTAAGCGATGCCGGTCGATGGTTCGATGTATTCACCGAAGCTCGATGCATACTTGACCGGATCGGCAAATGCTTGCTCTTCGGATACTTCCGACACGGCATTGCGCAATTTCACATCCCACAGGTCGGCGCCGAACGAGAATGCCGAGCTAGGCTCGACACGGAAGCCCAGGGTGAACTGCTTCGATTTTTCCGATTGCAGATCCGGGTTGCCTTGCGATACCGCGTTGTATTGCGTTGCTTCCGCGCGGCACAGTGCGTTACCTGGGTATGGGCAGTCAAATTTCTTGGCGGTAAAGCCGGCGTTGACCAGTGGCTGAGCGATGTCCAGCATGCTTGGCGCCTTGAAGCCCGTGCCGTAGGAACCGCGGATCAGCACGGTCTGTACCGGCTGCCAGCGTGCCGATACCTTGTAGGTATTGGCGCTGTCTTTTTTACCGACAGTTTTGTTGTTCAGCTTGTCATCGATCGCCTTGACAGCATCGTAACGGCCGCCGACGGTCATTTCGAACGACTTGGTCAGCGGTGCCAGCAACTCGACGAAGGCGCCGTAGGTGTCGCGGCTCATGTCGTAGGCTGGCTTGGTGTTGAAGCTGTAGATGTCGTCGCCGGTGGCGCCTGGCGATTGCTCATACGTATAGGTGCGGTAGTCGCCACCGATACCGAGGCTGGCCTTGCCGCCTGGCAGGCTGAACAATTCACGCGAGCCGTGCGTGTCGATGCCGCGCATCGTGGTCGATGCGGTGCGCACGGAGCCGACGAATTGCGCGCCAGCGACCTGTGCTTGCACGGATGGCTTTTGTGTCGCAGCAAAAGGATTGAAGTCCGGATTGGCCAGGATATTCTTGAATTCCTGGCTCTTCTGGTAACCGCCCGTGTAGCGCTCGTCGATCGAGTTTTGCGACCAGGTCAGGCCGCTTTCGAAGTTCCACGCGCCCAGTTCGCCTTCCACACCGACGACCATGTGTTTGGTTTCGGTGATGGTGTTGCTGGCACGCAGGCCGAAGTCGGTGCTGCGGTAGTTGGCCGTCACGGATTTGACGTCGGCACGTTGCGCTGGCGTCAGGTAGGGCGACACATAGGTGTTGTACAGCGCGCTGTCCTTGGCGATTGCGATCGGGATCGGATTGGCGGCGATACGCGCCGTCAGGTCGTAGCGCGAGTAGGCCAGTTCGGCGAATGCATTCAGGTTGTCGTTCAGCTTGTACGTCGCTTTGGAGAACAGGCTGTCGCGTTTCGATTGCGGCACGATTTCCACGGTGGAACCCGTGTCGAAGCCGCAAGCGCGTGCATTGGCGGTGGTGACGTCGAAACCTTCAGGGCAATTGCCATTTTTAGCCAGGTAAGGCGAAAACGCGGTCGATGGCGCACCGCTCTTGTAGGCAACCGTGGCGCCTGCTGGCGAAGCCGATGTGCTGGTGCGGTCCCAGATGTAGTTATTGCCGTTGCGGCTGAACGGCACGTACGAGGTGGCGGCGAACGTGCGGTCGGTGGCGCGCAGTTTCGATTGCTCGTCATGGCGGTACGACAACAGCACGTTGAAACGGTCTTCGTCCAGGTCGCCGAAACCGTAGGTGACGCTGGTGTTCCAGGCGTTGCCGCCCTTGTCTTCCGGACCGCCGTAGGTGGCTTCCAGGGTGGCGCCTTGCTGGTTTTTCTTCAGGATGAAGTTCAGTACGCCGGCGATGGCGTCCGAGCCGTACAGGGCCGAAGCGCCGTCGGTCAGGATTTCGACGCGTTCAACGGCGCTCATCGGAATGGCGTTCAGGTTGACCGTGGTGCCGGAACCTTGTGGCGCGATGCGGCGGCCGTTCAACAGCACCAGGGTGTAGGTTTCGCCGATACCGTGCAGCGAAGCACTGGTATTGCCGCCCGAGTCGGAACCGGCGGCGACGGCGCCGATGGTGAAGCCTTGCATCGCTGGCAAGGCCTGGATCAGGTCGGCAACCGAAGTGGCGCCCGATTTGGCGATCGCTTCTTGCGACAGGCGCTGTACAGGCAAGGCGCCTTCGACAGCGATACGCTTGATGCTCGAACCGGTAATTTCAACTTTTTGAATTGCTTCGTCCGCCATGGATTGGCCGGAGAACAAAACGCTGCCTGCCAGGACGGTCAGGGCCAGGCGTACGCTGCGTACGCCAATCTTTTCTTTAAATGCCATTGTAACAATTACTCCGTAGTAGTTTTAATAACGACAAGCAGTACACGAGCACCGTTCTGGTCATCGGGTAGATGCCCAGCGGTGTTCGTGTACGGTAGGCGGAACCACGTCGGTGGGAGGTGGAAGACTACTTAGCGCAATATTGTTATAAATGCACTTTTGACTTGTCGAGGCAAACATTATGTCGTCTCAGCAAGAAAAAATGCACCTCAACCGTGTCGGATTTGGCAATAAATTCGAGATACTGAAGAATATTTGATTTAAATGTTAAATATAGATTTTATATTTATAAATATCTGCGTTTTTAAAAATGATCAATGGCGTTTTTTTGCAACATAAAATTATTGTATTGGCAATTCGATGTTTTGCCAGCAATAATTAGATGAAAAATGTTGTATTGCAGAATTTATGCAAAGTAAAAAAATGTAAAAAAAAGCCCGCTGAAAGCGGGCTTGTCGAGGTGCTGCAGAGTGGAAATCAGGCGCTGTGCTTGCCTGTTTTTCTGCGGCGTGCCATGAAGCCGACCAGGCCGAGACCGGCCAGCAGCATGGCGTATGTTTCCGGTTCAGGCACTGCGGCCACCGGTGAAGCGAAAGTACCGGTAAAGGTAGAGTAATTGCCATACTGGTTGCTGGCAGATTGTGCAGTAGCGGCGCCATAGCCGAAATAGGTGCTGATGCCGACCGTGTTGGCGCCGACGGCAACATTGCTCAGGGTAATGCTGAAGTTGGCGGTCGAGCCTGGCGTGTACACGGACTGCGTATATTGGCCCCACCAGGTGTAGGCCGCGTAGCCCGATGGCGCCACCAGGTTTTGCGAGCCGTCGCCGCCCAGATCGAGCTGGGCGCTGGCACCTTGCGACCAGAAGCCGGGGGCGCCGTTCAATGGCGCAGGGGCGGTGGAACCGACCAGCGTGGCGGAGACAGGAACGAAAATCGTGAAACCGTCCAGGCCCGTCTGGCCGCCGATGCCCTGGTTATTGTTCAAGACGCTGTAATCGAAGGTCCACGTGTTCGCGCCTGCGGCCGTGGCCGATGCCGTTACCGTATATTCATTGGTGAGGCTGGTCGTCGCGTGGGCGGTGCCGCTCAGCGCAAACGCGGCGGCAATGGCGCCCAGTTGGAACAGTTGTACAGCCGATTTGCGCTTGGTCATGAGGAATTCCCGAAAAAGGGGTTAGTCGATGAGCCAAATATAGCATTGAAGCATGAGAAATAATTGTAATTATGAACAAATATATTGCTCTTTTGCTTGCAATATTTCCACGCGGGAATTAATGTGGGTATTCCTTATCCTCGTAGAAATATTGCCATGCCATTTTGTTGTTGCGCTGCGACGTTGCCGCAGTACAATTGCATCACAGCGGCTGGAACACCCCGGCGGCGCGGTTCTTTTGCACATTGTCCCATGCAAAAATCTGGCCATTCATGGCCACGTAGACGCCGGCTGGCAAGGTTTGCGCCACGCCGCACGCAAAGCCCAGGTTGAACAGGGCATCGGAGTTGTCGATTTCGTAGGGAATCATGGCGCCCGTCAAAATGACCGTTTGCTGCAGGTTCGCCGCGCCCAGCACTTGCGCCGTTTCGCGCATGGTGTCGGTGCCGTGGATGATGACGATGGCTTTTTCTTGTGCCGCGCGGCACGAGGCGAGCACGCGCTGGCGGTCCGCATCCTGCATGTCGAGCGAGTCCAGCAGTGGCAATTGCTCCAGCGCCACGGGCGCCGTCATGCGCGCGCGGGCAATCGCTGCCGGCAAATGACTGTCGGAAAAGCCCAGGGTACCGTTCAATTCGTTGTAGTGCTTGTCGAAAGTGCCGCCGGTGGCGAGTATGCGCAATGTCATGATGTGGTCACGATGTCAGTGGAGAATGACGCGCATGATATCGTGGATTGCCGCCCTTGCGTGAATGACGCTGCGGATGGGACGGCGTGCTTGCCGCCTGCGCTTGCGCCGCATCTGGAAAATTTGGCCATCTGTGAGTACACTGGTTTCTTTGTTTGCCAGCCACCCCCGACTCCGTATGAAAGCGCTCGCTCCCGGCACCGTCATTTTTCACCGCCACCGCGGTTACGGGGTGATCACGTCCGTCAATTTGCTGACGGGCTGGATCGTCGCCCGTTTCGGCAGCGAAGCGCGGACCCTGGACCTGAACCTGTCGACCGACGACGTGCAGTTTGCCGATGGCGAAGCGATCCTGTTTCGCCGCGCGCCGCCCGACCGCATGCCGCACGCGCGCCTGATGGCGATGGTGCGCGCACTGCACCAGGCCGGCTATCAAAAACTGTATCTGTATTCCTGGCCCAAGCCATCCGGGCTGCACTGGCGCTGGCATTTGTTTACGGGGCCGCGCGACTGGATGCAGCGTCCTTGGCGCGAAGGCTGGTATGGCTCGGGCGCCGATTACAACGTCAATCCCGTGATGGGCTGGGGAGACTCTCCCGGCGCTTCCACTGGCGAGCTGATCGATGCCCTGGCCCGTTTCGATCCGCAAGGCCTGGCACAGGCGCTGGGGCGCGACGACGACCATAGCGAGTGGTTTGGCCGTGTCTGCGACGCTTTATTACCCCATTATATGTACAGCCTGGACATGCAGCGCGCGCCAGGCGAACCCTTGCAAGACATGCCGCCCGTGCCGGTCGTGGCCGTGCGCGCCGGCGTGGCGCCGTACAGTGGGCCTGACATCGCCTGGCCGCCCGGCTGGACCGGCCTGTGGCGCGGCCGGCACGTGCTGTCGGCGCCCGCCATCCGCATCACGGGCGAGCCCGACCTGATCAAGGGCTTTCAGCGCTCCTGAGGGGCTTGGCGCGCATGCTGCAATGCTTCGGGATTGAGCAGGCGCGTGCATTGATGCTGCGTAAAATCGACGATGTTTTGCAAGGCGTAGCGGAAATACAGCTCATAGCTGTCACGCTCGACGTAGCCCAGGTGTGGCGTGGCCAGCACGTTCGGCAGCAGCAGTAGCGGCGAGCCTGGCGGCAGCGGCTCGTCCGTAAACACGTCGAGCGCGGCGGCGCCCGGATGCCCTTGTGGCAGTGCCGCTTCCAGCGCGCCATCGGCCACCAGCTCGGCGCGGCTCGTGTTGACGAACAGGGACGTCGGCTTCATGCGCGCCAGATCCTCGCTTGTGACCAGGCCGCGTGTCTTGTCGGACAGGCGCAGATGCAAGCTCAGCACGTCGGCCTGCTCGAAGAACGCCTCGCGCGAGACCGCCGCCGTGTCGCCGGCCGCCACGGCCGCTGCGCGGCTCGCTTCGCTGCCCCACACGAGGATGGTCATGCCGAAGGCGCGGCCATAGCCGGCGATCAATTGGCCGATCTTGCCGTAGCCCCAGATCGCCAGGGTGCGCCCTTTCAATACCGTACCGAGCGTGTTGTGCTTTGGCTCCAGCGACGACGTCTGCCACAGCCCCTCCTGCAAATGTTGCGCGTACGGCACGATCTTGCGCTGCGCCGCCATGATCAGCGCCCACGTCAGTTCGGCCGGCGCCGTGGGCGAGCCGATGCCTTCCGCGATGGCGATGCCCAGCTCGGTGGCGGCCGCCACATCGATGTGTCCGCTGACCTTGCCCGTTTGCGAAATCAGTTTCAGGTTCGGCAGTTTCGACAGCAAGGCACGGTTGAAACTGCTGCGTTCGCGGATCAGCACCAGCGCGTCGAACGGCGCCAGGCGGATCGCCAGCTGGCCCAGGCCCCGCGCCGTATTGCTGAACACTTTGACCTCGTGGCCGTCGAGCAATTTGAAACAATCGAGGCCGCGCACGGCATCCTGGTAATCATCGAGTATGGCAATTTTCATGGTGGATGGCCGATTTTAGTAAGGATTTGGTAGGGAAATAACAGGATACGGGAAATGCTGAATAGCCTACTACATTAGTCAAGCTATTCTCCTACATTTTTGCGAGAATAGCCGTTACGCGGGTGTACAATCGCCGGCACTTTTGAAGCTTCGTGATTATAGTGATAGCGCAAACTGTTCCTGCAGCCCGGGAGCATGATCCAGGTAAATGCCGCTGGCGCGAACGCCGCGGCGGACACGACACCAGAGCCCTGCCCGCGTGAACACACCGCCCGCAGTGAGCCGCAGCCACCTCTCAACGATGCTGCCTGTCTTGCCGGAACGACCAGAATTTCTTTTATTGGTATTGGAGGTAATATGAATCAGCCCGTCATGGGTGGCGTCGCCGCACTCAACGTCCCAGCTTATATTAAACAACAGAAACTGATCAACTGGGTGGCCGACATTGCCGCGCTGACCAAGCCAGACCGCATCTACTGGTGCGATGGTTCGCAAGAAGAGTACGAGCGCCTGTGCGCCGAGATGGTTGCCAGCGGCACCATGAAAAAACTGAATGCCGACAAGCGCCCGAATTCCTACCTGGCCTGCTCCGATCCGAGCGACGTGGCCCGCGTCGAAGACCGCACGTATATCTGCTCGGCAACGAAAGAAGCGGCCGGCCCGACGAATAACTGGACCGAGCCTGGCGAAATGCGCCACACCCTGAATGGCCTGTTCGACGGCTGCATGCGCGGCCGCACCATGTACGTCGTGCCATTCTCGATGGGCCCGCTGGGTTCGCCGATCGCCCACATCGGCGTGGAACTGTCCGATTCGCCGTATGTCGCCGTCAACATGAAGATCATGACCCGCATGGGCCGTGCCGTGTACGACGTGCTGGGCACCGATGGCGAATTCGTGCCGTGCGTGCACAGCGTGGGCGCGCCGCTGGCGGCCGGCCAGCAAGACGTGAAATGGCCGTGCAACAGCACCAAATACATCGTGCATTTCCCGGAAACGCGCGAAATCTGGTCCTTCGGTTCCGGCTACGGCGGCAACGCCTTGCTGGGCAAGAAATGTTTCGCCCTGCGCATCGCCTCGAACATGGGCTACCAGGAAGCGCAAGCATCGGACAACAACCCGGGCTGGCTGGCCGAACACATGCTGATCCTTGGCGTGGAGTCGCCGGAAGGCAAGAAGCATTACGTCGCGGCAGCGTTCCCGTCGGCTTGCGGCAAGACCAACTTCGCCATGCTGATCCCGCCGGCAAGTTTTAACGGCTGGAAAGTAACTACCATCGGCGACGATATCGCCTGGATCAAGCCGGGCGCCGATGGCCGTTTGTATGCCATCAACCCGGAAGCGGGCTACTTCGGCGTGGCGCCGGGCACCAACGAAAAAACCAATTACAACTGCATGGCCTCCATGCGCGACAACACGATTTTCACCAACGTGGCGCTGACGGACGATGGCGATGTCTGGTGGGAAGGCTTGACCAAGGAAGCACCTAGCCACCTGATCGACTGGCAGGGCAAGGACTGGACGCCGGCGTCCGGCACCAAGGCCGCGCACCCGAATGCACGCTTCACGGTTGCGGCAACGCAAAACCCCGTGATCGACGCGGCCTGGGACGATCCGGCCGGCGTGCCGATCTCCGCCTTCATCTTCGGCGGCCGCCGCTCGACCACCGTGCCGCTCGTCACCGAAGCGCGCAACTGGGTCGAAGGCGTGTACATGGCTGCCACCATGGGCTCGGAAACGACGGCTGCGGCCGTGGGCCAGATGGGCGTCGTGCGCCGCGATCCGTTTGCCATGTTGCCGTTTATCGGCTATAACATGAGCGATTACTTCCAGCACTGGCTGGACATGGGCGTCAAGGTGGGCAAAGTCAACGCGGCGGCCCTGCCGAAGATCTACTGCGTCAACTGGTTCCGCACGGACGAGGCAGGCAAGTTCGTCTGGCCTGGCTTCGGCGACAACATGCGCGTGCTGAAATGGATGCTGGAGCGCATCGAAGGCAAGGCGGGCGGCGTGGAAAACCTGTTCGGCACGACACCGCAGTATGGCGACCTGAACTGGGATGGCTTGCCATTCACGCAACAACAATTCGACACCATCACCTCGATCGACAAGGCCGCGTGGGTGGAAGAATTGAAATTGCATACGGAATTGTTTGAAAAACTCGCGTATCATCTGCCGCAAGAATTGGCAGATCACAAGGCTGCGCTGGAAAAGCGTCTGGCTGAGTAAACGTTTAGTAGTGGGGGAGAAACACGCCGGCAAAGACTGGCGTGCGATAAATGACACGCCGGCAATGACTGGGGTGCTATCAAAAGAGAAACGGCGCGGATTGCATGAGCAATCCGCGCCGTTTTTTATTGCCGGTATAATAATTGTCCTATGGAAATTATTCGCTGTCATGCCTGCCCAAAAAATACAAAAAACGATCATCATCATTAGTACCGTGGCCGCCTGCCTGCTCGGCAGCAGCGCTCATGCCGATCACCGCCAGGATTGTGAAAGTGCGGACTATGCCAAGCGATATGACGACACATTTGCTGCAGGCATGAAGAACAATGTCGAGCGCCTCAGGCAGCAGCAGGCCACACATCAAAAAAAGCTGGACGGCATGGTGGCTGCCTTGAAAAAAAGCGGCGTGTGGTCGGACGACGACTCCGTGACGTTCTTTACGAATATCTGGGCGGATGAGAGCGGGAAGGCTGTGGAGGCTGGCCGGAAGAAGGCGACCGAGCGATGGAAGATTCAAGTGCTGACGGTGCAGTCCTGGGATGCCACCATGAGCGACCACCCAGCGCAGAAGACGCGCGGCATGTGTTTGCTTGCTCCCCGTGTACTTGATGAGGCCATTGTCTTTTATGATGCGCTGGAAAAGGTCTGGAGCTATATGGAAATGAAAGTTGCGGAAGTAGCCAAGGACAAAAACGTGACCCTGCCGGCATTGCCGTAGACTCGGGAATAAAAAACGGCGCGGATTGCATGAGCAATCCGCGCCGTTTTTTATTGCGCTGCTGTTGTTACTGCTTGAGCAGCGGTCCCAGGTACTTGCCTGTCACGCTGGCCGGGTTGACGGCCACGTCTTCCGGTGTGCCCGTGGCGATGATCTGCCCGCCGCCGGCGCCGCCTTCGGGACCCAGGTCGACGATCCAGTCGGCCGTCTTGATGACGTCCAGGTTGTGCTCGATGATGACGAGCGTGTTGCCCTGGTCGCGCAGGCGGTGGATGACTTTCAGCAGCAAGTCGATGTCGTGGAAGTGCAAGCCCGTCGTCGGTTCATCGAGGATGTACAGGGTGCGGCCCGTGTCGCGCTTGGACAGTTCCAGCGACAATTTCACACGCTGCGCCTCGCCGCCGGACAGGGTGGTAGCGCTCTGGCCCAGCTTGATGTAGCCGAGGCCCACGTCGAGCAGGGTTTGCAGCTTGCGCGCGATCAAGGGGACCGGTTTGAAGAATGCATGCGCCTCTTCCACCGTCATGCCCAGCACTTCCGTGATGTTCTTGCCCTTGTATTGCACTTCCAGCGTTTCGCGGTTGTAGCGCTTGCCGTGGCACACGTCGCACGGCACGTAGACGTCGGGCAGGAAGTGCATCTCGACCTTGATCACGCCATCGCCCTGGCACGCTTCGCAGCGTCCGCCCTTCACGTTGAACGAGAAGCGGCCCGCGCTGTAGCCGCGTTCCTTGGCCGTCGGCACGGTGGAGAACAAGTCGCGGATCGGCGTAAACAAGCCGGTATACGTGGCGGGATTCGAGCGCGGCGTGCGGCCGATCGGTGCCTGGTCGACGGAAATGACCTTGTCGAAGTGTTCCAGGCCGCTGATCGATTCGTGCGGCGCCGGTTCCGTCTGCGAACCATACAGATGGCGCGACAGGGCCGGATACAGGGTATCGTTGACCAGCGAGGACTTGCCCGAGCCGGACACACCCGTGACGCACGTCATCAGGCCCACCGGCAAGCTCAGCGAGACCTTTTTCAGGTTGTTGCCCGTCGCGCCAGTAATCACCAGCTGCTTTTCCGGGTTGCTCGCATGGCGCTTGGCTGGCACGGCGATCTTCAGCTTGCCGTTCAGGTACTGCGCCGTCAGCGACTTCTTGTTCTTGAGAATGTCGGACAAGGTGCCTTCGGCGATGATCTCGCCGCCGTGCACGCCCGCGCCGATGCCCATGTCGACGATGTAGTCGGCCGTGCGGATAGCGTCTTCGTCATGCTCGACCACCAGCACGCTGTTGCCGATGTCGCGCAAGTGTTTCAAGGTTTCGATCAGGCGGTCATTATCGCGCTGGTGCAAGCCGATCGACGGCTCATCGAGCACATACATGACACCCGTCAAACCGGAGCCGATTTGCGACGCGAGGCGGATGCGTTGTGCTTCGCCGCCGGACAGCGTATCGGCGCTGCGGTCCAGGGACAGGTAATCGAGGCCCACGTTGTTGAGGAATTTCAGGCGCGAAATAATTTCCTTGACCACGCGGTCGGCGATCTCTTTCTTGGCGCCCGTCAGTTTCAGCTTTTCAAAGAATTCCAGGGTCTCGCGCAGCGGTTTTCCCGCCACTTCATAGATGGCGCGCTGCTGCTTGCCGGTGCCGACCTTGACGAAGCGCGCTTCCACGCGCAGGCGCGCCCCATCGCAGGACGGGCAGCATTTTTCATTGATAAACTTGGCCAATTCTTCCTTGACGGCCATCGAATCCGTCTCGCGGTAGCGGCGCTGTAAATTATTGACCACGCCTTCGAACGTGTGTTCCTTGATGACGGTGCGGCCCCGTTCGTTGACATAGGTAAACGGAATCACTTGCTTGCCGGAACCGTACAGCACGGCTTGCTGGGAATTCAAGTCCAGCTGCTCGAACGGCATGTCCAGGTCGAACTCGTAATACGCGGCCAGGTTCGACAGCATCTGGAAGTAAAACTGGTTGCGGCGGTCCCAGCCCTTGACGGCGCCCGACGCGAGCGACAGGTTCGGGAACGCGACGATGCGTTTCGGGTCAAAGAATTCAATGTGTCCCAGGCCGTCGCATTCGGGGCAGGCACCCATGGGGTTGTTGAACGAGAACAAGCGCGGTTCCAGTTCCTGCAGGGAATAGCCACACACATTGCAGGCGAACTTGTTCGAGTAAACATGTTCCTGGGCGGTATCCATTTCGTAGGCAATGGCGCGGCCATCGGCCAGGCGCAGGGCTGTTTCGAAACTTTCCGCCAGGCGCTGCTTGATCTCCTGGTTCACCTTGACGCGGTCGATGACGACGTCGATCGTGTGTTTTTCCGTTTTCTTTAATTTCGGGAGGTCATCGACTTCATAGATCTTGGCCGCATGCGTGCCGCTCTGCACGCGAAAGCGCACGAAGCCCTGCGCCTGCATCTGCTCGAACAGGTCCACGTGTTCGCCCTTGCGGTTGGCGACGACGGGCGCCAGTATCATCAGCTTGGTGTCTTCCGGCATGGCCAGCACGGCATCGACCATTTGCGATACGGACTGGGCGGCCAGTGCGTTTTCCGGATGGTCGGGGCAGTAGGGCGTGCCCACGCGCGCATACAGCAGGCGCAGATAATCGTGGATTTCCGTCACGGTACCCACCGTCGAGCGCGGGTTGTGCGACGTTGCCTTCTGTTCGATGGAGATGGCGGGGGATAGCCCCTCGATCAGGTCGACATCGGGCTTTTCCATCAATTGCAGGAACTGGCGCGCATACGCCGACAGCGACTCGACATAGCGGCGCTGGCCTTCCGCATACAAGGTGTCGAAGGCCAGCGACGACTTGCCGGAGCCGGACAAGCCGGTAATCACGATCAGCTTATTGCGCGGCAAATCGAGATTGATATTCTTGAGGTTATGCGTGCGAGCGCCGCGAATGCGGATCTGTTCCATGTGATTGCCTTGCTTTCAGTGAGTGGTGCGGCCGGCGCATTGTGCCTGGGTGCAGATGAGGAGCCACAACGGGTCAACCTGTAACTATAGCCGGGTTTTGCTCTGCATGCCTGAGGCGTCCATGGGCGGATTGCGCCGCCGGGCGAACGTGCCCTGACAAAGTTTGATGCAGATGCGTACTGACGTTTGAATACTGTATATAATACCAGTATTCAAGTTTCTTGTTTTCCTCTGCCGTGAAAAAAACGTGCCACCGCACGGGAGATGGCGTCCGCCAGAAAGCGGGTGCTTTGCGTCGCGTGGTCGCTTATAATCCTCGTTTAGTACACTAAACTAACGCGCGGGACACCGGCTCCCGCTGCAGTTCATCAGGAGTTATTCATGGCATCAGTCAACAAAGTCATCATCGTCGGCAATCTGGGCCGTGACCCGGAAATCCGCTACATGCCTAGCGGCGACGCGATCGCCAACATCGCCGTGGCCACTTCGTACAAATCGAAGGACCGCAACACGGGCGAACAAAAAGAATTGACAGAGTGGCACCGTATCTCGTTCTTCGGCCGCCTGGCGGAAATCGTCGGCCAATACCTGAAAAAAGGCTCGTCCGTCTACGTCGAAGGCCGTCTGCAAACCCGTAAATACACGGACAAGGACGGCGTCGAGAAGTATGCGACCGACATCATCGCGGAACAGATGCAAATGCTGGGCGGCCGTTCCGGCATGGGCGGCGACGCCGGCGGTGGCGATGACAGCTACGGTGGTGGCGGTGGCGGCGGTTACGACGCCCCGGCCCCGCGCCAGGCGCCAGCCCCGCGTCCAGCTCCGGCACCGGCGCCACGCCCGGCACCGAAGCCAGCGCCGAACTTCTCGGATATGGATGACGACATTCCGTTCTGACGCCTGGCGTCAGACACTGTCGATAAAGAGCCTGCTTCATCCGTGAAGCAGGCTTTTTTTATGGGCACGGGCTGTAGACGGCGATGCGGGGGCGCATGCTGACATTCGATCGCAAGAAGCGGATGGCGGCGCTGTCCCGATGCTGGTCTGATGGTGTTTTTGACGACGCCGGAGAACAGCATGGATTTTCGCATTACGGGGCTGTCGCCCGAGCCCTTTCTGCCCTTTTTTTTCCTATCCGATGCCGAGCTGGCGGCGCTCGGCATGCGGCGCTACGTGGTCGACCAATACCCCGGATTTCCTGACCGTATAACGCTGGAGGACGCCCCGCTGGGCGAGACCGTGCTGTTGTTGAACCATGTGTGCCAGCCCGCCATGACGCCTTACCGGGCTTGCCACGCCATTTTTGTCCGCGAGGGCGCCACGCAAGTGTACGATGCCATCAATCAAGTACCGGAATCGATGCGGCGGCGTTTGTTGTCGCTGCGTGCCTATTGCGCCGACGGCATGATGCTCGATGCCGATGTGGTGGAAGGCACCGCCATCGAGGCCGTCATTGCACGACTATTCGGCAATGCGGACGTCAGTTATATCCACGTCCACAATGCCAAGCGGGGCTGTTATGCGGCCCGCATCGACCGCGCGGACTCCCTTGCCTAATCGCGCAAGCCCATCTCCAGACTGTAGCTGGCTACCGCATTCCTGCGCGCCGCGTTGCGCATCAAATACACCTGCACCGTGTACTCGCCATCGGCTGGCAGTTTCGCCTGGTAACTGTTGCCGCTGGTCGAGCCGATGAACAGGGCTTCCTCCTGGCCGGCCTGGCGGATGTTGAAGTAATTCGACGCCTGATTGGTTTTCAGCTTGACGCTGAGGGTCTGGCCGGCCTTGCCTGTCAGCGTATATTCGGCCGTGGCGTAGCCCTTGATCTTGCCTTTCACGCTGCGCGCGGCTTTGCCTGCCGTCAATTCCACTGTTTCCTTGTGGACAGGGTCGGCGCTCCAGGCGGGCGTGGCAAACACGAGGGCCGCCAGCAGCAGGCCGGGGCAAAGGGACAGGTGACGACGCAGCATATGGCATTTCCTTTGAACGTGGATGAATAAGCAGACGGTGGCGATGCCGTCCATGTTACGCCAGCGGTTGCCATGCGCCTGTACGGCAGCGCGCGTATGGCCAGTTCGAGGACGGTTTTTTCACCTTTCTTGACCTATGTAGTTTTTCTGGCCGCGCACGTTTCAAGATGCGGCGAAATACGATTTTCGGGTAGGCTGAAGCGTCTCTTCGATGCGGAACTGGCTGCGGGCGCCGCTGCGCCGGACCGGTTTTGCAGCTCTTCTTCCCTGTATTGAAAGGAACGCAGAATGGGTATTTCCGGAAAAGTCGCGCTGGTCACGGGTGCCGCGCAAGGTATCGGCAAGGCCATCGCCTTGCGCCTGGCCAAGGATGGCGCCGATATCGCGCTGGTCGACCTGCACCAGGAAAAACTGGACGCGGCCGCCGCCGAAGTGCGCGCGCTGGGGCGCCGCGCCATCACCTTCATTGCCGACGTGTCGCAGCTCGATCAGGTGAGCGCGGCGGTGGCGTTTGCCGAGCAGGAACTGGGCGGCTTCGACATCATCGTCAACAATGCCGGCATCGCGCAAGTGCAGCCGCTGCTCGACGTCACGCCGGAAGAGGTCGACCGCATCATGCGCATCAATGTGCAAGGGACGCTCTGGGGCATCCAGGCGGCCGCCAAGACCTTCAAGAAGCGCAAGCAGAAGGGCAAGATCATCAATGCCTGCTCCATCGCCGGGCATGACGGCTTTGCTCTGCTGGGCGTGTATTGCGCCACCAAGTTTGCCGTGCGCGCGCTGACGCAGGCGGCGGCCAAGGAACTGGCGGCCGACGGCATCACCGTCAACGCGTATTGTCCTGGCGTCGTCGGCACGGACATGTGGGTCGAGATCGACAAGCGCATGGCCGAAGTGACAGGCGCCGAGCTGGGTGCGACGTATAAAAAATTTGTGGACGGCATCGCGCTGGGACGCGCCGAGACGCCCGATGACGTGGCGGGACTCGTTTCCTTCCTGGCAGGGCCTGACGCCGATTACATGACGGGCCAGGCGCCGCTGATCGATGGTGGTCTCGTGTACCGTTGAGGTATTGACCGCGCAGAAAAAACAGGCCGCGCTGTCACCGATAGCGCGCCTGTTGGCGTGGCAATGCAGCGCTGGAATGCAGCAGGGGGTGGTGCTACACTCGCTATTTTCAGCGACGCCAGGCGTCGGAAAGACGGGACCATGCCAGTCGCACAGAACATGATATTACGCGCCGTTGCGCCCGGCGAAGAAGGGGTGCTGGCGCGGCTGTTCCAGCTGTACTGCTATGAGAATACCGCCTGGAGCGGTGAAGACGTGCTGGCCGACGGTCGCTACGATGTGTGCGATGCCGGGCTGGCCGAGTATGTGCATGCGCCCGCGCATACTGCCGTCTGGATCGAGGTCGATGGTGCGCTGGCGGGCTTTTTCATCACGGAGCCTGGCGTGGCGGGCAAGCTGCCGGTGCAGGAGTTCAGCGACTTCTTTATTTTGAAGAAGTACCGGCGCCGGGGCGTGGCGCTGGAAGTGGTGCGCCGCGTGCTGCTGGGCAGCGAGCAGACGTGGCTGGTGGCGACGTTCCGCGCCGATGCCGCTGCCTGCGCGTTCTGGCGGCAGGCATTTGCGCGCCTGCCGTTTGCCAGGATCGAGGCGTACGAGGATCCGGACTTGCCGCAGTTCCAGCTGACTTTGCTGAAACCGGCGGCCTGAGCCGGTTTAGAAGCGTACTTTCACATATGCCGACGGTCCCGTCAGGCGGATGTTCAGGTCGGCATCGCGTTCGCTGTCGCGGTGCAGCTTGATTTTCGAGATGCCGTAGTCGGCCACGAAACCGATATTCTTGAACGGGAACCACTCCACGCCGATATTGCCGCCGTAGATGTGGCCGTTGATGCGCCCGCCGTTTTTCTTGATGCCCGACGCTTCCGCATACATGCGCAAATCCGGCGTGAAGGCATGGCGCCAGCCCACTTCCAGCAGCGGCGCAAACGCGTGCTCGCCGATGGAATCGCGCGCCGTGGCCGTTTCGCCATTGACGACGCCGGTGGCCGTGCCGTTCAGGTTGGCATGGTAATAGGCGGCGCCCAGACCGATGCCCAAGGTGTCGTTGCCGCTGCCGAGCCACCATTTATAGGCCAGCTTGGCCAGGTCCAGCTTCAGATCGGCATTTGCCGTGGCCGTTCCCGTGACGGGCTGGCCATTGATGATGGTCTCGCCCGTCAGGCTTGGCGTGTAGGATTTGTCGTAGCGGTAGTAGTCGAATGCCAGGCCATGGCGGTCACCGATCAGCAAGTCCGCCTTGATGCGCGGGATGGTCGTATGGCTTTGCTTCGATTCGGGCGCGTCGATGCGGCCAAATTGCGTGTCGGCGCCGATATTGATGCGCGGATCGGCGGAAAACGCCCCCACCGAGATGCTGACACGGTCCAGCGTGGGCGATGGCTCGGCCCGTGCAGTGGCGGCCGCCGTGGCAATGCCCAGCACGCCCAGCATCATGGCGCCGCGCAAGGCGAGGTGGTGCGGGCGTGGTGGGGACAGGCGGGTGGACACGGACATGACAGACATGGGGTAACTCCTCAAAATAAAGTGAAAACTGTCGCGACGTTTTGGGCAACAGTGCAATGAGGAAATGGTAGCAATTGTTACTTTTGAATTACGTAGCCGCACGGCGCAAATTACCGTCGGATTTGTCCTACCACATGTAAGTCCTGGTTAGAGGAGAGGAAAACGATGCAAGCAATCATCGAGCTGGCGACACCGCGTTTGCTGCTGCGCCAATGGCGCGACAGCGACTTGGCGCCGTTCGCGGCGCTGAATGCCGATCCCCGCGTGACGGCATATTTCCCGACGGCCCTGTCGCGCAACGCCAGCGACGCCATGGCGCGGCGCTGCAGCGGATTGATCGCCGGGCGGGGCTGGGGTTTATGGGCGGTAACCTTGCGTGAAAACAATGCCTTCATCGGCATGACGGGGCTGCATAGCCCCGACGCGCAATTGCCGTGCTCGCCATGCGTGGAAATCGGCTGGCGTCTGGCGTTCGATTACTGGGGACAAGGTTACGCGCAGGAAGCGGCGCACGCCGCCCTGCAGGTTGGTTTCGAGCGTTTGCAACTGCCGGAGATCGTCTCGTTCACGGCCTTGCCCAACGTGCGCTCGAGCACCCTGATGGCGCGCCTGGGCATGCGTCGCGATGCTGCTACCTTCGAGCATCCGGCCCTGCCGCCAGGACACGCATTGCGCACCCATTGCCTGTATCGTCTGACGCGCGCAGAATGGGGCGCACAGGAGGGAACATGAGAATCGCCGCCATTTCCGATATCCACGGCAACCTCGATGCGCTGGAGGCCGTGCTGGACGACATCGCCCGGCGTGACGTGGACGTGACCGTCAATCTGGGCGATATCGTCTCGGGCCATCTGCAGCCGCGCGCCACGGCGGCGCGCCTGATGGGGCTCGGCTTGCCCACCATCCGCGGCAACCACGAGCGCCAATTGTTCGGCGACCCGGCCCGCATGGGCGTGTCCGACGCTTTTGCGCGCGCGCAACTATTACCCGAGCAACTGGACTGGATCGCGGCGCTGCCCGCCACCTTGCGCCTGCGCAAAGACGTGCTGCTCGTGCATGGCACGCCGGCAAGCGATCTCGTGTATTTTCTCGACAGCGTCACGCCGCAAGGCAGCCGCGCCGCCACGCCGCAGGAGGTGGCCGAACGGGCCGGCGAGGCCGATGCGGCCTTGATCCTGTGCGGCCACACGCACATGCCGCGCCAGGTGCGCCTGGCCGATGGACGGCTGATCGTCAATCCGGGCAGCGTGGGCTTGCAGGCCTACGACGACGACCACGGCTATCCGCACGTGATGGAAAACGGCACGCCGCACGCGCGCTATGCCATCGCGGAACAGGGCGCCGATGGCGCCTGGACGGCGCACTTTCACGCCGTCGCGTACGACTGGGAAACGGCGGCCCGGCTGGCGCTGGCCAACGGCCGGCCCGACTGGGTCACGCCCTTGCGCACGGGATTCGTCGGGCCGCCTGATGTTGCTTAGCAGCTTGGGGCGCGCGTGATGGGCACAGGCACCAGTTCCGTCTTGCCGTCCTTGGCGATCACCCGGTTGATGCTGATGCTGCAGCGCTTGCCTTCCCACGAGAACGCCGCTTCGTAATCTTCGCCCGCGCGCGGCGTGAAGGTGATGTCGCCACTGCAGCTGGGCGAGACGGTTTCATAGTTGATGCCGTTGACCACATAAAATGGCGAAACGTCCTGGAAGCCGATACGCAGGCTGCTTGGCTTGTCGGCTGGAACTTCGTATTCGCGGAAATAGGCTTTCGAGAAAATCCCATCCTTGCGCGACAGGTTTTTCGACGTTTCCGTTTCCGGGATGCCCAGGCTGGTATTGCTGACACTGCCAATCAGGGAACCGAAGGCGGAACTCATGCCGCCACTGGCCTTTTCCACGCCATCGCTGAACATGCCGCGGATGCAGCTGCTGTCGCGGTACAGGAAGGCCGTGGCGCCATTCTGGCCGAACAGGCGCAGGCGGCTGATGGCCGATGTTGCCGGCGCCGCTGGCGCGCTGGCCGCTTCGGCGGCGGGTGCTTCGGTGGTGGCGGTATCCTGGGCAAAACTGGCGCTGCAGAGCAACAGGGAAAAGAGGAAAGCAGGTTTTTTCATTGGCTTTAAAAATTATCAAAAAGAAACAATATATACCATTCGGCAATATTTTGTTGCTTTTTTGAATCGCTTCGCCTCTCTCCAGACGCCTAGCGGAATTCTTCCGCCACCAGGTTGTACTTCTGCATCTTGTGATACAAGGTTTGTTTCGGCAATCCGAGCACCGTGCTCACTTCGCTGACGTTGCCCGCATATGCGCGCAGTTCCTGTTCGATCAGGGCGCGTTCGAAGCCGTTCACTTGCTCCGCCAGCGACAACGGGCTGGGCTGGGCACTCGCCAGCAGGCTCGAGGCGCCGCCGGCGATGCCCAGCACGAAGCGGTCGGCGATATTGCGCAATTCGCGCACATTGCCGGGCCAGGAATGGGCCATCAGGTTGCGCATCTGGGCGCTCGAGACGACGGGCGCGGCGCGGTTGTAGCGGGCGGCGGCGGCCAGCACGAAGTGCTCGAACAGGATGGGAATATCCTCGCGCCGCTCGCGCAGCGGCGGCAGATGCAGCACGATCAAATTCAAACGGTAATACAGGTCGCTGCGGAATTTCTGCTGCTGCGACAAGTCTTCCAGGTCCAGCTTGGCCGCCGCGATGACGCGCACGTCAACGGGTGTGGGCACGTTCGAACCCAGGCGTTCGATATAGCGTTCCTGCAGCACGCGCAGCAATTTCACTTGCAGGGACAGGGGCAGGCTTTCGATTTCATCGAGGAAGAACGTGCCCTGGTCCGCGTGCTCGATCTTGCCCACCTGCCGCTTGGCCGCGCCCGTAAATGCGCCCGGTTCGTGGCCGAAGACTTCGCTTTCGAATATGCTTTCAGGAATCGCACCGCAGTTGACGGCGACGAAGTTGTGCTTGCGGCGGTGGCTGAAGTCGTGCAGGCAGCGTGCCACCATTTCCTTGCCCGTGCCCGTATCGCCATAGATCAGCACGTCGGCCGGTTCGTCTGCAACGTCGAGTATCAGGCGTCGTATGTCGCGCATCGCCACGGAATTGCCCAATAAACGTGCTTCGATGCCGCCGCCGTCCTCGAGCTGGCGGCGCAGGCTGTGCACTTCCAGGGTCAGGCGCCGGGTTTCCAGCGCGCGCAGGATGACGTCGACCAGCTGGTCGGACGAATACGGTTTTTCGATGAAATCGTAGGCGCCCGTGCGCATGGCGTGCACGGCCATGGTGATGTCGCCGTGGCCCGTGACGAGGATCACGGGCAGGTTGGCGTCGAGCGTCTTGACCGCTTGCAGCAATTCCAGGCCGCTCATGCCGGGCAGGCGCACGTCGCTCACGACGATGCCGGGGAAATCGGGCGTCAGCAGTTTATAGGCCAGTTCGGCCGAGTGGAAGGCCAGCACGTCCAGGCCGGCCAGTTGCAATGCCTGCTCGCTGCCTTCGCGTACGGTGGGGTCGTCTTCGACCAGCAAGACCTTCAAGCCGTCAAACATGTTTTTCCTCCTGCGTTGCAATCTGTAGTTCGATGGTGAAGATGGCGCCGCCGCCCGGGGCGTTTTCGGCGCGCAGCACGCCGCCGAACTGGCGCGTGATCTGTTCGGAAATGGCCAGCCCCAGACCCAGTCCCAGGCCTTGCGGTTTGGTCGTGAAGAACGGTTCGAACAGGTGTTCATACACTTCCGTCGACAGGCCCGGCCCCGTGTCGGCCACGTGGATCAGCACGTGCTCGGGCGTGCACTCGACGGCCACGCGCAGGCTGCGCACCTCGCTGCCGTTCATGGCGTCGAGCGCATTGGCGTACAGGTTCACCAGCACCTGCTCCAGGCGGTTGCTTTCGCACATGGCGAAGATATCCTCGGGCGGCAGTTGCAAAGTAAAACGCACATTTTCCACCTGCAGCCTGCGCTCGACGAGGAACAGGGCGTTGCTGATCGCCGTAGGGATCGAGACGGAAGTCAGGCTGGTCGTCGATTTGCGCGCAAAGATCTTCAATTGGCCCGTAATGGTTCCCATCCGGGCCGCAATTTGCGAGATCTTCGCCAAGTTGCGCCGCGCATCGTCGAGCCGCCCCCGCTCGAGCAGAATGACGGCATTGTCGGACATGGTGCGCAGCGCCGTCAGCGGCTGGTTCAGTTCATGCGTGATGCTGGCCGACATCTGTCCCAGTACGGCCATCTTGCCTGCTTGGAAAAGTTCATTCTGCGTGATGTGGAGTTTCTGTTCGGCCTTGCTGCGCACCTCGATTTCCTGGCTCAGGCTTTGCGTCATGGCATTGAGTTCCGAGGTGCGTTCCTCGACCATGGCTTCCAGGTTGTCGTAGGCATGCTGCAAGTCTTCGCGGGCGCGCAGTTTTTGCGCCACGGCCGCGCGGCGCTGGCGCAGGTAAAAGAACAGCAGCATGAAAAAGCCCAGCAGCACGCACGAGAAGGCGGCCGCCGCGCGCGCACTGGCTTTCGCCTGCGCCAGGTCGGACAGGTAAATGAAGGTCCAGCCTTGCGGCGACTTGAGCTTGATCTGCGTCATGACGCTCGAGCTGGTCTTCGGTGGCGTGTCGGCATGTTCCTGTTCGCGTACGCTGATCACGCGCGCGCCATTGCCCAGCTGGCGGTCGGAAACGAAGGGAATGGCTTCCAGCTGCTTCGAGTAATACTGGCGCGTGCGGTTGAGTTCTTCGACGACGGCGGGCGACAGCGGCGCCAGGGTCTTGTACTTCCAGTCCGCCATGGAACTGAGGAAGATCACGCCGTGCTCGTCGGCCAGCATGACCTTGTCGGCGCCCTGTACCCAGCGTTTTTCCAGGGTTTCCAGGTTCACCTTCACCGTCGCAAGGCCCAGCATGTGGCCATTCTGGTAGATGCCGTGGGCAAAGAAGTAACCGGGCTCCAGCCGCGTCGTGCCCACGCCATAAAAGCGGCCCGGCGTGCCGCGCAAGGCATCCTGGGCGTAGGGGCGGAACGAGATGTTGTCGCCAATAAAGCTGTCCGGCCCCTGCCAGTTGCTGGCCGCCCGCGTGTTGCCGTCGAGGTTGCTGATGAAAATGGTCGAGGATTTCGCCTGGGCATTCATCTGCTCGAGGTAATGGTTGACGGTGTCGACCAGCACCGGGTCTTCCGGGTGTTGCAGCAGGCGGATCACGTCGCGGTTCAGTTCCAGGGTCTTGGGCAGGAAGTCGTATTTCTCCAGCGCGTTTTCCAGGCTGCTCACATACACTTCGAGGCGCTGCGCGCCGCTTGCCTGCAGTTTGCCGATGGCGATGCGTTCCGTCCAGAAATACACGAGCCAGACGGTGGCCAGGCAGGCGGCCAGCACCACGCCCCAGGCCAGCGTTTCGCGGCCCGACCGTTGCGACAGGCGCTGGCGCCAGGAAAGGGTGGGTTTGTTACTGCTATTCATAAAATCAGCTGCCAACTTGCAAGAACCCACAGTATCGCATCTTGATGTGTCTCAACATAAAAAAAAGCCGCCGGACATGCATCCGGCGGCCTGCGCATTTACGCATTTATTTCACGGACCTTTCGACGTCCGACAAAATCGTAGCGAGCGGCAGTGATTTGTGGCCGAGAAGCGCAACCGTACTTTAGTACGGTGAGCATCGCCGGCCGCAAAGCGCGCCGCGCAGTAGATTTTGGCCGACGTCCTTAGAACGTATGACGCATACCGAGGTTGAAACCGCTGTTGCCGGTGCCATTGTCGGTGGCGTTGCCGACGACGAAGGTGGCGCCGTTCTTGTTGCTGATGTGGCCATAGCCGGTGTACAGGTCGGTGCGCTTGGACAGGGAGTAGAACGCGCCGATGGCCCACTGCTGGGCATCACGGTTCAGGTTGCTCTTGTCGTTGTGGCGGATGTACGAGGCGACCAGCTTGGTGGCGCCGAACGGGGCGCTGAAGCCGACGAGGATGTCGTTGCTCTTGCTGTTGTCGAGGGCACGGTTGTCGGCGTAGCCGAAGTTGCCTTGCAGCACGCCAAAGTCGTAGCGCGTGGCCAGCAGGGTGTTGCGCGTTTGCTGGGTCGCCAGCGCATTTTCCTTGCGGTGGTGCGTCAGGGTCACGTTCAGCGGGCCATCGATGTAATGCACGGCGCCGCCCATGCTGCGGTTTTTCGCGTTGTCGCCGGCCACTTCGCCAAAGCCGTACGCCAGGTCGGCCGACAGTTTGCTCCAGGTCGGCGTGCTGTATTGCACCATGTTATCGACGCGGATATTCGTCACCATCAGGTTCGACGCCGTGCCGGCCAGGCCGATGACAAACGGATCGGCCACGTCGCGCAGGGCCAGGTAGTACGGCGAGTACTGGCGGCCCAGGGTGACGGCGCCGGCGCTGCCGGTCAGGCCGACATACGCCTGACGGCCGAACAGCAGGCCGCCCTGACCCGAGGTGCCGGTATCGATATTGAAACCGCTTTCCAGCACGAAGGTAGCGGCCAGGCCGCCGCCCAGGTCTTCCTTGCCTTTGAAGCCGATGCGCGAGCCCGAGGCGACGCCGGAAGCGACGCGGTTCAGGCGGTCTCCGGCCGCATCCTTGTCGAACACCAGGCCGGCGTCAGCCACGCCATAGACGGTCACGCTCGATTGGGCCATGGCGCCGGTGGAGGCTGCGCCGAGGGTCAGCAGGGTAAACAGGACTTTTTTCATGAAAATCTCTCTAATAAGTTGGAATGACTACTGATCGCACTACCTGACTGCTTGTTACTCAACATGGACAACAAATAAATAGCCCGCTTGTGGCGGGCCATGGCGCTATCAGGCTTTGCTAGCGTGATCCGCTTCGCCCCAATGGCTTTCCGTGTTCTGGTTGGCCGCGTTGGCCGCGGCTGCTTCTTCCTCGGTGGCCAGGCCACCTTCCCACTTGGCGACGACGGCCGTGGCGACGGCATTGCCGACCGCGTTGGTGGCCGAACGGCCCATGTCGAGGAACTGGTCGACGCCCATCAGCAGCAGCAGGCCCGCTTCCGGAATATTGAACTGGTTCAGGGTCGCGGCAATCACCACCAGCGAGGCGCGCGGCACGCCGGCCATGCCTTTCGAGGTCAGCATCAGCAGCAGCAGCATGGTGATCTGCGTGCCGATCGACAGGTCGATACCGTAGGCTTGCGCGATGAACAGCACGGCGAAGGTGCAGTACATCATCGAGCCGTCCAGATTGAAGGAGTAGCCCATCGGCAACACGAAGCTGGAAATCTTGCGGTCCACGCCGAACTGGTCGAGCGCCGTCAGCAGTTTTGGATAGGCCGCTTCCGAGCTGGCCGTCGAGAATGCCAGCAGGAACGGTTCGCGGATCAGGCCGACGAGCTTGAAGATGCGCGGGCCGATGACGACGAAGCCGGCGCCGATCAGCAGGGCCCACAGGCACATCAGGCCCAGGTAGAAGCCGCCCATGAACTTGGCAAAGGTGACCAGCACGCCCAGGCCGTGCGTGGTGATGACGGAGGCCATTGCAGCGAACACGGCCAGTGGGGCCAGGTTCATGATGGTGCCGGTGATGCGCAGCATGACTTGCGCCAGCTGGTCGACGACGGCCGTCAGGGTCTTGCCCGATTCGCCCAGGCCGGCCAGTGCGCCGCCGAAGAAGATCGAGAACACCAGCACTTGCAGGATTTCATTGTTGGCCATGGCCTCGATCGGCGATTTCGGCACCAGGTGCGTGAAGAAATCTTTCAAGGTGAAGGCGGCCGTTTTCAGATTCGTTGAAGCGTGTACGTCCGGCAATGGCAAGCCCAGGTTGGTACCGAGCTGCATCAGGTTCGACAGCACCATGCCCAGCGCCAGCGAGACCAGCGAGGCGACGACGAACCAGCACATGGCTTTCAGGCCGATGCGGCCGGCTGTCTTGCCGTCGCCCATGTGGGCGATGCCGACCGTCAGGGTGGAGAACACCAGCAGCGCAATGATCATCTTGATCAGGCGCAGGAAGACGTCGGTGACTATGGAAATATTGCCAGCGATTTGCTTGCTCATGTCCGCATCGGGGAAAGCGGAATGGCATCCATAACCGACGGCAATGCCGAGGATCATGGCAATCAGGATGTACAGGGTTAATGGCCGTTTCTTTTTCATTATGACTCCTCCGGTGAAACGCCGCTGTGAGCGGATTATTGATTGCGAGCAACTCAAGCTTGGAGTCAATATTTCTCAAAAACAAGCCCTTGCGTGCCAGCGATTATTTGCAGCAAAACCTGTACATAGCAAAGGATATGCCTGAAATGGGAATTTGGAACCTAACTTCTTAAGTTGTTGATTTGAGGAAGCTTTTTTGTTGCTTAGATGTTGCAACTTTGCACGTTTGCGCGAAATATTGGACGCGCAAGCGCATCGCTGTATGACTTTTCATACGCTAGTCGCGGCAGGGCGGCGGTGCGCCAAAAAGACAAGATTATCAGGACAATAAAAAAGCCCCTCCGAAGAGGGGCTTGATGTGACGCGATGCGTGTTCTCTAGATGTTAGAACTTGATATTCGCCGTCAGGCTGAACGAACGGGGCTGGCCTGGCGTGTAGCGGAAGCCGGATTTGTTGATGGCTGCCACATAGGTCTTGTCGGCCAGATTGTAGGCGTTCAACTGCAAGTCGAGGTTCTTGTTGACGGTGTAGGTTGCCATGGCGTCGAAGACCCAGTAGGCATCCACGCGGGCCGGCGTACCGACGGCGCCATCGGTGCCGCGCAGCATTTCACCCACGTAACGCGCGCCGCCGCCGATCTTCAGGCCGAAGGGCAGGGTGTACGAGGTCCAGCCCGTGAACGCCTGTTTCGGTGTGTAGCTGAGGTTATTGATGCCGCTGGCCGTGACGACCTTGCCCGACTCGACCTTGGTATTCATGCGCGTGTAGCCGGCGCTGACCAGCCAGTTCGGCATGATCTCGCCCACCATGCCGATTTCGACGCCCTGCACGCGTTTCTTGCCATTCTGATAGTAGATCAGGTCGACGGGATCTTGCTCTACTTCATTTTTCACGTCCGTCTGGTAGACGGCGGCCGACAGCGACAGTTTTTGTTTCAGGAAATCCCATTTGGTGCCGATTTCCTTGGTGGTGGTTTCCTGCGGATCATACATCGGATTTTGCGCGCTGCTGGCGCCCGTGCTCAGCGTGAAGTTGGTGCCCGGCGGCGCCTTCGAGGTGGCCCACAGCGCATACACGCTGCTGTCCGGCGTCGGCTTGTACAGGGCCGAGATCTTGCCGTTGGCGAAGGTGTCGTTCAGGGTGATGTGAACAGGAATAGGCGTGCCTACCGGCAGTTTTTGCACCTGGCCTGCGGCGACGGCCGTCTGCAGGGTGACGGAGTCATAGCTGGTGTTGAAATGGTCGAAGCGCACGCCGCCGTTGAAGATCCATTTGTCGCCGAACTTGATGGTGTCGAAGACATAGGCGCTTTGCGTGTTGACTTCGCCTTGGCTGTAGGCGCCGCTGCGCACGGGCTGGTAGCCGGTGACGGGGTCGCGCGGGTTCGGATGGTACAGATTGGCGTCCGGCATGGTGCCCAGGCTGGCAGGCACATAGCTGTAGTTGGTCTGCTTTTCGCTGGTGAATTCGGCGCCGGCCACCACGGAGTGCTTGAGCACGCCCGTATCGAATTGCGCGCTGACCACAGTCTGGTTGGTCAGAATCGTGTTTTCCTGATCCTTGACGGTGCGCAGCGAGCGCGCCAGGGTCCAGGTCGACGGATCGGTGGCCACCGGCGTCTTCAGGTTGGCGGTGCTGCCCATGAAGGCCGTCAACAGGTAATCCTGCTTGGTCTTGCCGTAGCGCGTGGTGTTCTGAATCTGCACGTTGGGCAAGAAATCATGATCGATGCGCAAGGTGCCCATGTCGGCCTTGACCTTGTCGTGGTCCGCGGTGGAACCGTAGAAATTCTTTGGATCGACCTTGGCGGCGCTATTCAGGAAGGTGCGGATGACCTTGTTCGTCGGCGTGATACTGTCCGGCGTGCTGTAGCCGGGCAGGCCGATGGTGGGTACGAAGCCGTCGGGCACGTTATTTTGATCTACGTGCAGGTAGCTGGCCGTGATGCGCGTCGGCTTGCCGATGCCGAAGGTGACGGTAGGCGCGAAGGCCCAGCGCTTGTTCTTGACTTCGTCGCGCGCCGGATTGCCGCTGTCCTGCGTCATCAGGTTCAGGCGGAAAGCCGTGCCGGAATCGGCGTCGATGATGCGGTTCCAGTCGGCCGTGGCGCGTTTCTGCTTGCCGCTGCCGGCCGTCAGCAGCGAATTGAACTTGTTTTCCATGGTGGCCGTCTTGCTGACCAGGTTGATCGAACCGGTCGGCGAACCGCGGCCGCTGTCCGTGCCCGCCGGGCCCTTCAGCACATCGATCTGTTCGATGTTGAAGACGTCGCGCGAGATGGAGCCCACGTCGCGCACGCCATCGACATAGATGCTGCCCGAGGCATCGAAGCCGCGCATGTAGACGGCGTCGCCCGTGTTCGTGTTGCCGTTTTCGCCGAGGAAGAAGGTACCGACGCCGGGCGTGTTGCGCAGCGCGTCCGTCAGGGTCAGCGCGCCTTGCTGTTCGATCAATTCCTTCTTGATCACGACGATGGTTTGCGCCGTGTTGACGAGATCTTCCGTGTATTTCGGCGACGAGGCTTTTTCGGCCTTGAAATCATTTTCCTTCGAGCCCACGACCTTGATTTCGTTCAGGGTTTGCTGCGATGCCGGGGCACTTTGGCCGGCCGGGTCGGCCGCCTGGGCGGCGACGGGCAGCAGCATCACGGCCAGGGCGGCGCCGATGTGCTGGTTGAAACGGGTTGGGGCGTGTTTGCGGCTCTTGATTGCCATCTTGCTCTCTCGATAAGTTCAGGGTGGTGGTTCCTGGCTGGCTCTGCGCCGCAGTGCTTGGGCACGCGGGCAAGTGGCTGGCGATGGAGACGGAATAGGCGGTATTGTAATAACTGGGCGCTATTTCGTAAATGAGAATCGTTATCAGTATCGTTTACGCAACGGATTGGACTTAGCGCAAAAAAAACACGCGCATGGCTCATGAATGCTTGCTTTGCAGTCCGGGCGCTGCTATGCGCGCAAGCGTTTGGCAGCGGGAGTATGATGAGCAACCTTTACAAATTTCTTCCCAGCACATGCTGCACACTCCCCCTGCCTTCGTCCCCCTGATCGACACGCCCGAACCGGCCCCGGCCGCCACCGAGACGCTGACATTCGTCTTTCACCGCGGGCGCCTGCTGTTGCGTATGCCCGGGCTGACCCTGCCCACTGCCGCCGAGGTGGCAGTGCTCGATATCGACCTGAGCCGCGCCCAGCCCGTGGGCTGGTGGCAGGGCCGCTATTGTCAGACGGTCTGGACGGATGCGGAGTTGTTGCCCGCCGATAGCGGCTTGGCGTATCACGGCATGCGTTCGCTGTTCAACGCCGTCAACGATGACTTCCTGGGCCTGGCCAGCCGCGCCGTGCAGTTGGCCGAATGGGCGCGCACGCACCGCCATTGCGGCGTGTGCGCCACGCCCATGCAGCGCACGCGCGGTGAACGCTGCTTTACGTGCGCCGCCTGCGGCATGCTCGCGTACCCGCGCATTTCGCCCGCCATGATGGTGCTCATCCGCAAGGGCGACCAGGTGTTGCTGGCGATGCATAAAAATTCGCCATCGCAGCGCTTCAGCCCGCTGGCCGGTTTCCTGGAAGCGGGCGAATCGATCGAGGAAGCCGTGCACCGCGAAGTGATGGAAGAGGTGGGCTTGCGCGTGCATAACTTGCAGTACTTCATGAGCCAGTCCTGGCCGTTTCCCCATTCGCTGATGATCGCGTTTACAGCCGATTATCTCGATGGCGAGGTCCGCCTCGACGAGAACGAGATCGCCGAGGCGCGCTGGTTCGGCCCCGGCGATGCGTGGCCGGAACCGAGTTCGAGCGTGTCGATCTCCGCGCTGCTGGTGAGCGCGCACCGGCCGCCGGCGTAGCGGGAAAAGCAGGGGCTGCTCAGGCAGCCTGCCGCATTTTCTATATACTGGCGGCAATTGAAAATTTTAGGGTGGTTTAGCATGTCTCAAGAAGAATTCTCCGAAAACGACTGGCGCCGGCTGATCAGCAGCTTTGGTGAAGATCCGCAGCGTCCTGGCTTGCTGGAAACGCCGGCGCGCGTGGCCAAGGCGTGGAAGCACTGGACGTCCGGTTATGGCCAGGACCCGGTGGACTTGCTGAAAGCCTTTGAAGATGGCGCGGAACAGTACAACGAGCTGATCGTCGTGCGCGGCATCCCCGTCTACAGCCACTGCGAACACCATCTGGCGCCGTTCTTCGGCAAGGCCACCATCGGCTACGTGCCCAACGGCAAGATCGTCGGCCTGTCGAAACTGACGCGCCTCGTCGATTGCTTCTCCAAGCGCCTGCAAGTGCAGGAACGCATGACGATGCAGATCGCCAATGCGCTGATGGAAGTGCTGGAACCGAAATCGGTGGGCGTGGTCGTACGCTGCCGCCACCTGTGCATGGAAAGCCGCGGCATCCGCACGCCGGGCGAAGAAACCATCACCTCGGCCATGCTGGGCGAGATGCAGCCGAACCTGGCGCTGCGCACGGAATTTCTGGCCCTGGCGCGCGAAGTCTGATTTTCGGCGACGATGCGGGACGAAGGCGGCATATGCCGCCTTTTTTCATGCGCGCCCGGATTCCCGTTCCGCCAGGTAGCGGGCCGGCGGCTTGCCCACGGCCTTGCGGAACATGGTGACAAAACCGCTGGTATTTTCATAACCGAGTTCCAGCGCCACCGCTTTCACGCTGTGGCCTTGCGCCAGCCGTTGCAAGGCCAGGATCACGTGCAGTTGTCGGCGCCAGCCGCCCACGCTCATGCCCATTTCCTCCAGCGACAGCCGGGTCATGCTGCGCTCGCTCATGCCGATGCGGCTGGCCCACTCGGCCAGGGTGCTTTTATCGGCTGGCTGCGCCAGCAGCAGGGCGGCCAGGCGGCGCAAACGCGCATCGCGCGGCATTGGCAGATGCAAGTCTTCCACGGGCGCGACCGCCAATTCGTCGAGCAGGGTGGCCACCAGGCGTTCCTGCGCGCCCTGCAGCGCGATCAGGGTGGGAAAACCGGCCGCCTTGGTGATGAGTTCGCGCAACAGGGGCGAGACAGCCACGGTGCAGCAGATGGCCGGCAAGGCCGGCGCCGTGGCCGGCTCGATAAACAGGCAGTAGCACTCGGCCTCGCCCACGCCCTGCGCCGAATGCATCAGGCCGCCCGGTATCCACACGGCGCACTGGGGCGGCACGATCCACACTCCACTTTCTACTTCGCAATGGATCACGCCCCGCGTGGCGTACAGCAGCTGCCCCTTGCGGTGCTGGTGCGGCGCCTGCTCCGCATCCTCTGGCACGCTGGCCAGGCCCACGGCCAGCAAGGGGCGCAGCACGCCGTCGACGTCGAAATCGAGGATGGAGGCATCGTCGTCCAGACCCAGATGGGCCGTCAGCATGCTGGGCAAGAGGGGATGGGGCATGGGATGACTTTGGCTGGATTGAATAATATTGTGGCTATTGTATGCAATGACGTCGGGCGCCGTCATCGGTATCGTATGGCTATCCGCAGCCCCGCTTCAACGGCAACCGCCGCCGCCCGTGTTCTGATGAAGGTGAGGAGAAACGGCAACCCCCTTGAAGGAGTCCCCCATGCAACTCGATATCACCGATTTCCCCCTCGTCTGGATGCGCCGCGACAACGCCGCCAGCGGCCCCGACGATGCCTTGTTCAGCCAGTTCGAGGACTTGCTGGCGCGCCAGCAAGCGTTTGTGATTCTCAGCGAAGAAGGCCTGGACGAGGATGGGCATGACCATCCGCAGGAAGAGCGCAAGCGCGCCGTGCTGTGGATGAAACGGCACAAGGCTGCCCTGCGTGCGTATATCCAGGGCATGGTGCTGGTCGAACCGAGCGCCGCCAAGCGCCTGGCCGGCAAGGCCTTTGCCGTCATGTTCGGCCAGTTCTGGGGCTACCCTTTACACTTTGGCACCAGCCGCGATGACGCGCTCGACATCGCCCAACATTTGCTCAGGGCCTGGCTGCCTCCAAGGGAAAACTAACAACGCCAAGAGCACCTGACAAAACCGTAGCGAGCGGCAGTGATTTGTGGCCAAGAAGCGCAACCGTACTTTTGTACGGGGGCGCCGAGCCGGTGAGCATCGCAGGCCGCAAAGCGCGCCGCGCAGCAGGTTTGGTCAGGTGTTTTAGTAGCGGTAGTCGTTGACGAAGTGTTTTGTAAAGTTGTACTTGCTGCCGCCGTCGAGCAAGTCGATCAGGCGTTTCGGCGCCGAGGCCGACATGAAGGCGTCGGCCGCGCCGCCCGTGCTGCGGAACTTCATGCCCGGGCTGAGAATCTGGTTGGCGCCGATCTTCAGGTGCTGGAAGCTCTTCGTCTTTTCGTTGTTGAGGATGAAGTGCAATTCCTGCTTGAACGTCAGGAAGGGGATCTTCAGCCACCAGCCTTCGTCCGTGCCATAGCTGGCGACGCTGGCAAAATGCGTGTTCTTGTCCGTCAGCGTGGGTTTGCCCAGGCGGTCGTTGATGCGTTTCATGGCTTCATTCTTGGTCATGCTGTGCTTTCGTGATTCAATCGATCTGGCGTGCATTTTGACACACGCCCGCCCTCCACGCGTGCCTTGCCGCTGCCTATCCGCATCCTTTTTTACTGCAATGCAACATCGCAGTGCAACCTCAATTCTCATCAATTGTCGCAACGCATTAACAACACCGGGCAAAAATCATTGCCTCCCGGCATTGTAAATATCGGTCGTTCGAGCGTATGCTGGAGACGTCTGAACGGTGTCGCCAGAGCACCGTCGCCGCCGCATTCCGGGCTTGCCCAGCTGGAAGCGGGCCACGCCCCATCGCCGCACAATAGAGAGTCGGAGACACAGCATGAAGAAATTGACGTTCCAGCAGAAGTTATGGATTCCCCTGATTTGCAGCCTGTTGTGCATCACCGTTATTTTTGTCTACAACGCCCTGGAAATTCGCAAGATCCGCATCGAAGAGCGCAGCGCCGACCTGAGCAATGCCGCCGACCTGGGCCTGGGCGCCGTCAAGATGTTCGGCGACCTGGCCGCCAGCGGTGCCTTGACGCAGGAAGAAGCGCAAAAGCAGGCCACCGCCGTCATCAAGAGCATGCGTTTCGGCGAGACCGGTTATTTGTCCATCATCAATCTCGATGCCGTCGTGGTGATGAATCCCGCCGCGCCGCAAACCAACGGCAAGAACATGTCGGATTTTAAAGATGCCAACGGCACCTATCTGTACCGCGACATCGTTGCCGTCGGCAAGAGCGATGCGGGCAAGGGCTTCGTCCACTATTACTTCCCCCGCCCGGGCCAGAAGACGCCCGAACCGAAGATGAGCCGCGTGGTGGCCTACAAGCCGTGGGCCTGGACCCTGGTGGTGGGCGTGTACATGGATGATATCGACGCGGCCTTCCGCCAGTCGCTGCTCACCTCGCTGGGCGTGCTGGTGCTGGTGTGCGGCCTGCTGGCCGCCGTCGTCGTCGTGATCAACCGCAGCCTGCGCCATGCGCTGGGCGGCGATCCCGAGTATGCGGCCGACGTGGCGGAAAAGATCGCGAATAACGATTTGAGCGGCGTCGTGCGCACGCATGCCAGCGACCGCCACAGCGTGCTGTACGCGATGAAAACCATGCAGGCCAACCTGGTCGACGCGATCAGCGAAATCCGCCACAGTGCCGAGACGATCGCGACGGCATCGAGCGAGATTGCCAGCGGCAATATGGACTTGTCGGCGCGCACGGAAATGCAAGCCAGTTCGCTGGAAGAAACGGCGGCCTCGATGGAGGAGTTGACCTCGACCGTGACGCAAAACGCGGGCAATGCCGTGCAGGCGAATGAACTGGCGCAGTCCGCTTCCGCCGTGGCCCGCCAGGGCGGCGCCGTGGTGGCGCAAGTGATCGGTACCATGGACACCATCAACGCTTCGTCGCGCAAGATTGTCGACATCATCGGCGTCATTGACGGCATCGCTTTCCAGACGAATATCCTGGCCTTGAACGCGGCCGTGGAAGCGGCGCGCGCGGGCGAACAGGGACGCGGCTTCGCCGTCGTGGCGTCGGAAGTGCGCAATCTGGCGCAACGATCCGCAGGCGCGGCGAAGGAAATCAAGGAACTGATCGGCGCTTCCGTCGACAGCATCGCGGCCGGCAGCACGCTCGTCGCACAGGCGGGCACGACCATGGATCAGGTGGTGGCCAGCGTGTCGCGCGTGACCGACATCATGGCCGACATCACGGCCGCCTCGCATGAGCAAAGCACGGGCATCGGCCACGTCAACCAGGCGATCACGGAGATGGACAGCGTGACGCAGCAAAATGCGGCACTGGTGGAAGAAGCGGCGGCAGCGGCGTCGAGCATGCAGGATCAGGCGGCCGTGCTGGCGCAACTGGTGGCGCGCTTCAAACTGTCGGCGCAGGAACCGGGAACATCGCCGCGCCTGGCGGCAAGCTCGGCCGCGCCACGCGCCGTGGCGAAAAAGCCGCTGCGCAGCCTGGCGGCGCGCTAAGTTCCTATTGAGCCGGTGCCGCCGCTTGCGGCGCCGGCTCGAATTCCAGCTTGTCATCGACGACCACGAATTGCCCGACCGGCTGGCCCAGGTCGGCTTTCGGGTCGTTTTCCATTTCCGTCAGCTCATTGCAGGTATTCGTTTCCGCCTGCCACAGCTGCTTGCCCATGCGGATATTCCACAGGCCATCGCCGGCCGCAAACAGCTCGACCTTGATGTCGGCCGGCGCATCGGTGGACAGCGTATGCAGGCGCTGGCATTGCGGCAGGTTGGTGGCCATCAGCTGCACTTCCACGGTGTCTTGCCAAAAATAACGTTGCTGGCGACGCACGGTCAGGGAATGGTCCTGGCCGTCGAACATGTAGATGGCGAAGTCCTGGACACAGCCTGACAGCAGGACGGACAGCGTGACGATCAGGAGTTTGCGCATGGTCGGCTTTCTTTGTTTGTACTCTGGAATGTCGGGATGCCTGCGTGACGGCGCTAGTGAATGCTTGCCCTGCCGGGGCGCCGTCTTGTTTTTCGCTTACGTGGCATTATATCCATGCATATCAGTTGCGGCGCGACAATAGTTCTGCCAAGTGCGCCTGCCCCTACTCATCTACCTGGAAAGACCACGATGATCGACCTGTATTACTGGACCACGCCCAACGGGCACAAGGTGACGATGTTCCTGGAAGAAGCGGGCATCCCCTACAACATCATTCCCGTGCATATCGGCAAGGGCGAGCAGTTCAAGCCCGAGTTTCTTGCCATCGCACCGAACAACCGCATTCCCGCCATCGTCGACCAGGCGCCGGCGGATGGCGGCGCGCCCCTGTCGCTGTTCGAGTCGGGCGCGATTTTGCAATACCTGGCCGAGAAAAGCGGGCAATTCCTGCCGGCCGACGTCCGGGGACGTGCCGAGGTCATGCAGTGGCTGTTCTGGCAAATGGGCGGCCTTGGCCCCATGGCCGGGCAAAACCACCATTTCGTGCAATATGCGCCCGAACCGATCGACTATGCCATCACGCGCTACGTCAATGAAACGAACCGGCTATACGGCGTGCTGAACAAGCGCCTGGCGGACCGCGCATTCGTGGCCGGCGACACGTATTCCATCGCCGACATGGCGATCTACCCGTGGATCGTGCCGCACGCACGCCAGCGCCAGAAGCTGGAAGACTTCCCGCACCTGGCGCGCTGGTTCGCGGCCATCGCCGCCCGTCCCGCCACCGTGCGCGCGTATGCGCGGGCAGCCGAAATCAATGTGCAGCCCACCGTCAGCGGCGACGCGAAAAGCGTGCTGTTCGGGCAGACGGCGAAGACGCTGGGCTAAGCTTCAGTTTCCGCGGTAGGTGGAAAAGCCGAAAGGGCTGAGCAGCAAGGGAATGTGATAGTGCTGCTCGGTCTTTTCCACGTGGAATTGCACGGGGATTTCCGGGAAGAAGGTTTCCTGTTTCAGCCGTGCATAGTGCTCGCCGGTTTTAAACACGATGCGGTAGTCGCCCGCCTGCATGGGTTGATTTTCCGGATACATGGCCGCGATGCGCCCCTGCGCATTCGTCACGGCGCTGCCCAATTGTTGCCAGGCATCCCCTTTTTTCTGCTCCAGCGTGACCGTCACGCCGGCCGTCGGCTGGCCGCTCTGCAGGTCGAGGATGTGCACGCTCAAGGGATTGGCGGCCAGCGCCATGCTGGACAGGCTGGCGAAGGCCAGGGTGGCGGTGATTTTTTTCAGATAGGTCATCGTTGTTGCTTTCACAGGGTGGGGGAATCGAGTTCAGGAATGGCGGCCAGGGCGGCATGGGCGCAGGCCCGGTCTTGCAGGGCGCCACCGCCACCGGCGACGCCGATGGCGCCGACGACTTCGCCCTTGGCGCGCAAGGGCAGGCCGCCGCCCAGCAGCAACAGTTCCGGCACGGTCGTCAAATTGGCCATGTCGGGATTGCCGCGCGCGGCCACGGCCAGCGCCTGGGTATCGTTTTTCGTCGACAGGGCCGTGTAGGCCTTGCGCCGGCTGGCGTCCGTGTTGTGCGGCCCGACGCCATCGGCGCGCTGCACGGTCACGACATTGCCGCCACGGTCGAGTACGCTGACGACAATATGCCGGCCTTGCGCCTGGCACGCGGCGATGGCCGCATTCGCCAGCTTGTTGGCCATTGCCAGAGAAAGATCATCGACCTGGCGCAGCTGGGCGTGGGCGGGGCTGGCCAGCAGGTACAGCAGGGTACTGCCGAGTAACAGGGTTTTCATGTGGCTGTCCGTTGATAAGGTGGCGCCAGTATGGTCAGTGTTGCCCTACGAGAAGATGATCGCCGCATGACATTTTTATCATCCGCGGCGGTCCGTGCGCGGCGTAGAATGGTTTTATATTCTCCTTAGAAAGCGGCCATGCGTATCCTGGTAATCGAAGACGAACCGAAGACGGGCGACTATCTGCTGCGCGGGCTGGCCGAGTCCGGCTTCACGGTGAGCCTGGCGCGCAATGGCCGCGATGGCTTGCACATGGCAAGTACGGAGTCACCCGATCTCATCGTGCTCGACGTGATGCTGCCCATCATGGACGGCTGGCAAGTCTTGCGCGCGCTGCGCCTGCAAGAGGGTGGCGCGGACGTGCCCGTGATTTTTCTCACGGCGCGCGACGAAGTGCAGGACCGCGTGAAAGGGCTGGAGCTGGGCGCCGACGATTATCTGGTGAAACCGTTCGCCTTTGCCGAACTGGTGGCGCGCATCCGCACCCTGCTGCGGCGCGGGCCGCCCCGTGAAGACGACGTCATTCGCATCGGCGACATGGAAATCGACGTGATGAAACGCAAGGTCAGCCGGCAAGGCCAGCGCATCGCCCTGACGGCCAAGGAATTCGGCTTGCTGCATTTATTGGCGCGGCGCCAGGGCGAGGTGCTGTCGCGTTCCATCATCGCCTCGCAAGTGTGGGACATCAATTTCGAGAGCGACACCAATGTCATCGACGCGGCCATCCGACGCCTGCGCAGCAAGCTCGACGATCCGTTCGAACCCAAGCTGATCCACACCTTGCGGGGCATGGGCTATGTCTGTGAATTGCGCGCGCCCACGGTGCCTGACAATGGCGCCGCCGCATGAAGCTGGCGGAACTGCGGCGCTCGCTGACCCTGCGCGTGACGCTCGTCTTCGTGCTGATCGTGGCGCTCGTGTCGGCCGGGCTGGGCATGCATCTGTACCGTTCCTTTGTGGCGGAAATCGAGCGCCGCGACGACATTTTGTTGCTGGGAAAACTGCGGCAGATTCAGCAATTGCTGGGCAATGCCGGCACCCTCGATATCATCCGCGAGCGGCCCCAGTATTTCCGCGACACCATGAGCGGCCAAGAGAATTCCCTGGTGCGCATCGTGCGCGCCGATGGCACGCGTTTGATCGATGTCAATCCGAACGGCGAGCACGTCGCGCATGCTGTTCCCGTGGCCGTCGATGCGCCCGTGACGGCCAGCGACATCGTCAGCTGGACCAGCCGCGACGGTTATCCGGCCCGGGTCGTGGCGGCCAGCGCGCGCATCGGCGAGCCGGCGCAGATGGCCGATATTGCCGTCGCCCGGGTCTACGGCGACCGCACGGCCATGTTCGCCGCCTACCGCTGGCAGATCGTCGTCTCCGTGGCCATCAGCGCGCTGGTGGCGGCGATTCTGGCCAGCGTGATGCTGCTGCGGGGCTTGCGGCCGCTGCGCAATATCGCCGCCCATGCGGCCCTCGTGCGGCCGGGCAAGCTGGGGCAGCAGCTCGAGGCACGCGGCGCGCCCACGGAACTGCTGCCCCTGATCCAGGCCTTGAACGCCATGCTGGCGCGCCTGCAGGAAGGCTATGCGCGGCTGTCGCAGTTTTCCGCCGATCTGGCGCATGAATTTCGCACGCCCGTCACCAATCTGCTGGGGCAAAGCCAGGTCATGCTGGCCCGCCCGCGCAGTGCGCACGAGTATGAACAGCTGGTATCGTCGAATGTGGAAGAGCTGGAACGGCTGTCGCGCATGATCGACAGCATGCTGTTTCTGGCGCGCGCGCAGCAGGATGAAATGGTGCTCGTCAAGCAAGTCTTGCCCGTGCAGGACGAGTTCTTGCGCCTGGCCGATTTCTTTGAAGGCCTGGCCGAAGAGCGCGAGCTGGCGCTGGCCTGCCACGGCAGCGGCGCAGTGACGGCCGAGCCGCAACTGCTGCGCCGCGCGCTCGGCAATTTGCTGTCGAACGCCATCCGCCACGCGGCGCCCGGCAGCACGATTTTAATGCGTTCGCACGCGACCAACGAGGGCGTGGAACTGAGCGTAAGCAACCTCGGCCCCGCCATCCCCGCGCGCCATTTGCCGCACCTGTTCGAGCGCTTCTACCGCGCCGACCCGGCCCGCAGCGACTCGGCCGCCTCCACAGGATTAGGGCTGGCCATCGTCACGGCCATCATGCAGTTGCATGGCGGCAGCGCGACGGTCGCATCCGACGCTGCCGCCACGACATTTACCTTGGTTTTCCCGGCGTAATATTGACGGTGGTGGTGTCGGATTACGCGCTTGCGCGCTAATCCGACCTTGTATTATTCCCCTCATGCCGTTCGTGGTATTGCGAACGGTATCGACCGCTGTCAAAATCTTGGTAGGCATATCAAGACCGGGTAACTGGATGCCGTATCCGCCCTTAGGCCCCGAGCCAGCTCCGTAGATCTCGCACCAGTTACCCATCCTCCATGTCAAGATCGGACAGTATCTTTGGCACCGGCATGCCGGTTAGCCCGCATTTGCAAGGTAGATCGCAAGAGGACCACAGCATGTTTAATTTAGGAATCGACGTTGCCAAGGCCAAGCTCGACTGCGCGCTGCGCCTGCCCAACGGCAAGCATCGTAACAAGGTTGTCGAGAACAACCGTCAAGGATTCACCGCGCTCCACGCATGGCTGCTGAAGCATGCTGCCGGCAGCCCCAGGGTGTGCATGGAAGCGACGGGCACGTATTGGGAAGGGGTTGCCGAATATCTCGCTGGACTTGGCATGGTGGTCAGTGTCATCAATCCGGCCCAGATCAAGGCCTTCAGCGCTTCACGCCTGGTGCGCACCAAGACCGACAAGGTCGACGCACAGCTGATCGCCGACTTCGCCCATGAACGCCAGCCAGAGCCCTGGCAGGCGCCATCGCCGGCCGAGCAATCGCTGCGCGCGCTGGTGCTGCGCCTCGATGCCTTGCAAGCGATGCGCCAGCAGGAAAGCAACCGGCTTGAAGTGGCGCGCGCGGCAGTACGCCAGGGTATCGAGGATCATATTGCCTGGCTCGACGCCGAGATCAAAGCGCTGATCCTGGCGATCCGCCGTCATATCGATGACGACCCGGATTTACGCGGCAAGCGCGAATTGCTCGATAGCATCCCTGGCCTGGGCGAGCGCACGATCCCCGTGCTGCTGTCCTACTACGCCAATCCTGAGCGCTTCGACAGCGCCAAGCAGGCGGTGGCGTTTGCGGGCCTCGATCCGCGCCAGCACGAGTCGGGTTCCAGCGTGCGTGGCAAGCCACGCATGTCGAAGGTCGGCCACAGCTTCCTGCGCAAGGCACTGTACATGCCGGCCATGGTGGCAGTGCATAAGACGCCTTGGGGCAAGCGCTTCGGTCAGCGTCTGCGTGACGCCGGCAAAGCGCCCAAGCTGATCATCGGCGCCATGATGCGCAAGCTGGTGCACGTGGCATTCGGCGTGCTCAGGTCGGGAAAAATATTTGATCCGGCCTTGCACGCCGCTTGACGGGGATAACAGTATCTACATCTTGGTTTTCCCGGTGCAGGAAAGTAGGTCGGATTAGCGGGGCGTAGCCGCGCGTAATCCGACAATAGCGATTCGGCCGCTTCCGCAGGCCTGGGCATGGCCTGCGTCACGGCCATCGTGCAGTTATACGGCGGCAGCGCGAGTGTGGCGTCCGACGCGGCCGCCACGACGTTTACCTTGGTCTTCCCGGCGCAGCAACGTAGGTCGGATTAGCGGGGCGTAGCCGCGCGTAATCCGACAAGAGCGGCCAACAATGTTGTCGGATTACGCGCTGGGGCGCTAATCCGACCTACGCCTGCCAATCAGCCCATTTCCACCAAAAACTCATGCATGCCCGTATGCGGCAATTGCGCGCACGCCGGTGCAAAATGCGGCAACTGGCCCCACAGCAGCGGGTTGCCGACGATGTACACATAATGCTGCGCGCGCGTCAGGGCCACGTTGAGCAAATTCGGCGTGGCCGCCGCCCATTGCGCGGCGCCGGCCGTGCTGTCGTCGGCGCCCAGGACCAGCATGACCACGCTTTGTTCCTTGCCCTGGAAGGTATGCACGGTGCCGACCATCTGACTGCTCCACTGGCGCAGTTCGCGCGCCGTCGGCGCCTTGCCGTAGCCGAGGCGGCGGTCCCAGTCCATGTCGACGATGCGCGAACGCAGTTCGTTGCGCACGGCCTTGAACGGCGTAATCACATACATGTCCGGCAGCTTGCCGTCGCGGCGATACAGTTTCAACAGCACTTCCAGCACGAAATCGAGCTGCACGGGCACCACCTGCTTGTAGCTGACGGCGCCGACGGCGTCGATCCAGCGGCTCGGTCCCCGCGTCAGGCCCCGCGCGCCGGCCGGCGGCGTGCGTTCAGCCAGCCCATACACCATCTTGTCTTCGTAGGCGATGCTGTTGGCCAGCGAAAACATCGGTTCGACGCAGCGGCGGTGCACGCGCAGGGGGCTGCCGATCCACAGGGGCTGCGCGCTGCCGGTGCCGACCGTTGCGCCATAGCGGTTGGCCTTGTCGGCCAGGGTCTGCACGGAAACGGAAGTCGGCGCGTAGCTGCCATCCTGCGTATGCGGCGACAGGGCGGACAGGGTCTGCACGAGGCGGCCCGGCACCGTGAACACGGGTTCGATCTGCAGCGGGTCGCCCACGACGACGGCGCGCTTGGCGCGCCACAGGCTGCCCAGCGCCGCTTGCGGCACGGCCTGGCCCGCTTCATCGATGAACAGCCAGCCCAGCGATTCGGGACTCATGCCCTGGAACTGGCGCGCGAACGAGGCGAACGTGGTCGACACGACAGGCACCACCATGAACAGGCTGTGCCAGACCATGGCGACGTGCGACTGGTCATACGCGCGCTTGTTTTTCAGCAATTTCGACACGGCCAGCAAGTTGCCGCCAAAGCCGGGTCCGCCCTTCTTCGCCACTTCCGCCAGCCACGCTTCGTGCAGGGCCAGGGCCTTGGCGAACAGGCGCGAGCGCAGGCGCGCCAGCGCCGGTTCATGCCACAGGCCGCCTATCTGCAGGGCGTCGCCGTCCAGTTCGTCCAGGGTGGCCGGCGCGATGATGGTGGGAAAGCGCAGGCGTGCGCGGCGCAGCAATTCCGTGCTGTCATCCCATTCGCGCTGGCGCGATTGCGCCGTGCGCAGGGCAATGTGCAGGCTGTTGCGGGCCCGCTCGCAGCGCGGCTCCAGCTCGCCCTTGAGCAGCAGCTTGATGGCGGACACGTCGCGCGCGGCCTGGCGCTGCGCTTCGGCGTTGGCCACGACGGCGTCCTTGTAGGCGCGCGCCGGGGCCGTGCGGAACAGGCGGGCAAAAAAGCCCGGTTGCGTCAACGCCACCAGGCGCTCTTCTTCCAGCAATTCCTTCTTGCTGGCGAGCAGGGTGTCCTGCTGCGCCAGCGCGCCGGACAGGGCGCCATTCGCTGCATCCATCTCTTGCTCGGCTTCAATCAACGCCTGCTGGCTGGCCTGGATAAAATCGGCTTCCGTGCACGTGCCCACGGCTTGCCACAGGGCCGCGTATTGGGCGTGCTCGGCCAGGGCCTTTTCCACCACATGTTCCGTTTCGCGGAACTCGCGCGCGGCCTGGGCGAAGCTCACGCCCTGGTAGCTGGCCAGCCACTGGCGGATATTCTGTGCATTCGGCGTCTTGCGCGCCGTGCTCTTGTCCCAGTCATCGTCATAAAAATTGCTGACGAAGCGGCGGCGGTTGGCGCTATTGCCCAGCGCGCAGGACATCAAGCCCCATGGCGCTTCCGTCTCGTCCAGGGCACGGTTGGCGCCATTGCCATCGGCCACCACGCGGCGCGCCACGCTTTCAAAGTAACGCGTGCGCGCCCATTCCTTGCCCAGCTGTTTCGGTTTTGGGAGGTCGCCGGAAATATTTTCCACCGCCGCATTGTTCGACGAGGCGACGACCATTTCAAAGCCCGTCAATTCCGGGCGCAAGCGGGCGATGGTGATCGGGTCGCGCACGCCTTCGAAGGCCACGGCCACCTTGCCGATGAAGGCGTCGCCGGCGCGGTCCAGGCAGGACAGCACGCTGGCGCGGCGCACGATGTTGTCGGCAAACAATTCGCGCAATAACGTCGTCTTGCCCGTGCCGGGCGGGCCGTTGACGGAAAAGATGCCGCGTTCGCTCAAGCCCGTGCGCGCGCCATGGATGGCGAACTGCTGCATCAGGCTCATGGCGTAGCTGGCGTCTTCCAGCCAGTGTCCCCGGCTCATGTTCGCGGGATTGAGCATGGCGGCCAGTGCCTGGCGTCCGGCCGGGCTGTACAGGTCGATGCGCTCGTCCTGCGCCAGCGGCGTCAGGTAGGCGGCCACCGTCGCCGGCAACTTGCCCCCACGCAAGGCGCGGATGATCTGTTCCAGGTCATCGAGGTAAAAACTGTTGAGGATATCGATCGATGGCTCCACCGCGTCGCCAAAGTCCAGGCTGCGGTTCTGGCTGGCCTCAACCAGGTCGCCTTCCGTCACGGCCGCGCGTTTCTTGCGCGTGCGCAATTCCAGCACGGCCAGCGGCTGGCCGGCGGACGGGTGGAAGCCGGCCCAGTCGCGCAGCAGGTCGGCCAGGGCCGCGATTTCCATGCCGGACAGGGGCGCCGAGACATTGCCTGCCTCGTCCGTCACTGGCTGCGGGGCGCGGGCGGCGGCAAAGTTGCGCAGGCTGTCCTGCAGCACCAGCTGGCTGTCGCTGAAGGCGTCCAGGCTCAGGCCCGACCAGTCTGGCGTGCGGGCGCGGCCCAGGGCCCACGGCAAGGTCGACACGGAGACGGGATCGAACTGCGGCTCGCCCAGCGCATTGAGGTTAATGCGGGCAAAGCACGAGCGTCCCAGCAGCTCTGTTTTTTCTGTCTCGGCAATGTTTTCCGGGCCGTTGGCCGGCGGGCAAGCCTTGTTGATTTCGGCCTTGTCGAACACGCCGAGGAACAGTGAAAAGCCGTCGATCTCGCGGTCGGAAGGGACTGGCCACTGCGTGGCGAACTGCGGCGGCATTTGCGCCAGCTGTTCGCGGTGGAGGAGACGCACGGTGGATTGGTCTTCAACGTCCGTGATTTGATTCAGGTCAAACGGGATAAAGAATTCGATCTTGTGCCAATACTCCAGGATAGCCAGGAGGCGCTGCTGTTCTGCCTGATTCATGATGACCAATATTTTGTAAAGCGAGCGAGGATTGTAAAGCGTATGCGTGCTGCACGTTTTGCACTTTTGTCTATTGCGCGGGCTTTGCCGCAAAAAAAGTGGTATTGGCGGACGAAAAAAAGCCAGGCAGCAACTTCCTGCCTGGCTTTCCCCGTTGCGATGTTGCCGGGTGTTAAAACTCTGGTATTAACACGGGTGTTTTAAAACTCTTCCCATTCGCTTTCGGCGGCGGCATTGCTGCGGCGCGCCGGCGCGGCCGCGACGGCCTGGCGTACGGGTGCGGGCTTGGCTGCGGGGCGCGCGATGGCGGGCGCAGCCGCTGCCGGCGTGGCGCGCACAGGCGTCAGCTTGCTGACGCTGGCAACATGGTTGCCGGTTTTAAAGAAGCCCACCACGTGCGCCAGTTCGCCCGCCTGTTCTTGCATGCTTTGCGAGGCGGCCGCCGCTTCTTCCACCAGGGCCGCGTTTTGCTGCGTCACTTCATCCATCTGGGCAATGGCCATGTTGATCTGTTCGATGCCGATGGTCTGCTCGTGCGTGGCGGAGGTGATTTCGCCCATGATGTCGGTCACGCGCACGATGCTGTCGACGATGTCGCCCATGGTCTGGCCCGCTTCATTGACGAGGCGCGAACCCGTGTCCACGTTGGCGACCGAAGCGGCGATCAGTTCCTTGATCTCCTTGGCGGCCGAGGCCGAACGGTGCGCCAGATTGCGTACCTCGGTGGCGACGACGGCGAAGCCACGGCCTTGTTCGCCCGCGCGCGCCGCTTCCACTGCCGCGTTCAAGGCCAGGATGTTGGTCTGGAAGGCGATGCCGTCGATGACGCCGATGATGTCGACGATTTTCTTCGACGAGTCATTGATCGAGCCCATGGTGTCGACCACTTGCGCGACGATGCTGCCGCCGCGCACGGCCACTTCCGACGCGCTTTTCGCCAACTGGTTCGCCTGGCGCGCATTGTCCGCGTTCTGTTTCACGGTCGAGGTCAGCTCTTCCATGGCCGACGCCGTTTCTTCCAGCGAACTGGCTTGCTCTTCCGTGCGTGACGACAGGTCGAGGTTGCCTGCGGCAATTTCGCTCGACGCCGTGGAAATCGCATCCGTACCGTTGCGCACTTGCGCCACCACGCTCAGCAAGCTCGTGTTCATGGCTTTCAGGGCTCCCAGCAGGCGGCCCGTTTCATCGCTGGAATTGACGACGATGTGCGACGACAAGTCGCCCGAGGCCACGGTTTCGGCCACGGCCACGGCCGCATTGATGGGCTGGGTGATCGAGCGCGTGATGATCCAGGCAACAAAAGCGCCCAGCAGCACGGCCACGCTGCCCAAGGTAATCATGGAAGCGCGCGCACTGTTGCTCAGCGTTTCGGCGTCCGTTGCCGCCTGGGCCGCCTGCTCGCCTTCATACGCGACCAGGCTGTCGAGCGCGCCCAGCACGCGTTTCAGGCTCGGCGCCGCCTGCTGCGTCAAAAAGGCGATCGCTTCATCCGTCTGGCCCGCATTGCGCAGCTCGATGACCTTGTTGTTCAGCGGCGCGCCCGATTTCAGGGCCGCGTCCAGTTCAGCCATCAGCGCCGTTTCCTTGTCTGTCGAAATTTTCTTTTGCAGGGTTTCCTTGGCGGCGCCGTATTTCTTGCGTGCTTCGCCGATCTTGGCCAGTTCCGCCTGCACCAGCGCTTCCGTCGGCGCCACCACAATGCTGGTGATCGCCAGGGTAATGTTGCGCACGTTGTCGCTCATGGTATTGGCGGCCGCCATCTTGACGTTCTTATCGGCCACGATGTCGTGCGTGCGTGCGCTCAGTTGCCCCATGGAGTACAGGCCGACGAGCAAGACGGCCACCAGCAGACCGAGAACGACAGCAAATCCGATCCCGAGCCGGGTGCCGATTTTGAATTGTGTAAGTGACATGATTGCTTTCGTATTGCGGAAGTGAGGGAAAACGTCGACAGGCCAAGGCTACGGGTTTATACGTAAGGGCAGCCAGCCTGTAATTGTTCCTCAAAATTCCGCACTGCAATACAAAAACTTGTATCAAGTCCGCGAAAAGTTTAAAAAATGGTAGCAAATTAAATAAGTTGTCGTGTGGAAACAACGAGCGCGGCGCCGGGTGCGGGCTTAGTTTTCCGGAAACACGTGCATGGCGAGGAAGTCGATGAAGGCGCGCAGTTTCGGCGTCAGGTGGCGGCTGCTGGGCCACAGGATGCGAAAGGCGCCATCGTGCCGGCGGTGCGCGTCCAGCACCGGCTGCAAGCGGCCCGCCGTCAGCGCCGCGCGCGCGGCAAAGTCGGGCAGGGCGGCGATGCCCAGGCCGCTTTCGGCAAAGTGCAGCAGGGTGTCGACATTGTTGCAGTTGAGCACAGTCGGCAAGCCGGCCGCGTGCAGGGCATGCCACTCGGGCAAGGGCCACGCCTCGACCTTGCCGCTGCTGGGAAACTTGTACAGCAAACAAGTGTGGCGGGCCAGGTCGGCCGGCAGCGCGGGCGTGCCGTTGCGCGCCAGATAGGCTGGCGAGGCCACCAGTTGCAGCTGGAACTGGCCCAGCTGGCGGCTCATCAAACGGCTGTCGGCGCTTTCTCCCGCGCGCACGACGGCGTCATATCCCTCTTCGATGACGTCGACCCGGCGGTCGCTGAAATCGAGGTCGAGTTCCACCTGCGGATAGGCACGCGCAAAGGCCGCCAGCACGGGATTGAGCAGGCTGCCCACCTGCGGCAGGCTGACGCGCAGCCGGCCTTGCGGCGCGCGCTTGCTGTTCGATAACTCCAGCTCGGCCGCTTCGATTTCGCCCAGGATGCGCCGGCAGCGCTCGAGAAACACGGTACCCTCGCTGGTCAGCGCGATGCTGCGCGTGCTGCGGTGAAACAGACGCACGCCGAGCCGCTCTTCCAGCCGCGCGATGCTCTTGCCCACGGCCGAGGCGGAAATGCCGAGCACCCGGCCCGCCGCGACAAAACTGCGCGTTTCCGCCGCCTGCACGAAGGCCGTGAATCCCGCCAGATTATCCATGGTTTTCCTTTTGATTGCGGATGTCAACGTCCGCACAGACAGAAACTATAGCCTGTTTTTCTTTGATCGCGTCTCGCTTACCTTGGCAGCCTGATCATTTGAAAGGCTGAGCCATGATGTACAACTTCTCTCCCGCGGCCTTGGCCGCCCGCATTGACCCCTTGCTTGATGCCGTGCTGCATCAGCAGCGCCTGGTGGGCGCCGTGGTGCTGGTGCGCCAGTGTGGCCAGGAAATCTATCGCCGCGCCGCCGGCCACCTGGACCGCGAAGCGGGCACGCCCATGGAGGAAGACGCCGTCTTCCGCCTGGCCTCGGTCAGCAAACCCATCGTCTCCACGGCCGCGCTGGCGCTGGTGGGGCAGAACCGCCTGGGCCTGGACGACCCGGTGGCGCGCTGGCTGCCGTATTTTGCGCCGCGCCAGCCGGACGGCGCCGTGGCGGCGATGACCGTGCGCCACTTGCTCACGCACACGGCCGGGCTCGACTACGGCTTTTTCCAGCCGCCGGGCGGGGCGTATGCACGGGCGGGCGTGTCGGACGGCATGGACGCGTCCCGCATTTCCTTGGAGGACAACCTGCGCCGCCTCGCTACCGTGCCGCTCGCGTCTGCACCGGGTGCGCGCTGGGCGTATTCGATCGCCACCGACGTGCTGGGCGCCGTGATCGAAGCGGTGACGGGTTTGCCGCTGGCGCAGGCCGTGGCACAGCTGGTGACGGCGCCGCTGGCCATGCACGACACGGGTTTTATGGCCACGGACGCGGCGCGCCTGGCCGTCGCGTATGCGGACCGCGCAGCGGAAGAAGCCCGGCCGCGCCGTTTGCTGGACGAGGGGGAAGACCATCTGCCGTTTCTCGAAGGCATGGCCGGCTTTACCTTGTCGCCAGCAAGGGCGCTCGACGCGCACGCGTATCCGTCCGGCGGCGCCGGCATGGTCGGCTCCGCCCCCGATTTCATGCGCCTGCTGGAAACCCTGCGACTGGGCGGCGCGCCGCTGCTGCCGCCAGCGCTGGCGCGCCAGATGGGAGCAAACCAGACGGGCGGTTTCGACTTGCCGTTCTGGCCGGGACGCGGCTTCGGCCTGGGGTTCACGGTCTTGACGGACCCGCTTGCCGCCGCCACGCCGGAGTCTGCGGGCACGTGGCGCATGGGCGGCACGTATGGCCACTCGTGGTTTGTCGACCCGGCGCAGGAACTGTCCGTGGTGGCGTTTACGAATACGGCATTGGAGGGCATGGCGGGACCGTTCGTCACGGAACTGTGCCAGGCAGTGTATGGCGCCAAGGAAATGCCATGACGCGCCCGCACCCCATCGTCTTCCTCGCGCTGGGTCTGTTCGGCGTGTATTGCATCGAGTTTGGCGTGGTCGGCATCTTGCCGATGATCATGCAGCGTTACGGGGTGACGGCCGCGCAGGCGGGTTCGCTGGTGAGCCTGTTCGCGCTGGTGATCGCCGTGGGCGGCCCCTTCCTCGTGCTGCTGGCCACGCGGTGGCGCCGCAAGAGCGTGCTGATCGTCTCGCTGCTCGTGTTTGCCCTGGCCAGCGTGGCCTCGGCGTATGCACCGCGCTTCGGGCTGCTGCTGGCGCTGCGCGTGGTGCCGGCCCTGTTCCACCCCGTGTATTTCTCGCTGGCCATGGTGGCCGCCGCCGCCCTGTATCCGCCGCGCGATGCGGCGCGGGCCGGCGCGCATGCGTTCACGGGCACCAGCATGGGCATGGTGCTGGGCATCCCGCTGACCACCTGGATCGCTGCGCAAGTTGGCTACGAGGCATCGTTTCTCGCGTGCGCCCTCGTCAATGCGCTGGCCGCGCTGGGCTTATATGTGTTCTTGCCCGAGTCGCCGCGCGAGGCGCCGATGGCGTATGGCCGCCAGCTGGCCGTGCTGCGCAAACCTGCGCTGTGGTTCACGATCGCCGCCGCCGTGCTGGTGTTTGCCGCCATGTTTGCCGTGTATGCGTATGCGGCCGCGTATCTGCAGCAGGAAGCGGGCTTGTCGGCGCGCCAGACGGGGCTGGCGCTGGTGGTGTTTGGTATCGGTGGCGTGGCGGGCAATCTGTTTGCGGGGCGCCAGCTGGGCACGCATGTGCTGCGCACGGTCTTGCTGCAGCCTGTGCTGCTGGGGCTGGCGTACTGGCTGTTGTACCGGCATGCCGGCACGGGCATCGGCTGGGCGGCGCTGGCCGTGTTGCTGCTGTTCTGGGGCGCCGCGCATACGAGCGGGCTGATCGTCACGCAAGTATGGCTCAGCAGCGAAGCGCGCGAGGCGCCCGCGTTCGCCATCGGCGTGTATATCGCCGCCATCAACCTGGGCGTGACGCTGGGCGCGCTGGCCGGCGGCATGGCCATCGAGTCCTATGGCATGCCGGGGGCGCTGGCTTGCGGCGCGTTGCTGGGCGGGCTGGCGCTGGCAGCGATTGCCGTGAAAGCGTGGCTGTACCGCCCGCCGTCAGTCGGCAAGATGGTTGGGGATGCGAAACAGTAAATCCGTGTCGCCGATGTCCACGCCCGCTTGCGACAGCAAGGTGCTGGCCTGGCCCCGGTGATGCGTCTGGTGGTTAAAGAAATGCATGAGCAGGCTGAAAAACTCGCGCCGGTTCGGCCCCTTGCTGTTGCGGTAATCGAGCAAATGGTCGAGGTCTTCTTCGCGGATGGACGCGGCCCAGTCTATGATGACCTGGTCCAGCCATTGCCGGTGCGCGTGCATGGCGGCAAAATCGTCGGCCGCGAACAGCGGTTGCGTGAGCGACGCGGGCGGCGTGATGGCGCTGATGGGATCGAGCAGGGGGAAACCGGCCGGATGTTTCGCGTAGCGCTGCAGCCACAAGGTATCGCCCACCATCACGTGGTTCAGAGTGGCCAGCAGGGAGCCGAAAAAGGCGCCCCGCTCGCGCTCCAGCTCGCCGGGCGGCAGGCTGGCCGCCGCTGCGTAGACCTTGGCATTCATCCACTGGTTGTAATCGGCCATCAGGCAAATGTGGGCGCAACGGCTCATGGTGATTTCTCCAGTGGATGAATGCTCTATGTTAAACGGACTTCAGGAACGCGCGTATGCCGGCCAGCAGCATTTCAATGGCCATCGCCGTCAGGATCAAGCCCATCAGGCGCTCGAACGCCGTCATGACCCTTGGACCGAGCGCCCGCTGCAAGCGTTCGGCGCACAGGAAGACGGCCAGCCAGACGACGGCCACGGCCGTCAAGCCCGCCACGTGGGCGATCACTTCATTGACTTCATGCGAGGAAAACAGCAGCACGGTGGCCAGGGCCGACGGGCCGGCCAGCGCGGGGATGGCCAGCGGCACGATGAACGGCTCGCCGCCCATCTCGTGGTCGCTATTGCCCGCGTTTGGCTGCGGAAACACCATGCGCATGGCGATCAGGAACAAAATCACGCCGCCGCCGATGCGCAGCGCCACTTCCGACAATTGCAAGGCGTTCAGGAAATGGCGGCCGAAGAACATAAACAGCAGCAAGATGCCGAAGGCGATCAGGCATTCACGCACCACGACTTTCCAGCGCCGCTCGATCGGTACCCGTTTCAGGGCGTTGACGAACAGGGAAACGTTGCCGAATGGATCGGTGACGAGCAAAAGCAGGATAAAAGTCTGGAAGAAATTCTGTGTCATGGTGGTGTGATAGAGGTCAACACCGCTGCCAGGATGGGCGCGGTGCGATAAGGCTTGCGATGATAACAAGCCCGGCGCTTATCGCCCATGATTATTGATGCATAGCAGCATTTTTTTTACGCGGCGATGACTTTTGCCTGGTAAAACGCCGTCGGCGTCGTGCCGAAATGCTTTTTGAACATGGCGGCAAACGCGCTTTGGCTCGTGTAGCCATTGTCCATGGCCACGTCGATGACCTTGCCGCCGCGCGCCAATTGCTCCAGCGCCCGCAGCAGCCGCGCCTGCTGGCGCCACTGGCCGAAGCGCATGCCCGTCTGCTTCTGGAACAAACGGTGCAGGCTGCGCTCGGTGATCGCCAGTTCCTGCGCCCAGTGCGCCACCGTCAGCTGTTCGCCCGGCTGTTCCATCAGCCGCGCGCAGAAGCCGCGCAGGCGCGCGTCCGCAGGCAAGGGCAGATACAGGGGCAGCACAGGCAGGCTGCCCAGTTCGTGCAACAGCAATTGCAGCAGATGCCAGTCGCGGCTGCCTTCCGTAAAATCGGGCGCGATGTCGACGGCCGCCACGATCAGTTGCCGCAGCAGGGGGCTGATGTCGAGCACGCAACTGTGGCCAGGCAGCAATGGAGAATTGGCGCAGTTGACGAACACCGTGCGCATTTTCACGGCGCCGCTCATGCGCACCTGGTGCGCGATGCCGGGTTGCAGCCACACGCCGCGCGTGGGCGGCACCACCCAGCGCCCGCCCTGCGCCTCGATGGTCATCACGCCCTCGATGGCGTACAGCAATTGCGCATGCGTGTGGCGGTGTACGGAAATCACGTGGCCATGCGCATAGTCGACGGCCAGCGCCATGGCGCGCGCCGTGACGGGCAGCAATTCCTGAAAGGCGGGGGAGGTGCAATCCATAAAAAGAGCGTCAGTTTTGCGATAGGTATGGACATCTTAGCGCGAGAAGGCGCGGCGCGCCTGCGGCATGATGGTTCCCCGCAACTATTCCTGGAGCTACGCATGCCTGTGCGCGCCTATCTGTATCCTTTTCTGGCCATGCTGCTGTGGGCCGGCAACGTCGTCGTCTCGAAGCTGGCCGCGTCCAGCATCGCCCCCACGGCCATCACGTTTTATCGGCTGGTGCTCGTCTTGCTGGTGATGACGCCGTTTATCGCCCGTCCCCTGTGGCGCAACCGTCATGCGCTGCGGCGCCAGTGGTGGCAGCTGGCCCTGTGCGGCCTGATGTCGATGGCGCTGTTCCAGAGCCTGTCCTACCGCGCCGCCGAATCGACGACGGCGACGAACATGGCCATCGTCACGGCGCTGGCGCCGCTGATGACGGCACTGCTCAGCGTGCTGCTGCTGGGCGAGCGCCTGACGGTCGGCATGGCGGCCGGCGGCGTGCTGTCGTTTGGCGGCTTGCTGTACCTGGTCGGGCGCGGCGACGTGCTGGCCTTGCTGCAGCAGGGCGTGCATGCGGGCGATGCGCTGATGCTGCTGGCCTGCCTGAGCTTTGCCCTGTACGGCGTGCTGCTGCGCCGCTGGCGTCTGTCCATTCCCGCCTGGCAAGCTATTTATTGCCAGGCGCTGGCGGCCCTGGTGTGCATGCTGCCGCTGTTTCTGTTGCTGCCGCCCGGCAGCGCCCGGCTGGACGCCACCACCTTGCCCCTGATCGGCTATGCGGGCATCGGCTCATCCATCGTGCTGTCCTACCTGTGGATCGAGGGCGTCAAATTGCTGGGACCGAACCGCTGCAGCATCTACGTCAATCTGCTGCCCCTGCTGACGGCCTTGCTGGCCATCGTCTGGCTGCATGAAAGCATGCATCTCTATCACCTGGTCGGCGGCGGCATCTCGCTGCTGGGCGTGCTGCTGGCGCAGACGGTGCAGCGGCCGCTGTTTGGCCGGCGTCCTGGGGTGTCCGGTCTTGCCTGATGGCCATGCATAATGGCGGCTTTCGGCAGTGGAGTTGACATGCGGTACACATTTTGGATGAGCACGATGGCCATGGCGCTGGCCTGGGCCACCATGGCGCCAGCGCAGGCCGCGCCGCGTTTTTATGAGGGTATGCCCATGGCCTTCGCCAGCGCGGTCGAGCGCCGCGACGGCGGCGTGGTGCTGGCCTTCCTGCGGGAAAATGGCGAGGTCAACGGCTACTATTGCCAGTGCAACGGCATCAGTGAAAAACGCATGAACCTGGACAAGTACGGCCAGGCCAGCATCGAGGCCGTGTTCCAGCTGGATCTCGACAGCGAGGGTGAAACCACGTTCGTGCTCAGCCGCAGTGCTAACAGTGGCGCAGCCTACGGCTTGCATGCCTACCGCTACGAGCGCAGCGGCGGCAAGATGTTCAAGGTGCCGGCCTTGCAGCCCGCGCTGGACGCCATCGTGCGCGGCGCAACAACCATGGACGAGGCGCAGGTGCGCGCCGCGCTGGCCTCCTTGCAGTTGATCGACTACAGCATCGCCTACGCGCCCACGGGCGTGGCCGGGTTTGACGCCATCGAGCATGCGCATGGCAAGCTGGCCGGCTATTTCAATATCGACGGTGAATTATTGCCCGGCAAGCCAGCCGACGCCCCCGCGTTTGCCTATAAAAAGACGTACCAGGAAAAGGATGGCCATTATCTGACCGTCACGTATCTGCTGGGAAAGGGCTGGGAAGGGGGCCGCGCGCCCAGTTATCACATCAAATGGATCACATGGGAAACGCAGCCGCAACGCTTTGCCGGCAGCCAGGACGGGCCATTCATCGAGTACGACGTCAATTGCTGCGTGGGCAGCGTGTTTGCCCGCGGCCTGTATGCGCAGGGCAAGCGCACCGGCGTATGGCATTACGAAGAGCCCAATACCATCCGCTCGTCTGGCGCCTTTGTCGACGACAAGGCCGAGGGGCCGTGGACGTATGCAAGCGGCGACGAGACCACCACGGGCATGATGCAGCGGGGCCAGCGCACGGGGCGCTGGGACGTGCGCCTGGGCGTGGAGGAATGGCGCGCAGCGGACATGCACAGCTACACCGGTTACGACCATTTCGTGAAAGACCGCCTGGACGGCCCCAGCGAGCGCCGTGCCGGTGGCGTGGTGCAATGGCAGGGTAGTTATTTGAATGGCAAGAAGCAGGGACAGTGGGTGGAACCTGGCGGTGGCGGCAACTATGTCGATGACATCAAACAGGGGCCATGGAAGAAATCGACGCCGGACGGCGGCTGGCAAGTGTTGACCATGCTCAATGGCAAACCCGATGGCAAGCTGGAGCAGTATGCGGCCGATGGCCGGCTGGAACTGGTCGAACATTACCGCCTCGGTGTGCTCGATGGCACGATGGAAAGTTTTTATCCGGACGGCAAGCGGCGCTACCAAGGCACGTTTGCCGACGGCAAGCGCGATGGTGCGGAAACCCTGTTGTATCCCGATGGCGAACTGCCGCAATTTCACCGCAACTGGCACAAGGGCGTGCTGCATGGCGTCAATATCGAGAATTTCCAGAACGGAAAGCCGAAGCAGATCGGTGCCTACAACATGGGCAGGAAAACGGGCCGGTTTCAGTATTTCCGCGACGATGGCCAGCTCATCGAAGAAACCATGTATTAACTAGTTGGCTAAGTAATCCTCGGGAAATTAGTGTGAATTTATGACGAACAGAACCGGATGCTATGCAAGGCACTCGCTGCGACGCAGTGCGGGCACTGCTAGCAGTGAGCAACGCCGCAGAGCGCCGGTTATGGCAGTCAGAAATCACAATAATTTATTGGGGGTTACTTAGCATAAATGGCATTCCCAAGCGACCGCGCACGTCAGCGGAATGCCAGTTCTGCGCAAAAAACATCATCCGCTTGTTACAAAGCGTGAAAATTCCAGACGGATGTTGCTACTGGTAATCTTTCCCTGTATCTTGCAGTCAGGAAATTAAAAGTACAGGAAACCTCGACCTCGTTGCCCTGTCTTGCACTCCTGACGATATGCGCGGGCCGCCTTCCCCCCTGCCGCCGCACACGCCGTATCGACCTGTCCTGAACAATTCACGTGATCCGCCCATCTGGCGTTTGCCGCTATCTCGTCCGGCAGGCGGTGGCACGGTCGCGCCCTTACCAAGGAAAACTGCATGCTGTCGAATATAACAATAAAAATGCGTCTGATCGCTACCATGAGTGTGCTGGGCGTGTTGATCGCCTTGCTGGGCGTGATGAGCATCATCAGCCTGAAATCGGCCAACAACAGCCTCAACGAGGTCTACAGCAATCAGCTGGCCTCGACGCAAGCGATCGGCGAATCGCAAATTGCCCTGGGCCGCGCGCGGTTCACGATGGACCGCGTGATGGTGCACCCGGACGCGCCCGATGCCAAGGATACCCTGGCGCGCGCGGAACAATTTCTGGAAGCATCCAACAAGTCGTGGAAGGTGTACCTGGCCTTGCCGCAGAGCGCGGAAGAAAAGCGCCTGTCCGACGACATGGACAAGAAGCGCAGCGATTACATGAACAATGGCGTGCTGACCATGAGCAAGGCTTTGCGTGAAGGCAACATCGCGCAAGCGGACGGCTTGATGATGAAAGGGCTGACGCCGCTGTACCGCACCCTGGACCAGGCCGCTGAAACCTTGACGCAATACCAGGCCAGCTCGGCCGCCAAGATGTATGCGGAAAGCCAGTCCAGCTACCGTACCCAGGTGACCATGGCCATCGGCGGCATGATCGTGGGCGCCTTGCTGACGATTATTTCCAGCTTCTTGCTGCTGCGCGCCATCTTTGGCCCGCTGGACCAGGCCCTGCGCCATTTCGGCGCCATTTCCGACGGCAACCTGGCCAACGACATCGTCATCACGCGCCACGACGAGATGGGCGCCTTGCTGACGGGCTTGCAGAAAATGCAGGAACGCCTGTCGACCACCGTGCGCGGCGTGCGCGACGGCAGCGGTGCCATCGCCACGGCCAGCAATGAAATCGCCTCGGGCAATCTGGACTTATCGAGCCGCACGGAACAGCAAGCGTCGAGCCTGGAAGAAACGGCCTCGTCGCTGGAAGAGCTGACCTCGACCGTCAAGCAGAACTCCGACAATGCGCGCCAGGCCAACCAGCTGGCCGTTTCCGCTTCGGACGTGGCGGTGAAAGGCGGCGCACTGGTGGCGCAAGTGGTCGACACCATGGGCACCATCAGCGAATCGTCGAAAAAGATCGCCGACATCATCGGCGTGATCGACGGCATTGCCTTCCAGACCAACATCCTGGCCCTGAACGCGGCCGTGGAAGCGGCCCGCGCCGGCGAGCAAGGCCGTGGCTTTGCCGTCGTCGCCACGGAAGTGCGCAACCTGGCGCACCGCTCGGCTTCCGCCGCCAAGGACATCAAGATGCTGATCGAAGCGTCGGTACAAAACGTGGGCGCCGGTAGCGCGCTGGTCAGCCAGACGGGCACGACGATGGACGAGATCGTGTCCAGCATCCGCCGCGTGACGGACATCATGGGCGAAATCAGCGCCGCCGGCCGCGAGCAGGAACTGGGCATCGGCCAGATCAATCAAGCTGTGGCGGAAATGGATACCGTGACGCAACAGAATGCGGCGCTGGTGGAAGAAGCGGCAGCCGCTTCGGAATCCATGCAGGAGCAGGCTGCGGCGCTGGCCGAGATGGTCAGCATTTTTAAACTCGACGCCAACCACAGCGGCCCGGCAGCGGCCAAGCCTGCCTTGCGCAAGCCTGTCGTGGCCGCCGCCAGCACGGCCTTGAAACGCCCGGCGTTGCGCCTGACGCCAAGCCGTACTGCCTCGGCAGCCGCTCCGGCCCAGCCACGTGCTGCCAAGCCCGCTGCAGACAGCAGCGGCGAATGGGAAGAGTTTTAATCTAGCGGGCTTACAGGGCCACCTTGCTGCCCTGTTCCTGCAATAGCGCCGCCTCGGCCAAGGCCTGGGCGCGCGCTTCCTCTGCCGCCTGTTCGGCTTTCTCCAGTGCATCGTGGCGCGCCTGCAAGGCTGCCCGCGCGCGCACGAAGACGATCTTGATGGCCGCCATCACGGGCACGGACAGGAAGATGCCGACCACGCCACCCAACTGGTCGCCGGCCAGCAAGCCGACGATCACCATCAGCGGGCTCACTTCCACGCCTTCGCTCATCAAATACGGGTTGACCACGTAATCCTGGAACAAACGGTAGGCGGCGATAAAGCCGATCAGCCAGAACACGTGCTCGAAGCCGCTGAAACCGGCCACGACCACGGCGATGACGGCCGCCGCCAGCGGACCGGCAAACGGGATGAATTCCAGCAAGGCGGCCGCGCCGGCCAGCAGCAGGCTGTACGGCACGCCCATCAGGGAAAAGGCGATGCTGTAAGACACAAACGTGGCGATCGACAACAGCAGCAGGGCGCGTACATAGCGCGACAGCAGGATGTCGAGGTCATCGATGATGGCGCCCCAGAGTTTCTTGTTCGGGCGGTTCAGCAGGGACAGCAAGCCGTCGCGCATGTCCGGGCCTTCCTTGATCAGCAAAAAGCTCAGCACGGGCACCAGCACCAGATAGATCAGGTTGCTGGCCGCATGCATGACGGTCAAGCCCAGTTCCTTCGCCAGCGGCATGGCTTGTCCCGTACCGCTGCTCAGCTGCGTCTGCATGAAGGACAGCAGGCGCGCGCGCAAGGGCTCCATGAATTCGGGCAATGGGATGCGTTCGGCAAAATTATTCCCCTTGAGCAAGGTCGGCAGCTGATCGCTGAGCTTGATCGCTTCTTCCTCGATGCGCGACCCGAAGATGGACCCCAGCACCGCCACCAGCAAGATCACCACGAGGAAGACGATGCCGATGGCGGCCGTGCGCGGCAGGCGCTTCGGGCCATGGCGCTCCAGCAGTCCGATCAGCGGATACACGAGGTAGCTGAAGAAGATGGCAAAGACCACCACGATCAGGGTCGACGAGACCTTGTAGGTGAGAAAGAGCAGGAAGGCGATGAGGAACGCCGTCCACACCATCTTGGCAACACGCAAGTTAAAACCGAACATATGAATTCCTTAGGGCAGGATGCGACGCAAGCGTGGCTGGCTTGAAGGGCAGGGTGGGCAAGGCAGGGATGAGGCCGCGCCGCACGGCCGGAAATCATACCGCAAAATGCCAAAATGCCATGCTCTTGTGCGTAATGGCAATGCTTTCCCTGTTCGCCTTCCTTAATTTTTCCGCCAGATGGCCACGGTGATGAGCACGCTGTCTTTCTTGCCCGGTTCGCGCAGGGTGATCGTGTAGCGGCCGCTCGTATCGCTGCCCGTGAACACGACCTTGTCGTCATGGCCCTGCACTTGCGCGCCTTTGGCCAGCTTGGCATAGGTGTTGAGCACCCAGTGGAAATCGGCATAGCTGCGCAGGGTGATGCTGGCATCGGGCATGGGCTCGTCACCGGCCTCGGCCGCTTCCGCAGGCGTGCGCATGGGCAAACCGCCCAGGCCCGCCGGTGCAATGAGCTTGCCGCCGCTGGCGCTGCTATTCAATTCCGCGTCCGGCAGCAACAGGTGCAGCAAGCTGGGGGGAAAGCCGGGCGGCACGTCGCGCGGCTCCCAGCCGGGCTGGCCGGGAAGAGTGGTGATGTATTCCACCGCAGCAATACTTTGCCGCTGTTCCGGCGCAGCCTGCGCCAGCATGGGCGGCAGTTGCCGCGCCCACACGAGCAGCGGCGCGGCCATCTCGTCCTCCGCGCCCGGCGGTACAAACACCGTCAGCACGGCGTGGGTGGACGGCAGGCAGGCGGGCACGGCATCGCCGATGGCGGCCTGGCAATGACCGTTGACGAGGCCCAGGGCCAACAGCTTGCGTTGCGGATCGAACAGCATGGCGGCACGCTGCGCGCCGTGTGTGTCGGGGTTGATGGACGCCAGCACGGAACGCCCGTCGGGCAGCATGGTGCGCTGGATGTCTTGCAGCGAACGCATGCTGTCGAGTACCTGGAGCGCGATCAGGGTATCGCCCTGCGTGTAGTTGCCGCGCGCATAACCGAGCAGCTTGAAGACGCCGGCGCGAATTTGTGGATGCTCGTTCAGGCTGAGCGGCGGCGATGGCACGGAGACAGGCACGGTGGCGGCCACGAAGGCGGCGTCTTCGGCGGAAACGGCTTGAGCCATGCTGACAAGCGGCAGGCACAGGGCGGCGCACAGTGACAGCATGCGCAGAGTGAATTTTCCTGGGGTGTTCAATGGCTATCCTTGTCGAGACGCCAGGCCGGTCGGCTTGCCGGCATGCGCGCGCCGCGATCTTAGCATTTCAGGAATGAAAAGCTTTCTGCTAAGCTAGTCTATTGAATCACTGCCCCGCTTGCCATGGCCAAGATCACCATTTCCTGCAGTATTCCCGTTGACGATGAGGTCGTGACCGAGTTCTTGCACAAGTACGTGCTCCAATCGCGTGTCGGCGCGGCCAGGAAATTGCGCATGGGAGAGAAGGGCTGCTTCTATACCTGTTCTTTGTACCAGGAAGACCACGCCAAGGTGAGCCGTTTGATCCGCCGCATGCTGGCCTTCTTTGAGAGCAAGGACATTCCCTTGACCATCCTCAAGATCGGCGCGCAGGACAGCTGGTGCGAGGTGGATCCCGAGCAGCGCGATCCATGGAAGATTGCGCCGCAAGCCTTGCTGGCGCTGCTCGACGCGACGCCGGACGGCGGTATTCAGGCGGCGTTGAACACGTAGCGGTTCTTGCCGTTTTTCTTGGCCTGGTACAAGGATTCATCGGCGCGCCGGTAGCTGTGCGACAAGTCCGCTTCCTTGATCAGTTCCGCCATGCCGATGCTGACGGACACCTTGCGTTCCGGCACGAAAGCCGCCTCGACCGCATCGACCAGCTGCGCGGCAAAGGCGCAGGCCGCGTTCTTTTCGCCCACGTAGATGACGGCAAATTCCTCGCCGCCCAGGCGGCCGCACAGGTGATCGCCCGACAGCCCAGCGATCACCTCGGCGATCCTTTTCAGCACTTCGTCTCCCACGTCATGGCCATGCACGTCATTGATCTGCTTGAAGTCGTCGATGTCGATCATCAGGAAATACGCGGGCGTGCGCGCCGTGCGCTGCAAGGCGCGCGCGCTTTGCGTGAACATGCGCCGGTTATTGAGTCCGGTCAAGCCATCCTTGTAGGCCATCGTCGCCAGCTCGCGCTGGGCGCGGTAGTTATGGATGCGCAAGACGAGAAAATAGATGTTCAGCGCCAGGCCGATGATCACGCTGATGGTGACGGCCAGCACGGGCCAATGCTGGTCGGCCTGCCCCGCATGCACGGGAAACTGCCCCAGCCCCAGGATGGCCCACACGCACAGCGACACGCCCAGGTAATACGCGATGCCGCTGAAGATGGGCGCCGTCGTCAGCGTGATCATCACGCCCAGCGGCAATACCCAGAAAGCGGGGTCTTCCGTGCCCAGCATCAGCACGCGAAAGCCGAAAGCGATGAACAGCACGCTGATGGTGCCGCTGGTGATAATCGCCTGCAAGGACTTCGCATACACGGTCAGCAGCAGCCCGGCCAGCATGCCCGTCACGCCCAGCGCCGCCTGCGCATGATCGAGCGACGCGCGCGACAAGGTCAGGCTGAAGGTGACCAGCCAGCAAGCCAGGCCAAACGTCAGGATGGCTATCGAAATGAAATGCAGTTCCTTGAAAAAGCGCTGCTGCTGCTCCCGTTCTCCTGAAAAGAACAGGTAATAGAAGGCAGGCGACAGGCTGCGCGAAGTGAACATTGCATTTGTCCAGAGACAACACGCCTTGCGGCAGGGCCGCCTCCCGGCAATGGCAGGCGGCATGACGCGCGTACAAAATTAGTTGCGCTCAGGAACTAGTGTACTGGTTTCTTGGGGGCAGTGGGGAGATGGGCGAGGAAAACGGCGGCCAGTGTCTTCGTGTCGCCACAGTATGAAGGAAGTGCGCTTATTGCTCGATCAACATAGCTATACCGAGGCCATGCCGCAAACCGCCTGGCGCAGCAAGACCAATCAGGATATCGCCGCCAGCATCGTCGGCGTCTTGACGCGATGGTGGACGGCAAGTTGGAGCCAGTGCCGCCAACCTTTGGGGAAGTGCTGTGGCCGAAGGCGGCTTGATAGCGTCAACTTAAAATAACGATTTCGTTATTTCATTTTTCACCCCAAGTTAAAATAAGGCCTCCATTTATGTTAACTTCAGCGAATCTATGCAACGTGGACTCAGGGGGAACGGATACGGCAAGGGCAGCCCAGCAGTTTTCGATTGCTGACGGAAGTGCATCAAGTGCTGATGACGTCGGGCAGGGGCGTGCAGCGCAGCCCTGGCGAATTTCGCCGCAATCAGGTGTGGATAGGCGGCCATCGCGCCGACGAGGCAACGTTCGTGCCGCCGCCTGCCAACCAGCTCGCTGACTGCTGGGCTGCACTGGAAAACTTCATCAACGACGTGCCGCAGCTGACTGCCGCCATCATCAAGGCGGCACTATCGCATGTGCAATTTGAAACCATCCATCCCTTCCTGGATGGCAATGGCCGCCTCGGCCGCATGCTGATACTGCTGATACTGGTTGACGCCCGTATTTTGCAGGAGCCGCTGCTGTATCTTTCCGTGTTTTTCAAACAGCATCGTGAAACCTACTACAGCTTGCTGCAACAAGTACGCATCAGCGGCAACTGGGAAGCATGGCTGCTGTTCTTTGCCGATGCCATCGCCGCCACCGCCAATCAGGCCGTCAGCACGGCCCAGGCGCTGACGCAGTTGCTGGCGCAAGACAAGGCACGGTTGGCGGAACTGGGGCGCTTGGCGGGGTCGGCCAGGCAAATTCTTGATGCGCTGTTTGCGCACCCCATCTTGAATATTGCCGCCCTGAGCAAGACCACCGGCTTGACCGCCGCGACGGTGGGCAAGGCACTCGATGCCATGGCAGGTACGCTGGGTATGGTGCAGGAAGTGACCGGCCAAAAACGTAACCGCGTGTATGCCTACGGTGCTTACATCAACATTTTGAATCAGGAAACAAGCTAATGAACGACAACGATATTGTCCAGAAACTCTGGAACCCCAGCGACGTGCTGCTCGATGATGCATTGGCGCTGAGATTGCGCAGAGGTTTGGATATCGGGATGGTTGAGATCGTGTCGTAGTGGCGGACCTGATCCCGTCTCCTGCGTCTCCTGTGGACCCCGTCTCCTGTGGAATCCTTCACAGTTCTCGACGTTTTCCTTGGCGGACATGCTGCCCTAATGTAACATAACATACATTACATCACATCACATACTGGACTTCGTATGAGCATAGGCAACAGCGGACGTATCGTTATTGAGATCGAGCCCGAGGCGAAACGTCGGTTGTACGCAGCTCTCGCCTACGAAGGCCTCACTTTAAAGGATTGGTTTTTGAAAAACGCAGAGAAATATCTCGTGGACAGGCGTGGTGTTTACGGTGATACATCCATGCTGTCGAACGGTCCACTAGCTGTCGCGCCAATTGTCAACTCATCCGGAGAAAAATAGTGAGAGATCTTGGGCCGAATAATGTAAATAGTAAAGACGAATCACACGTTGAGGTGTCGCAAGCCTTTGCTAGCACTCGCTTAGCAGAGGTCGATTGGAGCTTCAGCCAGCGGTCTAAGGCTCCTGCAATTGAGGGTATCCATCCTTATCCAGCCAAGTTCATTGGCGATATTCCGAGGGCATTTATTGAGAGTTTGGAAATTCCGTCCGGTACAGCCGTCTTCGACCCTTTCTGCGGGTCAGGAACAACATTAGTTGAAGCGCAACGGGCAGGTTACGCTTCAGTTGGAATTGATCTAAATCCTATAGCCTGCCTGTTGGCAACTGTTAAAACATCTGCTCTGCCATGTAATTTTGAGCAAGCAGTAACAGATGTCATGAGAATTGCTCGCTCAATCCAGACTGCGCCGTCCTCTGACATTCCGAACGTTAATCACTGGTTTAAGGCTGACATTCAACTTGCCGTATCGAGCATCGCTATGACGATCGCGCGCGAAGAGTTTCTCCCCTGGTTGCCGCAACTTCGACTTGCTCTGTCAAGTATCTTAGTACGTGTCTCAAACCAAGATAGCGATACTCGGTACGCAGCTGTAGAGAAGAACGTTAACCGAGAGGATGTTTTTTCTTATTTTTTGACTGCGACGGCTAAACTTCTCAAAGCGTTGAGCGAACGCGATTGGGACTTAACTACTACAAAAATTATCGAAGGTAACACTCTACAAATTTCACCGCAGCAAATTAACCTGCCCATCGGATTGGTAATTACCTCTCCGCCATATCCAAATGCATACGAGTATTGGCTTTATCATAAGTACCGGATGTGGTGGCTGGGTTTCGATCCGTTGGCAGTTAAGGAACATGAAATCGGGGCGAGAGCACATTTTTTTAAAAAAAATCCACATACTGCTGATTTTTTTGTGGATCAGATGAGAACTACATTTTCTCTTATAAACTCAGTTCTCGTTAGTAAAGGATATATCTGCTTCGTTGTAGGTCGGTCGAAAATTCACGGTGAAATTATAGATAACGGAGATATTATTGAGCGCATCGCCAAGGAATTTAACCTGGCGTTGGTAAGCCGATTTGAGCGTGAAATTAAAGCCAATCGCAAGTCATTCAATTTATCACATGCAAATATTAAAACAGAGTCAATGCTCGTTTTTCAAAAAAATTAGAGATTATTAATGCAATTAAACTGGCATCCATACAAATACTATCCTTACGAGCGAGACTTCGCAAAACGCGAGATTGAAAGTCTGCTGTCACCGGCTTCGCTAAATGAAAATGCAAAAGGTATAATTCTTGATAATCCAAACAAGCCTGAGCTGGCTAATAGATTGGTTTATTTTTCGAGCATCGAGTCTGAGACGAAAATAAAGCATACCGAGCAGAGTTTACTAGAGCGCAGCTCTGGAGTTGAAACTAAGCGCCAAGCAACGCGCTATTCGGCCCATGGCTTGCATGAATACAAAGGAAAATTTAATCCGCAAGTTGCAAAAGCACTGCTAAATATATTTCGAGCAGAACCTGGGCAAATTGCCTTTGACCCCTTCTGCGGTAGTGGGACCTCGTTGGTCGAGTGTGCCCATCTCGGAATTAAATCAGTAGGCACTGATATTAATCCTCTTGCCGTATTTTTAGCGAATGCAAAACTACGAGCACTAGGTGTGCCCGCAGAACAATTACGACGGGAGGCACTAGATGCGCTCTTTCGAGCGAAAAAGTTATGTCCAAATATTGAGCCTGAAAATGAACGTACTGAATACCTTAGATCTTGGTTTTCAGTTGAGCAACTTTTAGCTATAGAGTCGCTTCGCTTATCCATCGAAACGACTGCACGCCTTAGCTCTCCAATCTTGCTCGCAATTGGATCTAATTTATTGCGAGACTATTCACAACAAGAGCCTAGTGATCTGAGAATTCGTCGCCGCATTTCGGAGCTTCCAATTCTTTCTTTTTTTGATGCGTTCGAAAACGCTGTAGAGGTTATGTATGCTCGTTTAAAGGAATCTCAGAAGACTTTGGGCTTAATAAATTCCGATTCTGTTGCAATAAACGTGGACTGCAAAATTCCTTCCGGGAATGAAATATTGTTGCCTCAAACCTTCGACTTGGCCTTGACTAGTCCTCCGTATGCTACAGCATTACCGTACATTGACACACAACGTCTCAGCTTAATATGGCTCGGACTTATTCCTCCATCAGAAATCCTTCCTCTTGAATCCCGATTAGTTGGTAGTAGAGAAATCCGCGGAGAGAGCAAGAGCTCGTTGCTAAAGTCACTGGAGGAAAACGCCGCCAATTTGCCGGATCAAGAACTCCAATATTGTATAACCCTGCAAAATGCACTTAGCGATAGCGATGGCTTTCGGCGCCAAGTTGTCCCTAGACTTCTTTACCGCTATTTTGCGGGAATGTCTGTAGCATTTAGTGCAGTTAGAAAATTAATGAAACCAAATGCTCCATTTGGACTGATCGTTGGCGGAAATCACACAACTCTCAACGGAACTCGATTCGATATCAATACACCCGGGCACTTGGCTAGCATTGCAGCGTCCTGCGGATGGAACCATATTGAGACAGTTCCATTGCAGACTTATCGAAGATACGGTTTACATGTAAATAACGCAACGACTACCGAAGCACTTGTTATTTTACGTGCATAGTCCGGAACGGATTTCACCAGATAGGTGATAAGCCGTTCGGCAACCAGCAAGCGCCTTTTCCAACCAGTTGACCTGCGGCTACCGCGTTATCAAACACCGTATTGACTTGATTCGCTAACGGGGATTGGGGATCGAGGAATGACAAGCGAAATTGCGGGTCTATTGGGGTAGGCCATTCTAGTAATGCAAGATCCTGGCTAGAAGGAATCAAGTATCCAGCAGTGCTTACTTTTTGGCCGAGTACACGGGACGCGGCTGGCACAACCATTCTAATATCTTGGTTTCCCGTTTCAGTGGCTGTATATCCGTATCCTTTAACACTAGTTAGCGCCACCCCACCAGAGATCGTCAAAGGATTGCCCAAATACCTCATATGCAAATTGAACTTGGATCCTGGTGAATGATTCTTCCCATTCAGACCGAATCGGAGTGTCGAAACTGTGACTACTGGAATGCTGATATTAGCGGTACCTCCACCACCTTGAAAATGCCGTGCGCTGTCCTTATTTAGCTGGATAATTAGACCTTTAGCGTTACCAGGGAGAAGCGCTCCAGTCAAAGCGTCCGCTCCGATAGTCGGGCTATTATTAGCTGGATTTGGTTTGAATAGTAAATATGGCGGAAATCCGTTAACTGGCACCGAAACCGCATATGGTTGTACAACATTCGGTTGAACTGTCGGTGTTGCCAGAGTTGCCTGTGCTGCGGGTTGACTACCTCCCCCTACATTAGGGCCGTAACTGCTAGGGACCTGTGCAGCAGATGTTACGGCTGGCACAGCAGGAACTGCCGCAGATGTTTGGTGCAACGCCACAGGTAGCGCGGCCGCCGCTTGCGCTTTCTCAACCGCAGGCACTGCTGGTAACGAGAAAAGGGATTCCAGCTTTGGTTGAGCAATGGCACCCATGTTGTTTTTTTGACTTGGTGAGATAGACGGTTTAGGCGGACGTACATCAGCCAGAATTCCCGCATCAAATAGATCAGCTATTGTCTTCGCGCAGTTTACTACTGTCATTCCGGGTTTTGAATTCGCGAACCATTTATCGATCGCGTTAGCAATCCGATTGAGCTCGTGTGCCTCGTCTCCATCTCGTGTGTCCAGGCTTATCCCAGCCTCAACATGCAACATGAGTCCCGCTCTAGTCAGGTTGGCTGATCCAACAAACGCAGCTTGGGAACCATCGTTACGCGTTAAGTGAAATGTTTTAGGGTGAAAGTATGCGCTACCGCTGAAGTTAACCACTCCCAACGATGCACCGGTGCGTGGTACTCCCATTAGCTCAGCAAGCTCTACTACATCATTTCTTAGCGTGCTACAGTCATTTGAGCCGATCAAGACAGCTGTATGACTATTCGTTTGCTTGAATCGTTGCAAAATTGGCAGGAACACTCCCATGCTGCTGAGCGAAAAGAAGCCGGACTGCAGCCTTAGTTCAGTTATCTCATCATTCAGTATAGTACTCAGCCAGTAAGCGAGCGTTTGCTTTGGGTCGCGACCCCCGGTATCCAGATATCTCAAGTTGCCTCTCCAACGGTTCAGTTGCATGCCATCAATATGTCAGACACCCGTTGAGTTTGCCTCTTTCTTATCCATATTGCAAGCTGCGGCCAATCTTCAACTAAATTAAAAAAGGCGACACATTGTGTCGCCCTCCTCTATCAACAATACCGATTAAACGTCGATATTGCCAGCGCGCAGCGCATTGTTCTCAATAAACGCCCTGCGCGGCTCTACATCATCTCCCATCAGCGTCGTGAAGATCTGGTCCGCCGCAATGGCGTCTTCGATCTGCACTTTCAACAGGCGGCGCACGGTCGGGTCCATCGTCGTTTCCCACAGTTGATCCGGGTTCATTTCGCCCAGACCTTTGTAGCGCTGTTTCGAGACCGTGCGTTCGGCTTCGTCGCGCAGCCATTGCATGGCTTGGTGGAAGTCGACCACGGCGATTTCCTTCATGCGCTCGCCTTCGCCGCGGCGGACAAACGCGCCTTCGCCGATCAGGCCTTCGAAGGTGGCGGCGCCGCTGCTCAGCACGGCGTAGTCCGGGCCTTGCACGAAGTCGGCGTCGATGGCCGTCACTTTGACGTTACCGTGGTGCATGCGCTCAATGTGCAGCTTGTGTTTTTCCGACAAGTCATCGGAACGCACATACACTTTCACGGCGCTGTCGTTGATGGCCGTCTGCAGGGCCAGGGCGGAGGTTTCCGCCAGGTCCAGGGTCGACAGGTCCAGTTGCACGCCCGTCATGATGGCCGTCAGGGCGGCGCGGTCGATGACGCGCGTCAGACGCGTCATGATGGTGTTCGACAGGTTGAACTTGCGCACCAGTTCCGTCAGGGTGTCGCCGGAAATGCCTTCCGCGCCTGTGCGCGGCACCAGCACGGCCGTGTTCAGCGCCACCGTCATCATGTAGCTCGCTTCCTCGGCGTCATCTTTCAGATAGCGCTCGTCGCGGCCTGCTTTCACCTTGTACAGCGGCGGTTGCGCGATGTAGATGTGGCCGCGCTCGACCAGTTGCGGCATCTGGCGGTAGAACAGGGTCAGCAGCAGGGTACGGATGTGGGCGCCGTCGACGTCCGCATCGGTCATGATGATGATGCGGTGGTAGCGCAGCTTCTCGACGTTGAATTCGTCCGGTCCGATCGAGGTGCCGAGGGTGGCGATCAGGGTGGTGATCTGCTCCGACGACAGCATTTTCTCGAAACGGGCTTTTTCCACGTTCAAGACTTTACCGCGCAGCGGCAGAATCGCCTGGAACTTGCGGTCGCGCCCCTGTTTTGCCGAGCCGCCTGCCGAGTCACCCTCGACGATGTACAGTTCGCACAGGGCGGGGTCTTTTTCCTGGCAGTCGGCCAGCTTGGCCGACAGGCCCAGGCCATCCATGATGCCTTTGCGGCGCGTCAGGTCGCGGGCCTTGCGGGCCGCTTCACGGGCACGTGCCGCTTCGACGATCTTGCCGCAAATGATCTTGGCGTCGTTCGGTTTTTCTTGCAGGTAATCGGCCAGGGTCTTGGCGACGATCTCTTCCACCGGGCCGCGCACTTCGCTCGATACCAGCTTGTCTTTCGTCTGCGACGAGAATTTCGGTTCCGGCACTTTCACCGACAGGACGCAGGTCAGGCCTTCGCGCATGTCGTCGCCGCTGATTTCCACTTTCGCCTTCTTGGCGAACTCGTGTTCATCGATGTATTTGTTGATCACGCGCGTCATGGCCGCGCGCAAGCCCGTCAGGTGGGTGCCGCCGTCGCGTTGCGGGATGTTATTCGTGAAGCACAGCACCTGTTCATTGTAGGCATCGTTCCACTGCATCGACACGTCGACCGAGATGTTCGTATTCTGGTCCGACAGGCGCTCACCCGTAGCCTGGAAAATCGTCGGGTGCAAGACCGATTTGGCCTTGTTGATGTATTCGACGAAGCCGCGCGTGCCGCCTTCGAAGGCGAAGATTTCTTCCTTGCCCGTGCGCTGGTCGGACAACTTGATGTTGACGCCATTGTTCAGGAAGGACAGTTCGCGAATGCGCTTGGCCAGGATTTCGTAGTGGAATTCCACGTGCGTGAAAATCTCTTCGTCGGCCCAGAAGTGCACGTCGGTGCCGCGTTTGTCGGTGTCGCCGATGACCTTGATCGGGGAGGTGGCGACGTCGCCGACCATGACGATCTGGCGGTCTTGCGGCACGCCGCGCACGAATTCCATGTAATGGACCTTGCCGTCGCGGCGGATGGTCAATTTCAGTAATTTCGACAGGCCATTTACGCAGGACACGCCCACGCCGTGCAAACCGCCCGAGACTTTATACGAGTTCTGGTCGAACTTGCCGCCCGCGTGCAGTTCCGTCATGACGATTTCCGCCGCCGAACGCTTCGGGTCGTGCTTGTCGTCCATTTTCAGGCCGGTCGGCACGCCGCGGCCATTGTCGGTGATCGAGATCGAATTGTCGCTGTGGATGGTGACGTGGATTTCCGTGCAGTGGCCGGCCAGCGATTCATCGATGGAGTTGTCCAGCACTTCGAATACCAGATGGTGCAAGCCGGTGCCGTCCGAGGTGTCGCCAATGTACATGCCCGGGCGTTTGCGTACGGCTTCCAGGCCTTCCAGGATCTGGATGGAGGCGGCGCCGTATTCTTCCGTTTTGGCCTGGATCGGGGTGTCTTGTGGATTCTCGGACATGGACTGCTTTCTCAAATAACGATTGCTGATTGATTCGGGGCTGCTGGCTGATGACCGCAGGTCGGGTTAGCCGGAACGGCGTAACCCGACAGACGGCGCTCAGCATGTCGGATGACGCTGCGCTCATCCGACCTACGTCACTGCTGTGGTCTTTAGATCCGCATCGGCATGACGACATACTTGAAGTCGGCATTGTCCGGGATGGAGATCAGGGCGGACGAGTTCGAGTCGCCCAGCGCGATGTTGACGTATTCGCATTTCAGGTTGTTCAGCACGTCCAGCAGATACGTCACGTTGAAGCCGATGTCGACGGAATCGCCGCCGTAGTCGATTTCCAGCTCTTCGACGGCTTCTTCCTGGTCCGCATTGGTCGAGCTGATCTTCATGCTGCCCGGGGTGATGATGCAGCGCACGCCCTTGAACTTGTCGCTGGTCATGATGGCGGCACGTTGCAGCGAGCGCAGCAGTTCATCGCGGCCGATGGTGAAGTCGTTCTTGTAGCCTTTAGGAATCACGCGCGTGTAGTCGGGGAATTTGCCTTCCACCAGCTTCGAGATCAGCTCGATGTCGGCAAAGGTCAGTTTCACCTGGTTGGCGGCGATGTCCAGCTGCACCGGCTCATCGTTCTCTTCCAGCAGGCGCTGCAGTTCGATGATGGTCTTGCGCGGAATAATGACTTCCTGGCGCGCGAACGTCTGCTCGGTGGCGACCTGGCAAAACGCCAGGCGGTGGCCGTCGGTGGCCACGGCGATGACATTATTGCCATCCAGAACCAGCAGCAAGCCGTTCAGGTAATAGCGGATGTCTTGCTGCGCCATCGAGAAATGCACCATGTTGAACAGGTGCTTCAGTGTTTTCTGGGGCAGGGTGACGGACGCGTTGTAGCTTTCCGCCTGCTGCACGGTCGGAAACTCTTCCGCCGCCAGGGTTTGCAGGGCGAAGCGCGATTTGCCCGTTTGCACGGTCAGGCGCTTGTTGAGCAGGGTCATCGTGACGTCGCCCGATTCGGGCAGGGCGCGCAAAATGTCGAGCAGCTTGCGCGCGGCCACGGTGGTACCGGTGACGTCCGCGCCGGAACCGATTTCCGCGTGCGTGGTGATCTGCACTTCAGTGTCGGTCGACAGGAAGGACACATTTTCACCGTCTTTGCGGATGAGGATATTGGCCAGAATCGGCATAGTGTGCCGACGCTCGACAATACCGCTCACGATCTGCAGTGGCCGGAGAAGGGTATCTCGGGTGGTTTTGACCAATTGCATATTTATCCTCAATGTATAGGTTGAACAGTACGACGTTTAACGTATTAATTTAACAATTCTTGCCATGGGGAGCCCCGACAGACCGGCTGCGGTGCCCTCCCAGATGATAAGGGTAAAGCACGTTTTGAGCCAGTCTTGCCCAGTCGTGCTTGCAACGCCTGACAAAACCGTAGCGAGCGGCAGTGAGTCGTGGCCGAGACGCGGAGCTGTGCTTTAGCACAGTGAGCATCGGAGGCCGCGAATCGCGACGCTCAGTAGGTTTGGTCAGGCGTTCTTAGCCTTTCAATGTTTGCTCCAGTACATGCAGTTCATGGTTGCATTCCGGATTCTTGGTGCGGTCCAGCGCGATCTTGCGCACGGCATGCAGCACCGTGGTGTGGTCGCGGCCGCCGAACAGCTCGCCGATTTCCGGCAGGCTCTTCTGTGTCAATTCCTTGGCCAGGTACATGGCGATCTGGCGCGGCCGGGCGATATTCGCGGGGCGGCGCTTCGAATACATGTCGGCCACCTTGATATTGAAGAAGTCGGCCACCGTTTTCTGGATGTTTTCCACGGAAATCTGACGGTTCTGCACCGACAGCAAGTCCTTCAAGGCTTCCTTGACGATATCGATGGTGATGTCTTTGCCATGGAAACGCGAGTACGCCAGAATTTTGCGCAGCGCGCCTTCGAGTTCGCGCACGTTCGAGCGCAGGTGCTTGGCGACAAAGAAGGCCACGTCGTCGGAGAAGGTCACGCCTTCCTGCTTGGCTTTTTTCAACAGAATCGCCACGCGCATTTCCAGTTCCGGCGGTTCGATGGCCACCGTCAGGCCCGAGTCGAAGCGCGAAATCAGGCGGTCGTCCATGCCCGTGATTTCTTTCGGATACGTATCCGAGGTGATGATGATCTGTTTCTTCGCAGCAATTAATGCCTCGAACGCATAGAAAAACTCTTCCTGCGTGCGGCTCTTGCCGCCAAAGAACTGGATATCATCGATCAGCAGCATGTCGAGCGAGTGATAGTAGTGCTTGAAATCGTCGAAACCCTTACGCTGGTAAGCGGTCACTACGTCGCGAACGTACTGTTCCGCGTGGATGTAGCGGATCTTCGCGCCCGGATTGTCGGCCATTACTTGGTTGCCGATGGCATGGATCAAGTGGGTCTTACCCAGGCCGACGCCGCCGTAGAAGAACAGCGGGTTATACGACACGCCCGGATTGTTCGCCACCTGGATGGCGGCGGCGCGCGCCAGCTGGTTGGCCTTACCGGTCACGAAGCTGTCGAAGGTCAGGTCGGTGTTGATGCGGCTCTGCTCGCGGCGCGGCGCGGCGCCGATGCTCAGTTCCGGCACGCTCGGCTGCGGCTCCGCCGGGCGGGCGCTGGGCGCGCCGCCATTCGGATCGCTGGCCGGGGTGCTGGCGGTGACTGGCTTTTTCGGCAGGGCCAGGCGCGGATCGAGCACGAACTGCACTTCCGTCGGCGCTTCGAAATACTGTATGGCCAGCGCCGTGATGCGGCTGGCGAACTGGGTCTTGACCCAATCGAGCTTGAAGCGATTGGGCGCAGCAATGCGCAGCTTGCCCTCTTCGTAATCGAGAGGGATAAGCGGTTTGATCCACGCACTGAATTGTTGCGGTGTCAGCTCCAGTTCCAACTGCGCGGAACAGGCCTGCCAGAAATTATCCATGTATGTCTATGTGAAAAGGTGTGGGAGGGCGTATCGATTCTGCCCTGCGGTCACCGTGTTGCAAGGCCGGCGTCGCGCGAGGGCTCGCCACACGTAACGCGCTATTCTACTCCCGACTGACAAAGTTATCCACAGGCACGACGCTTATTTTTGTGTGGCGGGGTGGGGCGCCATGTGTATAAGAAGCGACTTATCCCCCGGTTATCCCGTCACAGGCAGTGCTGGCGCGGCCTGCGGCGCAGGTGGGGAGCCGCGCGCAAATTTCCAGACGATCACGGCAATCCTTGACAAGAGGGGGGCATATGCTGAATAATTCAGGGTTCCCCGCCCGTATTCCGTGTTTATTCATTTGGAACGACAATATGGACTAAGCGTGGATTAACGACGCAGTACCAAATCGTAGCGAGCGGTGATGAGTTGTGGCTGAGGCGCGCAACTGTGCGAAGGCACAGTGAGCACCGGAGGCCGCAAATCGCTCCGCGTAGTCGATTTGGTGCGCGTTCAAGCGGGCGATGAGATTGGCCAGCTTGTGCCTTGGCATAAGTGCGCGATTGTCATTGGCACCAAAAACTGACGGGACGTCAGACCCGATTTTGCATTTTTTTTGTTTTTAGCGAGACCAACATGAAACGTACTTACCAACCTTCCGTCGTTCGCCGCAAGCGTACGCACGGCTTCCGCGCTCGTATGGCTACCCGTGGTGGCCGTGATGTGCTCAACGCACGTCGCGCAAAGGGCCGCAAACGTCTGGCCGTCTAGGCTTGTCGTTGACAGCTGATCGCGTGGCTAGCTGTACTCCAGTCGGCAATCAACGCGAAGGTTCACACGACTTCGCGCGCTTTCGGCGTATCGTTAAAACGGATGAATTTTCATCCGTTTTTCGTTTGCGCCCTTCGCAAAAAACAGCGCATTTTGTGCTGTACACCCGACACAATCAATTGCCGCATGCGCGGCTGGGCGTCGTTGTGGCCAAGCGTTTCGCGCCGCGCGCGGCGACCCGCAACACGATCAAGCGCGTCACGCGCGAGCTGTTTCGCAACAGCGCGATGCCGCCGGTCGACTGCGTGGTGCGTTTGTCGCGCGCCGTCAACAGCAAGGATGGCCCGGCCACCACGAGCAAGCTCAAAGCCGAGCTGCGTGAAGAATTGAGCCGCCTGTTCGCGGCGCAAATCGCCGCCCAGGCCCGTTCTGTTGCTGCGCCACCACCATCCGCGCCATGAAAACCCTGCTGCTGTTCCTGCTGCGTGCTTATCAGTTGCTGATCAGCCCCATGCTGGGACAGAATTGCCGTTTCTATCCGAGCTGTTCGCATTACGCGATGGAAGCGCTGCGCGTGCACGGTACGGCCAAGGGCAGCCTGCTGGCTGCCAAGCGCCTGTGCCGTTGCCACCCCTGGAATGAAGGGGGCGTCGACCCGGTGCCGCCGGCCGATGGCAAACAATCTTCAACGACCGCTTGCGGTTGCAACCACTCCTGACAAATACCCTAATGGATATCAATAAACGTACCATCCTGTGGATCGTGTTTTCCGTCTCGCTGGTAATTCTCTGGAACGAATGGATGATCTCGAACGGCAAGCCGTCGATGTTCTCCGCGAACACGGAACAAACCGCCAAGGCGCCTGTCACCCCGGCCAAGACGGCCGCCCTGCCTGCTGCCGGCGCGACCGCCGTGCCTGGCGAAGCGACCGATCCCGCCGCGTTCAAGCGCGAAGTGATTACCATCACCACCGACGTCATCAAGGTCGATATCGACACCCTGGGCGGCCAGGTCAAGCGTCTGGAATTGCTGAAGTTCAAGGGCGCGGGCAATCCGGGCTGGTTCGGCGGCTGCTTCGGCCTGTTCAAATGGTGCCAGCCTGATGAAGGCAAGCAAAACGAAGTGCTGTTCGACGAAGGCGCGAACCACACCTACCTGGCGCAATCGGGCCTGGTCGGCGGTCCTTTCCCTACCCACGCGAGCGGTTTCACCGTGCAGCCTGGCGTGCGCACCCTCGGTGACGGCAAGCAAGTGCAACTGGTGATGGAAGCGGTCGAAGGCGGCGTCAAGCTGACCAAGACGTTTACGTTCAAGCGCGGCGACTACGTCATCGACGTGCGCCACGACGTGGCCAACGTGGGCGCGGCCCCTGTCACGCCGCAGCTGTATCTGCAACTGACGCATGACGGCAACAAGCCGGTCGGCGACTCGTTCTTCAACAGCAGCTTCACGGGTCCGACCCTGTACACGCCGCAAGACAAGTACCAGAAGCTGACGTTCGAGAAAATCGAAAAAGCGGCCGTGGAAGACGAGAAGAAGGGCAACGACAACGCCATGAAAGGCCTGCATCCGGCCACGGCGAATGGCGGCTGGTTTGCGATTTCGCAACACTTCTTCGTCTCGGCTTTCGTTCCGCCTGAAAACGCCAAGCGCGACATCTTCACGAAAAAGCTCGGCACCAACCTGTACGCCATCGGCAACGTGCTGCCATTGCCTACCCTGGCGCCAGGCGCCACGGCCAGCATGGACAGCAAGCTGTACTCGGGTCCGCAAATCGCGCACCTGCTGGAAAACGTTTCGCCTGGCCTGGAACTGGTCAAGGATTACGGCTGGCTGACCATCATCGCCAAGCCGATCTTCTGGGTCATGGAACACATCCACAGCGTGCTCGGTAACTGGGGCTGGACCATCATCGCCTTCACGATCCTGATCAAGCTGGCCTTCTTCCCCCTGTCGGCCGCTGGCTACCGCAGCATGGCCAAGATGAAACTGGTCACGCCGAAGATGCAGGCGATCCGCGAGCGCTACAAAGGCGATCCGCAAAAGATGAACCAGGCCACGATGGAGCTGTACAAGACGGAAAAGATCAATCCGCTGGGCGGCTGCCTGCCGATCCTGATCCAGATGCCCGTCTTTATCGCCCTGTACTGGGTGCTGAACGCGTCCGTGGAAATCCGCGGCGCGCCATGGATCGGCTGGATCACCGACCTGGCCCAGCATGACCCATGGTGCATCCTGCCGGTGCTGTACGCGATCTCGATGTACATCACGACCAAGCTGAACCCGGCCCCGGCCGATCCGATGCAAGCGAAGATGATGTTGTTCATGCCGTTGGCATTCTCGGTGATGTTCTTCTTCTTCCCGTCGGGCCTGGTACTCTACTGGGTCGTCAACAACGTCCTGTCGATCGGCCAGCAATGGGTGATCACCAAGAAATACGCGCCGTCCACTGTGTAAGCAGGGTTAGCGAAGTAAAAGCCCGCCTAGTGCGGGCTTTTTAATTCTTGTAGGTCGGATTAGCGTGGCAAGGCCACGCGTAATCCGACACTATCGCCAGCGTGTGCTGCGTCGGCTTACGCGCTGCGCGCTAAGCCGACCTACGTTGCTGCACCTTCCCTTGCCGTACCTATTACAATATCCCCATGAAACTCGACTCTTCCCCTATCGCCGCCATCGCCACCGCTCCCGGGCGCGGCGGCATCGGCGTGGTACGCGCCTCCGGCAAAAATCTCGCCCCGCTGATGACGGCCCTGTTCGGCGCGCAAACGCTGAAACCGCGCCACGCCACCTATCTGCCGTTCACGGAAGCCGATGGCAGCATCATCGACCAGGGCATCGCCATCCACTTCAAGGGCCCGCATTCCTACACGGGCGAAGACGTGCTGGAATTGCAGGGCCACGGCGGCCCCATCGTGCTGCAGCTGCTGCTGGCGCGCGTGCTCGAAGCGGGCAAGGACAGCGGCCTGCGTCTGGCAGAACCGGGCGAATTCACGCGCCGCGCTTTTCTCAATGACAAGCTGGACCTGGCGCAAGCCGAAGCCGTGGCGGACCTGATCGACGCCTCGACGGAAGCGGCGGCCAAGTCCGCCTCGCAATCGCTGTCGGGCGCGTTCTCGAACACCATCCACGCGCTGGTGGAACAGGTGACGGGTTTAAGGATGCTGGTCGAGGCAACCCTGGACTTCCCGGAAGAGGAAATCGATTTTCTGGAAAAATCGAATGCGCGCGGCCAGTTGAAAGCCGTCATCGAAGCGTTGAATAAAGTGTTTGCCCAGGCGGCGCAGGGTGCGCTGCTGCGCGAAGGCCTGAACGTGGTGCTGGCCGGCCAGCCGAACGTGGGCAAGTCGTCGCTGTTGAACGCGCTGGCGGGCGCCGACGTGGCCATCGTCACGCCGATCGCCGGCACCACGCGCGACAAGGTCAGCGAAACCATCCAGATCGAAGGCATTCCGCTCAACATCATCGACACGGCCGGCATCCGCAGCGCGGGCGACACCATTGATGCCGTCGAGCGCATCGGCATCGAGCGCACCTGGGGAGAAATTGGCAAGGCGGACGTGATTTTGCACCTGCTTGACGCAGATCATGGCCCGACACTGGCCGATGAAACCATCGTCGCCGCCTTCCCGGAAGGCGTGCCCGTGGTGCGCGTGTGGAACAAGATCGATCTCTCTGGCCACAAGCCCGGCGTCGACAACATGCCGGACGCCACCCACGTGTATCTGTCGGCGCACGAGCACATCGGCATCGACCTGCTGCGCGCGGAACTGTTGCGCATCGCCGGCTGGCAGCAGACGGGCGAATCGCTGTACCTGGCGCGCGAACGCCATCTGATCGCCTTGAAATCGGCCGGCAAGCATCTCGATATCGCCGCCGCGCACGCGGCGCAGGACGACCAGTCGCTGGACCTGTTCGCCGAAGAGCTGCGCCTGGCGCAGGTGCAGCTGTCGAGCATCACGGGCGAGTTTTCGCCTGACGATCTGCTGGGCGTGATCTTCAGCCGTTTCTGCATCGGCAAGTAAGGAGAATCGGATGAAGCTGCTGTTTGTCGTCATGTTCGCCTGCCTGCCCCTTCTGGCTGGCGCGCAGGAAAAGTTGCCGCAAGACGTGGCGAAATTCGTCGAAAATGCGCAGATGTGCGAGCACTTCGCCGGCGAATGGGATGACAACGACAAGGCGCGCCAGCGCGAGATCACGCAAGCCGTGGCCAGCTCGTGCGGCCAGGCGCAGCGGCAGTGGAAGCGCTTGCGCGTGAAATACGCGAAGCAGCCGAAGCTGCAACAAGTCATTGCCGAGAATGCCAATGACGCGGTCAGGAGCTTTCGGAAATAAGTCCGAACGGCGAAAAGGCCGGGGTCAGACCCTCAACACCGCTAACACAAAGGTCATCGCTCAGGTGCGAGGGGGTCTGACCCCAGGTTTTGTCACCCCTTCCTCCCCTTCGCCTGTTCTTCCTTGAACTTCTGGAAGGCCTCGATATGTTCAGCCTGGCGCAGCACGCGCGAGTGCGGGTCGAGCGTGTATGTGGCGCCGGCCGGCAGGGGCAGTTCGCCGAAGCCCAGCGACATGGGAACGGTATGGATTTCTTTGCCGATACGCACTTCCACCGGCATCGGGAAGGCGATGTCGGCAGGCGTCTTCCATAGCAGGCGCAAGGTGTCGCCGTCGCGCACGGCGGACAGTTCCGGCAATGCCGCCTGGTACAGATAAACCTGGAAGAACCAGTCGTAATTGCTGCCCGTGACTTTGTTGACGATGGCCATGAATTCCGCCGTGCTGCCGTAGCGCGGCTGGAACTGGCCCGGCAGCGGCTGTTCCGTGCCGTAGACGAGCAGGCGCACGGCGCGGAAGAAGGCCTCGTCGCCGATCAGGCCGCGCAAGGTGTGCAGCACCAGCGCCCCTTTCACATACAGGTCGCCGCCCGGTCCGCCCTTTTTCTGGTCGTAGACTTCTTCCTCGCTTCTCGGCTTGCCCGAAACCATGGGCGCCTTGTTGACGATGCCGGCCCGCATTTGCTGCAACGAAGCAAAATACTCTTGCTCGCCTCGCAGATATTGCATGTACAGCGGCTGCATAAACGTGCCGAAGCCTTCGTGCAGCCACATATCGTCCCAGTTGCTGTTGGTGAGCTGGTTGCCGAACCATTCATGGGCAAACTCATGCTGCAGCAATTCATCGTAGCCATAGCTGGTCTTGGCGAATTTGTTGCCATAGGCATTGATGGTCTGGTGTTCCATGCCCTTGTGCGGGGTTTCGGCGATGCCGACTTTCTCATCGCCAAACGGGTAGGGGCCGATGACGCTTTCAAAAAAGTCCAGCATTGGCGGCAATTCCGCGAACAGGGCGCCCGCCTTGGCCTCGCTTTCCGGCAAGTACCAGAATTGCAGGGGGATGCGGTTGCCGTAGCGGCTAGCATACTCGCCCTGCAGGCTGCGGTAGGGCGCCACGTTCAGGGCGATGCCATAGGTGCTCGGGTGTTTGGCGCGCCAGTGCCAGGTGCGCCAGCCGTCGGTCTCATCCATGCCGAGCGCAATGCCGTTGCCGGCCGCCACCAGCGGCGCCGGTACCTGGATGTGCTGGTCGATCAGCCGGGCCTTGCCCATCGGGTGGTCGATGCAGGGCCAGAACAGGTCGCAGCCTTCGCCTTGCACGGCGCTGGCGATCCACGGCGCGCCATCGGCCGTGCTCGACCATACCATGCCGCCATCCCACGGCGCTTTCACGGCGACGTGCGGCACGCCGTGGTAGACGATGCGGATGGTGGTGCGCGCGCCTGCCGCGAGGGTGGCCGGCAAGGTCATGCTCAGGCGGCCGTCCGGGTTGGCATAGTCTTGCGGCCGCAGCGCCTTGCCGTCGACTTCGATGGCATCGACGGGCAGGTTGCGGTCCAGGTCCAGCGCGAACCGCGAGATCGGCTGCGTGGCCAGGAAGGTCAGGCGCGCATCGCCGGCAATGCTGCGGCGGGCCGGATCGATGCGCAGGGTCAGGTCGGCATGTTCGAATACCACCGCCAATTGTTCCGGCGTGCGTTCGGCACCCGAATTGAGGGTGTAGGCGGTGGGCGCGCGCGTGGCACAGGCGCTGAGCAGCAGGCAGGAGAGCAGCAGGGGGATGTGTTTCATGGCGTGCGCGCAAGTGAACGGAGCACTGATTGTAGTGTGAAGTGACAACGTTGTCGTTTGGAAATTTCAAGGTGCCGATGGGGCAAGCGTGGCCACGGTTGAGAAATGTCATGGGCTTCAAACTGTGCTGACGTAATCTTGCTGAGCGGCCTTGAAGTGCCGCTAGGAAAGGAAGCGCCATGGACAGCGAACAGCCGGAAGTCGTGGAAAGCAGGGGCATGGCGGCGCCGCCATTGCCTTCCCTGCCGCAATTGATCGCAGCGCTGCCGCCGAAAGGTGCATGCTGGTACTGCGACAAGCCGCTCGATGCCGTGCGCCGCTTCTGTTGCAAGAGTTGTTGCGTGGCGTATGCGGAAGAGGCGCAGTTCAACAGCTGAGCGGCAGCTCGCTGTGCGCTAGCGGCGCCGCAGCAGCGCCGCCAGGGCGCCTTCGAAATCGAACTCGTGCGCGGCGGCGGCCACTTCCTGGTACACATTCACGCCCAGGCTGGCCGCGAGCAGGCTGGCCGAGTTTTCCAGGATGTCGATGGCCGCGCCGTCGCCTTCGCGCAGATGGCTGGCCAGGCGCGCCAGCAGCAGCTGGATGGCGGGCGCGGCCGGGTCGGGCGCCACGTCCTGCGCCGCCGTGTGGTTTGCCTCCGGCGTGCCCAGCATGCTGCTGACCGCGCCGAGCAATTGATCCTGCGCCAGTTCCAGCTGCAGCATCTGCTGGGCCAGGTCGGGCGCCTGCGCACGCAGTGCCGATTCCAGGGTTTCCGACAGGCTGTGCACATGGCGCGCCCCGATCATGCCGGCGGCGCCTTTCAGGGTATGCGCTTTCAGGCGCGCGGAAACGTAGTTGCCCGTGTCGAATTCGGCGCGGATCTGGCACGGCGTGGTGCCGTGGTCGTGCAGGAAGCGGCGCAGGATTTTCAGGTACAGGATGCGGTCGCCCATGATGCGGCCCAGTCCGTTCTCAACGTCGAGAATGCGGACCATGTCGGATGCCGCAACGGCGGCATCATCATCGCAAGTGGCGTGTGGTTTCAGCATGCTGTGCAGAGCGCCCCAAAACTTGTCAATGTCAGTAAAGCAGGAACTGCTATTTTACATCCAGTCGTACTCTGCACTGCGTCCGCTTGGCGCCAGCTTGCCGCCTAGCGCGTCGTGAATGACCAGCTTTGCGTGACGTCCGCACCATTGACTTTCCCGATGAAACTCACGTCATAGCTGGTGTTCGCGTTCAAGGCCGCCAGCGGGATGATGGATGCGGCCGAGACCGGTGTATGCACGTCATTGCCGCTGGTGAGCAGGCGCACGGCCAGGTCTGCGGCGGCGCCGCGCTGGCGCACGTTGAACGCCGTCACGCTGACGGGCGTGCCGTAATTGGCATGCACGCTGATCGGGTAGCCGACCACGTCCTGGTTCGGCACGGGATCGGGCGATTCGTTATTGCTGGAAAAACTGACGGCTACTTTCTGCTGTCCGCTGTAGGGGTAAGTGACGATCTGTCCCGCCGCCAGCCCCGGGCCATAGCTGCGGTTGCCGGCCAGGTCGGTGGTGAAATACGCATAGCCGGCGCTGCTGACGGCCGCGCCCGCGCCGCCTTCCTTGAACAGCGGCTCGAAAATGACGAAGCGGTGATAGATGGCCGTGACCAGTTCTTCGGCCAGGTAAAAGCCGGACGTGTTGCTCGCGCCGGCGATCACTTCACCCTGCAGCGAGGTGACGACGTAGCCGGCCTTGGCCAGGCGGTCGCCCAGTGTGACGCCTGTAAAGCCGGGCTTGCCCTGCACCTGTTCGTGCGCCACCGTATTGTTGAGATTGAGATAGCTGGAATGGCCGAGGGCCGCGCTGTCGATCAGGCTATTGCGCACCAGCGGCGACAGGCCGATCTGGCTGCGCCGGTAGTTGAACCAGTTGAAGCCATCGGTGGCAATATTGTTGCTGAGAACGGGAGCACCCGGCTCCTGCGTCAATTGCCCGGCCGGGGTCGAGTTGCTCAGCGGCGTATTGCCGCTATCGCTGCCGCCGCCGCAGGCGCTCAGCAGGGCTGCGCTCAGCAGGGCAGGTATCCAGTATTTCCAACGCAGTGACGAGGCAATCAAGTCGACTCCTGTAGAGGTAGGCGGGCAGCGGTGGGGGCAGCGTGCTGTCCTGTAAAACGATTCTAAGGTATTTTGATCACGCGTAGAGCATCCGTGAAAAGATATGTCGCGCTCGTGCGGGGACGGTGCCGCCGCTGCGCAGGGTAGAATGGGCGCAGCGCAGCGTTTGCCGCTGCATTGCCTTACTTCCGATTTTTTTGATTGCCCATACATTTGAACACATTGCCCAAGTCGCGCCTGCAGCGCGCCAAATACGCCTTGCCCAGCATGGTGACTTTGCTTTCGATAGCCTGCGGTTTTGCCAGCATCGTCATTTCCGTCGACAACGCCGCCGTGGGCGACGCGGATGCCTACCGGCTGGCGGCGGCCCTGCTGGTGCTCGCCGGCGTGTTCGACGCGCTCGACGGCTACGTGGCCCGGCTGACGGGAACCAGTTCGCAGTTCGGCGTGCAGCTCGATTCGATCGCCGACGTGATGAATTTCGGCTGCGCCCCGGCCGTCCTGTTGTATTGCTACGGCTTCGTGCAGATGGGCGTGCACGATCCGCTGCTGCTGCGCTTTGGCGGCATGGCCAGCTTTTTCTTTGTCGCCTGCGGGGCCATGCGCCTGGCGCGCTTCAATGTGAACGTGGGGCGTACCGATCCCCTGTATTTCGTCGGCATGCCGATCACGGCCGGGGCCGCTTGCGTGGCGGCGGTGGTGGTAGCCTGGCCGGCGCCCATCGATTCCATGCTGCACAGCTATCTGCTGATGCTGCTGCTCGTCGGCGTGGGCAGCCTGATGGTGTCGACCTTGCGTTTCCCCAGCTCCAAGCAAAAGAAAAGCCTGGCCGCGCTGCTGGTGCTGATCCTTGCCATCGCCCTGCTGGTGTGGCTGAAGACGAGTTTCTTTGCCCTGTTCTTCGCCGTCTACATCGCCGCCACCCTGCTGCTCAACCTGGCGTGGCATCTGGGCTGGCGCGGCATTGCGCTACCGCAAGTATTCAACGACCCGGACGAGATTGATTAAACGTTAAGCCACCTCGTGCCCGCGCGCGGCGCGCAGGATGGCGAACCAGTCGCTGCGGCTGAGCGAAAATTGCGTGCCTTCCACGGCCACGCCCACCGCTTCGATGCGGCCCGTGCCCGTCAGCGGCAGGGGGCGGCATGGCAATTGCATGATCCACGCGAACACCACGCTGGCAAACGGCCGCTGCAGCTGGTCGGCGATCTGCTTGATGACATTGCGCAAATTCTCCACATTCGCATCGCCGCCCTGGAACAGGCGCCCGCCCGCCAGCGGCGACCAGATCATCGGCGCCACCCCCACGTCCTGCAAGCCGTCGAAGGTTTCGTCGAACAGGGGCGCCACGTGCAGCGGCGAGCATTCCACTTGGTTCGTCACCAGCGGGAAGCGCCGGTGCAGGCATTCGAACTGGTGGCGGCTGAAGTTCGACACGCCAAAGTGCAGCACCTTGCCATCTTTCTGCAATTGGGTAAACGCGCCGGCGATCTCGTCGAAATCCATCAGCGGGTCGGGACGGTGGATCAGCAGCAGGTCCAGGCGGTCCGTTTGCAGCTGGCGCAAGCTGTGTTCCACGGAGCTGGTGATGTGCGCCGCGCTCGTGTCGTAGTGCTGGATGGCGTGGCCGGGACGGTGCGGCGAGAGCAGCTTGATGCCGCACTTGCTGACCAGCTCCATCTTGTCGCGCAAGCCCGGCTGCAGGGCCAGCGCTTCGCCAAACAGCCCTTCGGCGCTGTAATCGCCATAGATATCGGCATGGTCGAAACTCGATACGCCCAGCGCCAGGCATTGCTCGATGAAAGCCAGGCGCTGCTGCGCCGACATATTCCACTCGCCGATGCGCCACATGCCGGCGACGATGCGCGACAGTTCGGGACCGTTGCTGCTTAAACGGCTGCGCGGCGCTTGCAGACTGGCGGGAAATACATGGCTCATGGGCTGGCTTTCTGGTGGTGACGTGATGGGACTCGCCACGATTATAGCCAGCTAATCTACAGCATGCTGCGGATAAAGCGGCAGCAACGCTCCTGCAGAGCATCGTCGAGCTGGCCGCCCAGTTGCATCTGGTACACGAGCGCCGATTGCAGCATGAAGGCGAACAGGCGCAGGTCGAGGTCGGCGCGCACGCCGATGTTGACCAGGCGCTGCACCACCAGGGTGATCCATGGCGCGACGATCTGCTCGCGAAAGCGCAGCTGGGCCGCCGCATCATTGTGGATCAGCACCAGCAGGTCGCAGGTGAAGCGGCCGTCGGCGTTCAGGTTGTCGAAGATGCGCGCGCAGATCGCTTCGATTTCCTGGCCGTCCGGCATGTCGAGCGCGCGCTGCAGCTTTTCCGCCGTGCGCTTGACGAGCGCGTCGAGCAGCATGTCTTCGCGCCGCGGCCAGCGCCGGTAGATTGTCTGGCGCCCCACGCCGGCCACGTCGGCCACCATCTGTATCGTCACCGCCTCCAGTCCATGCTGGCGCACCAGCATGACGATCGCTTCCAGTACCGCATCTTCCACGCCCGCCTTGCGCGGGCGGCCACGCACCGGTGCCTCTTTTGTAGTCACGTCTCACCTGTCTCTGAATGTTTCTTTTAATTATGGTACGATGCGCACCGTAAATGCAAAGCTAGCGCTTGTCAATCATCTTGATCAATTAACCGGCAGGCGGATGCACCGCGCCGCGATACTCCAGCCATCTTTACGTGAAATCTGCCATCTCAGCGGCGCGTGTCCGCATTTTCTTTCCGACTCCCACATCCATCACTGTGGCGGCTTATGCCGCCTGAGGACAACCTATGAAAATCATCGGGATTTCGCCCCACCGGCGACACTTCTTGCGCAAGGCCGTCGGCGCCGCGCCTGCCGTGGCCTTGCTGGCCGGCGCCGGCGGCGGCCTGGCCATGGCCGTCTCCAAAGACCAGCCTGCCTACAAACCGCGCTTTTTCGACGCCACCGAGTGGGCCACATTGAGCGCGCTGGTCGACCGGCTGATCCCGGCCGACGGCGAAGGGCCGGGCGCGCTGGAATCGGGCGCGCATGAATTCATCGATGCGCAGATGAACACGCCTTACGCGTATGGCGCGCTGTGGTACATGCAGGGGCCGTTCGTGCCGTCGATCGAACAGTTCGGCTACCAGTTCCACATGGCGCCGCGCGAGCTGTACAAGAGCGCCCTGGCGGGCGTGAATGCGGCCGTGCAGAAACAGTCGGGCAAGCCTTTCGTCCAGCTGAACGCGGCCGAGCGCGACGCCGTCATCACGCAATTGCAAAAGGGCACCTTGGACATCGGCGAAGTGCCGTCGAAAATCTTCTTCAACCAGCTGCTGCAAAACACCCGCGAAGGCTATTTTTGCGACCCCGTACACGGCGGCAACAAGGACATGCTGGCCTGGAAGATGGTGGGCTTTCCTGGCGCGCGCGCCGACTACATGGACTGGGTGGAGCAGTACGGCAAGAAATACCCGTTGCCTCCAGTATCCATCGCCTGAAAACGTCCATGGCGGCGTTGCACTGCCTGGTCGTACTAGCGTACTGCCTGCGGCAATGCGCCTTGCCCTGAACCTTTTCAGTTATTCGTACCCGATCAAAGAAAAAGAAAAACCATCATGAGTGATATCAAACCCGATGTAAAAATGAAGCCTGTCGATGCCGTGATTGTGGGCTTCGGCTGGACCGGCGCCATCATGGCCAAGGAATTGACGGAAGCGGGCCTGAACGTGGTCGCGCTGGAACGCGGCGAGTACCGCGACACCTATCCCGACGGCGCCTATCCGAAGACCCTCGACGAGCTGACCTATATCCAGCGCAGCAAGCTGTTCCAGGATATGTCGAAGAGCACGTTCACCTTCCGCCACAGCATCACGGGCGTGGCTGTGCCGTACCGCCAGATCGGCGCCTTCAAGCCGGGCACCGGCGTGGGCGGCGCGGGTTTGCACTGGTCGGGCATGCACTGGCGCGTCCTGCCGGAAGAGCTGCAGATCCGCAGCCACTACGAACGCCGCTACGGCAAGAAATTCATTCCCGAAGGCATGACGATCCAGGATTTTGGCGTGACCTATGCCGAACTGGAGCCGCACTTCGATTTCGTCGAAAAAGTCTTTGGCACCTCGGGCCAGGCGTATAAAGTCAACGGCATCGTCGTCGGCGACGGCAATGTGTTCGAAGGCGACCGCTCCGACAATTACGCGCTGGCGCCGCAAAAAGTGCCGTACACGGCAGAATTGTTCCGCCGCGCGGCCAAGGCCGTCGGCTACCACCCCTTCGTCAACGCCTCGTCGAACGCATCCGGCCCGTACACGAATCCGTACGGCTGCCAGATGGGCCCGTGCAACTTCTGCGGCTTCTGCTCCGGCTACGCCTGCTATAACTATTCCAAGGCCTCGCCCAACGTCAACATCATGCCGGCTCTGCGTATGGTGGCCAACTTTGAATTGCGCGCCAATTGCAACGTCGTGCGCATCAACCTCGACGGCAGCAAGAAACGCGCCACGGGCGTGACCTACATCAATGCGGATGGCAAGGCCGTCGAGCAGCCGGCCGACCTGGTCATCGCCAGTGCGTTTGCCTACAACAATGCGCACCTGTTCCTGCTGTCGGGCATCGGAAAGCCGTACGACCCCGTCAGCAATGAAGGCGTGGTGGGGCGCAATATCGCCTACCAGATGATGTCGACCATCCAGACTTTCTTCAAGGAAGACACGAACACGAATCCCTTCATCGGCGCCGGCGGCACCGGTGTCGCGCTCGATGACTGGAATGGCGACAATTTCGACCATGGCCCGCTGGGCTTTGTGGGCGGCTCGCCCGCCTGGTGCAACCCGGCCGGCTCCAAGCCCATTTCCGGCATCGCCACGCCGGACGGCACGCCCGCCTGGGGTGCTGCCTGGAAAAAGGCCGTCAAGAAGAGCTATTTGAACACGGTATCGTTCGATTGCCACGGCGCCAACATGACTTACCGCGACTGCTATGTCGATCTCGACCCGACCTACACGGACAAGTATGGCCAGCAATTGCTGCGCTTTACCTTCGACTGGAAGGAAAACGACATCAAGATGAGCCGTTTCGTCACCGACAAGATGATGAAGGTGGCCGAGGCCATGAATCCGGAATCGATCAAGGTATCCGTCAAGAGCGTGGGCGACCACCTGGACTTGCGCAATTACCAGACCACGCACTGGGCGGGCGGCACGGCCATGGGCGCGGACCGCAAGACCAGCGTCGTCAACCGCTACCTGCAAAGCTGGGACGTGCACAACGTGTTTGCCGTCGGTTCCAGCGTGTTCCCGGTCGGTATCGGCTATAACCCGACGGGCCTCGCTTGCGCGCTGACCTACTGGTCGGCCAAGGCCATCCGCGAGCAATACCTGCAAGATCCCCGTCCCCTGGTCGCCTGATAAAGAACAAGAAGATGAACAACACATTCACCCATACCGTGGGCGCGCTGCTGCTGGCGCTCGCCTCCGGCACCGCCCTGTCGGCCACCACGGCCGCCACCGTCCCGAACGCCCAGCTGATACGCCAGGGCGAATACCTGGCCCGCGCGGGCGACTGCATCGCCTGCCACACGGCCGGCACGAAAGGCAAACCGTTCGCGGGCGGCCTGGGCATGGAAACGCCGATCGGCAAGGTGTATTCCACCAACATCACGCCCGACAAGAAGGCCGGCATCGGCGACTGGAGCTTTGCCGATTTCGACAAGCTGATGCGCACCGGCGTGACCAAGCACGGCTATACCGTATATCCGGCCATGCCGTATCCGTCGTATTCGCGCCTGAGCGAGGCGGACATGCAGGCGCTGTACGCCTACTTCATGCATGGCGTGAAGGCGGACCCGACGCCGAACAAGGCGGCCGACATTCCGTGGCCATTGTCGATGCGCTTTCCGCTGACCATCTGGCGCTGGGCGTTTGCCCCCACGCCGCAGCCGTATAAAACGCCGGCCACGGGCGACGCGCAATTGCTGCGCGGCGCCTACCTGGTGCAGGGCCTGGGCCACTGCGGCGCCTGCCATACGGCGCGCGGCGTGGGCATGCAGGAAAAATCGCTGACGGACGAGGGCAACACGACCTTCCTGGCCGGTGGCGGCGTGATCGACGGCTGGTCCGTGCCTTCGCTGCGCAATGAACATGGCGGCGGCCTGGCGCGCTGGAGCGCAGCCGAGATCGCCGAATTCCTGAAGACGGGCCGCAACAGCCACACGGCCTCGTTTGGCGCCATGAACGACGTGGTGGCCCATTCCATGCAGCACATGACGGATGGCGACCTGGCGGCGATGGCGAAATACCTGAAGTCTTTGCCGCCATCGAAGCCAAGCACGCCCGCCTTCGTGGCCGACGACAAGCTGGGCAAGCAATTGTTCAGCGGCATCGTCAACTCGAAAGGCGCGCAGCTGTACCTGGACCGCTGCGCCGGTTGCCACCGTTCCGACGGCAAGGGCTACGACAAGGCTTTCCCTGCGCTGGCCGGTAACGCCGTGCTGCAGACGAACGATCCGACCTCGGCCATCAATATCGTGCTGTCGGGCGGTGCCGTGCCGGCCACGCGCACGGCGCCGTCGGCGCTGACGATGGCGCCGTATGCCGACATTTTCAATGACGAGCAGACGGCGCAAGTGGTGACATTTATTCAGACCAGCTGGGGCAACCGCGGCACGCCCGTGACGGCGGCGCAGGTGGCCAAGGTGCGCAAGGTGTCCATGCCGGTGGAACCATCGCAGACGGAAGCGACGTTTGCGGCAGGGCGCCACGGCACTTTCCCGCCCGTGGCGCGCCAGCCGCACCTGAAGGATGCGCCGGCGAAGTAACGTCGACGGACGAAAAAAAATGCCCGCAGCGATGCGGGCATTTTTTATGGGGAATGCTAAGGGCTTATTTCATCCACAGGCGCATCGAATCCCAGGCGCGGCCGAAGATCGTTGCCTGGTTGATCGGCTCCAGCGCCACGACCGGCAGTTCCAGCAGGACTTTGTCGTCGACCATCATTTTCAGCTTGCCGACAGGGGCGTTTTCCGCCAAAGGCGCGACCAGCGGGTCCTTGCGCTCCAGCACAGGTTTCATCTTGGCCGCCGTGCCTTTTGGTACGGTGACGAGCACATCGTGGGCGAAACCGATTTTCACGGTGCCTTTCGAGCCCTTCCACACTTCCGGCGTGGCGACGGCCTGGCCTTTCGAGTACAGCTTGACCGTATCGAAGTTCTGGAAGCCCCAGTTCAGCAGCTTCTGGCTTTCCTGCGTGCGGGCCTGGTCGGACGAGGTGCCCAGCACCACGGAGATCAAACGGCGCTCGCCGGTGCCGCCCGGACGGCGGGCCGAGGCGATCATGCAATAGCCGGCCGCTTCCGTGTGGCCCGTCTTCATGCCGTCGACGGTCGGGTCCAGCCACAGCAGGCGGTTGCGGTTAGGCTGGGTGATCTTGTTGTAGGTGAAACTTTTGATGGAATCGATTTTGTAGAATTCCGGATAGTCGGCGATCACGCGCTTGGCCAGCACGGACAAGTCTTGCGCCGTGGAATAGTTCTCGGGGCTAGGCAAGCCATGCGGATTGGCAAAACGCGTGTTTTTCAGACCCATGCGCTGGGCTTCGCGGTTCATCAGCACGACGAAGGTGCCTTCATCGCCGGCGACGGCTTCGGCCAGTGCCACGGCAGCGTCGTTACCCGATTGAATCATCAGGCCGTGCAGCAAGTCGTCGATCGACACGGGCGTGGCCGGGTCGATGAACATCTTCGAGCTGCTCGAATCGACTTTCCATGCGCGCACGGACACGTTCACTTTCTGGTCCAGCGCCAGTTTCTTTTCGCGGATGGCGGCAAACGTCAGGTAGGCCGTCATGATCTTGGTCAACGAGGCCGGCTCGATGCGCGCGTCCGGATCTTGCGAAGCAATGATCTGGCCACTGGTGGCGTCAAGCAGCAGCCAGGACTTGGCGGCGATGGTTGGGGCTGGAACGGTTTGCGCGTAGGCGGCGGATAGGAAAAGTACACTGGAGGCCAGTGCCGCTAAAAGTTTTTTCATGGAGGCTGGTCTGCGAAAAAGATGAAGGCTGAGGGCCACGCAGTTGCTGCGTACGTGGCCGCGTGGAAAAAACGGATCAATTATAGCCGTGGAGGCGCTAGTAAGCCCACACTTCAATGATCATCTGCTGCGATTGAGGGTTTGTCACCATGCCACAGCGCAATCACGAGGTTCTTGATGTGGTTGAGCTTGCGGTGGAAAAAGTGGTCGGCGCCGGGGATCACGATCACGGGAATGTCTTGTGGACGGGCCCAGTCGAAGACGGCGGACAGGGGAATCGTGTCGTCCAGTTCGCCGTGGATCAAGATGGTGTCGGCCGGAATGTCGGCCATGGCCCATTTGCCGGCCGCGCTGCCGATCAGCGCCAGGCGCTCGGCGGGCGTGCCGGCGGCGGCCAGGCGTTCCTGCAGTTTCGATTGCACGTAGGTGCCGAACGAGAAGCCGGACAAGGCCACGGGCAAGCCCGGGTACAGGCCAACCATGTGTTCATACAGCAACTGCATGTCGTCCGTTTCGCCCGCGCCATGGTCGTGTACGCCTTCGGAAGCGCCCACGCCGCGGAAGTTGATGCGCGCCACCACGTAACCGAGGGCGACAAACGCGCGCGCCAGGGTTTGCGTGACCTTGTTATCCATCGTGCCGCCGTACAGCGGGTGCGGATGGGCAACGAGGGCGATGCCGCGCGGAGTGTCTGCCGGGAAATCGAGCAAGCCTTCCATGCTGCCTGCATGGCCGGCGAGGGTAAATTTTTCCGAGTTTCTGTTCATGATGCTCATACTGGTGGCTATCTCTTAAATTGGCATTAAATCTTCAGGCGCTCGACTATTTTTCCGCCCACCAGGTGGGTATCGATGATTTCATCGATATCGCTGGTGTCGACATAGGTGTACCAGGTCGCTTCCGGGTAGATGACCAGCAGCGGGCCTTCCTCGCAGCGGTCCATGCAGCCGGCCTGGTTGATGCGGATCTTGCCCGCGCCATTCATGTCGAGTTCCTTGATGCGGCGCTTGCAATGCTTTTGCGCCGCTTCCGCGCCATGGTCGCCGCAGCTGTTGCGGCCGTCTTCACGTTTGTTCATGCAGAAAAAAACGTGGCGTTCAAAATACGGTGCGTCGCTCATACTATGCTCCTGCTGATTCATCAATGCGCCATGATAGCGCTTATGGGTGGTCTTCGCGACGCTGGCGCTGCACATCGTCCTGCCGGTTCAGGCGGTGCGAGGGCAGGCACAGGAACCACAGGGCCACGAAGGGCCACAGCAAGGCGAGAAATTGCGCCGCGCCATTAAAGTTCAGGAACTTGCCTTGTACCCAGCCTTGCAAGGTTGACATGAAATAGGGATTGATCGGCGTCGTATTCACCATCACCAGGCTCAGCAGCAAGGTGGCGGCCGCGATGCGGCGCTGCGCCACGTGCGGCGCGAAGGCCAGGCCGCCCAGCATGATCAGGCCGATCAAGAAGCCGCCCTGGGCGCCCGGCGTGATCCAGACGAAGGCGTTTTGCGGCGAAAACAGCAGCGCGCTGGCCATCGAGCGCACGATCAGGGCGGCGGCGATCAGGGTCAGCATCAGGATGGCGCGCGGCGCGGCGCGGCGCAGCAGGCACAGCAAGGTGAGCACGGCGCCCGTCATGCCGCAAGCCGTGATGATAGTTTCTGAAAGCCAATATTGCTCGACCGTTAAGATCACGTCGGGACGCAGGTACGCGGCCAGATCGATGTCGATGCCCGTCAGCTGCGACAGCCAGTCCGACAGGATGGGCAGCAGCTGGCCCAAGCCGAACAGATAGCCTTGCGGATAGATCTGCGCCAGCGGCCACAGGGCCACCAGCACCAGGCCCTGGCTGGCATGCTGGGCAAACCAGCGCTGGCGCAAGCGGTACAAATGGCTATGGTCGAGCAGCTTGCGCGCCGTCAAGGCGCCGATGATGGAGCCGATGCAGCAGCCGGCCGCATTCGTATAAAAATCCAGGTTCGACGATACGCGGCTGGGCAGATAGGTTTGCACGGCTTCCATGCTGCCGGAAATCAACATGCCGCACAGGCTGGCGACGATAACGGCAAAGAAACCCGTGATTCTTGGAAACAGCGAATACACGATCAAGGCGCCCAGCGGGATGTAGCCGACGACGTTGATGCCCACGTCAAAGCCCGTCCAGTAACGGGGCATGCGGGTGTTTTCCAGGAACGTCAGCGGCGACAGGCCATTGCTGTGCCAGCCCGTGAACGGGAACCAGCTGGCGTACACGATCAGGAAGACGTAGGCGAGCAGGGTCGCGCGCGACACGGGCGAGGAACGGACGGGCGGCAGCGGCGCCGCCGGGCTGGCGGGGGATGCGGGGTCGGTCATTCTTTCGGGATATTCAGCGTGCCCAGCCAGGTGAGCAGGTCGGCGGCGATGGCGTCCGAGGCCGCCGCCAGCGCCTGCGCGCCGCCTTGCGCATCGGCGCTGCCGGCCGGACCGCTGCGGCTGAAGGTTTTCTGGTCGATCAGGCGGTGGCCGCGGAACAGCGAGGCGCGCAGCGACACATGGCCGCTGCTTTGCGTCTGCGTGTCAAACGCTTGCGAAAAATCATCGACGTCGATGCGCAGCAGGGGAATACCGGCGGCCGCGTCCGTGGTCGACAGCACTTTCACGCCGCTTTGCGCCACGCGCGTTTTCAGGCGCTGGCTCAGCAGTTGCAGCGGCGGCGTGTTCCAGCGGTTGTAGGCGTACGGCCGCGATTGCTGCGCATCGGCGTACAGCAAGCGGTAATACATGCGCTGGCTGTCCAGCCACGAAGGGCCGTTGGCGTCGGCGATCACCAGCACGGGCACGGCTGGCGCGGCAGCCGGTGCCGCTGCCTGCGGTGCGGCCGGGCCGAAATCATAGAACGTGGGCACGGGGCCGCGGCTGGCGCAGCCGCCCAGCAAAAAAGCGCCGGCGACGATGAGTGCGGTGAGATGGCGAGGAATAGGCATGCGGTGTTCTCCTTATTTGCCGGGCGCCGAAAAACCGGGCTCGCCCGGGCCGGGCGGGATGTCTGGGGCGCCGAACAAGATGCTCTGCGGCTGTTCATTGAGCGTGCTCATGGTGGTTTTCAGGGCGCGCATCGAGGAGCGCGCCTCGCCGCTCAGCTCGATTACCTGCGGCAAGACTTCCAGGGACACGCCATTGGCCACCGTTTCCACGGAATTGCCGACCCGGTCGACCGTGCCATTGACCTTGTCGAGCACGCCGCCGGGCGCCTGGATGTCGCTGCCGAGCTTTTTCCACGTGGCCGTCAGGTCCGACACGTTCTTGCTGGCCGTGCTGACGGCCGTCAAGGTTTGCCGCGTCTGTTCCGTCAGTTGCGGCAATTGCGTCAGGGTCGGTTCCAGCTGCTGCGGGATGGCGCCAAAGGCCTTGGCCGCCTTGCCCACTTCAGTGAAGGCGCCCAGCATGGCCGCCTGGTTGTCGGGGCTGAGCAAATTATTCACTTTATTGGTGATCTGCTCGGCCTGGTCGAGGATGCGCTTGCCCCGTTTTTCCAGCTGGTCGAGCAAGCCCGCGCGCAGGGGGATCAGCGACGGCTTGTCCTTGCTGGTGCCCAGCAGTGTCGAGCCCACGTGCTCGTCGTCGAGCTGGATGTAGGCGATGCCCGTCACGCCCTGGTAGCCCAGGGTGGCAAAGGTGGTATTCGTGACGGGGGTATCGGGCGCCACGCTGATGTGCACGAGGATTTGCCCCGCCTTTTGCGTGTCGAAGTCGATGGCGTCGACCTTGCCCACTTCCAGGCCCCGGTAGCGCACGGTCGCCTGCGGGTTCAGGCCCGGCACGGACAGGGTGGTGGCGAGCAAATACGGGACTCTTTCCACGCGGTCGCGGTTGAACCAGACGCCGAACAGGATGGCGGCCACCAGCAAGGTCAGTGTAAAAAATCCCGTCATCAGGGCATGTGATCTGTTTTCCATTACTTCTCCGCTTTCTTGTCTGTGCCGGCGTCGTCGCCTGGCTGCGCCGCCTTGTCCGCCGCCTGTTTTTCATCGAGGACGGCCAGCGCGCGCTTGCCGCGGTCGCCGAGGAAAAATTGCTTGATGAACGGGTGGTCCACTTCGATCACCTCGCGCGTGGGGCCGATGGCGATCACGTGTTTTTCCGCCAGCACGGCGATACGCGTGGACAGGGCGAACAAAGTGTCGAGGTCATGCGTGACCATGACCACCGTCAAGCCCAGTTCGCGGTGCAGCGACTGGATCAGGGCGACAAAACTTTCCGACAAGTCCGGGTCCAGGCCGGCCGTCGGTTCGTCGAGGAACAGCAGCTTCGGTTCCAGCGCCAGGGCGCGCGCCAGGGCCACGCGCTTGATCATGCCGCCCGACAAGTCCGACGGCATTTTCAGCGCATGTTCCGGGCCCAGGCCCACCATGTTCATTTTTAATAATACCGCGTCATGCACCAGCGCTTCGGGCAGCACGCGTAATTCGCGCATGGGCTGGGCCACGTTGTCGAACACGGTCAGGGCCGAATACAGCGCGCCTTGCTGGAACAGCATGCCCCAGTGGTTGCGCAACTGCTGCAACTGGTCGGAACTTGCCTTGTTGATATCTTCGCCAAAGACTTTGACGCAGCCCCGTGCCGGATGTTCCAGGCCCAGCATCTGGCGCAGCAGCACCGTCTTGCCCGTGCCGGAACCGCCCACGATGGACAGGATTTCGCCCCGCTCGATTTCCAGGTTCAAGTCCTGGTGCACGACGGTGCGGCCGAACTTGGTCCACAGATTGGTGATTTCCACCACGGGCGCGTCGCCATGCAGGTCGAACTGGCCGTCCTGGCCCTCGCTCGCCTTGCAGGCGATATCGGTGTCGTTCGCCATCAGTAGCCCACTCCATTGAAGACGATGGCAAACACGGCGTCGGCCAGGATCACGACGGTAATGGCCGTGACGACGGCGGTGGTGGTGCCGCGCCCCAGGCTTTCCGTATTGGCCTTGATGCGCAGGCCGAAGTGGCAGGAGACGAGGGCGATCAGCATGCCGAAGATCACGCCCTTGCCCAGGCCGATCATGTAGTTGGCCAGCGGCACGGCATCGGGCAGCTTCTGGATGAAGTAGCGCGCCGACAGGTTCAGTTCCACCTTGGCCGCCACCATGCCGCCGATCAGCGCGGCCGTATCCGTCCAGATGACGAGCAGGGGCATGGAAATGGCCAGGGCCAGCACTTTGGGCATGATCAGGCGGAAACCGTGCGAAATGCCCATCACCAGCATGGCATCGAGCTCTTCCGTGACACGCATGACGCCCAGCTGTGCCGTGATGGACGAGCCGGAGCGGCCTGCCACGAGAATGGCCGCCAATAAGGGCCCCAGTTCGCGGATGACGCTCATGCCCAGCAGGTTGACCAGGTAAATGTCGCCGCCAAAGGCCCGCAGTTGCTGCGCGGAAAGATAGGACAGCACGACGCCGATCAGAAAGCCGACCAGGGCCGTGATACCCAGCGCCTGGAAGCCCGCATGGAAGATATTGGCGGAAATTTCACGCCACGGCCCGCGCATCGGGTGGCGTGCGAAGCGGCCGATATCCTGCGTCACTTGGCCGACAAGGGCAATAAAGCCCTTCAAATGTTCGAAAAACAGCAAAATGGCCATGCCCAGCTTCATCACGGGCGTGAGGCGGTTGGCGCGCGACGGCGGCGTTTGCAGCGGCCCCGTCTCTTCGATGCGCCGGAAAAACTCTTCCTGCGACGGCGCCAGGGTCAGTTGCGCGGGGCGCTGCTTGCCCCAGGCATTCCAGAACAGCTGGGCGCCGATATGGTCCATGCTGTCGATGGCCGACAAATCCCATTGCGCCTTGGTATCGCCCTGCAGGGGCTTGAGCTGGGCCTCGATGGCCTTGATGGCATTGTCATGCGCCAGCGCGTGCACCTGCCAGGTGCCGCTGGCAGTGACAAGGGCTCCCTGTTGGGAGCTGGTCTGGGAGAGGGTCAGTTTCGGCGATTGTACAGTCGGCATCGTGCCAGTTTAAGGGAGAATGGCGCAGACCGCCACCGCTGTTCAATCGCCCGCCCCTCAGGACGCCAGGTGGCGCGCCTGCCGCTGCGGCAGGGCGACGTCCGGACGCACCTTGGCGTTGCTAGTACTCACTTCGCTTGGCTTGGCATGTGCGGCTGCCTGCGCGCCGCCCGCATAGTCGCTGGCCACGAGGGCGTTGGCCTCGACCGCGCTCATGCCGCGCGTCTGCAGCCATTGCGCCACCAGCTTGGCCAGGCGCTCCATGGCAATGCGGTGGGTGGCGTCCGTGTGGGCGTACAGCCAGTTCGAAAAATCCATGAAGTTTTCAAACGGCGACTCGCCCAGCATCCATTGCACCGTATTGGCGAAGCGGCCCGAGTTGGCCACCAGGTCCCAGTAGCGGGCGAAGCGCACGAGGCGCTGCATGCTCATGAAATCGAGCTGTTTATTGGCCAGGATGGTGTACGGCGGGTGCGGGTCGAACACCATGCCATAGTTTTCCGTATGCCGGATGATGGGCGTGCCGCGCAGCCGCTTCAAGATGCCGAACTGGATTTCATGCGGTTTCAGGGCCACCAGCTTGTTGAAGCCGGCCGCGAAGCTCGCTTCATCCTCGCCCGGCAAGCCGGCGATCAAGTCCACGTGCAAGTGGGCGTTCGATTCTTCGCACAGCCAGCGGATGTTGTCGGCCGCCTTTTGGTTGTCCTGCTTGCGGCTGACCAGCGATTGCACGTCCGGATTGAAACTCTGGATGCCGATTTCGAACTGCAGCGCGCCGGGCGGGAATTTGCTGATGCCTTCTTTCAAGGCGTCGGGCAAGTGGTCGGGCACCAGTTCGAAGTGGGCGTAGATGGGATCGTCCGGATTCGCCTCGATCTTATCTAAGAAGAACTGCATGATCTTCAAACTGGTCTTGATGTTCAGGTTGAAGGTGCGGTCGACGAACTTGAACAGGCGCGCGCCGCGCGCATGCAGCGACTCCATCTCGGCCAGGAAATTCTCCAGCGCGAAGGGCCAGGCCGTCTTGTCCAGCGCCGACAGGCAGAATTCGCACTTGAACGGACAGCCGCGCGACGCTTCCACGTAAATCGTGCGGTGGCGGATATCGTCGTCCGTATACAAGGAGTAGGGCAGCTGCAGTTCGGCCAGCGGCGCCTGCACGCCCGCATGGATCTTCATCAGCGGCTTCGGGCCGTGGAGGATCTCGCCGCACAGCTTGGGGAAGGTGACGTCGCCCCAGCCCGTGATCAGGTAGTCGGCCAGTTTGACGATTTCCTGCTCGCCCGCCTCATGCGACACTTCCGGCCCGCCCAGCACGATGATGACCTCGGGCGCCACGCGTTTGAGCATAGCCACCAGTTTGGTCGTTTCCTCGACGTTCCAGATGTAGACGCCAAAACCGATGATGCGCGGCTTGTTGACGAGGATGCGCTCGACCAGTTCCGTCGTCTTGGTGCCGATGACGAATTCCTGCAGCCGCGTCTGCGCCTGCAGCGGGCCCATATTGGCCAGCAGATAGCGCAATCCCAGCGAGGCGTGGGTATAGCGGGCGTTCAGGGTGGAGAGCAGGATGGTCATGGGAGGCGATGGAAACGGCGAATCCGCTATTTTACGCTGTCGCGTCAGCTGTGCGCTGCGGCTGCCAATGCCATGTTACCATTTGTCAACAATTACTAACTTGTCAATGCTGCGGCAGGCTAAAAGGGATACAAGGTGCTGGCGAAAAAAGTACTCAATAAAAAAGTCCTGCTCGGGACACTTGCCGGCGTGGCGCTGGTGGCGGCCGCGCTGGTCGGCTACCGGGTCTTCGGCTGGGGCATGCTGGGGCCGGTCAACGGCCTGAAGCTGGATTTATCGCGGCCCGACGCGCTGGTCCGCACGAAAAGCCTGTCAGCCTTGCCGCGCGACCTGCTGACAGTGCCGCTGGCGCGCGACGTGCTGCGCGAGGATTTCCTGTTCTATTACGAGCAGAGCGAAGACCGGCTGGGCCTCAAGGGCAGCTTGCGCCGCATCGCCTATGAGCATGAATTGGGCTGGGGCGACCAGCTGCTGCGCATGGTGCTGGACCAGCCGGCGGAAGTGGCCCTGTGGCGCGATGCCGACGGCTCGCTCAAGCATTTCGCCATCGCCGTCTCGCGCAGCCAGCTGACGCGCCTGCTCGAGGAAGCGGGCAAGATCGCCTTGAAGGATACGCAGATGCGCGTGGCCGGCAGCTTGCGCGTCAATGGCGGCCAAGTGCCCGTGTATGCGCTGAACTATGCCTACCAGCGCACCTTGCTGTTCGCCGCGCACGGCCAGCGCCTGGTCATCCTGTCCCATCCCGGCATGCTGTACGGTGGCAGCGACGGCAAGGATGGCGATGGCACGGCCGAGAAAACCGTGGCCAGCCTGCTGGCGCCGGAGCCGGCGAAACAAAACGTCTTTCATGCGCAATTCCATCTCGATCCAGCCGCGCCGGAGGGACACAGCATCGCCGTCAAGGCCGACTTCCTGTCGTTCGGCTACCAGCCCTTCTTTGGCGCGCTCGAAGCGCTGCGCTTCGATTTTCAACAGGGCGCCTGGCAATCGAAGGTGCTGCTCAATGCCGATAAACTGAAAAACGGTGCGTATGACAGCAGCGCCCTGTGGCCCGTGCTGCCGCATAACCCGAGCGCCTGCTTCAGCGTGCCGGTGGACTGGGCCGCGCTGCAGCCCGTGCTCAAGCGCCTGGGCGACAAGACATCGGAGCCGGTGGTGCCGCTGGCCGGGCACTTGCAAGGCCCCGCCGCCGCCTGCTGGTACGGCAGTTCGCGCCTGCATACGCCCGTGTTTGTCGCCACGCGCAGTGCGCAGGCCGGCGACGACGCTGTCTATGGCAGCCTGTTCGCGGCGGCCATCGGCGGCAAGGACCCCGTGCGCAAGACCACGGGCAAGGATGCTAAAGGTGAGTTCGTTCGCTGGGAGCGCAGCGTCGCCACGGCCCTCGGTCAGTCCACGCCGGCGCTGGCCGTGGCCGGCAATACGGTTGTCTTCTCGGCCGACGGCAAGCTGGTGGACCAGGTGCTGGCCGTGCGCCGCAAGCAGGCACCGGCCGCCAGCGACCTGCTGCCCGATGGCGCGCACACGATCGGCCTGATCGCGCCGGCCTCGCTGGCCCGCCTGATCCAGCTGGAAGCCTTTGATACCCTGCCTGCGAATAACGAACCGGTCTTGCGCGCGGCCGCCAACGAACACCTGGTGCCGCGCCTGAACGCCCTGAAAAAATATCCGCCGCTGCGCATGGTGCTCAAGCGGCAGCCAGCCAGCGGCACGTCGTGGGAAACGCTGGAATGGCAGGAGACGGCGCGATGACGGTGTCGCATGGACGGCGCGCTGCGCTGGCGGTGTGCGTCGCTGCTGTCGCCGCACCCGCCTGGGCCCTGCGCGCGGCCGCCGGGGGGCAAGTGCAGCTGTCGCAAGCCCAGAGCCGCGCGTTTCAGGCCTGGATGCTGCGCATCGTCAACGCGCAGATCGAACGGGGACCGTCGCCGCGCTGGACGCACCGCGATTGCGCCGGCCTGGTGCGCTTTGCCGTCAACGAAGCGCTCACCGTGCATGACGCGAAATGGCTGCACGCGAACGGCATCGCCAGCGACCGGCGCTTGCCGCCCGAGCTGGAACTGGACGCGAACCAGGCAGCCCTGCGCAACCGCTGGGTGCAGACGGATGGCAAGGTCGGCCACTTCGTCACGGCGCTGGCGCTGGTGCAGTACAACAGCCGCTTCGTCGCCCGCGAGATCAGCCAGGCACTGCCCGGCGACCTGCTGTTTTTCGACCAGGGCGACGAACAGCACCTGATGGTCTGGATGGGCGCGCGCATCGCCTATCACACCGGCACCGTCACCCCCGACGACAATGGTCTGCGGACCGTCGATATCAAAGAACTCACGAGCTGGAAGGACACGCGGTGGCAACCTGTGGTCAACAATCCGAATTTCGCCGGCGTGTTCCGGCTGGCGTTTTTATCATGAAGCCGATTTTTGTCATGAAGCTGTTCCTTGCCAGCCTGCTGGCCTTGGTCCTCATTGGCGGCGCCTCGGCGCAGCAGCGCGAACCGAGCAACTACAGCACCTTCAAGGGCGAGCCCTTCTTCCTGCTGTCGGACGCCAGCTACGGCAGTCTTGATGAAGCGCGCGTGCGGCTCGAGGTGCCCGGGCGCGACATGGGGCGCATGAACCTGGAAGCGTATTCGGGCGCCGACATCATCGTCTACCGCGTGCCCGAGCCGATGGAATTCCTGAAAAAGCAGCGTAATCTGCACCGCATCCAGGTCGAGGGCAATTACCAGGGCGAGGGCCTGGCCAATACCTTGAGCTTTCTGTGGGATAGCTGGTGGAAGCAGTCGCGCCTGGCCTGGCGCAAGCTGTTTTCCGGCGAAGCGCGCCTCGCGGTCACGAAAGAACAGCCGCAACTGGCAACGAAGGACGCGATCCGCAAGCCGACCGTATTTGCCAATCATCCGCAGTACAAGCCGATCAAGGGCATGGAGCTGGTCGACAGCTTCCGCTATCCGATCTGGCAGGCCAAGGCCATCGCGCCGCCGAAAGGCGTCAAGCTCGATGGCTCCAGCAGCGACTTTATCGTCGCCGGCGCCGGCAACGTGATGATCCCGCTGGGCAAGCGCAAGCCGGGCTTGTACCTGGTCGAAGCGATCATCGGCGAGCACCGCGCCACCACCCTGGTGTTTGTGTCGGACACGGTGGCCGTCACCAAGGTCTCTTCCGGCCAGATGCTGGTATGGACGGCGCGGCGCGACAACAGCGCCGCCGTGGCCGGCGCCAGCGTGGCGTGGACGGACGGTACCGGCGTGCTGCAGTCGGCTGTCACCGGCGCAGACGGTGTCGCCTCGCTCGAGCGCGGCAGCCCTGAACACACGTATGTGCTGGGCCAGGACGGCGCCGGCGGCGTGTTCGTGTCCGAGAATTTTTACTATGACAGCGAAATCTATAACACCAAGATTTATGCGGTGACCGACCGGCCCCTGTACCGTCCCGGCGACGAGGTCAACGTCAAATTCCTGGGCCGCGAATTCACCTCGGCGCGCGCCTCGCAGGCAGCAAGCGCTGCACCGATCAGCTTGAGCGTGCTCAATCCGAACGGCACGCCGCTGCTGACGCAAACGCTGCAGCTGTCCGGCGATACGGGTGCCGACACGCGCTTCCGCCTGCCCACGGAAGCCACCGCCGGCGGCTATGAACTGCGCTTCAATTACAAGGATGGCGTGTATGGCGCGGCCTTCCGCGTGGCCGAATACGTCAAGCCGCACTTTGAGATCAACGTCCAGCCATCGAAACCGGAATTCAAGACGGGCGAGGCGGTCAAAGGCAGCATCGCGCTGCGCTACCCCGATGGCAAACCGGTAAAAAACGCGAAGATGACCTTGTCCTTGCGCGGCCAGCAAAACACCATGGTCGAGGGGGAGCTGCGCTACAGCGGCCTGTTCCCGGTGGCCTTGAAGACCGAGGAAGTGACGAGCGACGGCAGCGGCAATGTGGACTTCACCTTGCCGCCCGCCGCCGATCCGTCGCGCTACATCTTGACCGTGCTGGCAACCGATGGCGCGGCCTACCGCGTCAAGACGACGCGCGAGCTGATGATAGAGCGCTCGAGCAGCAGCTACCAGCTGAAGGCCGTGCGCCAGTTTTCCGATCCGGGACAAAACGTGCATTTCGACCTGGTGGCCGATGGCCAAAGCGCGGCCAAGCCCGTGCGCTGGGAGATGGTGCAGCTGGAAAAACAGAGCAAGACCGAGGGCGCCTTCGATCCGGCTGCCAAGGGCTGGGACGTGACGTTCCCGGCCTCCGGCTCGTATCAGCTGGCGCTGCGCGACGAACGGGGCAACCTGCTGGCCGCCGCCAGCCACTGGGTCGCCGGCGATGGCGTGCAGACGACGCCGGGCAGCATCGAGATCGTGCTGGACCGCGCCCGCTACCGTCCGGGCGACACGGCCGAGGCATTGATCACCTTCTCCGACAAGGTCGACCAGGCCCTGTTGACGCTCGAGCGCGACAAGGTGGAACACCATGGCTTGATGGCCGGCGCTGCGGATTGGTACCAGGCGAAGCGCGTGGCGCCGCGCCAGTGGAGAGTGCGCATCCCGGTAAAAGAAGAGCATGGCCCGAACATGACGTTCTCGGTGGCGTACACGCGCAATGGCGATTTCGTGTTCGAGAACGCCGGCCTGCAAGTGATCGAGCCGCGCATCGCGCTGCAGTTCAAGAGCGACAAGGAGGTCTACCAGCCCGGCGAAAAGGTCACGCTGGACGTCAAGGCCACGCTGGACGGCAAGCCCTTGAGCACCCTGGTGGCGCTGGGCGTCGTCGATGAAATGATCTATGTGCTGCAGCCGGAAATAGCGCCCGACATCGGCGACTTCTTCTACCATCCGCGCCGCAACAACGTGCGCACCACGGCCAGCCTGTCCTTCATCAGCTACGACATGGCGCAGGGCCGCACGGCCGGCGCGCCCGCGCGCCACAACTACAACGAGCGCGGCGTCAAGGTGCTTGAACGCCCGCGCCGCGACAATATCGATACGGCCTACTGGGCGCCGTCGTTGAAGACCGACGCCAACGGCAATGCTCGCGTGAGCTTCACCATGCCTGACGCGCTGACGCGCTGGAGGATCACCGGCCGCGCGATGGATGAGCAGGGGCGCGTGGGCCAGCGCACCGCCTATCTGCGTTCCGACAAAAACTTCTATGCCAAGTGGACGGCGCCCGACTGGATGCGTGCCGGCGATGCGCCGCGCGCCTCGGTGGCCGTGTTCAACCAGACGGGCAAGGAGCAGGCGCTCGACGTCGTCCTCTCGGGCGGGGCGCAGCCGAAGACGGAAAAGCTGTCCGCCAAACCGGGCGTCAACTACGTCGAATTTCCGCTCGCTGCAGGCGCTAGCGTGCCGCTGCGCCTGGAGCTGAAACAGAACGGCAAGCTGGTCGACGCGTTGGAGGCGGCCATGCAAACCCTGCCCGCCGCCTGGAGCAGCCCGCGTTCGCTGGTGCTGCCGCTCGATGGCGCCACCGGTGATATGCCGCTCAAGCTGCCGGCCGACGCGCGCAATCTCCGCGTCTCGTTCGCTCAAGGAGCAGCCAGCCAGTTCGCGCGCATTGCCGACGACCTGATCGATTATCCGTATGGCTGCGTCGAGCAGACGGCGAGCCGTTTGATTCCGCTGGCGCTGGCCACGCAAAGCCTGGGGCCGGACGCCGGCGCCCTGCAAACGCTGCTCACGGCGCAGCGCCTGCGCCTGGTCTCGATGGCCGGCCCGAACGCCGTCTTCGGCTGGTGGGGCCACGCCACGGCCGGCAATGCCCTGATGACGGCATACGCTTATTACGCCGACTGGTACGCGGCGCGCGCGCTGCATATCGAACTGCCGCCCGAGCACTGGAACAAGCTGCTGGCCGTCTACAGCGAACATGGCTTGAAGGATGCGATGGGCGACCGCGCGCTGGTGCTGTGGATGGCGCGCGAGATGGGCTTGCCCACGCAGACATTGGCCGCGGGCCTGGTCGACGACAGCGCCATCGCCACCTTGGGCGGCAAGCCGCGCCAGGCGGGCGACAGTAGCAGCCTGCTGCTGGGCGGAGCCCTTGATCGCGAAGCGCAAGCGATGAGCCTTGGCCTGGTGGCGCTGGTCGCCAGCCAGAATGGCGTCGCCTTGCCGCATTCGCTGCAGTTGCAAGTGGCCAGCGCCTGGCAGGTGTTGCGCGAGTCCAAAGCGCCAGTGGCGCAAGCCTTGCTGATGCTGGCCGGCGAAATACCGCCATCGCAGGCGGACGCGGTGCTGGCCGGCGTGCGCGCCGAGATGCCGACCCTGGACCGCGCGATGACGTTGATGTGGGTGCAGAAGAAGCTGGGTGGCGCATCGTTCGGCAAGGGGCCGGCCGTCGCGCTGGACGGCGCCTGGCAGAAACGCGACAGCCGCAGCGGCCATCCGCTGTGGCGCTGGCTTGACGCCAAGGGCGTGCCTGACAAACTGCGTCTTGCTGCACCGGCGCCGGCCGGCACGGTGGCTGTGGTGCAGTACGACAGCTATGCCGCCGAAGCGCAGACCTTGCCGGTCACCGTCGAAAGGCGCATCCTGCGCATGAAGGCGGGCAAGGGCGGCTACACGACGGAGCTGGTCAAGCCGGGCGAGGCGCTCAGCACGGACGCGCTGTACCTCGATGAAATCACCTTGAAAGCGGCACCGGGTGCGAAGCACCGCTTTGGCTTGCTGGAGGTGGCGCTGCCGCCCGGTGCCATGGTCGAATCGACGACCTGGGGCATGGTCATGGCGGGCGACAAGCCGGTCGCGCTGGAACGCGCGCGCCACACGGAGCGCCGCGACGGTTACGCGGTGCCGGTCGAGCCGTTGGAAGGCGCCGTGACCGTGCGCCATTTGCTGCGCTTTGCGCAGAAGGGCAGTTACGTGCTGCCGCCGGCGCGCTTTTACCGCATGTACCAGCCGGAGCAGAAAGCCTTCGAGGGCGGCGGCAAGAGCACGCGCGCGTTGAAGGTCGAGTGATGCGTTTTGTGCGTCCTGCATTGATGGCGGCCCTGCTGCTGGCCATGCCTGCCTGGTCGGCTTCATTGGACGTGGCCTGGTGGCGCGACGGCAAGATGGAGGTGCGCCAGCTGCGCCAGGGCGGCGCAGCGCCGCCGCCGTTTGACGGCACGCGGCAAGTGCCGCTGGCCAGCCTGTGGAAGCTGTTCGTATATGTCTACGCGAGCGATAACAAGGTGGCGATGCCCGACTACCGCTGCGGCGGCCGCGATCCGGAAGAAGTGTATTGCTGCGATGCGGGTCAGAGCATCGGCCACGATGCGGCGCTGGCGCAGTCCTGCGGCCCCTTCTTCTCGCCGAAGCGTCTGATGATCACGGCCGCGCCGTGGCGCCAATACTGGACCACCCGTTTAGGTAGCGCGCCGGCAGGGGACTTTGCCTGGCTGGCGGACCCCGCGCAGCTGGCGCCGGGGCGGCTGGTACGGCTGGACAGCCTGCTGCGCGCGCTGGACAGCATACCGGCTGCCAGCCGGATGGATGCCGAAGCGGCGCTGTTGCGCGTCGTGCTCGATGGACGCGGTGCCGGCACGGCGCGTTGGTTCGGCAGCCAGCTGCGCGTGAAGACGTATTCCTGGCACGAGCAGCGCCGGGTAGATGAACGGATTGGCGGCGCGGCCGGCTGGCTGGCCGATGGCACCCCGATCTGGTTTGGCGGCGCAGGCGGCAGCAGCAATGTCTTTGAACAGTGGGCGCCCAGGCTGGCCGCCAGTCTGCCGCCAGTGGGTGCGGCCGACGATGGCGGCTGCGTGGTCGTCGATTACTTCAAGCGCTATCCGATCCGTGCCGTGCGCGGCGAGCGCGGCGTGGCCGTCCCCGGCCCGCTGAATGGCCGCTACCATGTTCGGTTCGAAAATGGCCAGAACCTGGCCTTGCGCAGCAGCGGCGAGTTGATGCTGGTACAAGAGCAGGGAGGCCGCCCGCAATTGCGCGGCCGCTTCGGCGTCAATGAATATGTGGCGCGCGTGCTTGACCGCGAAGCGAGCGCGAATGAGCCGGAAGCGGCCAAGGCGCTGGCGATTGCCGCGCGCACGTATCTGCAGCAGAACGCAGTAACCGTCGCGGGCTGTCAGCAGATCGCCGACAGCAGCGCGACCCAGCGCGTCAGTCCCAGCCCCGCTACGCCGGCGGCGCTGGCGATTGCGCGCTGGACCGACCAGCTGATCGTCGATGGCGTCACCGTGCGCTATCACAGCAACCAAGCGTCCGAGGGCACGATGGCGTGGAGCGAGGCGGTACGCCAGGCGAAACAGGGCAAGCAATATGATGAATTGCTGGCGGCGGCCTATCCGGGCGGCGCGCTGAGCACCGTTGGCAATACCGGCGTGCGTTGCCGTCGCCTGGCGCAGAACGAGGATTGGCTGGCGCGATCCGTGCCGCGCTGGCAGCGCGTGCTGCTGCGCGAGGCCGGCTACGAGGCGCCGCCGCAAGCGCCGCTGGTCTGCGCCCTGTCCAGCGGCGCACCGTATTCGGAACAGTCGCGCAACCGCATCTTCATGCGCCCGCTGGCCACGCGCGAAGACCGGATCACCTTGGCCCATGAATATTTGCACCTTGGCCTGCGCCGCCATCCGCGCGGCCAGGACGAAGAATATGTCGAGCGGCTGGCCCGCCGGCTCGTCGACCTTAACCTGGAGGCCCTGTGAGTTTTTATATCCGTTGCTCGATTCCGCTAATGCTGTTGCCACTCTGGGCCCAGGCCCAGGTCACCATCGATGCACCGAAGGGCGGCTGGCGCAATTCGGCTGGCGCGCAGGAGGAATACACGCAAGCGGTCAATTATCCCGCCGCGTCGGCCAACCTGCAGCCGGGCCAGGCCGAGACGGCGCAGATACGGGGGCGTATCGCGGGCGCCGTCAAGGGCAAGCCCGCCACTTTGGTGGTCAATGGCGTGGCGATGCCGATGGAGGTGGGGGAGGATGGCAGCTACGGTCGCCCCTATGGTTTCGGCAGCGGCTCGAACAGCGTGGAAGTGCGCTCGCCCGATGGCAGAAGCCGCGCGCGGACCCAGTTTGTCGACAGCTACCAGGGCAAGACGCAAGCGCGCTTGCGTATCGTGCTGTCGTGGGACAGCGCCGGCACCGATCTTGATCTGCATGTGGTCACGCCGGACGGCGGCCACGCCTGGTACGGCAACCGCGTCCTGAAAGATGGCGGCGCGCTGGATGTGGACGTGACGACCGGCTATGGCCCTGAAATCTTTTCCAGCGCGGCACCCCTGAAGGGCAATTATCACGCGTATGTCAATTACTACGGTAGCGGCGAGAACACCGCCATGCTGACCGTCGCCCGCCTGTCGATCATCACCAATGAAGGCACGCCGCGGGAAAAGCTGCAGAGCTTCCAGGTGCCGATGCGGGCCGCCGGCGAGCTGACCTTGGTGAAATCGTTCGTCTTGCCATAAATGGCTCTTGCGGACACGCTGTCGCTTGGCTATAATTCGCCCCCTCGCTGAACGACGCATGCAAATGCCGAGTAAAGCAGGGTAAAAAAGAAGGTTGACGAATTAGCCGAAACGCTTCATACTCTTCCTTCTTCGCAGCTGACAAACACAACGCTTTGTCAATAGCGCGAAAGTAGCACCGAATACAGTTCTTTAACAATTAACAGTCGATAAGTGTGGGCATTTGATGTAAGTGCAGCAGTGATCTTCGGATCGCTGTAAAACTTAAAATATCAAATGTTCACGAAGAAATAAATGAAATAGGACGCTTCGCAAGAAGTGGCCTGTCAGTTGTTTTTGAAGTGAGCGACCCGTCAGCAATGACGGTGCCGGTAAAACGGCAAAGTAACAGAGATTAAACTGAAGAGTTTGATCCTGGCTCAGATTGAACGCTGGCGGCATGCCTTACACATGCAAGTCGAACGGCAGCACGGAGCTTGCTCTGGTGGCGAGTGGCGAACGGGTGAGTAATATATCGGAACGTACCCTAGAGTGGGGGATAACGTAGCGAAAGTTACGCTAATACCGCATACGATCTAAGGATGAAAGTGGGGGATCGCAAGACCTCATGCTCGTGGAGCGGCCGATATCTGATTAGCTAGTTGGTAGGGTAAAAGCCTACCAAGGCATCGATCAGTAGCTGGTCTGAGAGGACGACCAGCCACACTGGAACTGAGACACGGTCCAGACTCCTACGGGAGGCAGCAGTGGGGAATTTTGGACAATGGGCGAAAGCCTGATCCAGCAATGCCGCGTGAGTGAAGAAGGCCTTCGGGTTGTAAAGCTCTTTTGTCAGGGAAGAAACGGTGAGAGCTAATATCTCTTGCTAATGACGGTACCTGAAGAATAAGCACCGGCTAACTACGTGCCAGCAGCCGCGGTAATACGTAGGGTGCAAGCGTTAATCGGAATTACTGGGCGTAAAGCGTGCGCAGGCGGTTTTGTAAGTCTGATGTGAAATCCCCGGGCTCAACCTGGGAATTGCATTGGAGACTGCAAGGCTAGAATCTGGCAGAGGGGGGTAGAATTCCACGTGTAGCAGTGAAATGCGTAGATATGTGGAGGAACACCGATGGCGAAGGCAGCCCCCTGGGTCAAGATTGACGCTCATGCACGAAAGCGTGGGGAGCAAACAGGATTAGATACCCTGGTAGTCCACGCCCTAAACGATGTCTACTAGTTGTCGGGTCTTAATTGACTTGGTAACGCAGCTAACGCGTGAAGTAGACCGCCTGGGGAGTACGGTCGCAAGATTAAAACTCAAAGGAATTGACGGGGACCCGCACAAGCGGTGGATGATGTGGATTAATTCGATGCAACGCGAAAAACCTTACCTACCCTTGACATGGCTGGAATCCCCGAGAGATTGGGGAGTGCTCGAAAGAGAACCAGTACACAGGTGCTGCATGGCTGTCGTCAGCTCGTGTCGTGAGATGTTGGGTTAAGTCCCGCAACGAGCGCAACCCTTGTCATTAGTTGCTACGAAAGGGCACTCTAATGAGACTGCCGGTGACAAACCGGAGGAAGGTGGGGATGACGTCAAGTCCTCATGGCCCTTATGGGTAGGGCTTCACACGTCATACAATGGTACATACAGAGCGCCGCCAACCCGCGAGGGGGAGCTAATCGCAGAAAGTGTATCGTAGTCCGGATTGTAGTCTGCAACTCGACTGCATGAAGTTGGAATCGCTAGTAATCGCGGATCAGCATGTCGCGGTGAATACGTTCCCGGGTCTTGTACACACCGCCCGTCACACCATGGGAGCGGGTTTTACCAGAAGTAGGTAGCTTAACCGTAAGGAGGGCGCTTACCACGGTAGGATTCGTGACTGGGGTGAAGTCGTAACAAGGTAGCCGTATCGGAAGGTGCGGCTGGATCACCTCCTTTCTAGAGTTTGCACGAATCAGGTAACTGGTTCACGCATCAAATGTTCACACTTATCGGCTGTTAATAAAGAAGAACAGCATTTGGGGCTGTAGCTCAGCTGGTTAGAGCACCGTGTTGATAACGCGGGGGTCGTTGGTTCGAGTCCAACCAGCCCTACCAGTTTCTGTAGTCTGGAAATACCCATAGGGGGATTAGCTCAGCTGGGAGAGCACCTGCTTTGCAAGCAGGGGGTCGTCGGTTCGATCCCGTCATCCTCCACCAAAAGTTCAAACGTAAATCAGCGCAGATGGCGCCGGGATTTAGGTTTGGTCTTTTCGAGATCAAGTGCTGTATGTTCTTTAACAATCTGGAAGAAGTAAAGATTATTTATTGATCGGTTTGCCGTAAAACGCAAATCGATGGGTAATGATTGTATGTATCAACAAACAAGCAACAACGTTGTACTTTCTTATCCCTGTAGCGCTCTTTTCGTTTGAAAGAATGAAGAGGCTAACGTTATAGGGACAAGCGAATAAGTGCACATGGTGGATGCCTTGGCGATTACAGGCGATGAAGGACGTAGTAGCTTGCGATAAGCTGCGGGGAGTGAGCAAACACACTTTGATCCGCAGATTTCCGAATGGGGCAACCCACCCTTTTAGGGTATTGCATACTGAATACATAGGTATGCAAGGCGAACGCGGCGAACTGAAACATCTAAGTAGCTGCAGGAAAAGAAATCAACCGAGATTCCCAAAGTAGCGGCGAGCGAAATGGGAAGAGCCTGTACGTGATAGTCGGACCGATAACAGAATCCTCTGGAAATAGGAGCCATAGTGGGTGATAGCCCCGTATGTGAAATCGGACCGGTGGTACTAAGCGTACGACAAGTAGGGCGGGACACGTGACATCCTGTCTGAATATGGGGGGACCATCCTCCAAGGCTAAATACTCGTAATCGACCGATAGTGAACCAGTACCGTGAGGGAAAGGCGAAAAGAACCCCGGAAGGGGAGTGAAATAGATCCTGAAACCGTGTGCATACAAACAGTAGGAGCGGACTTGTTCCGTGACTGCGTACCTTTTGTATAATGGGTCAGCGACTTACATTCAGTGGCAAGGTTAACCGCATAGGGAAGCCGTAGAGAAATCGAGTCCGAATAGGGCGATCAGTCGCTGGGTGTAGACCCGAAACCAAGTGATCTACTCATGGCCAGGATGAAGGTGCGGTAACACGCCCTGGAGGTCCGAACCCACTAATGTTGAAAAATTAGGGGATGAGCTGTGGGTAGGGGTGAAAGGCTAAACAAACTTGGAAATAGCTGGTTCTCTCCGAAAACTATTTAGGTAGTGCCTCAAGTATCACCATCGGGGGTAGAGCACTGTTATGGCTAGGGGGTCATTGCGACTTACCAAACCATTGCAAACTCCGAATACCGATGAGTGCGAGCTTGGGAGACAGACGTCGGGTGCTAACGTCCGGCGTCAAGAGGGAAACAACCCAGACCGCCAGCTAAGGTCCCAAAGATTGGCTAAGTGGAAAACGAAGTGGGAAGGCTAAAACAGTCAGGATGTTGGCTTAGAAGCAGCCATCATTTAAAGAAAGCGTAATAGCTCACTGATCGAGTCGTCCTGCGCGGAAGATGTAACGGGGCTAAGCCAGTCACCGAAGCTGCGGATATGCGTAAGCATATGGTAGGAGAGCGTTCTGTAAGCCTGCGAAGGTGTCTTGTAAAGGATGCTGGAGGTATCAGAAGTGCGAATGCTGACATGAGTAGCGATAATGGGGGTGAAAAGCCTCCACGCCGTAAGCCCAAGGTTTCCTGTTCAACGTTCATCGGAGCAGGGTGAGTCGGCCCCTAAGGCGAGGCAGAGATGCGTAGCTGATGGGAAGCAGGTTAATATTCCTGCACCGTCGTATGATGCGATGGGGGGACGGATCGCGGAAGGTTGTCTGACTGTTGGAATAGTCAGTTTCTGTCTCATAGAAGGCGCTTAGGCAAATCCGGGCGCAGGATTCAAGGGGATGGGACGAGTGAATTTATTCACGAAGCAATCGGAAGTGGTTCCAAGAAAAGCCTCTAAGCTTCAGTCATACGAGACCGTACCGCAAACCGACACAGGTGGGCGAGATGAGTATTCTAAGGCGCTTGAGAGAACTCGGGAGAAGGAACTCGGCAAATTGGTACCGTAACTTCGGGAAAAGGTACGCCCCGGTAGCTTGATTGGTTTACTCCATGAGGGTGAAAGGGTTGCAATAAACTGGTGGCTGCGACTGTTTAATAAAAACACAGCACTCTGCAAACACGAAAGTGGACGTATAGGGTGTGACGCCTGCCCGGTGCTGGAAGATTAAATGATGGGGTGCAAGCTCTTGATTGAAGTCCCAGTAAACGGCGGCCGTAACTATAACGGTCCTAAGGTAGCGAAATTCCTTGTCGGGTAAGTTCCGACCTGCACGAATGGCGTAACGATGGCCACACTGTCTCCTCCCGAGACTCAGCGAAGTTGAAATGTTTGTGATGATGCAATCTACCCGCGGCTAGACGGAAAGACCCCATGAACCTTTACTGTAGCTTTGCATTGGACTTTGAACCAATCTGTGTAGGATAGGTGGGAGGCTTTGAAGCGGGGACGCTAGTTCTCGTGGAGCCAACCTTGAAATACCACCCTGGTTTGTTTGAGGTTCTAACCTTGGTCCGTTATCCGGATCGGGGACAGTGCATGGTAGGCAGTTTGACTGGGGCGGTCTCCTCCTAAAGTGTAACGGAGGAGTTCGAAGGTACGCTAGATACGGTCGGACATCGTGTTGATAGTGCAATGGCATAAGCGTGCTTAACTGCGAGACTGACAAGTCGAGCAGGTACGAAAGTAGGACATAGTGATCCGGTGGTTCTGTATGGAAGGGCCATCGCTCAACGGATAAAAGGTACTCTGGGGATAACAGGCTGATTCCTCCCAAGAGTTCATATCGACGGGGGAGTTTGGCACCTCGATGTCGGCTCATCACATCCTGGGGCTGTAGCCGGTCCCAAGGGTATGGCTGTTCGCCATTTAAAGTGGTACGTGAGCTGGGTTTAAAACGTCGTGAGACAGTTTGGTCCCTATCTGCCGTGGGCGTTGGAAATTTGAAGGGGGCTGCTCCTAGTACGAGAGGACCGGAGTGGACGAACCTCTGGTGTACCGGTTGTCACGCCAGTGGCATTGCCGGGTAGCTAAGTTCGGAAGAGATAACCGCTGAAAGCATCTAAGCGGGAAACTTGCCTTGAGATGAGATTTCCCAGAGCCTTGAGCTCTTTGAAGGGTCGTTCGAGACCAGGACGTTGATAGGCTGGGTGTGGAAGTGCAGTAATGCATTAAGCTAACCAGTACTAATTGCCCGTACGGCTTGTCCCTATAACCTTAGCAGGTACAGAGGATAAGACGGTACAACGTTGCGTGTGTGTTGATACCATTCATTACCCCAATCTTTGCTTCTTCCAGATTCATGGCCTTGTCGTCCTACAGGAGACAAGCGTCAGTACAAGTTATGCCTGATGACCATAGCAAGTTGGTCCCACCCCTTCCCATCCCGAACAGGACCGTGAAACAACTTTGCGCCGATGATAGTGCTGCAACCAGTGTGAAAGTAGGTTATCGTCAGGCTTGTTATTTGAAGCAACAGCCTTTGGCTGTGGTTTCTTGAGAAAAACCCGATCAGCAATGGTCGGGTTTTTTTTCGTCTGGCGGTTTTGCGGGGTGCCGCGGGTGGTTGTCGGCTGACGCTGCGCTAAGCCGACCTGCGCCGACCTGCGCCGATCCACCGACCGACGGTCAGTGTGAGGGGGGCTGACCCCGGCTGTTCAGCAGGCGAAAAAAAAAGCAGCGCTGTGCGCTGCCTTTGTCATTTATCACCACATGTTGTGCACGACGGGCACCGTCATGTTCTCTTCATATTGACACTGTACGATGATGTCCATTCTCATCAAGTAACGTGTGCACCCATGCTGTCCAAGCTTAAACTCGTCAAAACTTCCAAAGGCATCGATAGCATCCTGATGCTGTCGGCCATGCTGATACTCTGGATCGGCAATTACAGCAACCTCGACCTCATGATTGCCGACAGTATGTTCGACGGTGCGCGTGGGCAATTTGTCGGCGCTGACAGCGTGTGGGCGCGCAGTTTTCAGATCGGTATGATCTTGCTTGGCGCCGTCATGATCGCGCTGGCCGTGTGGGACACCTTGCGTCCGTTGGCCTGGCTTGCTTCGCGTCGCAGCGCCTTGCGCGTGGTGGCGCTGTCGGCTATCTTCGTGCCGCTAAGCATCTATTTGCTCTCTTCCTTCAGCGACGTGCCCTGTCCCACGGATTTGTTGCGTTATGGTGGACTGGAGCCGTACACGCGCCTGTTGGAAACATTGCCAGCCAGCGCATCTGCCATGGCATGCCTGCCTGCTACCCAGGCGAACACTGCCTGGTGGATGCTGGCCTTGCCATTGTTCTGTCTGCCCGGGCGACCACGCACGGCGCTGCTGCTCGCTTGCGTCATGCTGCTGTGCGGTTTGGCGGCAAGCTGGCAGCAACAGTTGCAAGGTACGCAATTCTTTACACACACCTTGTGGTCTGCCTGGATTGCTGCTTTCCTGATCTATCTGCTGCATCATTTGTTCCGGGCCGAGGACGCGTTGGCCTGAAACACGAAAGTACGTCACAATCTGCCTGTCGAGTTGTCGTTTCATACAAAAACAGGAGCACCATGAACGAGCAGATTGCGAGAGAAGTGGTATTGGTCCGTGCTATCGAGACGGCCGACCAGAAAAAAGAAGTCCTCAGCGAGGATGACCGCATGTATGCCAGCCGCAGTGCGCGTGAGCTTGCGCAGTGGCAAGCTTCGGGCAAGCAGGCCGAAGTCACGGGTGACGATTTCCTGCAGCAGCGTTCCGAGCTGATCCTCAAGCGCATCACCGAGCGCACTCCCGCCTTCGCTGCTTTCGCGAAGCGTCGCAACGGCATGAAGACCATGGCGCTGGCCTTGCCCCTGCTGGCTTTGCTGCTGGGCGCCGGACTGGACCGTATAACGGACCCCCATCGCGTCGACTTGCTGTCGGCGCCCTTGCTGCTGATCATCGCCTGGAATGTGCTGGTCTACCTGGGCTTGCTGATCTGGCTATGCATCCCTTCGCACTCGCTCGGCTGGCCGAAAGCGGGGCTGGTGCGCCACCTGAGCGTAGGGCGCCTTGCCTTGCCGCGCAAACTGCCGCACGCCTTGTCTTCGGGCTTGCTCAGTTTCATGGGCGAGTGGGCGCATTTGAGCGCCAAGCTGACGGCCGCGCGCCTGGGCCGTACCATCCACTTGAGCGCTGCCATGTTTGCCATTGGCGCCGTCGCCTCGTTGTATGCGCGCGGTTTTCTGTCGCAATACGCGGCCGGCTGGGAAAGCACGTTTCTGAATGCCGGCCAGGTGCACAGCCTGCTGTCGACCCTGTTTGCGCCGGCCATTGCCCTGTTTCACTTACAAGGTTTTTCGCTGGCGGAAATCGAAGCGCTGCGCTTCCCGCAAACGACGACCGTCGAAGGCGGCGCACGCTGGGTGCATTTGTATGCGGCGACGATTTTCCTGCTGGTGGTCGTCCCCCGCCTGATCCTGGCCCTGGTCAATAATTGGCGCGCCGCGCGCCTGGCCAGGCAGTTTCCGCTGGATCTCGATCAGCCGTATTTCCGCAAGCTTAATGAAAGCATCGGTGTGGCCACGGGCGGCATGCTGCGCGTCTTGCCCTACAGCTTTACTGTCGATGAGGCACGCCACAAGGGTCTGGGGCAAATCGCCCTCATGCTGTTTGGCGAGCAGGGGCGCATGATGCTGCGTCCATCAACGTCGTATGGCGAAGAGCCGCAGGACGTCTTGCGCGACACGGACTTGAACGATCCACAAGTCAATATCACGGCCGTGCTGTTCAATCTGACGGCGACGCCGGAAAAGGAAAATCACGGGGCCTTCCTCGATTATCTGGTGCAATCGTCGGCGCGCGGCATCGCTGTCCTGATCGACGAGTCCAGCTACCTGGAGCGCGCGGGCGAGCAGGCGGATAACGGCGCGCGTCTGGCGGAACGGGTCGCCTTGTGGCAGCAGTTCTGCCAGTTCCATAAAGCCACGGCCACCGTGGTCAATTTGCTCAACCCTGCCTTGCACCCGCTTGATGCCGGTGTCGGCTTGAAAGTATCGGCAGCAGCATGAGTGTAAACGTGAATAAAGATGTGCAAGATGACGCGGTGCAGATTCAGTTTGCGCTGATTTCGCACACGAATAATGGCAAGACAACACTCGCGCGTACCCTCGTGGGCGTGGATGTGGGCGAAGTGCGCGACGCTGCCCACGTAACCGTGTTTGCCGAATCGCATACCTTGTTGGCCACGCCACAGGGTGATGCTTTGCAATTGTGGGACACGCCCGGCTTTGGCGACTCCGTGCGTCTGCTCAAGCGCCTGGGCCAGTCAGGCAATCCCATCGGCTGGTTTCTGCGTGAAGTGCTGGACCGTTATCGCGACCGCCCGTTTTGGCTCAGCCAGCAGGCGCTGCGCACGGCCAAGGACTCCGCCGACGTGGTGTTGTACCTGGTGAATTCCTCGGAACATCCGAAGGATGCGGGCTACTTGCCGGCGGAAATGAAAATCCTCGCCTGGCTGGATAAGCCTGTGGTGGTCTTGCTCAATCAGATGGGGCCGCCGCGTCCGGGTAATGAGGAACATGGCGAGCAGGCGCGCTGGCGCGAGCATTTGCAGCAGTATCCAATCGTGCGCGATGTCCTGGCGCTCGATGCCTTTGCCCGCTGCTGGGTGCATGAACGCGTGTTTTACGAAGCTGTGGGTAAATTGTTGCCGCAGTCGCAGCAAGCAGGCTATGCGCGTTTGTTTGCTGCCTGGCAAGAGCAGAATACGGCACGTTTCCGGCAGGCGATGCACTTGCTGGCCACGCAACTGGCGGTGGCCGGGCAGGATCGCGAAGCCATCGAGCCCGCCTCTAAGGGGCTGCTGAAATCGGCCTTGCAGGTCGTTGGCATAGGCAAGAACGCAGAGCAGCAACGCCAGGAAAAGGCCATGGCCAGCCTGGTGGCGCGGCTTAATGCGCACAGCGGTATCACCACGCGTGAGCTTTTGATCTTGCACAAACTCGACCCGACCGACGCGCATAAGATCAATAGCCGGATACGGGAGAACTTCGCCGTGCGCGCGCCGATCGACAAGGCGCAGGCAGGGCTATTGGGCGCGATGATTTCCGGTGCGGCGACGGGGCTGTCGGCCGACCTGATTTCCGGCGGCCTGACCTTGGGCACGGGCGCCCTGCTTGGCGGTGTGGTTGGTGCGTTGACGTTTGCGGGCGCAGCCTGGGGCTTTAATTCCGGAACGGACCGCAACGAGCCCACGATGCAATTTACCGATGCCTTCCTGCGCACCTTGGTGGTGGCGGGCGTGCTGCGTTACCTGGCGGTGGCGCACTTTGGCCGTGGCCGCGGCAACTTTGTCGAAAGCGAGGCGCCGGCCTTCTGGCAGGATGAAGTCGAGCAGGCGGTGGCGCGTCATGAGAGCGCATTGGTCGAGTTATGGAAAGAGGTGCGCCGCGCGAAGTCCAATGAACTGGCTGCCGAATGTGTGCAGCCCATCATCACGGCGATCACTGCCGATGTGCTGGCGCGTCTGTACCCGGACGTGACGCAGCAGATGTAAATACGAGCTTCCATCGTCTATTTCCAACAGGGTTTCCCCCATGAGCATACATAAAATCGCCGTCATCGCCGGTGACGGCATTGGCAATGAAGTCATGCCGGAGGGCTTGCGTGTAATTGAAGCGGCCGCCCGCCGTTTCAATATCGACCTGCAGTTTACGACGATGGCATGGGCCAATTGCGACTATTACCTGGAACACGGGCAAATGATGCCCTCGGACTGGTTCGCGCAGCTCAAGGATTTCGACGCCATCTATTTTGGCGCCGTGGGCTGGCCGGACAAGGTGCCCGATCATATCTCGCTGTGGGGTTCATTACTGAAGTTCCGGCGTGAATTCGACGAATACGTCAACTTGCGTCCCGTGCGGCTGATGCGGGGCGTGCCATGTCCGCTGGCGAATAAAAAGCCGGGCGATATCGACTTTTATGTGGTGCGTGAAAATACGGAAGGAGAATATTCATCCGTGGGCGGACGCATGTTCGAGGGGACCGAGCGCGAAATGGTGCTGCAGGAATCCGTGTTTACGCGCAAAGGCATCGACCGCATCCTGAAGTATGCGTTTGAGCTGGCGCAAAGCCGGCCTAAAAAACACCTGACATCGGCGACCAAGTCGAATGGCATTGCCATCAGCATGCCGTATTGGGATGAACGGGTGGAAGCGATGGGCCCGAGCTTTCCCGAGGTCTGCTGGGATAAATACCATATCGACATCCTGGCGGCTCGCTTTGTATTGAGTCCCGAACGTTTCGACGTGGTGGTCGCTTCGAATCTGTTTGGCGACATATTGTCTGACCTGGGACCTGCGTGCACGGGAACGATTGCCATCGCACCATCGGCCAATATCAATCCGGAGCGTACATTCCCCTCCGTCTTTGAGCCGGTGCACGGTTCCGCGCCCGATATCTATGGCCAGAATATCGCCAACCCGATCGGCATGATCTGGTCGGGCGCCATGATGCTGGACTTCCTCGGTAATGGCGATGCCAATTACACGGCGGCGCATGACGCGATTGTGCACGCCATCGAGCGGGTGCTCGAGCATGGTCCGCGTACGCCGGATATGGGCGGCAGCGCCAGTACGACCGATGTGGGCATGGCGGTTGCCGAATTGCTGAAATAAAGCTTGCCGCCCTTGAGTGGCTTTGCTATAGTTCGCCTCCCCAATGAGACGCAGTGGTTTTAGCGAAACAGAGGGAGCCGGATGCAGTAGCAAACGGCAAAAAAGAAGGTTGACGAATTAGCCGAAACGCTTCATACTCTTCCTTCTTCGCAGCTGACAAACACAACGCTTTGTCGATAGCGCGAAAGTAGCACCGAATACAGTTCTTTAACAATTAACAGTCGATAAGTGTGGGCATTTGATGTAAGTGCAGCAGTGATCTTCGGATCGCTGTAAAACTTAAAATATCAAATGTTCACAAGAAATAATGAAATAGGATACTTCTTCGGAAGTAGCCTGTCAGTTTTTTGAGTGAGCAAATCTTTTGCAATGTAAAAGATTTGGATGGTAGTGATGCTGTCCGACCTGTCAGAAATGACATTAAACAGAGATTAAACTGAAGAGTTTGATCCTGGCTCAGATTGAACGCTGGCGGCATGCCTTACACATGCAAGTCGAACGGCAGCACGGAGCTTGCTCTGGTGGCGAGTGGCGAACGGGTGAGTAATATATCGGAACGTACCCTGGAGTGGGGGATAACGTAGCGAAAGTTACGCTAATACCGCATACGATCTACGGATGAAAGTGGGGGATCGCAAGACCTCATGCTCGTGGAGCGGCCGATATCTGATTAGCTAGTTGGTAGGGTAAAAGCCTACCAAGGCATCGATCAGTAGCTGGTCTGAGAGGACGACCAGCCACACTGGAACTGAGACACGGTCCAGACTCCTACGGGAGGCAGCAGTGGGGAATTTTGGACAATGGGCGAAAGCCTGATCCAGCAATGCCGCGTGAGTGAAGAAGGCCTTCGGGTTGTAAAGCTCTTTTGTCAGGGAAGAAACGGTGAGAGCTAATATCTTTTGCTAATGACGGTACCTGAAGAATAAGCACCGGCTAACTACGTGCCAGCAGCCGCGGTAATACGTAGGGTGCAAGCGTTAATCGGAATTACTGGGCGTAAAGCGTGCGCAGGCGGTTTTGTAAGTCTGATGTGAAATCCCCGGGCTCAACCTGGGAATTGCATTGGAGACTGCAAGGCTAGAATCTGGCAGAGGGGGGTAGAATTCCACGTGTAGCAGTGAAATGCGTAGATATGTGGAGGAACACCGATGGCGAAGGCAGCCCCCTGGGTCAAGATTGACGCTCATGCACGAAAGCGTGGGGAGCAAACAGGATTAGATACCCTGGTAGTCCACGCCCTAAACGATGTCTACTAGTTGTCGGGTCTTAATTGACTTGGTAACGCAGCTAACGCGTGAAGTAGACCGCCTGGGGAGTACGGTCGCAAGATTAAAACTCAAAGGAATTGACGGGGACCCGCACAAGCGGTGGATGATGTGGATTAATTCGATGCAACGCGAAAAACCTTACCTACCCTTGACATGGCTGGAATCCCCGAGAGATTGGGGAGTGCTCGAAAGAGAACCAGTACACAGGTGCTGCATGGCTGTCGTCAGCTCGTGTCGTGAGATGTTGGGTTAAGTCCCGCAACGAGCGCAACCCTTGTCATTAGTTGCTACGAAAGGGCACTCTAATGAGACTGCCGGTGACAAACCGGAGGAAGGTGGGGATGACGTCAAGTCCTCATGGCCCTTATGGGTAGGGCTTCACACGTCATACAATGGTACATACAGAGCGCCGCCAACCCGCGAGGGGGAGCTAATCGCAGAAAGTGTATCGTAGTCCGGATTGTAGTCTGCAACTCGACTGCATGAAGTTGGAATCGCTAGTAATCGCGGATCAGCATGTCGCGGTGAATACGTTCCCGGGTCTTGTACACACCGCCCGTCACACCATGGGAGCGGGTTTTACCAGAAGTAGGTAGCTTAACCGTAAGGAGGGCGCTTACCACGGTAGGATTCGTGACTGGGGTGAAGTCGTAACAAGGTAGCCGTATCGGAAGGTGCGGCTGGATCACCTCCTTTCTAGAGTTTGCACGAACCAGTTAAATGGTTCACGCATCAAATGTTCACACTTATCGGCTGTTAATAAGAGAAGAAACAGTAGTCGTAGAAGTTCCGCGTTGGGGCTGTAGCTCAGCTGGTTAGAGCACCGTGTTGATAACGCGGGGGTCGTTGGTTCGAGTCCAACCAGCCCTACCAGTAAGACCCGAGTCGTAGAAATATCCTGGGGGATTAGCTCAGCTGGGAGAGCACCTGCTTTGCAAGCAGGGGGTCGTCGGTTCGATCCCGTCATCCTCCACCAAGTACTTTGAAAGTGCAAACGTAAGCCAGTCAACAAGACTTGGGTTTAGGTTTGATCTTTTAGCGATCAAAGCTGTTTCGTTCTTTAACAATCTGGAAGAAGTAAAGATTATTTATTGATCGGTTTGCCGTAAAAAGCGAATCGATGGGTAATGATTGTATGTATCAACAAACAAGCAACAACGTTGTACTTTCTTATCCCTGTAGCGCTCTTTGATCACCTCGGTGATCAGAGGCTAACGTTATAGGGACAAGCGAATAAGTGCACATGGTGGATGCCTTGGCGATTACAGGCGATGAAGGACGTAGTAGCTTGCGATAAGCTGCGGGGAGTGAGCAAACACACTTTGATCCGCAGATTTCCGAATGGGGCAACCCACCCTTTTAGGGTATTGCATACTGAATACATAGGTATGCAAGGCGAACGCGGCGAACTGAAACATCTAAGTAGCTGCAGGAAAAGAAATCAACCGAGATTCCCAAAGTAGCGGCGAGCGAAATGGGAAGAGCCTGTACGTGATAGTCGGACCGATAACAGAATCCTCTGGAAATAGGAGCCATAGTGGGTGATAGCCCCGTATGTGAAATCGGACCGGTGGTACTAAGCGTACGACAAGTAGGGCGGGACACGTGACATCCTGTCTGAATATGGGGGGACCATCCTCCAAGGCTAAATACTCGTAATCGACCGATAGTGAACCAGTACCGTGAGGGAAAGGCGAAAAGAACCCCGGAAGGGGAGTGAAATAGATCCTGAAACCGTGTGCATACAAACAGTAGGAGCGGACTTGTTCCGTGACTGCGTACCTTTTGTATAATGGGTCAGCGACTTACATTCAGTGGCAAGGTTAACCAGATAGGGAAGCCGTAGAGAAATCGAGTCCGAATAGGGCGATCAGTCGCTGGGTGTAGACCCGAAACCAAGTGATCTACTCATGGCCAGGATGAAGGTGCGGTAACACGCCCTGGAGGTCCGAACCCACTAATGTTGAAAAATTAGGGGATGAGCTGTGGGTAGGGGTGAAAGGCTAAACAAACTTGGAAATAGCTGGTTCTCTCCGAAAACTATTTAGGTAGTGCCTCAAGTATCACCATCGGGGGTAGAGCACTGTTATGGCTAGGGGGTCATTGCGACTTACCAAACCATTGCAAACTCCGAATACCGATGAGTGCGAGCTTGGGAGACAGACGTCGGGTGCTAACGTCCGGCGTCAAGAGGGAAACAACCCAGACCGCCAGCTAAGGTCCCAAAGATTGGCTAAGTGGAAAACGAAGTGGGAAGGCTAAAACAGTCAGGATGTTGGCTTAGAAGCAGCCATCATTTAAAGAAAGCGTAATAGCTCACTGATCGAGTCGTCCTGCGCGGAAGATGTAACGGGGCTAAGCCAGTCACCGAAGCTGCGGATATTGTTCTGTGATTTATCACAGATATATATGGTAGGAGAGCGTTCTGTAAGCCTGCGAAGGTGTCTTGTAAAGGATGCTGGAGGTATCAGAAGTGCGAATGCTGACATGAGTAGCGATAATGGGGGTGAAAAGCCTCCACGCCGTAAGCCCAAGGTTTCCTGTTCAACGTTCATCGGAGCAGGGTGAGTCGGCCCCTAAGGCGAGGCAGAGATGCGTAGCTGATGGGAAGCAGGTTAATATTCCTGCACCGTCGTATGATGCGATGGGGGGACGGATCGCGGAAGGTTGTCTGACTGTTGGAATAGTCAGTTTCTGTCTCATAGAAGGCGCTTAGGCAAATCCGGGCGCGCAATTCAAGGGGATGGGACGAGTGAATTTATTCACGAAGCAATCGGAAGTGGTTCCAAGAAAAGCCTCTAAGCTTCAGTCATACGAGACCGTACCGCAAACCGACACAGGTGGGCGAGATGAGTATTCTAAGGCGCTTGAGAGAACTCGGGAGAAGGAACTCGGCAAATTGGTACCGTAACTTCGGGAAAAGGTACGCCCCGGTAGCTTGATTGGTTTACTCCATGAGGGTGAAAGGGTTGCAATAAACTGGTGGCTGCGACTGTTTAATAAAAACACAGCACTCTGCAAACACGAAAGTGGACGTATAGGGTGTGACGCCTGCCCGGTGCTGGAAGATTAAATGATGGGGTGCAAGCTCTTGATTGAAGTCCCAGTAAACGGCGGCCGTAACTATAACGGTCCTAAGGTAGCGAAATTCCTTGTCGGGTAAGTTCCGACCTGCACGAATGGCGTAACGATGGCCACACTGTCTCCTCCCGAGACTCAGCGAAGTTGAAATGTTTGTGATGATGCAATCTACCCGCGGCTAGACGGAAAGACCCCATGAACCTTTACTGTAGCTTTGCATTGGACTTTGAACCAATCTGTGTAGGATAGGTGGGAGGCTTTGAAGCGGGGACGCTAGTTCTCGTGGAGCCAACCTTGAAATACCACCCTGGTTTGTTTGAGGTTCTAACCTTGGTCCGTTATCCGGATCGGGGACAGTGCATGGTAGGCAGTTTGACTGGGGCGGTCTCCTCCTAAAGTGTAACGGAGGAGTTCGAAGGTACGCTAGATACGGTCGGACATCGTGTTGATAGTGCAATGGCATAAGCGTGCTTAACTGCGAGACTGACAAGTCGAGCAGGTACGAAAGTAGGACATAGTGATCCGGTGGTTCTGTATGGAAGGGCCATCGCTCAACGGATAAAAGGTACTCTGGGGATAACAGGCTGATTCCTCCCAAGAGTTCATATCGACGGGGGAGTTTGGCACCTCGATGTCGGCTCATCACATCCTGGGGCTGTAGCCGGTCCCAAGGGTATGGCTGTTCGCCATTTAAAGTGGTACGTGAGCTGGGTTTAAAACGTCGTGAGACAGTTTGGTCCCTATCTGCCGTGGGCGTTGGAAATTTGAAGGGGGCTGCTCCTAGTACGAGAGGACCGGAGTGGACGAACCTCTGGTGTACCGGTTGTCACGCCAGTGGCATTGCCGGGTAGCTAAGTTCGGAAGAGATAACCGCTGAAAGCATCTAAGCGGGAAACTTGCCTTGAGATGAGATTTCCCAGAGCCTTGAGCTCTTTGAAGGGTCGTTCGAGACCAGGACGTTGATAGGCTGGGTGTGGAAGTGCAGTAATGCATTAAGCTAACCAGTACTAATTGCCCGTACGGCTTGTCCCTATAACCTTAGCAGGTACAGAGGATAAGACGGTACAACGTTGCGTGTGTGTTGATACCATTCATTACCCCAATCTTTGCTTCTTCCAGATTCATGGCCTTGTCGTCCTACAGGAGACAAGCGTCAGTACAAGTTATGCCTGATGACCATAGCAAGTTGGTCCCACCCCTTCCCATCCCGAACAGGACCGTGAAACAACTTTGCGCCGATGATAGTGCTGCAACCAGTGTGAAAGTAGGTTATCGTCAGGCTTGTTATACGCAGTAAGAGAAAAACCCGTCAAGCAATTGGCGGGTTTTTTTTCGTCTGTGCTTTTGTGTCGGTGGCTGTCGGCTTACGCGCGCGGCGCTAAGCCGACCTACGCCGACCCCCATGGCGACAGCACAAGCTCATGAGTTTGCGGCATGGAGGGTCTGACCCCGGCTGTTCATCAGCTGCCAATGCAACAGACGAAAAAAAGGCAGCGCTGCGCGCTGCCTTTGTCATTTATCAAACCAATTAAAAGTGATAAGCGACTTTGACGTTCATGTAATTGACGCCGCTGTTCGGTTTCTTGTAGCCGCCGTTCGAGAAATGCTGGATTTTCGCAGCGACTTCCCATTTGTTATTGAAGACATACCCGATGCCGATATGGTCGCCGAACTGGAAGTGGGTCGACAGGCGGTTATCGTCGTTATCGTACAGCTTGGACAGCATGTGCACGCCAATGCCGCCTTCCGCGTAGAAGCCCAGCTTATTCGTGTTTTCAAAGCGGAAAACAGGGGTAAAGCCCAGATCCCACAGTTTTTGATGCTGGCCAGGGACGTTGCGATAGCTCTTGCCATCCCAGCCGCCGATGCTGGCATCCCAGTAGCCGCTCAGCTGCGTGCCATTCGATACAAACCAGGCCTTATCCCAGTTCGAGGTCACGCCAGCACGCAACATCTGCACTTTGACGCCCTTGGCATATTCGCCGTAGACGGAGTCGATCAGTTTGTCGTCGGCGGCAAAGCCGGCGTTGGCCGCCATCAGCGCGGTAACGGCGGCGATGGATTTGAGGAGATTCTTCTTGAAGAACATAGAGGCTTTCATCGTAAAATTGGCCGTTAGGCTTGTCTTGTTTGTACAGGCACCTTGCTTTGCATGCCGCTCTCGCCACTTGTTGATCTCAGGGGTTCAATTGACATTCTCTACAAAAATCGCATTTCTTGGTATCGGTCTGATGGGGGATCCGATGGTCCGGTGCCTGCTACGCGCTGGATATTCTGTCACAATTTGGAATCGCACGCACAGCAAGGCCGAAGTCCTGCGTGCGGCAGGGGCGCAGCCGGCCGTTTCCGTGGCTGAGGCGGTCAATGGTGCGGACGTGGTCATCTCGATGCTGGAAGCCGGTCCCATCGTGGCGCAGGTGCTGCAAGAAGCGCTGCCGGCCCTGGCAACTGGCGCGATCTGGATCGACATGAGCTCCACCAGACAATCAGAAGCCCAGCAATTCCATACCACTCTGCACGCCGCTGGCCATGGCTTCATCGATGCGCCCGTGTCGGGCGGCGTCGGCGGAGCGCAGGCGGGTACCCTGGCCATCATGGCCGGCGCCAGCACCGGCGATTACGCCCGTGTGGAAACTATCCTGGCGGCGATGGGGCGCCCGACTCTGGTGGGCCCGGCCGGCAGCGGCCAGGTTGCCAAGCTGTGCAATCAGCTGATCGTCGGCGCGACATTGACTATCGTGGCGGAAGCCTTGCTGCTGGCCCAGGCGGCCGGCGCCGATGCGAGCGCCGTACGCGCCGCTATTCGTGGCGGTTTTGCCGAGAGCAAGATTTTGGAGGTGCATGGCCAGCGCATGCTGGAGCGCAACTTTGTTGCCGGTGGCCAGGTGAAGAGCCAGATCAAGGATATGCACAACATCCTCGCGGCGGCCGAGGCGGCCCACGTCACCTTGCCGGTGACGCAACTGGTGACGCAGCGCTATGAAACCCTCGCCACCAGCCACCCGACGGCAGACCATGCGGCGGCCTTGCTGGCCCTGGAAGCGTTGAATCCGGGTCAGCGTTTGGGCACTGGTCCGGATAAGCTGAGCTGAATCAAGCGACGGGCAGGCTCGCTTCGGCCAGCTTGACCCAGAAACTGGCGCCGATCGGCAGCAGATTGTCGTTGAAGTCGTAGCTGCCATTGTGCAAGACGCACGGACCCAGGCCGTGGCCGCCATCGCGGTGCTCGCCATCGCCATTGCCGATGAAGATGTAGCAGCCAGCCTTTTCCTGCAGGAAAAAGGCGAAATCTTCCGCGCCCATGGTCGGTTCGACATTCGCGTTGACCTTGTCCGCGCCCACCACGCTTTTCATCACGTCGACGGCAAACGCCGTTTCCTTCGCATGGTTGACCAGCGGCGGATAGTTGCGCTTGAAGAGGAAATCGACTTCCGCGCCAAAAGCGGCGGCCGTGTGCACGGCGATGTCGCGCATGCGCTCTTCGATCAGGTCCAGCACGGGCGTGGTAAAGGTGCGCACGGTGCCGACCAGGCTGGCGTCATCGGGAATCACGTTGGTGGCACTGCCCGCATGGATTTGCGTGATCGACAGCACGGCCGTGTCGAGCGGACTCTTGTTGCGCGTGATGACGGTTTGCCAGCTCTGGGCGATTTGCACGGCCACCATCACGGGGTCGATGCCTTTGTGAGGCTGGGCCGCATGCGCGCCCTTGCCCTTGACGGTGACGTGGAATTCATTGCTCGACGCCATCATCGGGCCTTCCACCACGCTCAGGGTGCCCGTTTCCGCGCCCGGCCAGTTGTGCATGCCGTAGATGGCATCCATGGGAAAGCGGGTAAACAAGCCGTCTGCTATCATTTCGCGCGCGCCGGCACCGCCTTCTTCCGCCGGCTGGAAGACGAGGTAGACGGTGCCGTCGAAGTTGCGGTGTTGCGCCAGGTAATGGGCGGCACCGAGCAGCATGGCCGTGTGGCCGTCGTGGCCGCAGGCGTGCATCTTGCCCGGGTGGCGCGAGGCATGCTCGAAGGTATTCATTTCTTGCATCGGCAAGGCATCCATGTCGGCGCGCAGGCCGATGGCGCGTGTCGAGGTACCATTTTTGATGATGCCGACCACGCCAGTGCGGCCCAGGCCGCGTACCACGGGAATGCCCCATTCCGTCAGTTTGGCGGCGACCACGTCCGAGGTGCGCTGTTCTTCGTAGCACAGCTCGGGGTGCGCATGCAGGTCGCGGCGGATACCTTGCAGTTCGGATTGAAACGCCAAGATCGGATCAACTAGTTTCATGGGACTCTCCTGTGGATGCTGGCACGCAGCAATGTATGGCGCGCCGGACCGCGCTTGTTTGATCAAAAACAGACGCGGCTAATAATGCATTGTAGCCCTTGTTTGCGGGGTAAATCCAGCGCACGGACCAGCTTGCCCTGACGCCAACAGCAAGCGCGCGGAATGGTTTACAGTATCGCCTTCCCCCAACGTTTTTGGATTACCCGATGACCACCACCCAAGTGCGCGCCGCCTGCCCGCTCGATTGCCCCGATACCTGCGCCTTGCTGGTCACCGTGACCGATGGGGTGGCCACCGCCGTCAAGGGCGATCCCGACCACCCGACCACGGCTGGCGTGCTGTGCACCAAGGTATCGCGCTTCACGGAACGCACCTACCATGCGGACCGGCTGCTGCATCCGCTGCGCCGCGTGGGCAAGAAGGGCGAGGGCAAGTTCGAGCGCATCAGCTGGGAAGAAGCATTGCAGACCATCGCCGCCCGATTGAAACCGATCGCCGCGCGCGATCCGCAGGCGATCTTGCCGTACAGCTACTGCGGCACCATGGGCCTGGTGCAGGGCGAATCGATGTCTTCGCGCTTCTTCAACCAGCTCGGCGCTTCCCTGCTGGACCGCACCATCTGCGCGTCGGCCGGCGCCACGGGCTACCGCTACACGGTGGGCGCCAGCATCGGCACGGACCTGGAGCAGTTCCAGAACGCGAAATTGATCATCATCTGGGGCGGCAATCCCATCGCCTCGAACCTGCACTTCTGGATGCGCGCGCAGGAAGCCAAGCGCAACGGCGCCACCCTGATCGCCATCGACCCTTACCGTTCGCTGACGGCAGAAAAATGCCATCAGCATATCGCTTTGCTGCCGGGCACCGATGCGGCCCTGGCGCTGGGTTTGATGCATGTCTTGATCACCGAAGACCTGGTCGACCATGATTACATCGAACGCTACACGGTCGGCTACGATGCCTTGAAACAGCGCGCTTTGGCGTGGCCGCCCGAGCGCGCGGCCGAGGTGTGCGGCATCACGGCCACGGAAGTGGTGAAACTGGCGCGCCTGTACGGCCACGCTTGCCGTTCCGGCGAGGGCGCCGCCATCCGTGCCAACTATGGCGTGCAGCGCGTGCATGGCGGCGGCATGGCCGTGCGCAATATCGCCTGCCTGCCGGCCCTGACGGGTGCCTGGCGCCATCCGGCCGGCGGCATGCAGCTGTCGAGCTCGGGTTCCTTCCCCGTCAACCGCAAGGCCTTGCAGCGCCCCGACTTATTGAAAGGCACGCCGCGCACCATCAACATGAGCACTATCGGCGACGATTTATTGAAAGAAAGTTCCGCCGAGTTCGGCCCGCAAGTCGAGGCAGTGATCGTCTACAACTCGAATCCGCTGGCCGTGGCGCCCGATTCGTCGAAAGTGGCGCAGGGTTTTGCCCGCGAAGATTTGTTTACGGTCGTGCTCGAGCACTTCCAGACCGATACCGTCGATTACGCCGACATCGTGCTGCCCGCCACCACGCAGCTGGAACATGTCGATGCGCATTCCACCTACGGCCATTTGTACATGATGGCGAACAATGCGGCCGTGGCGCCGCTGGGCGAAGCGAAGGCGAATACGGAAATCTTCCGCCTGCTGGCCCAATACATGGGCTTTGATGACCCGTGCTTCCAGGAAAGCGACGATGCGCTGGCGGCCAAGGCCTTCGATGCGACGGATGCCCGTGCCGTGCATTTCGACTGGGAATCGCTGAAACGCACGGGCTGGCAAAAGCTGGCCATGCCCGAGGCGCCCTTTGCCGAGGGTGGTTTCCCCACGCCATCGGGCAAGTGCGAGTTGTATTCCAGCGCCATGGCGCAGGCGGGACTCGATCCCTTGCCGACCTACATTGCGCCGCACGAATCGCCAGCGAGCAATCCCGCGCTGGCGGCGCGTTTCCCGCTGGCCATGATTTCGCCGCCGGCGCGCAACTTCCTCAATTCCACTTTTGTGAACGTGAAAAGCCTGCGCGCGGCCGAGGGCGAGCCGCACCTCGATATCCACCCGGACGATTGTGCCGCGCGCGGCATCGCGGCCGGCGACATGGTGCGCATCTTCAATGACCGTGGCAGCTTTGTCGCCAAGGCCAGGGTCACGGACAAGGCGAGACGTGGCCTGGTGGTGGGCTTGTCCGTGTGGTGGAAAAAGCTCGCCAGCGATGGCAAGAACGCCAATGAAGTGACGAGCCAGCGCCTGACGGACATGGGCCGCGCACCCACCTTTTATGACACGCTGGTCGAAGTGGAAAAGGTTGCCTGACATGGCCCGCTGGCCGGCCCGCCTGCTTGTCGGCATGCTGTGCCTGCCGCTGGGCGGCTGCACGCAGCTGCGCTACTACACGCAAGCGGCGCAGGGGCAATATGCGCTGTGGTCCGGCGCGCGCCCCGTCGATGCCTGGCTCGATGACCCGGCCACCGAACCGCGCCTGAAAATGCGCCTGGCCAAGGCGCAGCAGATCCGCCGCTTTGCCGTCAGCGAACTGGATTTGCCGGACAATGGCAGCTACAAGAATTACGCGGCCCTGCGGCGCCCATTCGTGCTGTGGAACGTGGTGGCCACGCCGGAATTGTCGCTGCAGCCGCTGCAATGGTGTTTTCCCATCGCCGGCTGCGTGAATTACCGCGGCTATTACAGCAAGGATGAGGCGCTCGCGTATGCCGACGAGCTGCGCGCCCAGCATTACGACGTGCAGGTGGGCGGCGTGCCCGCGTATTCCACCCTGGGCTGGTTCGACGATCCCCTGCTGTCGACCTTTATCAACTACAACGATGCGGAACTGGCGCGCCTGATTTTCCATGAGCTGGCGCACCAGGTGGTGTATGTGCCCGGCGATTCGGCCTTCAACGAATCGTTTGCCAGCGCCGTGGAAGAGGCGGGCGTGCAGCACTGGCTGGCGCGCGAGGGCAATGACGCGATGCGCGCGTCGTACGCCCAGTATGCTGCGCGGCGCCAGGATTTTCTGGCCCTGCTGCTGAAGTATCGGGGGGAACTGGACGCCGTGTATGCGAGCGACGCCAGCGATGCGGAGAAGCGCGCGCGCAAGGCGCAGGTGTTTGCAGCATTGAAAGACGCGTATCAGGTGCTCAAGCAAAACTGGGGCGGTTTTGCCGGTTACGACCGCTGGTTCGAGCAGCCATTGAGCAATGCGCACCTGGCTTCGGTGTCTACCTACAATGAATTTTTGCCTGCCTTCAAAAAATTGCTGGAAGAAAAAAAGAACTTTCGTGCTTTTTATGCTGCAGTGCACACAATGGCCCAGCTCAAGAAGCCCGAGCGCAGGCATGCGCTGGAACAATTGTCCAGCCCCTGACCCGTAAAGATTGTCCAGTACGCCGAGGCAAGCGATTCGGTAACAGCGTATTTATCGTGCTGCAATGCAGCATAAAAAGGCCTTAGAGTTGCTGCTCGAATACTGTTGAAAGCGCTTGCATGGAAGCGCGGCGCCCGATAGCATCGCATTAGTAGCATAGAGCAATTGCTCGTCAGAATGCTCAAACTGACTGCAGGACGACAGAATCCGCAGCGATGATCCGCGTCGGCAAGATGCGCCGGCTCCCCCACGATTATTCGAGACAAGAGGCACAGGATGGAAAAAATTTGGCTGAAGTCGTATCCTCCCGGCGTCCCCGCCGACATCGATCCTGATCAATATCGTTCGCTGGTGCATTTGCTGGAAGAAGCGTTTCAAAAATATGCGGATCGCAATGCCTATGTCTGCATGGACAAATTTCTCACCTATGCCGAACTCGATACCTATTCGCGCCAGCTGGGGGCCTTTCTGCAAAGCCGTGGGCTGAAGAAGGGGGCCAGGGTGGCCCTGATGATGCCGAACGTGCTCCAGTATCCGGTCGCGATCGCGGCCGTGCTGCGCGCCGGCTACACGGTGGTCAACGTCAACCCTTTATATACGCCGCGCGAACTTGAGCACCAGCTCAACGATTCGGGCAGCGAAGCGATCATCGTGCTGGAAAATTTTGCCCATACGGTCGAGCAAGTATTGAGCAAGACGGCCGTCAAGCACATTGTCGTCGCCAGCATGGGCGAAATGCTCGGTGGCTTGAAGGGCATGATCGTCAATTTTGTCGTGCGCAACGTCAAGAAGATGGTGCCCGCGTATTCCTTGCCGAACGCCATGCGTTTCAAGCAGGCGCTGGCGCTGGGCAGCCGCATGAAGCTCACGCCCGTCGAGCTGAGCATCAACGATCCCGCTTTCCTGCAATATACGGGCGGCACGACGGGCGTGTCGAAAGGCGCGACCTTGAGCCACCGCAATGTGATCGCCAATGTGCTGCAAAGCGAAGCGTGGTCGGGCGCGGCGCTCGACCAGAACAGCAAGGAACAGATGATCGTCGTCTGCGCCTTGCCGCTGTACCATATCTTTGCCCTGACGGCCTGCGCCATGTGGGGCACGCGCGTGGGCGCCCTGAATATCCTGATCCCGAATCCGCGCGATATCCCGGGCCTGATCAAGGAACTGGGCAAGTACAAGTTCAACCTGCTGCCTGCGGTCAATACGCTGTATAACGCGCTGGTCAATCACCCCGATTTCGCCAAGCTCGATTTCTCGGGCTTGAAGATCGCCAATGGCGGCGGCATGGCGGTGCAGCAAGCCGTCAACGACAAGTGGCTGCAGGTGACGGGCGTGTCCATCATCGAAGGCTATGGCTTGTCGGAAACGTCGCCCGTCGCCACCTGTAACCGTGCCGACAGCACGGCGTTTTCCGGCACCATCGGCTTGCCCGTGCCATCGACCGATATCGCCATCCTCGACGATGACGGCAAGGAAGTACCGCTGGGCCAGACGGGCGAGATCGCCATCCGTGGCCCGCAAGTGATGAGCGGCTACTGGAACCGTCCCGATGAGACGGCCAAGGTCATGACACCGGACGGCTATTTTAAATCGGGCGACGTGGGCATCATGGACGAGCGCGGCTACGTGAAGATCGTGGACCGCAAGAAAGACATGATTCTCGTCTCCGGCTTCAATGTGTATCCGAATGAAGTCGAAGCCGTCATCGCGGCCCATCCGGGCGTGCTCGAATGCGCGTGCGTGGGCGTGCCCGATGAACACTCGGGCGAAGCCGTGAAAGTATTTGTCGTGCGCAAGGACCCGAACCTGACCCAGGCCGTGCTGGCCGCGTATTGCAAGGAGCAGTTCACGGGCTACAAGCGGCCGAAATACATCGAATTCCGCGATGAACTGCCGAAGACCAACGTCGGCAAGATTTTGCGTCGCGCCTTGCGCGATGAAACGAAGATAGCAGCATAAACAGTGTGGATGCGCCAGGAGGCGCATCCCTTTTACAGATAAAGATGAGGCGAGATGGACAAGATTTGGTTGAAGTCGTACCCGGACAGCGTGCCCGCAGAGATTGATTGCACGCAATACCGTTCCGTCACGCATTTGCTGGAAGAGTCGTTCCAGAAATATGCGGACCGCAATGCTTTCGTGTGCATGGATAAATTCCTGACCTACCGCGAGCTCGACCAGTTGTCGCTGCAGATGGGCGCCTGGCTGCAAAGCAAGGGGCTGCAACGGGGCGCGCGCGTGGCGATCATGTTGCCGAACGTGCTGCAATATCCGGTGGCCATGGCGGCGATCCTGCGCGCCGGCTACACGGTGGTGAACGTCAATCCGCTGTACACGCCGCGCGAACTGCAGCACCAGCTGGTCGATTCGGGCAGCGAAGCGATCATCGTGCTGGAAAACTTCGCCACGACGGTCGAACAGGTGTTGCCGCATACCCAAGTCAAGCATGTGATCGTCGCCACCATGGGCGACTTGCTGGGCGGCTTGAAGGGCACCATCGTCAACTTCGTCGTGCGCAAGATCAAGAAAATGGTGCCTGCGTTCTCCCTGCCGAACGCCATCAGTTTCAACAAGATGCTGGCCGAGGGTGCACGCTTGAGCCTGACGCCGGTGCAGCAGGGGCATGACGATATCGTCTTCCTGCAATACACGGGCGGCACGACGGGCGTCTCAAAAGGCGCGATGCTGTTGCACCGTAACGTGATTGCCAACGTATTGCAAAACGAGGCGTGGATGGCGCCCGTGATGACCAAGGAAATGCGCGCCACCTCGATGGGATTCATGTGCGCCTTGCCCCTGTATCACATCTATTCGCTGACGGTCAGCGCTTTGATGGGCATGCGCGTGGGCGGCTTGAACGTGCTGATTCCCAACCCGCGCGACATCCCTGGTTTCGTCAAGGAATTGAGCAAGCACAAGATCGTCGTCTTCCCGGCCGTCAATACCTTGTACAACGCGCTGCTGAACAATGCGGACTTCGCCAAGCTCGATTTCTCCAGCTACAAAGTGTGCAATGGCGGCGGCATGGCCCTGCAGCGCAACGTGGCCGAACGCTGGCTGAAACTGACGGGCTGCCCGCTGATCGAAGGCTATGGCATGTCGGAAACGTCGCCCGTGGTGACGGGCAACCGCGTCGATATCACGGAATTTACGGGCACCATCGGCTTGCCTTTCCCGTCGACGGAAGTGGCGATTCTGAATGATGACGGCGTGGAAGTGCCGCTGGGCGAGCCCGGCGAAATCGCCGTGCGCGGCCCGCAAGTGATGGCGGGATATTGGCAGCGTCCGGACGAGACGGCCAAGTCGATGACGGCCGACGGCTACTTCAAGACGGGCGACGTGGGCGTCATGGACGAGCGTGGCTATGTAAAGATTGTCGACCGCAAGAAAGACATGATCATCGTCTCCGGCTTCAATGTGTATCCGAACGAGGTGGAAGACGTGGTCGCGTCCTGCCCTGGTGTGCTCGAATGCGCCTGCATAGGCGTGCCGGACGCCAACGCGGGCGAAGCCGTGAAAGTGTTTGTTGTGCGCAAGGACCCGAACCTGACGGTGGAGCAGATCCGCGAGCATTGCAAACATGAATTGACGGCTTACAAGAAACCGAAATACATCGAGTTCCGCGATGAATTGCCGAAGACGAATGTCGGCAAGATATTGCGCCGTCAATTGCGAGACGAAAAGAAAGTAGCTTAATTCGCCGCCAAGGCCGTGTCCGCCGCTACGGCTTGCCGTGGCCTGGCGGGTAGGCCGAAACAGGGGCGCAGCCAGTGCACTTTGCTGATCAGCAGCGACGTTGCCAACCAGCAAGTCGCCACCGTGCCAGCCAGTATCAGCAGCGGTTCCAGCACGGGACCCAGCTTCAGCGGCACCAGCCAGTAAGCCAGCAGGATAATCGCGCTCTGGTGCAGTAGGTACCAGGGAAACACGGCCTGGCGCGCCCATGGCAGCCAGGCAAAAGGTTTATTCAGCAAGGTGTGCGACCAGCCCAGGATGGCGCAGATGGCCAGCCACATGTACAGATTGCGCATGGGCCAGGAGCCGAACGCGGCCCAGGTCAGCAGGTTCTCCGAATATATCTGGTCGAAAAACATATACACGGCAAACGCGCCCAGGCCCAGCCACAGCGTATGCCAGCGCAAGCGCGCCAGTTCCGCCCACAATCCCTTGTCATTGCCCAGCCACCAGCCATACAGGAACAGCGTGAAATACATGGCGTGCGCATACCAGTCGCGCACCAGCGCATGGGTTTCCGGATAGCGCATTTTGAGGAAAACCATGGCCGCCAAGGGTGGCAGGGCAGGCAGGACGAGCAATTGCCATCCGCGCAAGCGCTGGAACCGGGGGCGCAGCGCCGTCAGCAGCGGTTGCAGCGCCACCAGTACGATGATGTACAGCAGCAAGTACACGAGATACCACAGGTGGTTCCAGGTAAAGCCATATTGCCAGCCATCGAAGGCGCCTGCCGGCCAGGCATGGCCGCCAAAGTAATGCAGCAGGAACCGCCCATATCCAGGCTCGACCAGGCCCTTGCTGACCCCTTCGCAATACGGCTGGATGGGAATGATGACGGCCATGCCGAACAGCAGCGGCAGCAGCAGCCGCTTGGTCCTGCGCCACAGGAAGGCGCCGCGCGAGGCCTGCGTCATCATGGCGCACGAGACGCCGGAGATGAGGAAGACGATTTCCATGCGCCAGCGGTTGAGGAAGATCAGCGGCATGTTCAAGGCATCGGTGGCGTAGCTGCTGTGCATGTGAAAGTGCCATCCATCCATGTACAGCAGGGCAGTGTGATAGACAATCAGCAGGCTGAAGACGAGAAAGCGCAAGGCGTCGATATCGTGACGGCGGGAGGCTATGGTCATGATCGTGGGCGAGTGGTGAAGGAAGCCTCAGCATAGGCAGCGACGGGGCAGCGTGCCAGCGAAATGGGACCAGCGGACGGCTGGCTGGGACGAATGGATCGCCTGGGACGGGTGTGGGACCTTACAATCATGTAACTCATTCAAGCCCCGAAACCATGCATATCGCTTCCACTGACCTGTTGCAACGTTATCAACGCTGGCGCCGCGTGGCCGAGCCGGGATTCTGGATCGTGCTGTATCTGCTGCAGGCCAGCGTCAACAGCTGGCTGGTCTGGCTGGACCTGCGGCGCGCCGGCGTCAATACGCCATTCTGGGAAGTGGCCGTGTGGGAGTGGAGCAGCAATCTGGTGCTGCTGGCGCTGGTGCCCGTGGTCGTGCTGGCGGGACAGTACCGGCCGCTGCACCTGGTGTTCCAGCGCCAGAACCTGCGCTGGCACCTGGCCGCGTCGGTCGCCTACAGCCTGGTGCATGTGGCGGCCATGGTGGCCTTGCGCAAACTGGCGTACTGGAGCGCCGGCAGCGATTACGATTTCGGTCATTGGTGGCGCGAGTTGCCGTATGAATACCTGAAAGATGTGCGTGCTTACTTCCTCGTCCTGCTGGCCGTGGGCTTTTACCAGTTGCTGCTGATGCGCTGGCAAGGCGAGGCGACCTTGCTGGGCGAGCCCGATGAAGGACCCGCCGTGGAACCGGTGCAGCAGCCGGAGCGGTTTCTGGTGCGCAAGCTGGGCAAGGATTTTCTGTTGCCTGCTCTTGAGATCGAATGGATACAAGCCTGGGGCAACTATGTGAACCTGCATGTGCGCGGGCACGATTACCCGCTGCGTTCGACCATGGCCGCCATCGAGCGCCGCCTCGACGGCAAGCGCTTTGTGCGCGTGCACCGCAGCTATATCGTCAACCTCGATTTCGTGCAGGCCATCATACCGCTGGAATCGGGCGACGCGCGCGCCGTGCTGTCCACGGGCGGCGAAGTGCCCGTCAGCCGGCGTTACCGCGACGCCTTGAAAAGCGTAGCTTAGCTGCGTTGCAGGCCCGCCTTGCCGTCCTGCACGGTGAAGCTGGCCAATGTCGCGATGCCGGATGTGCTGTCGCGTACATTTTCCAGGCCCTGGAACAGAGCCGTGCTTTTTTCTGGCGTGATCTCCAGCAACATATAGCCGCGCTTGTCGCTGCGTCCGTAGCGGATGTGCGGGTTCATCGCCACGTACTGGTCGGTGCGCGCCTGCGGGCGGGAACTCGACGTGATCGAGGTGCCGCAAAACTCGGTCGCCAGCACGGGATTATCCTTGTAGGTGGGCCGCATGGCGTTGCGGCTCAGTTCCGTCGCATAAAAGGTGTGCACGTCGCCCGACAACACCAGCGGATTGCTGGCCTTGCTGCTGCGCAAGGCGTCGAGCAGATGCTGGCGCGCCATGGGATAGCCGTCCCAGCCATCGGTCCAGACGCGCTCGTCGCCGGGCCGCACGATGGGCACCTGGCTCGATTGCGCCATCAGGGTTTGCTGGGCCAGGATATTCCAGCGCGCCGGGGAATCATCGAGACCGGCTTGCAGCCAGCGCTGCTGTTCCTCGCCCAGCATGGTGCGGTCGGGTTTGAGCAAGTCGGGACAGTTGCGCGTGGTGACGGAATTGGAGCCGCCACGGCCCGGTCTGGCGCAGGCGTGGTAGGCGCGGTATTGCCGGTCATCGAGCACGTGGAAGCGTGCCAACCGGCCCCAGTCGTAGCGCTGGTAGATGCGCATGTCGACAAAGCCGCGACGCCCCAGCGGCAGCAGGCGCAGCGGCATGTGTTCATAAAACGCCTGGTAGGCGGCCGCGCGGCGCTGCAGGAAGGTGGGCGTGAGCAACTCGTCGCGGTCGTTGCCGTAGTCGTTGGCCACTTCATGGTCGTCCCAGGTGACGATCCACGGCGCGGCCAGGTGCGCGCCCTGCAAGTCGCGGTCGCTCTTGTATTGCGCATAGCGGGCGCGGTACTCGTCCAAGGTAAAACTTTCATGCGTGCGCACGGCCCGGTCCGGGTGCTGCAGCTGGTACGGCCCCCACTCATAAATGTAATCGCCGAGGAAGGCCACGAGGTCGGGCGCCGCCGCCGCGATGTGCCGGTGCGCCCCATACGCGCCGAATTCCCAGTGCTGGCATGAGGCGACGGCCAGTTTCAGCGAGGCAGGCATGGAGGCGGGCTCGGGCGCCGTGCGCGTGCGGCCCACGGGACTGACGGCGTCGCCCAGCATGAAGCGGTACCAGTACCAGCGTCCGGGCGCCAGACCGCCCGCGTCGACGTGCACGCTGTGCGCGAGGGCCGGCATGGCCGTCGCTTGCCCCTTGGCGGCGATGCGCCGGAAAGCCTCGTCTTCGGCCACTTCCCAGCGCACGTTCAGGGCGATGGCGGGCGTGGCGGCTGCGTGCAGCGGGTCGTAGCAGATGCGCGTCCACAGCACGACGGCGTCGGGCAAGGGCGAGCCGGAAGCGACGCCGAGCGCAAACGGATAAGCCGTGCCGTTCAGGCGCGTGGCGGCGCCGGCGCTGGAACCGGACAGCACAGTGCCGGCCGCGGCCAGCGCCGTGATGCGCGCAGCGCTCAGCAAGAAGATGCGGCGCTGGCTATCCATGGTGTGGAATGATTACGACAATCAAGACGCCAATAAGGTCTCGATCGGCGGCACCTTGCGCGGCTTGCGGTCGGAGTCCGTCGCCACGTAGATCAGGGTCGCTTCCGTGACTTTTACGATGCAGGCCTGCAGGCGGTTGCGCTCGGCATACACCTCGACATTGACGGTGATCGAGGTATTGCCCACCTTGACGATGTCGGCGTAGAAGGACAGCAGATCGCCGACGAAGACGGGATTTTTGAAGACGAAGGAATTGACGGCGATGGTGGCGACACGGCCGTTGGCGCGCCGCGTGGCCGGCAGGGAGCCGGCGATATCGACTTGCGCCATGATCCAGCCGCCGAAGACGTCGCCGTACACATTGGCGTCGGACGGCGCGGGCATCATGCGCAATTCCGGCATTTTTCCGGCGGGCAGGCCGGAGGCGAGGCAGTTGTCGGGACGGTCTGGGGAGGTGCTCATCTTTTATTCTCATGAAAGGCTACAATTGCTGCGATTGAACCATAAAAAGCCGACCTTCGCCATGCGCCGTTCCCAGACTCCCCCTCCGCCCCGCTCGCCAGCTTCCGCCAGCCACAGCGATTTCGCCACCATCAAGACCTTGCTGCCGTACCTGTGGGTCTACAAATGGCGAGTGCTGCTGGCGCTGCTATGCCTGGTGGGCGCCAAGCTCGCCAACGTGGGCGTACCCCTGATCCTGAAAAAACTCGTCGACGCCATGACGATCACGGCCGCGCATCCGCAAGCGCTGCTGGTGCTGCCCGTCGGCTTGCTGGTGGCGTACGGCTTGCTGCGCCTGTCGACCACCTTGTTTACGGAATTGCGAGAATTCCTGTTCGCCCGGGTCACGCAGCGGGCCGTGCGCACCATCGCCCTGCAAGTGTTCCGCCACCTGCATGCGCTGTCCCTGCGTTTCCATTTGAACCGCCAGACGGGCGGCATGACGCGCGATATCGAACGGGGTACGCGCAGCGTCGGCTCGCTCATTTCCTACACCCTGTTCAACATCCTGCCGACCCTGGTGGAAATCACCCTCGTGCTCGGCTATCTGGTCTTGCATTACGACATCTGGTTCACCGTGATCACGGCGGTGGCGCTCGTGTCGTACATCGCGTTCACCGTGCTGGTGACGAACTGGCGCACGCATTTCCGCCGCACCATGAACGACCTCGACTCGAAGGCGAATACCAAGGCCATCGATTCGCTGATCAACTATGAAACCGTAAAATATTTCGGCAACGAGGATTACGAAGCGAAGCGCTATGACGAAGGCTTGCAGCGCTACGAATCGGCCGCCGTGAAATCGCAGACCTCGCTATCCCTGCTCAATACCGGGCAGTCCTTGATCATCGCCACGGCCGTCACCTTGATTTTGTGGCGCGCCACCGTGGGCGTGATCGCCGGCACGATGACCCTGGGCGACCTGGTGCTGGTGAATGCCTTCATGATCCAGCTGTACATTCCCCTCAATTTCCTCGGCGTCATTTACCGCGAAATCAAGCAAAGCCTGGCCGACATGGAGCGATTGTTTTCCCTGCTGAACGAGAACCGCGAAATCGCCGATACGCCGGACGCCAAACCGCTCGTCACGCGGGGTGCGGCCGTGCGTTTCGAGCACGTGAATTTCAGCTATGAAGCCAAGCGGCAAATCCTGTTCGAAGTGGATTTCCAGATCCCCGCCGGCACGACGACGGCCGTGGTGGGGCACAGCGGCTCGGGCAAGTCGACCTTGTCGCGTTTGCTGTTCCGCTTCTATGAAGTCGATGGCGGCGGCATCACCATCGATGGCCAGGACTTGCGCAATATCACGCAGGATTCCCTGCGCGCGGCCATCGGCATCGTGCCGCAGGATACGGTGCTGTTCAACGACACCATCGAATACAACATCGCCTACGGCAAGCCGGGCGCCAGCAAGGAAGCCATCGTGGCGGCAGCCAAAGCCGCATCGATCCATGATTTTATTGAAAGCTTGCCAGATGGTTACAGCTCCATGGTGGGCGAGCGGGGCTTAAAACTGTCGGGCGGCGAAAAGCAGCGCGTGGCGATTGCCCGCACCTTGCTGAAAGACCCGGCCATCCTGATCTTCGATGAAGCCACTTCGGCGCTCGACTCCAAGGCCGAACAGGCGATCCAGTCGCAGCTGAAGGAGATTGCCAAAAACCGCACCACTTTGGTCATTGCGCACCGTCTGTCGACGGTGGCCGACGCCCAGCAAATCCTCGTGCTCGACCATGGCCGCATCGTCGAGCGGGGCACGCATCCGCAATTGCTGGCGGCGGATGGCCTGTATGCGCAGATGTGGCAACGCCAGCAGGCGAATAGGGACGATGAGGCGGAAGAGGACGAGTTGGCGGGGTTGGCGCCAGCAAAATAAATCATGAATGGGAAATCAGTAGGAAAAATGCTACAGCCGCGCCGATTCAGGCGCGCGTATAGCGCCTATTTGAGGGCAATCGCAGAAAACGGCTGGTCCGGCGCTGAAAATGAAATAAAATTAATTCCATTGGTGGCGTCTGCACCACAGTTGTTTCGTTCGGAATCGATTCCGTTTGTCCGCCCAGGAGAATTTATGAAATTGACCAAAATCATCGCCACGCTGCTCAGCGTCGGTGTCATCAGCAGCATGTCGCCAGTCCAGGCTCAGGAATTGACCGGCACCTTGGCCAAGATCAAGAAAGCCGGTTCCGTCACCCTCGGCGTGCGCGACGGCTCCGTGCCCTTCTCCTATCTCGATGACAAGCAGCAATACCAGGGTTATTCGATCGACCTGTGCATGAAAGTCGTCACGGCCCTGCAGAAACACCTGGGCATGAGCGAACTGAAAGTGGTGATGAGCCCCGTCACTTCGGCCAACCGCATCCCGCTGATGGCCAACGGCACCATCGACCTCGAATGCGGCTCGACGACGAACAATCTGGAGCGCCAGCAGCAGGTGGCGTTCGCCCCCACCATGTTCGTCATCGGCAACCGCGTGCTGTCGAAAAAATCCTCGAACATCAAGACCCTGGAAGACTTGCGCGGCAAGACCCTGGTCGCCACGGCCGGCACGTCGACCATCAAGCAGATGACGATTTTGAACAAGGAAAAGAACCTGGGCATGACGATTGCCGTCGGCAAGGATCATCCCGAGTCGTTCCTGATGCTGGAAACGGGTCGCGCGGTGGCCGAAGCCAACGACGACATCTTGCTGGCGTCGCAGGTGGCCAACTCGAAGAACCCGAACGACTACGAAATCACCAAGGAAGCGCTGTCTGTCGAACCGTACGGCATCATGCTGCGCAAGGGCGATCCGGCCTTCAAGAAAGTGGTCGACGATGCGCTGATCCGCCTGTACAAGAGCGACGACATCAACCGCATTTATGCGAAATGGTTTACCTCGCCGATCCCGCCGAAAAACATCAACCTGAAATTCCCGATGCCGCCGCAACTGAAGGCCGTGTTTGCCAATCCGACCGACTCCGGTGACCCGGCCGCATATGCGGCCGTACCGGAAGCGCAAAAGACTTCGGACAAACGGAAAAAGTAAAGATTGCGTAACAAACCGGGAGGCGCAAGCCTCCCGATTTATTTGCGGGACGGGTGGCCGGCTGGCCGCTGTCCTCGGGCTGCATGCGAAGGATGATCATGAATTACAACTGGAATTGGCGCATCTTCTGGGAGATTTCTCCCGATGGCGTGGGCACGTATATGGACACCTTGTGGTCCGGCCTGGTCTGGACCCTGGCCACGGCCGGTGCGGCATGGATCATGGCATTGATATTGGGCCTGGTGGTCGGCACCATCCGCACCCTGCCGAATAAATGGCTGGTGGGCGTAGCCAATGCCTACGTTGAATTGTTCCGCAACGTGCCGCTGCTGGTGCAGATGTTCCTCTGGTATTTCGTCATGCCGGAATTGCTGCCGCCGGACCTGGGCGCCTGGGTCAAGTCGCTGCCGAATGCACCATTCGTCACGGCCGTGCTGTGCCTGGGATTCTTTACCTCCTCGCGCGTGGCCGTGCAGGTGACGACGGGCATCGAGGCGCTGCCGCGCGGGCAGAAACTGGCCGGCACGGCGCTGGGCCTGACCCTGCCGCAAACCTACCGTTTCATTTTGCTGCCGATGGCCGCGCGCGTCATCCTGCCGCCGCTGACCAGCGAATTTTTGAACATCATCAAGAACAGTTCCGTGGCGCTGACCATCGGTCTGATCGAGCTGACGGCCAGCGCGCGCGCCATCCAGGAGTTTTCCTTCCAGGTGTTCGAGGCGTTTTCGGCCGCCACCATCATCTACGTCGTCGTCAACCTGCTGGTCGTGGTGCTGATGCACCTGATCGAGAAAAAGGTCGCCATCCCCGGCTTCATCGTCGCCGGCGCCAAGACGGGAGGACACTGATATGTTCGGTAATTTCGATTTCGATGTCATCTCCCGCTCGTGGGTCTATCTGTTCCAGACCGGCATGGTGTTTACCCTGAAACTGACGGCGCTGGCCATGGTGGGCGGCATCGTGCTGGGCACCTTGCTGGCGCTGATGCGCTTGTCCAGCAACCGCATCATCTCCGGCGTGGCGTCGAGCTACGTCAACCTGATACGCTCGATCCCGCTGGTGCTGGTGATCTTCTGGTTCTACTTCCTGGTGCCGTATATCGCCGCCTGGATCATCGGCGCCAACGAGCCCGTGAAAGTGGGCGCGTTTTCTTCCGCGCTGATCACCTTCATCATGTTCGAGGCGGCCTATTATTGCGAGATCATGCGCAGCGGCATACAGTCGATTCCCCGCGGCCAGGTGTGGGCGGGACAGGCGCTGGGCATGAACTACCGGCAAACCATGGGCAGCATCGTGCTGCCGCAAGCGTTCCGCAACATGATCCCCGTGCTGCTGACGCAAACCATCGTGCTGTTCCAGGACGTGTCGCTCGTGTACGTGCTGTCGATTCCCGATTTCGTCGGTGCCGCCTCGAAAATCGCGCAGCGCGACGGCCGCCTGGTGGAAATGTACGTGTTTGTCGCCGTCGTGTATTTCGTGCTGTGCTATGCCTTGTCGTTCCTGGTAAAACGCCTGCAGAAACGCGTCGCCATCATTCGCTAACCGTAAAAGAAAGAACAAGATGATTGAACTCAATAACGTCAGCAAATGGTATGGCCAGTTCCAGGTACTGACCGACTGCACCACCAACGTCGCCAAGGGTGACGTGATGGTCATTTGCGGCCCGTCCGGCTCCGGCAAGTCGACCCTGATCAAGACCGTCAACGGCCTGGAACCGATCCAGCAGGGGCGGATCATCGTCGACGGCATCACCGTCAACGATCCGAAAACGAATTTGTCGAAACTGCGCGCGCGCATCGGCATGGTGTTCCAGAATTTCGAGCTGTTCCCGCATCTGTCGATCCGCGAAAACCTCACCATCGGCCAGATCAAGGTGCTGGGCCGCAGCGCCGACGAAGCCAATGCCAAGGGCTTGAAATACCTGGACCGCGTGGGCCTGCTGTCGCAGCAGGACAAGTTCCCCGGCCAGCTGTCGGGCGGCCAGCAGCAGCGCGTGGCCATCGCCCGCGCGCTGTCGATGGACCCGATCGCCATGCTGTTTGACGAGCCGACATCGGCGCTCGACCCGGAGATGATCAACGAAGTGCTCGACGTGATGGTGGGCCTGGCGCAGGAAGGCATGACGATGATGGTCGTCACGCACGAAATGGGTTTTGCCCGGCGCGTGGCGAACCGCATCGTCTTCATGGACCAGGGCAAGATCATCGAGGATTGCAGCAAGGATGACTTCTTCAACACGACGCGCTCGGACCGCGCGCGCGATTTCCTCGCCAAGATCATCCATTAATTTTCCATCACCTTGAAGTTGAGTACGCATGCCTGACATGAAACACATCGCCGGCGCCATGCTGGCGCTGGGCTTGCTGGCCCATGCCCACGCGGCCGACAAGATCGCCGTCGACATCGCCCTGCGCGACGCCACCCTGATCGACGTTGCCGCCGGTAGCAGCGTCAACGGCAAGACCGTGCTGCTCAAGGGCGACAGCATCGTCGCCGTCGTCGATGACGCGCAGCTGCGCAGCTACGCGCCGAAGCGGACCATCCGCCTGCCCGGCAAATATCTGATGCCGGGTCTGTGGGACACGCACGTGCATTTCGGCGGCGGCCCGGAACTGATCGACGAGAACAAGCAGCTGCTGCCTTTGTACCTGGCACACGGCATCACCACGGTGCGCGACTGTTCGGGCGACTTGCCCGACACGGTGCTGGCATGGCGCCGGCAGATCAACGCGGGCCAGCTGGAAGGTCCGACGATCTTTACCTCTGGCGCCAAGCTCGAAGGCCTCAAGCCGCTGTGGAAGGGCACCATTGAAGTGGGCACGCCGCAGGAAGTGACGCGCGCGCTGGACGGCCTGCAGGCGCAGCAAGTGGACTTCGTGAAGATCACGGAAAACACCCTCAAGCCGGAGCTGTACCTGGAAGCCTTGCGCCAGGCGCGCGAACGGGGCATGCGCACCTCGGGCCATATCCCCGTGCAGCTCACGTTGGAGCAGATGGCCGATGCGGGCCTGGGCACGATCGAACATCAATCCTACCTGCTGCGTGCCACCACGCCGCGCGAACAGGAGCTGACGGATAAGGTGGCCGCCGGCACGATGACGGGCAAGGAGGCCATGCGCGAAAGCCTGCAAAGCTACGACGAGCCGACGGCGCGCAAGGCCTTCAGCTACCTGGCCGCGCGCGGCACGGCCATCGTGCCGACCCTGTGGGGTTCGCGCGTAACGGCGTATCTGGACCGCGAAGACCACACGCACGATCCTGCCCTGCAGTACATCGGCAAGGGCTTGCGCGCCACCTACGACTGGCGCGTGCAGCGCGCCGCCAAGGATGGCCCGGATGCGATCGCCCAGCGCCACGCGCAGTTCGAGCAATCGGCCAAGCTGCTGCCCATTTTGCAGCAGCAGGGCGTGAGCATCATCGCCGGCACCGATGCGGGCTTCTTGAATTCCTTCGACTATCCGGGCCAGGCCCTGCACGATGAAATCGGCCTGTATGTGCAGTACGGCCTGACGCCGCAGCAAGCCTTGCAGTCGGCCGTCATCAACGGTCCCCGCTTCCTGGGCAAGCTGGAGCGCTACGGCAGCGTGGCGGCCGGCAAGGCGGCCGACCTGCTGGTGCTCGACGCGAACCCGCTGCAGGACATCGGCGCCACGCGCCAGATCCGCCTGGTGGTCAGCCGTGGCCAGGTATACGACCGCGTCAAGCTGGACCAGATGCTGGCCGAGATCCGCGCCTGGGTGGCGAAGCAGGAGACTGCATCGGCCAAGTCCTGATGCTCTTCGTTCTTTTTTAGTAAAGACAAAGACGGCCGGTTGATACCGGCCGTTTTGCCGTCTCCCAGCCAGCATGCGCGGGCTCTCCCGGCCGGCGGGACGGTCCCGCGGCTGGTAAAATGGCGCTATCCGCAATGACCGCCTGAGAGCAGCCGCCATGTCCACACTCGATCACACCCCAGCCGCCGTTCCATCCTCCATCACCATCACCCGTCCGGATGACTGGCATTTGCACCTGCGCGACGGCGCCGTCATGGCCAGCGTGCTGCCGCACAGCGCGCGCCAGTTCGGCCGCGCCATCGTCATGCCGAACCTCAAACCCCCGGTTACCACCACGGCCGATGCCAGCGCCTACCGCGAGCGCATCCTGGCCGCCGTGCCGGAAGGCGTGAACTTCGATCCGCTGATGGTGCTGTACCTGACGAACAACACCTCGCCCGACGAAATCCGCCGCGCGCAGGACAGCGGCATCGTGCAAGCCGTGAAACTGTATCCGGCCGGCGCCACCACGAATTCCGACCTGGGCGTGACGGATTTGAAGAATTGCTACAAGGTGCTCGAAGTGATGCAGGAAGTGGGCATGCCCTTCCTCGTGCACGGCGAAGTGACGGATCCGGAAATCGACATTTTCGACCGCGAAGCCGTCTTCATCGAGCGCGTGATGCGCCCGCTGCGCAGCGCCTTCCCGGCACTGTCCGTCGTGTTCGAACACATCACCACCAAGGATGCGGCGCAGTACGTGGCCGAAGCGGAAGGCCCGATCGCCGCCACCATCACCGCGCACCATCTGCTATACAACCGCAACGAGATTTTCAAGGGCGGCATCCGCCCCCATTACTACTGCCTGCCCATCCTCAAGCGCGAAGAGCACCGTTTGGCGCTGATGACGGCCGCCGCCAGCGGCGACGAGCGCTTCTTCCTCGGCACGGATTCGGCGCCGCACGCGCAAGGCGCCAAGGAAATGGCTTGCGGCTGCGCCGGTTGCTATACGGCCCTGCACGCGATGGAAATGTATGCGGAAGCATTCGAACGGGCCGGCGCGCTCGATAAGCTCGAAGCGTTCGCCAGCTTCCACGGCCCGGCCTTCTACGGCGTGCCGCGCAACACGGACACCATCACCCTGCGTCGCGAAAGCTGGACCTTGCCGGCCTCGCTGCCGCTGGGCGACAGCCACGTCATTCCGCTTAACGCTGGCGAGCAGATCAACTGGAAAATGGTCTAAGCGTTCATGCTGCCATCGATAGACTGGACCCGCCCCTGGTTTGCCACGGTGCTGCCGGCGCGACGGCAGCTGGACCTGCAGCGCGACACGGTGATCGCGGCGCTGAACGGACGGGCGCGGGCGCTGGACTTGCGCAATCCGTCCGGCTTGCCGCTGGCCTTCGTGCCGCAAGCGGACCTGCCCGAAGGCGTGGCCTACGAGGAGTTCATCGGCGCCACGGGCGGCGTGCCCACGCGTGACAATCTGCACGACTTTTTCAATGCGCTCGTGTGGCTCACTTTCCCGCGCATCAAGCGGCAGTTGAATGCGCTGCAGGCGGCGCAGATCGCCCTGTCCGGCGTGGGAAAATCGCGCGGTCCCGCGCGCGACGGCGCGACGATTTTCGATGAAAATTCCGCCTTGCTGGTGCTGCGCGACAGCGATGCCGGACGCGCGCTCGAAACGGCACTGCGCGGACATGACTGGCGCAGCGCATTTATCGCGCAGCGCGCGAAGTTTGGCGCGGGCGGCGACGCCGAAGTCTGGCTGTTCGGCCACGCGCTGATGGAAAAACTGGTGGCGCCGCGCAAGGCCATTACGGCGCACACGCGCGTGATCTTTGCCGGCGACGCCTATTTCACGCTGGACGATGTCGCACGCCGCGCCTGGCTCGACGAGCGGGTGGCGCAAGACCTGGCGCAGCAAGGCCTCACGACGGCCGACTTCACGCCGCTGCCCGTGCTTGGTTTGCCTGGCTGGTGCGAAGGCCAGGACGACGATTTTTACAATGACGCGGCGGTGTTCCGCCCGAAGCGCAAGGCAGCTGGCGCAGAAAGAGAGTAGAGCATGGAGCATACCGTCCGCTGGGGCATCCTCGGCACCGGCAAGATCGCCCGCGCGATGGCCAATGGCTTGCGCGATGCACCCGGCGCTCAGCTGGTGGCGGTCGCCTCGCGCAGCGGCGCCGGCGCGCAAGCCTTCGGCACCGAATTCGGCATCGAACGCTGCCACGGTTCCTACCAGGCGCTGGCGGACGATCCTGGCGTGGACGTGATCTACATCGCTACGCCGCACACCTTGCATGCGGAAAATGCCCTGATGTGTCTGGCCGCCGGCAAGCACGTCGTGTGCGAAAAGCCGTTCACCATGAACGCGCGCGAAGCGCAGGCCGTGGTCGATATGGCGCGCGACAAGAAGCAGTTCTTGATGGAAGCCATGTGGAGCCGCTTTCTGCCCGCCGTGCAGGAAGCGCAGCGCATCATCGCCAGCGGCGAAATCGGCGTGCTGCGGCAAGTGCAGGCCGATATCGGTTTTGTCGCCCATTTCCCGCCCGAGCACCGCATGTTCAATCCCGAACTCGGTGGCGGCGCGCTGCTCGACGTGGGCATCTATCCGCTGTCGATGGCGGCCTTCTTCCTCGGCCCGGTATCGCAGCTGCAGGCGCTGGCCGAGATGGGCGCCACCGGCGTTGACGAACAGGTGGTGTTCTCGCTGCTGCACGCGGGCGGCGGCACCTCGTCCTGCGCCTGCAGCCTGCGCGCGCAGACGCCGACGGAAATGACCATTTCCGGCAGCCTGGGCCGCATCCGCCTGCCCAGCCGTTTTTACAAGCCCGATCAGCTGATCGTCGAAGCGATGGATGGCGCATGCCGCGTCGTCGCCGCGCCGCATCTGGGCAACGGCTACGCGCACGAGGCGATCGAAGCGATGCGCTGCATCCGCGCCGGCCTGCTGGAAAGCCCCGTCATGCCGCACGCCGACAGCGTGGCGCTGATGCACAACCTTGACACCATGCGCGGCCAGATCGGCCTCGTCTACCAAGCCGACCAGGCGAGAACAGGAACCCCATGACATCGCACGCATCGCGTCCCAGCCTGAAAACCGTCCTCATCGCCAGCGGCGTCGTGCTGACCCTTGCGATGGGCGTGCGCCACGGCCTGGGCTTCTGGATGCAGCCGATCTCGCAAGCGAACGGCTGGACGCGCGAAACGTATTCGCTGGCGCTGGCCATGCAAAACCTGATGTGGGGCGTCTTCGGCCCGTTCGCCGGCATGGCGGCAGACCGTTTCGGCACCATGCGCGTCGTCATCGTCGGCGCCATCAGCTACATGGCCGGCCTCGTGTGGATGGCGCTCGTGACGCAGCCCACGCTGTTCATCGTCGGCTCGGGCATCTTCATCGGTCTGGCGCTGGCCTGCACGGCCTTTGGCGCCATCAGCGGCATCATCGGCCGCAGCGCGCCGCCCGAGCAGCGCTCGTGGGCCTTCGGCATTTCGTCGGCGGCCGGCTCGTTCGGCCAGTTCCTGATGATGCCGGTCGAGCAGCAGCTGATCTCCGCCGTGGGCTGGCAAAACGCCTTTTATGTGCTGGCCGCGCTGGTGCTGCTGGCCATGATCCCGATGGCCTTCTACCTGCGCGAGCCGCCCGTCTCGCACGCCAGCGGCCCGCAGCAAAGCATCGGTGCCGCCTTCAGCGAAGCCATCGCCAGCCGTTCGTTCTGGCTGCTGCTGGCCGGCTATTTTGTCTGCGGTTTCCAGCTGGTCTTCATCGGCGTGCACTTGCCGGCCTACCTGAAGGACCAGGGCCTGATGAACCCGAACATCGCCGTCACGGCGCTGGCCCTGATCGGCCTGTTCAACATCGTCGGCTCCTACTATGCGGGCAAACTCGGTGGCAAGATCGCCAAGCGCTACCTGCTGTCGGCCATCTACGTGACGCGCGCCGTGGTCATCACCGTGTTCCTGCTGGCGCCATTGTCGGCATGGTCCGTGTACCTGTTCGCCGCCGGCATGGGCGTGCTGTGGCTGTCGACCGTGCCGCTGACGAACGGCATCATCGCCGGCATCTTCGGCGTCAAGCATTTGTCGATGCTGGCCGGGATGGTGTTCTTCTCGCACCAGGTGGGCAGTTTCCTCGGCGCGTGGCTGGGCGGCTACCTGTACGAGCACCAGGGCAGTTACCACATCGTGTGGATGATCACCATCGGCCTGGGCTTGCTGGCCGCGCTGATCAACCTGCCCATCGACGAGCGCGCCGTCAAGCGCGTGGCGGTGGCCGCGTAATGGCCAGCTGGCGCACATGGCTATGGCGCCTGGCCGGCGCTGCGCTGCTGGGTCTCGTCTTCCTGGCCTATCTGCGCCCCGACTTCATGCTCGACCTGGCGAACCGCTTCTGGATGTGCATGTAGGCTGCGCGGGCGCAATGTAGTTTGCGAAAAGTCGGATTACGCTACGCTAATCCGACCTACCCGGCCTGCCGCCGCGCATATCGCGTAGGTCGGATTAGGCCGAAGGCCGTAATCCGACAACACCCGAAAATAAACAATACCAACGGCGCTTAGGCCGAAGGCCGTAATCCGACAACACCCCGAAATAAGCAATACCGATGACGCTTAGGCCGCAGGCCGTAATCCGACAACACCCCGAAATAAGCAATACCGATGACGTTCAGGCCGCAGGCCGTAATCCGGCAACACCCGAAACCATGCGATATCGACGCGCATTCCAGCCTGGCGGCAGCTTTTTCTTCACAGTGGTGACGGCACACCGCCGGCCCGTCTTTACTTCGGAAATTGCCGTGGCTTTGCTCAGGGACGCTTTCCGCGCCGTGCGCCAGAAGCGGCCATTCGCTATCGACGCCATCGTCATCTTGCCCGATCACCTGCACTGCATCTGGACCCTGCCTGAAGGCGATGCCGATTTCATGACGCGCTGGCGCTTGATCAAGACGAGGTTCAGCAAGCGCTGCGATCTTGAAAATGTCTGGCAGCAGCGGTATTGGGAGCATGTCTTGCGCGATGAGCGCGACTTCGCCAAGCATGTCGATTACATCCATTACAACCCCGTCAAGCATGGTCTTGTGAGCAAAGCCATCGATTGGCCGTATTCCAGTTTTCACCGGTATGTAAAGCAGGGATGGTGTGCTGCGGATTGGGGCGGCGATGGTGTGGATGTGGCGGGTGTTGGGCGGGAGTAGGCGGGGTCAACAATGTTGTCGGATTACGCTACGCTAATCCGACCTACCGTTTGTGTCATGAGTAGGTCGGATTAGCGCAAAGCGCGTAATCCGACATGCAATGTAAGACCTACACCTTCAAAAATTCCTCTTTCCCACCCAGCCAGCGCGCCAGGTGCGCTTCCACGGTGGCTGCGGCGGCCGCCGTGGTGGCGTGCAGCAGGTCGTGCGCCACGTCGCGGGCCTGGTCGACCAGCCATTGGTCCGTTTCCAGGTCGGCGAAGCGCAGCATGGCCTGGCCGGACTGGCGCGCGCCGAGGAATTCTCCGGGTCCGCGGATTTCCAGGTCGCGGCGGGCAATTTCAAAACCGTCCGTCGTCTCGCGCATGGTCATCAAGCGCTGGCGCGCCACGCCGCCCAGCGGTCCCTGGTACAGCAGCAGGCAGACGCTGGCTGCCGAGCCGCGGCCCACGCGGCCGCGCAGCTGGTGCAGCTGCGACAGGCCGAAACGCTCGGCGTGCTCGATCACCATCAGCGAAGCGTTCGGCACGTCGACACCCACCTCGATGACGGTGGTGGCCACCAGCACGTGGATATGGCCGGCGATGAAAGCGTCCATCACTTCCTGTTTTTCCGCCGGTTTCAGGCGGCCGTGCACGAGGCCCACCTGCAGCGCGGGCAAGGCATCGGCCAGCATCATGTAGGTATCGGTGGCCGTCTGCAGCTGCAGCGCTTCCGATTCCTCTATCAGCGGGCAGACCCAGTACACCTGCCGGCCTTCCAGCGCGGCTGCGTAGACGCGGGCGATGACTTCGTCGCGCCGGTTCTGGTCGATGGCGCGCGTGACGATGGGGCTGCGGCCGGGCGGCAGCTCGTCGATCACCGACACTTCCAGGTCGGCGTAATACGTCATGGCCAGGGTGCGCGGGATGGGCGTGGCCGACATCATCAGCTGGTGCGGCACGGCCGCGCTGTCGCCCTTGTTGCGCAGGGTCAGGCGCTGGCCCACGCCGAAGCGGTGCTGCTCGTCGACGATCACCAGGCCCAGTTTGGCAAACAGCACGTTATCCTGGATCAGCGCATGCGTGCCGATCACCAGCTGCGCTTCGCCCGATTCGATCAGGGCCAGCGCCGCCGTCTTTTCCTTTTTCTTCAGGCTACCCGTCAGCCACGCCACCTTCACGCCCAGCGGTTCCATCCAGGCGGCGATCTTGCGGAAGTGCTGCTCGGCCAAAATCTCCGTGGGCGCCATCAGCGCGGCCTGGTAGCCGCTGTCGATCGCCTGCGTGGCGGATAACGCCGCCACGACCGTCTTGCCGCTGCCGACGTCGCCCTGCAGCAAGCGCTGCATCGGATACGGCTGGCGCAGGTCAGCGCGGATTTCCTCGAGCACGCGCGCCTGTGCGCCCGTCAGCTTGAAGGGCAGGGCGGCGCCGAAAGCGTTCGACAAATTGCCGACGATGGGCAGGGACGCCGCGCCCTTCGAGCGGCGCGCGCGCTGGGCGCGTTTCAGCGACAGTTGCTGCGCCAGCAGTTCATCGAACTTCATGCGCACCCAGGCCGGGTGCGAGCGGTCCATCAGCGCGCTTTCATCGATATCCTGCGGCGGGTAGTGCAAGAGGTGCACGGCGGCGCGGAACGGCGACAGCTGCATCTCGCGCAGCAGATGATCGGGCAAGGTGTCCTGCCAGTCGATGCGGCGCATGGCGTCCGCGATTTCGCGCCGCAGCACGTGCTGCGACAGGCCTTCACCGGACGGATACACGGGCGTGAGCGCCGTGGGCAGCGGCGCGCCTTCGTTAACCACCTTGTACGTCGGGTGCACCATCTCGGCGCCGAAAAAGCCGTGCTTGAGTTCGGCGCGCGCGCGCACGCGCGTGCCTTCGGCCAGCTGCTTGACCTGGCTGCCGTAGAAATTCATGAAGCGCAGCAGCAAATTGCCCGTTTCGTCGGCGATCGTCACCAGCAGCTGCTTGCGCGGCTTGAAATTGACTTCGCACTTGGTGACGATGCCTTCCACTTGCCACGACTCGCCGCCGCGCAGGCAGGCGTCGCGTATCGTGTAGACCTTGGTTTCGTCCTCGTAGCGCATCGGCAGGTGCAGCACCAGGTCCATATCCGTGCGCAAGCCCAGTTTGGCCAGCCGGCTTTCCGTGCTGACCACTTTTTTGGCGGCTTTCGGCTTCGCGGCCGGCTTGGCTGAGGGCGGAAGATCGGGCTTGGGATCGGACATATGCAAGGTTTTGGTGCCGCTAGCGTAAAATAGAGGGTTGTCCGGCACACCCTGTGCGTACCGCAGTCGTAGTTGCTGCGGCGGATTATTGTAATGCCTGTATAGGCGCACAGTATAGTGCCAGATGTTCCATTGCGCACTCCTAATCATTTTTGACGTACTTTTGAAGCAAAACGCATGTATTCGCTTTCCGATTTCGATTTTAATTTGCCGCAAGAAAACATTGCGCAAACTCCGTTGGCCGAGCGCAGCGCCTCGCGCCTGTTGCATCTGGACGGCGAGACCGTGGTCGACCGCCAGTTCGCCGACATCGTAGGACAGCTAGCCGCGGGCGACCTGCTGGTGATGAACGATACGCGCGTGCTCAAGGCGCGCTTTTTTGGCGTCAAGGAAAGCGGCGGCAAGATCGAGGCGCTGGTCGAGCGCGTGCTCGACGACCGCACCGTGCTGGCCCAGGTGCGCGCGTCGAAGTCGCCGCCGCCCGGTTGCCGCATCCGCCTGGCCGACGCCTTTGACGTGACGGTCGGCCAGCGCGCCGGCGAATTCTTTACCTTGCACTTCGAGGCCGACGTGTTCGAGCTGATCGAGGCGCATGGCCGCTTGCCGCTGCCGCCCTACATCGAGCACGATGCGGACGAATTCGACGAAACGCGCTACCAGACGGTCTTCAACAAGGTGCCGGGCGCTGTCGCCGCGCCGACGGCGGGCCTGCATTTCGACCAGGCCCTGCTCGACCAGTTGAAGGCCAAGGGCGTCAACTTTGCCTATGTGACCCTGCACGTGGGCGCCGGCACCTTCCAGCCCGTGCGCACGGAAGTGCTGGCCGAACACAAGATGCATACCGAGTGGTACACCATGCCGCAGGAAACCGTCGACGCCGTGCGCGCCGCGCAGCAGGCCGGGCGCGACGTGGTCGCCGTCGGCACGACCAGCCTGCGCGCGCTGGAATCGGCCTCGCAAAGCGGCCAGCTGGTGGCGGGCAGCGCCGATACGGCCCTGTTCATCACGCCCGGCTATGCCTTTAAAACGGTGACGCGCCTGATTACCAACTTCCATTTGCCGAAGTCGACCCTGCTGATGCTGGTGTCGGCCTTTGCCGGCTATGAGCCGATCCGCAACGCCTACGCGCATGCGATCGCGCAGAACTACCGTTTCTTCAGCTATGGCGATGCGATGCTGCTCACCACGCAATCGCGCGCCGCACTGAACCTTGATACTCCCGTGAAAGACTGACCATGCTGGAATTTACATTACTCAAGACCGACACGAGCGGCCTGACCAAGGCACGCCGCGGCACCTTGAAACTCAACCATGGTGTCGTGCAGACGCCGATCTTCATGCCAGTGGGCACTTACGGCTCGGTGAAAGCCATGTCGCCGCTGGAACTCAACGAGATCGACGCGCAGATTATCCTGGGCAACACTTTTCACCTGTGGTTGCGTCCAGGCAACACCGTCATGGAAAAATTCGGCGGCTTGCACGGTTTCATGGGCTGGAACAAGCCGATCCTGACGGATTCGGGCGGCTTCCAGGTGTTTTCGCTGGGCGCCATGCGCAAGATCACGGAAGAGGGCGTGCATTTCAATTCGCCCATCAACGGCGATAAGCTGTTCCTCTCGCCGGAAGTGTCGATGCAGGTGCAGCGCGTCTTGAATTCCGATATCGTCATGCAGTTCGACGAATGCACGCCGTACGAAATTCAGGGCCGCCCGGCCACGATCGAGGAAGCGGCCAAGTCCATGCGCATGTCCTTGCGCTGGGCGCAGCGCTCGAAGGATGAGTTCCACCGCGGCGAAAACCCGAATGCGCTGTTTGGCATCGTGCAGGGCGGCATGTTCGAAATGCTGCGCGACGAGTCGCTGGCCAAGCTCGAAGAGATCGACTTCCCCGGCATCGCCATCGGCGGCCTGTCCGTCGGCGAGCCGAAGGAAGACATGATGCGCATGCTGGCCCACGTGGGCCCGCGCCTGCCGGCCAACAAGCCCCATTACCTGATGGGCGTGGGCACGCCGGAAGACCTGGTGGCGGGCGTGTCGAACGGCATCGACATGTTTGACTGCGTCATGCCGACGCGTAACGCCCGCAATGGCTGGCTGTTCACCCGTTTTGGCGACATCAAGATCAAAAATGCCAAGTACAAGGAAGACCAGGCGCCGCTGGACGAAACCTGCAGCTGCTACGCTTGCCGCAACTTCTCGCGCGCCTACCTGCACCATCTGCACCGCTCCAAGGAAATCCTCGGCGCGCGCCTCAATACCATCCACAACCTGCATTACTACCTGGACCTGATGCGCCAGATGCGCGAAGCGCTCGATGAAGACCGTTTCCACGCTTTTACGCTGCAATTCCATGCGGAACGCGCACGCGGAACTTAAGAAAACCTTAGCTTGCGCCCTGGCGGCAGCATGGCCGGAAGTTTTGTGTATTGGTGCTTGGACGGGGGCGAGAAAGCATTGCATAATGCCTTTTTAGCCCCATTTGAAGCTGCCATGCCTGCAATTGGGGGCTTGGCGGATTGCCAATGCTAGAATACAGCGCTATTTTTTCAAACTGATTAGAACTGGAGTCACCGTGTTTTTCATTTCCAACGCTTATGCGCAAGCCCCAACCGACGCCCTGGGCCTCGGCGGCAACCTGACCAGCTTCCTGCCGCTGGTATTGATGTTCGTGGTCATGTATTTCCTGATGATCCGTCCACAGCAAAAACGCGCCAAAGAACAACGGGCGATGATGGACGCGCTGGCCAAGGGTGACGAAGTCGTCACCGCCGGCGGTATGCTGGGCCGTGTTGTCAAGGTAGTGGACGCTTACGTCACCATCGAAGTGGCGACCGGCACCGAAATCACGGTGCAAAAGAGCTCCATTACCACCTTGCTGCCTAAAGGCACCCTGAAGGCGCTGTAATTCCTCGCTGTCATTGCCCCGGCAATGATTGAACGGGGCGGCTACCCGCCGCCCCTCGCGACGCCTCCGACGCTCAACACTGAACGCTGAATCAATATGAATCGCTATCCTGCCTGGAAATACATCATCATCGTCGTCGCCTTATTGCTGGGCGCACTTTATACGGCACCCAATTATTTCGGTGAGTCACCGGCGCTGCAAGTAACCAGCGGCAAGTCGACCGTCAAGGTGACGGGCGAGCTGATGACGCAAGTCGAGCAAATATTGACGAAAGAGAACGTCAAGTCGGAAGGTGTCACCATGGATGGCGCCGGCAACCTCGCCTCCGTGCGCGTGCGTTTCGCCGATCCCGATACTCAGTTCAAGGCGAAACTGGTGCTGGAAAAGGACCTCAATCCCGATGCCAGCGACCCCGCGTACATCGTGACGGTCAACCTGCAAGCCAATACCCCGATGTGGATGCAAAAATTGCATGCCTTGCCCATGTTCCTGGGCCTGGACTTGCGCGGCGGCGTGCACTTCCTGATGCAGGTCGATGCAAAAGCAGTATTGAACAAGAAAGTCCAGGGCGTCCAGTCCGCCGCGCGTAGCGTGTTGCGTGACAAAAATATCCGCCATGCGGGCATCGAGCGCGTGGGCGACAGCGTGCAGATCAACTTCCGCGACGCGGAAACGCGCCTGAAGGCAAAAAATGTGCTGTCCGACCAGATGTCGGAACTGGCGTTCGCCGATGCGGGCGAAGGCAGCGATTTGAAATTGAACATCACCCTGAAGCCGGCCGCCCTGAAGGCGACCATCGACGAAGGCGTAAAACAGAATATCTCCACCCTGTCCAAGCGCGTCAACGAGCTGGGCGTGGCCGAGCCGCTGATCCAGCAGCAAGGTCCCGACCGCATCGTGGTGCAACTGCCTGGCGTGCAGGACGTGGCCCGCGCGAAAGCCATCATCGGCCGCACGGCGACGCTGGAAGTGCGCCTGGTCGATGAAACCATCGTGCCTGGCACCGAACTGTCGAGCGCCATCCCGTTCAACTCGGAACTGTTCACCGTCGGCAAGGGCGTCCCTGTCGTGCTGGCGAAAGACGTGATCCTGACGGGCGACTATATCTCCAGCGCCACGGCCAGCTTCGACCAGAACCAGCAAGCGGCCGTGTCGATCGACCTGAACGGCGACGGCGGACGCAAGATGCGCGAAGCGACGCGCGAACGCGTGGGCAAGCGCATGGCCATCGTGCTGTTTGAAAAGGGCAAGCCGGAAGTGCTGTCGGTGGCGACCATCCAGCAGGAACTCGGTTCGCGCTTCCAGATCACGGGCATGGGCGGCGCGGAAAACGCGAATGAACTGGCGCTGCTGCTGCGCTCGGGAGCCCTGTCCGCACCGATGACCGTCATCGAGGAACGCACGATCGGACCGCAGCTGGGCGCGGAAAACATCGCCAAGGGCTTCCACTCGACCTTGTACGGCTTCATCGCCATCGCCATCTTCATGATCGCCTACTACATGCTGTTCGGCGCCTTCAGCGTGCTGGCCCTGGCCACCAACCTGCTGTTGCTGGTCGGCTTGCTGTCGATGATCCAGGTGACCTTGACCTTGCCAGGTATCGCCGCTATCGCGCTGGCGCTGGGCATGGCGATTGACGCCAACGTGCTGATCAATGAACGTATCCGTGAAGAGCTGCGCGCCGGCAATACGCCGCAAGCGGCGATCGCCGCCGGCTTCGACCGTGCCTGGGCCACGATTCTGGACTCGAACGTGACCACCCTGATCGTCGGCCTGGCGCTGCTGGCCTTCGGCAGCGGTCCCGTGCGCGGCTTCGCTGTCGTGCATTGCCTGGGCATCCTGACCTCGATGTTCTCCTCCGTGTTCGTGTCGCGCGGCGTGGTCAACCTCTGGTATGGCCGCAAGAAAAAGCTGACGACCTTGTCGATCGGCACGGTGTGGGTGCCGGGCACCAGCAAATAAGCGACGGCCCAGCCTTACCCAATAGCGACAACAGCGATCGCGTCCGGTGGCACAGCTGCCGGACGCACAGAATAGAACTCAGAGGATTTCATGGAATTTTTCCGGATTAAAAAAGATATTCCCTTCATGCGCCATGCGTTGATTTTCAACGTGATTTCGGCCGTGACCTTCCTTGCCGCCGTCTTCTTCCTGGTGCACAAGGGCTTGCACCTGTCCGTCGAATTCAAGGGCGGCACGCTGATGGAGGTGAAATACCCGAAGGCGGCCAATCTTGAAGGCATACGCGGCACCCTGATCGCCATGGGCTATGAAGAGCCGGGCGTGACCAGCTTCGATACGGCGCGCGACGTGATGATCCGCCTGCCGGTGGAAAATGGCGTCAGCGCCGCAAATACCTCGCAGCGCGTGTTCGAATCGCTGTGCAAGGCCGAGCAGGGCACGACCAAGGCCATCGACACCGTCACCGCCAAGGGCGAACATGTGCTCAAGAGCGCGTGCATGGACACCGCCGGCAATGAAGCGGTGGTACTGCAGAAGGTTGAATTCGTCGGCCCGCAAGTGGGCGAGGAACTGGCGCAGAACGGCTTGAACGCGCTGGTGGTGGTGATTATCGGCGTGATGATCTACCTGGCCATCCGCTTCGAATGGAAATACGCTGTCTCGGCCATTATCGCCAACTTGCATGACGTGGTGATCATCCTGGGCTTCTTCGCCTTCTTCGAATGGGAATTCTCGCTGACGGTGCTGGCGGCGATCCTGGCGGTGCTCGGCTATTCCGTCAACGAATCGGTGGTGATCTTTGACCGTATCCGCGAAAACTTCCGCAAGCAGCGCAAGGCTTCCGTGCATGAAGTGATCGACAACGCGATCACCAGCACCATTTCACGTACCATCATCACCCACGGCTCGACCCAGATGATGGTGCTGTCGATGCTGGTCTTCGGCGGCCAGACCCTGCACCACTTTGCACTGGCGCTGACCATCGGTATCTGCTTCGGTATTTATTCGTCCGTGTTCGTCGCTGCCTCGATCGCCATGTGGCTGGGCGTCAAGCGCGAAGACTTGATCAAGCCGATCAAGGAAAAAGACGAAACCGACGGCGCCGTGGTGTAAGCGCAGGTTTTTTGCAGGTCGAATGAGGAACGATCACCGTTTGCGGTGGTCGTTTTTTTTATGGTGGATGACAATGAAGCGTTTGATAGTGATGGGCATCATGGCAGGCATCGGCACATTGGCCAGTGCCGCGCAATTGAGCCGCGCGGACAGCGGCGCCATCGCCCTGCGCGGCCCGATTGCCGAGGGCGACGTGGACAAGCTGCGGCTGCTGGCTGTGCCGGGGACGACGCTGTTGCGCGTCAATAGCGAGGGTGGCGATGCGCTGGCGGCCATGCAGCTGGGCCGCTATCTGCGCCGGCAGCAATGGGATATTGCCATCGACACCGTGTGCGCGGGCAGCTGCGCCCTGTATGTCTTCCCGGCGGCTTACCGCAAGCACATTCCCGCAGACGCCGTGCTGGCGCTGCAGGAATCGGCTTTCCTGCGTGCGCAGGCGAGCCCGGCACAGATGCGCCGCACCCTGGCCGAGGCGGGCGTGGCGGCTGAGGACATCGGCAGTGAAACGGCGGCACTGGCGGCCCGATTGGCCGACACGGCGGCGCAGGAAGCGGCGTTTGCCGCGGAACTGGGCATTGCTCCCGCCTTTTACCGCGATTTTCCGCAAGTGGCGGCGCAGGCCGAGAGCGTGCGCCGGCGCTTTCCCGACCAGGAGGCCGCCGTCCACTGGTGGCCGGCCGCCGCCCGCCTGCAGCGCTGCTACGGCATCGCCGGCGTGGACGAGGGCGCGCGCGCGGTTCGCCTGGCGCCCGACGGTTATCTGTACGTGCCGGCCCTGTCGGCCCTCGTCATGGGCGACCAGGCCTTGCAGGACTGTCCATGAGCCGCAGCGGCCGCTTGTTCCTGCTGATGGACGCCATGCGCGCCAGGCGCGTGCCCGTCACGGCGGCCCAGCTGGCGCAGCAGCTCGGTGTTTCCGAGCGCACGATCTACCGCGATATCCAGACCCTGGCCGAACTGGGCGCGCCCCTGCAGGGCGAGGCGGGCATCGGCTATGTGCTGCGCCGCGGCGCCTTCCTGCCGCCGCTGATGTTCGGTGCCGATGAGCTGGAAGCGCTGGTGCTGGGCGCGCGCTGGGTGCGCCGGCAGGGCGATGCGGGCCTGGCGCAGGCGGCCAGCAATGCCCTGGCCAAGATCGCGGCCGCCTCGCCGCGCGATTTGCGCGACAGCATGGCCGAGACCAGCCTGTGGGTGCCGCTGGGCCGTCCCGCCGATGGCACGCAGCCGGCCGACCCGGCCGACCGGTATGTGCAGCCCGTGCGCGAGGCGATCCGCTACGAACAGAAACTCACGCTCGCCTATCAGGATGAGTATGGCAGCGCCACCTCGCGCACGGTGTGGCCGTTTGCCCTGGCCTTTTTCGAAGGCAAGCGTCTGCTGGCCGCCTGGTGCGAGCTGCGCGGCGATTACCGGCATTTCCGCATCGACCGCATCGCCAGCGTGCAGCAGCATGAGGAGCGCTATCCCACGCGCCGCCACGCCTTGCTCGATACCTGGCGCAAGGCCCACGATATCGATCCCGAATCCTGATATTCGCTCCTGACAAAAACTGTCAGTGCCCGGCCCTACGATGGTGGCTTCTTCACTCACCGGAGCCATTTACCATGCGCCTGTATCACCACCCCATGTCCTCGAATGCCCGCCGTGCCCTGATGACGGCGATCCACCTCGGCCTGTCTCTGGAGCTGGCCGAAGTCGACCTGATGAATGCGGACGACCGCCGCCGCCTGGCTGAACTGAACCCGAACGGCAAGGTGCCCGTGCTGGCCGACGGCGCTTTCCTGCTGTGGGAATCGTGCGCCATCATGCAATACCTGGCCGAGCAGGTGCCGGGCCAGACGCTTTATCCGCAGGCGCCGCAAGCGCGCGCCGACGTCAACCGCTGGCTGTTCTGGGCCGCGCAGCACTTCGCGCCCGCCATCAGCGTGCTGGCCTGGGAGCGCGCCTGGAAAGGCATGACGGGCAATGGTCCGGCGGACCCGCTGGAAGAGGCGCGCGGCGAGCGCGATCTGCATGAATGCGCCGTCGTGCTGGACGCGCATCTGGCGGCGCGCAATTGGCTCAGCGGAGACGATGTGACCCTGGCCGATTTCGCCGTGGCCGCGCCCCTGATGTACAGCGAGGCCGTGCGGCTGCCGCTGGCGCAGTACCGGCATATCGAGGCGTGGTTCGCCCGCGTGCGGCAGCTGCGTGCCTGGCAGGAAACGGAGGTGGAACTGGTGCCGGGATAATGTGCGCGCTAAGTGTGTCAACGCACGGAGCCCGCGCGGCGTACCGCATAAGATAGGGCTGTCTCTTTCAGGACATCCCTAGCTTTGGACTTTACCCGCTTTCGAGCGGGTTTTTTTTTTGAATAGCGGCTTGATAAATTGATAATCGCTGCACAGATGGGACACATCCCACTTCCAGCAGGTACGCCATGTTCATGCCACGCCATCCGAAACCCCTGTTGAGTACGAAGGCGGTTGCCACGCAGGTCGTCCAGCAGAAGCAGGGGACGCAGCCCATGGACAAGCATGTGCTGATCGTCGAGACGGTCAAGCCGGCGGCACCGCCGCCAGCGGGCAAGAAGCCTGCAGGCTAGTGCACGAGCACCTTCAGCAGCGACTGCACTTCATCGTCCGATTCTTCCATGATGCTCGACAAGGTTGCATCGTCGCCGATCAGGCAATCGATGCTGCGCGCGGCGCGCGCTGCCCGTACGGCAATGGCGGCCGGGCTTTCGTTGAGGGGCGACGAGACGGGCGCCAGATCATTTGCCAGCAGCAGGGTGTCGCCCAATGATTCGGGCGGGATGGCGCGCAAGCCCTCCCACAGCGCATCGATGGCGCCCCGCACCGCTTCCGGCACCTTCAGTTTGGCCAGGACGCCGTGGCCGATGGCCTGTTCGCCATGTTCGACCCAGTCCTCGGGTTCGCCATCGAGGATGCCGGGGAATTCGGCCGCGCGCGACAGCAGATAAAACCCGCCCACTTCATGCATGATGCCGGCAAACAGGGCCGTATCGGGATCGACCCTGGTGACGCGGCGGGCCAGCACCTGCGACAGGGCCGCCACATGGGCCGTATGTTCCCATAGCTGGTTGGCCTTCGCCTGCAGCGCGGGATCGGTGATGGTGCTGCCCAGCTGGCGCACGATCAGCGATGCCACCACCGATTGCAAGGTACGCACGCCGAGCCGCTGCACGGCGTTGCGCACGCTGGTGATTTCATTGCCGGAACGGTTGAACGCCGCCGAATTGGCAATGGCCACCGTGCGCGCGGCCAGCAGCGGGTCTGCCTGCACCAGCTTGGCGGCGGCCTCGATATGGCAGTCGGGATCGGACAGCGCCTCTTGCAGCTTGAGCGAAGCGTCCACATTGGCAGGAAAGGTCAGCTCGCCACGAGCGGCTTGTGCGGCGATGCTTTTAAAGGCGTCGAGTCTGTTCATTGAAAAATTATACTCGCAATATTTCCGTACGGAACTTTTTAACCATGATCTTTTCGCAAACAGCTTAGCAAAAGGCAAGCAAAGCCCCGTAAACGGAAAAAGGCATGCCTATATTGTTGACATGCCTTTTTTTAACGACAGCGATCGTCACAGCGCTGGACAGGATCATTGCGAGCGGATGGGATTTGTGGCTAAGAAGCGCAACCGTACTTTAGTACGGGGGCGCCGAGCCGGTGAGCATCGCAGGCCGCAAAGCGCACCGCGCAGCAGGTTTTGTTACGCGTTGTTAGAGAGATTCGCTGAAGATCGCGTCGCAGCCTTCCACCAGCTCGTCGCTGTCTTCCAGTTCATCGGTCAAGCCCAGGTCGAACAGTTCTTCGACGGCATTCATGAAGCTGTTGTGCTTGGTGGCGCCGATCAGGCGGTAGATTTCGCCGTCTTCGTTGCGCACGCCGATGATCAGTTTTTCCTGGCGCACCAGTTCCGGCGTGCTGGCGTTGAGCAGCAGGTTGCCGATGATGTGTTTATCGAAATGTGCGGGCTTTTTGCCTTCGAGCAGTGTGGTTTTCAACTTGGTTTCCTTTGTCTTGTTTGAATGTCTGTGCTTGGTGAATGGTCAGCCGTGGCCGTTGGCGATGGCGTGCTTCAAGCCCGCCAGGGTAGTTTCCAACTGCATGAAATCGTCTTCGGTATAGCCGTCGAACAGCTGTTGGCCCTGCTTGGTCAGCTTGGGGAACACGTCATGGAACACCTGTTCGCCCTCGCAGCTCAGGCGCACATAATAGGAACGCTTGTCGCGTGGACAACGTTCGCGTATCACCAGCCCCTTTTGTTCCAGCCGGTCCACCACGCCCGTCAAAGTCCCCTTGGTAATCAGGGTTTTCTGGCCCAGTTCCTTGTAGGACATGCCGCAGGTGTTGCCGAGCGTGGCAATGATGTCGAATTGCGCATGCGTCAAGCCGTACTGGCGCACGAAGTCGCTAGAAAACCGCTCGAAGCCTTGCATGCATTCGGCCAGCAGCCGGATACTTTTTAAATATCGTTCACCCATGGCAGTGATTATATCCTTCCGCTCCGCTTTTTTCCGCCGCGCCAGGATGCGCCCTTGCATGAGGGGCTCGATGGGGCGGAAGTCCGGTATCATGTGGGCAACTCAGCCCTTGCCCCGATCCCGCCCGCCGATGTCCTTCGCTAATCTTTCCCGTATCGGCCTCGACAAACCGTTGCGTTTGCTGCTGGTGCATGCCGGCGATGCCGAGTCGATCACGTGGGCCGGCCTGGTGCAGCCGCTGCGCCTGTGCGCGCGGGCGCTGGGGCCGCAGGCGTTCCAGCTGGACGTGCGCACGCCGGAACAGGTGGCGGCGCAGGGCGGCCACTGGCATATCGCGCTGCTGGTGGCCGATGAAACGCAGGCGCCGCTGCGCAACGAGCTGTGCCGGGCCGTGATCGAGCGCTGCCGCTCGGCGCCGTTCTGGGGCGGCGTGGGGGCGGGCGTGCTGTGGCTGGCCGACGCGGGCGTCATGGATGGCGTGCGCATCGCCTTGCCGTGGGCCTTGTATGCCGATGCGGAAGCGAAGGCGGAACGGGCCATCCTGACGCCGCATTTGTTCGACATCGACGGCCCGCACATCACCTGCTGCGGCGGCGCGGCCAGCATCGACTTTTCGCTGACCCTGATCGAAACCATCTTTGGCGCCGACGTCCAGGCGCTCGTCAAGGAAGCCTTGTGCGTGGACAAGGTGCGCGGCAAGGAAGAACGCCAGCGCGTGGCCCTGCAGGCGCGCTTCGGCGTGTTGCAGCCGAAACTGTCCGAAGCGGTGACCTTGATGGAAGCCAATATCGAGGAGCCGCTGTCGACGGACGACATCGCCAGCCTGGTGGGCCTGTCGCGGCGCCAGCTGGAGCGGCTGTTCAAGCAATACCTGGGCAGCCTGCCGTCGCGCTACTACCTGGAACTGCGCCTGCAGCGCTCACGGCAACTGTTGCTTGATACACATTATTCCATCGTGCAAGTAGGCCTGATGTGCGGCTTTTCCTCCGGCTCGCACTTTTCCACGGCGTTCGGCACCCTGTTTGGCAATACACCGCGCGAAGAGCGGCAAAGGAAGCTCATGCCCCCGGTTTGATTAAGGCAAGCCCGGCTGTGATGAATTGTGAAAATCCTTGTCGCAGATTCAAAAGAGTTTTAGCATCCCGCTTTTTATAATGCAGTACACACGTAGCTGTCGTAGCTGCGGAGTACCTAACATATTGATGGGGAAATGCTATGAATGCCAAGCTTGATTCGACCGTAACGGCTCGTCCAGTCACCCGGGAAACCTTTGACCAGGTCCTCGTTCCTACCTACGCTCCTGCAGCCATGGTGCCCGTGCGCGGTTCCGGACTGGATCTGTGGGACCAGTCAGGCAAGCATTACCTCGATTTCACCTCCGGCATCGCCGTCAACAGCCTGGGCCACTGCCATCCGGCCCTGGTCGACGTGCTGACCAAGCAAATCAATAATTTGTGGCATTTGGGCAACGGCTATACGAACGAGCCTGTGCTGCGCCTGGCGCTGGCCCTGACGGAAGCGACCTTCGCCGACCGCGCCTTCTTCTGCAACTCGGGCGCGGAAGCCAACGAAGCGGCCCTGAAACTGGCGCGCAAGTACGCGCACACCAAGTTCGGCGCGCACAAGTCGCGCATCATCTCGTGCTTCAGCTCTTTCCACGGTCGCACCCTGTTTACGGTGTCCGTCGGCGGCCAGGCCAAGTACACGGAAGGCTTCGAGCCGCTGCCGCCGTCGATCGACCACATCGCCTACAACGACATCGAAGCGGCGCGCGCCGCCATCGGCGATGACGTGTGCGCCGTGATCGTCGAGCCGGTACAAGGCGAAGGCGGCGTGGTGCCGGGCAATCCGGAATTCCTCAAGGAGCTGCGCGCCCTGTGCGACAAGACCGGCGCCCTCTTGATTTTCGACGAAGTCCAGAGCGGCATGGGCCGCACTGGCGCGTTGTTCGCCTACATGGGCTACGGCGTCACGCCGGACATCCTGACGGCCGCCAAGGCGCTGGGCAACGGCTACCCGATCGGTGCCATGCTGACCACGAATGAACTGGCGCAAACGCTGGCCGTCGGCACCCACGGCACCACCTATGGCGGCAATCCGCTGGCCGCCACCGTGGCCCTGACCGTGCTCGACACGATCAACACGCCAGCGTTCCTGGCGCGCGTGAAAGAAGCGAGCGTCAACACCATCGCCATGCTGCAAGGCTTGATTACGGATTACCCGCAAGTGTTCTCCATCGTGCGCGGCAGCGGTTTGCTGCTGGGCCTGGTAGTCAGCGATGCCTTCAAGGGCCGCGCGAAAGACATCCAGAAAGCGGCCGAAGCGCAAGGCTTGATGGTGCTGATCGCCGGCATGGACGTGGTGCGCCTGGCACCGGCCCTGATCGTCTCGGACGAGCAGATTGCCGAAGCGGGCCGCTTGCTGCGCGCCGCCATCGACGGCATGCTGAAAGCCTGAGGCTAGCCTCGCTCCCTGTTTGATCACCGGCCCGCCGCTTTGCTGCGGGCCGGCTTGGTTCTGCCCCCAGCATCGTCAGCATTGAAGGAGTACCCATGTATGTTGTCCGTCCGGTAGAAATTGCGGATATTGCAGCCCTCGAAGCGCTGGCCGCGGTAACCATGCCGGGTGTCCATACCCTGCCGAAGACGCGCGAGAAAATCGCCGCCTCCGTCGAGCGCTCCATTGCCTCGTTTGCCGCCCATGTCGACATCCCCAGCGAAGAGTCGTACCTCTTCGTGCTTGAATCCCTGCTCGACAAGAGCATTGCCGGCACGGCCGCCATCTTCGCCTCGGCCGGCTCGAACGGCACTTATTTTTCCTTTCGCAACGACGTCATCCAGCAAGTCTCGCGCGACCTGAACATCAGCCACAGCGTGCATGCGCTGACCCTGTGTTCCGAGTTGACGGCGTACTCGCAGCTGTCCGGCTTCTTTGTGCGCAATATGGAGCAGGCGGGCCTGGAAGCGGCCCTGCTGTCGCGCGCGCGGCTGCTGTTCGCCGTGCTGGCGCCGCACCGCTTCGGTGACCGCTTCTTCGTGCCGCTGGCCGGCATCACCGACGCCAACGGCCAGTCGCCGTTCTGGGATGCGCTGGGCCGCAAGTTCTTCCAGATGGATTTCCTCGATGCCGAAAAAGTCATCGGCGGTGCACGCAACCGCACCCTGATCGTCGAACTGATGCCGCACTACCCCGTGTACGTGCCGCTGCTGCCCGGCGACGCGCAGGCGGCCATGGGCCAGATCCACCCGAGCGGCGAACTGGCGTTCAATCTGCTGACGGAAGAAGGCTTTGAAGCCGACGATTACATCGACATCTTCGATGGCGGCCCGATCCTGCAGGCGCACAAGCATGCGCTGCGCTCGTTTACGGGCTCGCTCACGCGCCGCGTCGTCGCAGGCGTCACGCCCAGCCGCACGGGCCTGAAAGTCAATTATGCGGTCGCTTCCGGCGCCGAGCGCAATTTCCGCGCCGTGACCTTTGCCTGCGATGCGCTCGAAGCGCAGGACAGCATCGGCTTGCCGGCCGACCTGCTCGAGGCGCTGGCCGTGGCCGAAGGCGACAGCGTCATTTGCGTGCGTATCTAAGGGAGTTAATTTTATGCTAGTAGTACGCGCCATCAACGCCAATGACCTCGATGCCCTGTATGGCCTGGCCAGCCAGGTCGGCACGGGCATGACCACCCTCAAGCCGGACATGAAAATGCTGGGCGACCGCCTGGCGATTGCCTGCGCCTCGTTCGCCGAAACCATCGCGCCCGAAAAGCGCGACTACATGTTTGTCATGGAGGATACGGACACGGGCCGCTTGGCCGGCGTATGCGCCATCAAGGGCGCCGTGGGCCTGGACGAACCGTTCTATAACTACCGCATCGGCACCCTGGTCCATTCCAGCCGCGAACTCGATGTGTTTACGCGCATGGAAACTTTGTACCTGTCGAACGACCTGACGGGCAGCACGGAACTGTGCTCGCTGTTCCTGCACCCCGATTATCGCAGCGGCAACAACGGCAAGCTGCTGTCGAAAAGCCGGTTTCTGTTCATCGCCCAGTTCCCGCACCTGTTTACGGAAAAGCTGATCGCCGAAATGCGCGGCTACCAGGCGCCGGACGGCAGCTCGCCGTTCTACGAAGGCCTGGGCCGCCACTTCTTCAAGATGGATTTCCACCACGTCGACGATCTGACGAGCCTCGGTAAAAAATCGTTCATCGCCGAACTGATGCCGCGCCAGCCCATGTACGTGGCCTACCTGCCCGACGAGGCGCAGGAAGTCATCGGCAAGGTGCATCTGAGCACGGCGCCCGCGCGCCGCCTGCTGGAACAGGAAGGCCTGCACTTCGAGGGCTATGTCGACATTTTCGATGCCGGCCCCGTGCTGCAGGCGCGCGTGTCCGAACTGCGCGCCATGCGCGACAGCATGCCGGCCGTGCTCGATGCCGCGACTGTGCCAGTGCCTGCGCCGGAAGCGTGCGGCGACGCCGCCCAGGCCGAGCCTTATCTGGTGTCGAACACCGACCTGAAAGATTTCCGCATGATCGTCACCAGCGCCAACCCGCACAGCGGCAAGATCGCGCTCGATGACGCTGAACTGCATCTGCTGCGCTGCCGCAACGGCGACACCGTGCGCACCTTGTCACTCAACCCGAGGAAGCATCCCCATGTCTAATGTGAATACCACGCAATCGAACTTCATCAACGGCGCCTGGCTGCCGGGCACGGGCCGCGAACTGATCACCATCGATCCGTCGAACGGCAAGCAGACCTGGGCCAGCCTGGAAGCGACGCCAATACAGGTCGAAGAGGCTTGCCAGGCCGCCCGCGCCGCCTTCGAAGCATGGGCCGATACGCCCGTCGAGGAACGCATCGCCATCTGCGTGCGCTTCCGCGAGCTGCTCAAGGAACATGCCGAAGCGCTGGCGCTCTTGATCTCGGAAGAAGTGGGCAAACCGTTGTGGGAGTCGCGCACGGAAGTGGCCACCATGGCCAACAAGATCGATATCTCGGTGCAGTCGTACCACGCGCGCACGGGCATCACGCAAAGCAGGATCGCCGACGGCGACGCCGTGCTGCGCCACCGTCCGCATGGCGTGTTCGGCGTCTTCGGTCCGTATAACTTCCCGGGCCACCTGCCGAACGGCCACATCGTGCCGGCCCTGATCGCCGGTAACACCATCGTCTTCAAGCCCAGCGAATATGCGCCGCGCACGGCCATCAAAACCGTGCAGCTGTGGCAGCAGGCAGGCTTGCCGGACGGCGTCGTCAACCTCGTCAACGGCGGACGCGACACAGGTGTGGCGCTGGGCGCCAATGCCTTGCTCGACGGCGTACTGTTTACGGGTTCCTGCCAGACGGGCATCAGCCTGCACCGCCAGTTCGGCGGCCAGCCGGGCAAGATGCTGGCGCTGGAAATGGGCGGCAACAACGCCCTGGTCGTATGGGACGTGAAGGACGTGGACGCCGCCGTGCACCACGTGATCTTCTCCGCCTTTGTCTCGGCCGGCCAGCGCTGCACCTGTGCGCGCCGCCTGGTGGTGCAAGATAACACTGCGGGGTCTGCCTTCGTGGCGCGCCTGGTGGAAGTGGCGGCGAAATTGGGCATCGGCGCGTCCGATGCGCAGCCGCAGCCGTTCATGGGTCCAGTGGTGTCCAGTGCCGTGGCCGCGCGCCTGGTGCAGGCGCAGGCCGACATGGTGGCCAAGGGCGGCACGGCCCTGCTGCAGATGCGCCAGTTGAATCCCGAGGCGGGCTTTGTCACGGCCGGCATCGTCGACGTCACCGCTGCCGTCGGCATCCCCGACGAGGAATGGTTCGGCCCGCTGCTGCAGGTGATCCGCGTGGCCGATTTCGATGCGGCCCTGAAGGTTGCCAACGCCACCGAATTCGGCCTGGCTGCGGCGCTCCTGTCCGACGATGCGGCCCTGTGGCAAACGTTCCAGACGCGCGCGCGCGCCGGCATCATCAACTGGAACCGTCCGACCACGGGCGCGGCCAGCACGGCGCCGTTCGGCGGCATCGGCAAGTCGGGCAACCACCGTCCGAGCGCCTATTACGCGGCCGATTACTGCGCCTATCCGGTCGCGTCGATCGAGAACAGCGTATTGGAACTGCCGGCCAAGCTGTCGCCCGGCCTGAATTTTTAAGGAAATCCCATGCACAGCACGCGCGAATACAATTTTGACGGCCTGGTCGGGCCATCGCATAACTATGCCGGACTCTCGTTCGGCAACGTGGCCTCGTTCAGCAATGTGAAAAGCGCCTCGAATCCGAAGCAGGCCGCCTTGCAGGGCCTGGCCAAGATGCGTGCGCTGGCCGCGCGCGGCTTTGCGCAAGCCTTGCTGCCGCCGCAGGACCGGCCCAATTTCCGCCTGCTGCGCGCTATCGGTTTCACGGGCACGGACGCCGAGGTGCTGGCGCGCGCCTACCAGGAGTCGCCCGTCATCCTGGCCTGCGCGTACTCCGCCTCGCCCATGTGGACGGCGAACGCCGCCACGGTCAGCCCGTCGGCGGACACGCACGATGGCCGCGTGCATTTCACGGCCGCCAACCTGAATAACAAGCTGCATCGCGCCTTCGAGCACGCGCAGTCGGCGCGCAGCCTGCGCGCCATTTTCAGCGACGAGCAGCACTTCGCCGTGCACGACGCGCTACCGTCGACGCCCGCCTTCGGCGACGAGGGCGCGGCCAACCACACGCGTTTGGGCGCGAACCACGGCGCGCCGTCCGTTGAATTGTTCGTGTATGGTCGCGTGGAGTTCGATCCTTCCGCGCCGTCGCCGAAGCGCTATCCGGCACGCCAGACCCTGGAAGCGTCGCAAGCCGTGGCGCGATTGCACGGCCTCGACGCGAAGCGCACCGTGTACGTGCAGCAGAATCCGGAAGTGATCGACCAGGGCGTGTTCCATAACGACGTCATCGCCGTCGGCAATGGCAATGTGCTGTTCTATCACGAACAGGCGTTTGCCGATGAAGAGGAAAGCCTGTCGCAGCTGCGCCGTGCCGTTGCCGCCACGGGGGCGGAACTGCAAGCCTTGCGCGTGGACACGGGGCAGGTACCGATCCAGGATGCGGTGACCAGCTATCTGTTTAACAGCCAGTTGCTGACGAAAGAGGGCGGCAAGATGGCGCTGGTGATCCCGCAGGAATGCCAGGAAAACCGCGCCGTGTCGCGCTACCTGGAAGGCCTGGTGGCGAGCGGTGGACCGATCGATGAACTGATCCATTTCGACCTGCGCCAGAGCATGCGCAACGGCGGCGGGCCCGCCTGCCTGCGTTTGCGCGTGGCCCTGACGCAAACCGAGGCGCGCGCCATGCACCAGGGCGTGATCATGACGGAAACGCTGTACCATCGGCTGGTGCAGTGGGTGGAAAAGCACTACCGCGACCATCTGGAGCCGGGCGACCTGGCCGACCCGCAGCTGGCGCTGGAAGTGCACGCGGCGCTTGAAGAATTGACGATCATCCTCAACTTACCTGGATTGTACGACTTGTAGGCGATAGAAAAACACACAGAAAAAATCCGAGACAGACTATCCGTAGCACAGAATTGGACGGGCGACCCCCGTCTCTTGACACCGCTGCCGCCCAGCCACAAGCCCGAACGACAGCGTTGGACATTCACATTACCGTAATGGAGATGCAAGATGAATCACACGCCACAAGATTTGCGTACACAAACGCTGGAGCTGATTAACGCGGCTGGCAATGCGGGCAAGGCGGCAGCGCCTGTCGTGCAGCTGGTGCAGGCATGGCTCGACTCGCTCGACGCCGAAGACCTGGCCGACATCGCGCCCGGCAGCCTGGCGCCCGTGCTGGTCGACGGCTTCACGCAAGCGGCCAAGCGCACCGGCAGCGGCTGTCAAATCGCCACCCTGCGTTACGCGGATGGCCGTGGCGGCATGGCGAGCGCCTTGCTGATCCTGAACGAAGACATGCCTTACCTGGTCGACTCCATCGTCATGGCCATGCGCCGCCAGCACCTGGCCGTGCGCGGCGTGATGAACACCGTTCTGCCCGTGCGCCGCGCTCTTGATGGCAGCGTCGAAGCGGTGCGCCAGCCGGGCGATCCGCTCGAATCGTATGTGCTGGTGCTGCTCGACGAAGAGCTGGCGCCGGAAGCCCTGGCCGCGCTGGTCGCCGCCCTGGAAACGGTCGCGCGTGACGCTGCCGTCGTGCGCCGCGATGCCGCCGCCATGAGCGAGCGCCTGGCCGCCGTCGCCACGGCTGCAGCGCAGCATGGCGAAGAGGGCGCGGAAGTGGCCGCCTTCCTGGAATGGGCGCGCAGCGGCGGCTTTGAAGTGTTCGGCTATGCCTACTACCGCGTCAAGCCGGGCGTGCGCGAACTGGAACGCGACATCCCGAGCCGTATCGGCGTGCTGCAGGATACGGCGCATCCGGTCTACGGCACCTGCCTGGCGAATATCCCGGGCGACTTCGACACCCTGGCCAAGCGCGACTCGGCGCTGTCCATCGTCAAGGCCGACGTGGCGGGCACTTTGCACCGCGACCAGCAGCTCGACTTCATCGGCGTGCGCGACATGGATGCGCAAGGCGCGATCCTGGGCGAGCATTGCTTCGTCGGCCTGTTCACCCGCGCCGGCAATTCCACCCCGCTGGCGGCGCTGCCATTTGCGCGCGGCCGCGTGGCCAAGGTACTGAGCCTGGCCGGCGTGCGCCAGCAAGGCTTCCGTGCCGAGAAATTCCGCGAAATCCTCGAATCCCTGCCGCGCACGGAAGCGCTGGAAGCGGACCTCGACTGGCTGGCGCAAGTGTGCGGTTCCGTCGTTTCGCTGTACAAGCAGCCGCGCACCAAGGTCTTCGCGCGCCGCGACGTGTACGCGCGCCACCTGAACGTGCTGGTCTACCTGCCGCGCGAGCGCTACAGCGCCAGCGTCGCATCGAGCCTGGCAAAAGCCCTGCAAGCCAGTTCCGGCGCCACGCACGTGAGCACGCAGACCCTGGTGGCCGACGGCCCGCTGGCGCGCGTCTACCTGATCGCCCACGCCGCGCGCTACCCGCTGGACCTGGAAACGGATATCGAACAGCCGCTGCTGGGCGTGCTCGATGGCTGGCATAACGGCTTTGCCGCCGTGGCCGACGCCGTGCCCGACGTGGCCCTGCGCACCAGCCTGCGCAAACTCTGCGCCACGTTACCGCTCGATTACGTGGCCGCCACCGCGCCGGCCGTCGCCTTCCGCGACCTCGACACCATCCTGCGCAATACCGATCCGGCGCACGTGGCGGTGCGCATCGAGACGGGCTTTGTGACCACGATTCGCCTGTACTCGGCCAACAAGGTGCCGCCGCTGTCGACCATCCTGCCGGCACTGCACAATGCGGGCGTGGCCATCGACCGCGAACAGGCGTATTCGGTTTCGCTGTCCGACGGCACGCGCTATTTCGTCACCAGCCTGACGGTCGATGCCGCCAGCGCGGCGAAACTGGCGCAGCCATCCGTCGTCGCCGTGGCGCAGGAACTGTTTGCCGCCCTGTTCAACGACACGGCCGAAGATGGCCGCCTGAATGGCCTCGTCATCGAAGGCGGCTTGTCGACGCGCGAAGTGCAGCTGGTGCGCGCCTACACCAGCTACTGGCGCCAGACGGGCAGCCGCTTCTCGGTGCGCTACATCGCCGAGAGCCTGCGCAAACAGCCGGCCCAGGTCAAAGCCCTGGTCGAAGCCTTCCTGCAGCGCTTCGACCCAGCGCTGTCCGATGCGCAGCACGCGGCCGCCCTGGAGGCAATCGCCGCCATCAAGGCGGGCCTGCCATCCGTGAACCATGCCGATACCGAGGAAATCCTCGGCGCGCTGGCCGACCTGATGGCAGCCACCCTGCGCACCAGCTACTTCCAGAACAACCAACAAGGCGACAAGATCATCTTCAAGTTCGACACCAGCAGCCTGGCGCTGGTGCCGGAACCGCGTCCTTACCGCGAGATCTTTGTGTTCTCGCGCCGCTTCGAAGGCGTGCACCTGCGCGGCGGCCCTGTCGCCCGCGGCGGCTTGCGCTGGTCCGACCGCATGGAAGACTACCGCACCGAAGTCTTGGGCCTCGTCAAGGCCCAGATGGTCAAGAACGCCGTCATCGTGCCGGCCGGCGCGAAGGGCGGTTTTGTCTGCAAGATGATGCCGAAGGACGCCGTGCGGGAAACCATCGCGGCCGAAGGCGAAGCCGTCTACCGCCTGTTCATTTCCAGCCTGCTGGAAGTGACGGACAACCGTTCGCTGGGCAATATCGTCCCGCCGGTCGATACCGTCTGCTTCGACGATGCCGACCCGTACCTGGTGGTCGCTGCCGACAAGGGCACGGCCACGTTCTCGGACATTGCCAACGGCATCGCCGTGCAGCGCGGTTTCTGGCTCGGCGACGCGTTCGCCTCGGGCGGCTCGAACGGCTACGACCACAAGAAACTGGGCATCACGGCCAAGGGCGCATTCGAAGCCGTGAAGCGCCACTTCTATGAAATGGACCACGACCTGAACACCACCCCGATCACCATGGTCGGCGTGGGCGACATGTCGGGCGACGTGTTCGGCAACGGCGTATTGTTGTCGCGCCAGCTGAAACTGGTGGCCGCATTCGACCACCGTCATATCTTCCTCGACCCGACACCGGACGTCGCCGTCTCGTTCGAGGAACGCGCGCGCCTGTTCGCCTTGCCGCGCTCCTCGTGGGACGACTACAACAAGGACTTGATATCAAATGGCGGCGGCGTGTATCCGCGTTCCGCCCGCACGATCGAGCTGTCGCCGCAGATCCGCGCCGCGCTCGATATCACGGAGACCTCGCTGGCGCCGGAAGAACTGATGCACCGCATCCTGAAATCCCCGGTGGACCTGTTCTACAACGGCGGCATCGGTACCTACATCAAGGCATCGACCGAGACGCACGCACAGGTGAAGGACCGCGCGAATGACCATATCCGCGTCAATGGCAATGAGCTGCGCGTCAAGGTCGTGGCCGAAGGCGGCAACCTCGGTGCGACGCAGGCGGGCCGCATCGAGTTCGCGCTGGCGGGCGGACGCATCTTCACCGATGCGATCGACAATTCGGCCGGCGTCGATTGCTCGGACCATGAAGTGAACGTGAAAATCTGGCTGGACGTGGAAGTCAATGCGGGCAAGCTGACGGAAGCAGAACGCAACCGCGAGCTGTATGCGATGACGGACGACGTCGAGCGCCTGGTCTTGCGCGACAACACGCAGCAGACGCATTTGCTGGTGCGCGAATTGCAGGCGCAAGGCGAAAGCGCCGTGCAGGATGGCTATGCCGCCCTGATCGCCAGCCTGGAAGAAGAAGGCGCCCTGTCGCGCGAACTGGAGCAACTGCCGTCGGTGGCCGAACTGGCGCGTCGCAAGGCCGATGGCCGGGGCCTGACCACGCCGGAACTGGCGGTGGTGATCGCCAACGTGAAGAACCGTTTCAAGCGCATTCTGTCCGCCCTGCCGCTGACGGACGAAACGTGGGCCGAGCCGGTGCTCAAACCCTACTTCCCATCCTTGCTGGTAGCAACCCGTTCGGCGCTCGACCACCCGCTGGCCAACGCCATCCTGGCGACCGTGCTGGCCAATGAAGTGATCAACCGCTGCGGCCCGCTGATGATCCGCAACCTGGCGGCGGAACACGGCGTGGACGAGTCGGCCGTGATCCTGGCCTGGGGCCAGGCATGGGTGGCGCTGAACCTGGCACCCGTGTTCGACGCGCTCGATGCGGATGCATTGACGGTGCCGCGCGACGTGTCGATCAAGGTCGACGCGCAAACGCGCGTGCTGCAGCAAACGATGATCGCCGGCGTGCTGTCCGTGCCGGCCGAGCAATTGCGCGGCGCGGGACTGGCTGAACTGACGCGTTTGTTCGGCGCGGAATCGAAGCGCGAGCTGCTCAAAGCCGTCGGCATCAAGTCGGAAGCGGCGCTGGTGCCGGGCTTGACGCCGGCCTTCGTGCAGGCGTGGGATGCGGTCGATGCGCTGGAAGTCGTTGCCGGCTTCCTGTTCCCTGCCCTGTCCGTGCCGCGTCCTGCCTCGATGGACCTGGCGGCGTTCCTGCAAGTGGGCCTTGCCCTGCGCAGCCAGGCGGGCATCGACACGCTGGAGCGTGGCCTGAAGCTGGCCGCGCAAGGCAAGTCGCAGGAACAGTTGCGCAACTATGCGCAGCAAGCCCTGCGCCGCACGCAACAGCGTCTGCTGACGCAGGTGCTGGCGCGCGCCGAGCAAGGCAATGCGGGCCAGGCCGTCGATGCGGTGACGGGCGCGCTGGGCCTGTCGGCTTATGTGGCGGCGACGGAACTGGAGCAAGCCATGCTGGACGTGTGGACCTTGTCGGAAGCCGTGAATAAAATCACGGCGAAAACCCCAGCGGAAGCGGCGGTGTAATGACGCAAGATGCAACACAGCTAGTAGAGGGCGCTGGCGGCTTGCCGCCAGCCGTGCAGGCGCTGGCGCAGGCCGATTTCAGCGGTGTGGCGCAGCTGTTCGCCAACGCCGGTTTCACGGTGGCCTTGCCGGCGCCCGGCATGCTGCAAGTCGTCAAGCCGCAAGCCGATAAAGGCCGCGCCAGCGTGGCCGTTTCTGTCGGCGTGCATGGCGACGAGACGGGACCGATCGAAGTGCTCGCGCATCTGCTCGACGCCCTGTCGCGCGATGCGTCGCAGCTGGCCGTCGACCTGCTCGTCTGCGTGGGCAATGTCGACGCGATCCGGGCCGGCAAGCGTTTCATCGACGCCGACCTCAATCGCATGTTCCGCCCCGTGCGGGGCAGCCTGGCGCAAGCGGCGGAAAGCGCGCGCGCCGATGAAATGATCGCCGCGACCAAAGCGTTCTTTGACGCGGCCGGTCCCGTACGCTGGCACCTGGATTTGCACACGGCCATCCGGCCTTCCGTGTACCCCACGTTTGCCATCGTGCCGGACCTGGTGGCCGACGAGGCCAAGGCGCAGCTGATAGCCTGGCTGGGCCAGGCGGCCATCGGCGCCATCATCATGAACCCGCAGTCTGCCGGCACCTACAGTTATTATTCGGCCGAGCATTGCGGCGCGGCCGCCAGCACGGTGGAGCTGGGCCGCGTCGGCACCCTGGGGCAGAACGATTTTTCGCTGTTCGACGACGTGTCGCGGGCGCTGGACGGCCTGTTGCGCGGCCTGCCTGCGCAGCCCGTCAAGGCGCAACCGCACGTGTTCAAGGTGGCGCAGGAAATCATCAAGCACAGCGAGGAGTTCCGCATGGCCTTCGATCGCGGCACGCAGAATTTCACCTCCCTGCCGCAGCACGCCGTGATCGCCAGCGATGGCGACCACGTCTACACGGTGCGGCACGCGGAAGAGCTGGTGGTATTCCCGAACCCCGATGTGCGGGTGGGCTTGCGCGCCGGATTGATGGTGGTGCGCGTGGCTTGATCGTCCAGTCCTCACACAGCATTTGGCGCCAGCCGGGGAAACCCGCCTGGCGCTTTTTTCATAAAAAATGCCGCACAGAAATAATTATCCATTAAGCAATTGATTGGTTTAAAATATTTACCCTTTGCAATTTTTTGGACCAATCATGTTGAAACGCCTGCTGACAGCCTTGCTGTGCCTGACCCTCTCCGGCCTCACGGCTGCCGCCCCTGCCGATGAGAAGGCGGCCGCACCGGAAATGACGGCCGAGCAATTCCTCGCCCAGCTGCACCTGCAGCGCGGCAAGATCACCTTGCCGGGCGGCATCGCCACCCTGGATTTGCCCGCCAACTTCCGTTACCTGTCGCCGACGGACGCCGAGCGCGTGCTGGTCGATGCCTGGGGTAATCCACCGGGCATGGAATCGCTGGGCATGATCGTGCCCGCCAAGACCAGCGTGCTCGAGCGCGATAGCTGGGGCGTGATCGTCACGTATGAAAAGGAAGGGCACATCAAGGATGACGATGCGGACAGCATCAAATACGACGAATTGCTCAAGGATATGCAGGCATCCGTGCTGGAAAACAATGCGGAGCGCAAGAAGCAGGGTTATCCGGGCATCCATTTGATGGGCTGGGCGGAAAAACCCAGCTATGCCAAGGATACGCACAAGCTGTACTGGGCCAAGGATTTGATGGTCGATGGCGGCGAACACTCGCTGAACTACAACGTGCGCGTGCTGGGGCGCGAAGGCGTACTGAACCTGAATGCGATTGCCAGCATGCAGCAGATCGAAGCGATCAAGAAAGAGATGCAGCAAGTGACGGCGTTCACGGAATTTACCGACGGTAACCGCTACACGGATTTCGACAGCAAGACGGACAAGGTGGCCGAATACGGCCTGGCGGCGCTGGTGGCCGGTGGCGTGGCCAGCAAGCTGGGCCTGTTCGGCAAACTGCTGGCGCTGCTGCTGGCCTTCAAGAAAGTGCTGATCCTGGCCGTGGTCGGTGCCGGTGCGGCCATCGTCAAGTTCTTCGGCGGCAAGCGCAAGGACACGCCGCAGCCGCAGCCAGCACCGCAGCCGGAACCAGCGGAACAGCCCGCTCATGCGCCCGATGGCAAGGTGAATCTGGAAAAGTAGGATGAACTGAGCCGCTTGGTGCGCCGGCGCACATGCGCGCCCTGCCCGAAAACAGCGCCTCGGTTACACTGGCTCATCGTTCACTATCAGGAGTCAGTCATGTCCGTGTCCATGTATCAGGCAACCATTCCCGTCTTCATCCGCGGCTTGCGGGTCGTCTCGGCCCTGCTGGAAAAAGCGCAAGCCCATGTCGAGGAAGACGGCATCGTGCCCGAGATTTTGCTGGGCGCGCAGCTGGCGCCCGACATGCTGGACTTGACGGCGCAGGTGCAGCGCGCCAGCGATACGTCGAAGATGTCGGTCGAACGCCTGAGCGGCGTGCCGGCGCCGAAGTTCGAGGATAATGAAGCGTCGTTCGAGCAGTTACAGGAACGCATCGCCAACACCATCGCCTATATCGACAGCGTCAATGCGGGCCAGATGGCGGGCAGCGCGCAGAAGGAAGTGGTGCTGAACTGGACTGACGAGGGGACAAAATTCTCGGGCGACGATTACCTGCTCAGCTTTGCCTTGCCGAATTTCTATTTCCACGTCTCCATGGTCCACGCCATCCTGCGCAACAATGGCGTGGCCGTGGGCAAGCTCGATTATCTTGGCCCGTACGACTGAGACTGATTATTGCTGCGGTTGCTGCTGAACCTGGTTTTGCACCGCATTGCCCAGCATGCCGCCGCCGATCACGCCAGCCACCGTCGCCAGCGCCTTGCCGCGGCCGCCACCGACCTGATTGCCGATCAAGCCGCCGATGACGGCGCCCGTGCCGATGCCCACGTAGTTGGGCTGGGCGGGCGCAGGCACCGGTTGCGGCTGGCGGACCGGTTCGCGGTAGGCCGTGTCGCGGTAGCCGTCATTGTTGTCACGGTAGGCAGGACGGGCCTGCGCCACTTGCGTGTGGTGCACGACGCGCTTGTGCACGACGGGGGCCGGGGCTGGTGCCGGAGCAGCTTGCGCCACCACGGGAGCGGCCAGCGGTGCGGTTACGGGAGCAGTCGCGGGCGCTGCCAGCGCAGCGGCGTTCGCCGGCGTCATGGCGGCCACGTCGGCACGTACGGCAGGTACATTCGCCCGCGAATTGGGCAGGATGCCGGCGATGGACGCCGCGCCCACCAGGCACAGGACCGTCACGGAAATGGCGGCGCCGGCCATCAAGGGGTGGATGCGGCTGGCGGTAGTCGTCGTGTTCATGTGTTCTCCTGGAGTGGTATTGCGGGTGTTGTTGATGTGTCCAGATTAGCGGCCCCGCCTGCCCAAGGCTAGCCCTTGCGCTGTATCAAACGTAAGCAGGTGTAAGCCGCACTTTCCAAAGCACAGTAGAATCGGTGCTTCCCCTTTTCCGAAAGTCCGCCATGAGCCAGCTATTCACGCCGTTTGCATTGGGGCCGCTGCACGTGGCCAACCGCATCGCCATTGCGCCCATGTGCCAGTACTCGGCCGACAACGGCAACGCCACCGACTGGCACATGATCCACCTGGGCCATTTGGCCCTGTCCGGCGCGGGGCTGCTGATGACGGAAGCGACGGCCGTCTCGCCCGAGGGACGTATCTCGGCCGACGACCTGGGCCTGTGGTCGGACGCGAATCAAACGGCGCTGGCCAAGGTGGTGCAGGCGATCCGCCGCCACGCGCCGATCCCGCTGGTGGTGCAGCTGGGCCATGCGGGACGCAAGGCATCGAGCCGTGCGCCATGGCAGGGCGGCACCTGCGTGCATCTGGCCGACGGCGGCTGGCAAACGGTGGCGCCGTCGGCCATCGCCCACGCGCCGGGTGAAACCGTGCCGCTCGCCCTCGACGAGATGGGCTTGCTGCAAATCAAGGGAGCGTTTGTCGCCGCGGCCCAGCGCGTGCATGCGCTCGGCATCGAGGGCATCGAATTGCATGCGGCGCACGGCTATCTGCTGCACCAATTCCTGTCGCCCCTGTCCAACCAGCGCAGCGATGCGTATGGCGGCAGCCTGGACAACCGCATGCGCTTTCCGCTGGAAGTCTATGCAGCCGTGCGCGCCGCCGTGCCGGCCAGCATGGCCGTGGGCGTGCGCCTTTCCGCCACCGACTGGGTCGAGGGCGGCTGGGACATCGAACAAAGCGTGCGTTTCGCGCAGGAACTCAAGCAGTTGGGCGCCGATTTCATCCACGTCTCCAGCGGCGGTATTTCGCCACAGCAGCAGATTCCCGTGGGACCCGGCTATCAGGTGGCGTTTGCCGAACGCATCAAGCGCGACAGCGGCTTGCCCACCATCAGCGTGGGCCTGATCACGGAAGCGCAGCAAGCCGAAGACATCATCGCGCACGGCCAGTCCGACATGGTGGCGCTGGCGCGCGCCATCCTGTTCGACCCCCGCTGGCCCTGGCATGCGGCGGCCCAGCTGGGCGCGCAAGTGTCGGCGCCGCCGCAGTACTGGCGTTCGCAGCCGCGCGAATACAAGAACCTGTTCGGCGACACGACCCTGGGCCAGCGCTAACGTGTCTCGTCTGCTACACTGACGCTTCTTCATCCATTTCTCCAGGACGCTTCGACATGCGCCATTGATACTGCCGTGCTGTGCACGGCCTTGCCCATCCCGCCAGCGCGCCATTGCGCCGCGCGGATTCGCCAGCCTTGCTCAAGGAGTATCCATGTCCGCATTACTGCAACTCGACCGTCTTTCCTTTGTGCTGCCCGATGGCCGCGCCTTGTTTTCCGATTTGCAATTTTCTTTTGCCCCGCAACGTATCGGCCTCGTCGGCGATAACGGCGTGGGCAAGAGCGTGCTCGCGCGCCTGCTGGCAGGCCGGGCGCAGCCGTCTTCTGGCGCCGTGCGCTGTGACGGCAGCGTGCATTACGTGGCGCAGGAGCTCGATCCGGAGCGCTATCGCACGGTGGCGGCGCTGGCCGGCATGGACGACTTGCTGGCCGCGCTGGCGCGCATCGCCGCCGGCAGCATCGACGAGGCCGACTATGCACTGGTGGGCGAACGCTGGGATGCCCAGGCCCGATTGCGCCAGGCGCTTGATGCGCTCGATTTGCGCCATGTCGATGCCGATACATCAACGGCCAGCCTGAGCGGCGGCGAACGCCAGCGCATCGCGCTGCAGGGCGCCTGGCTGTCGCAGGCGGACTGGCTGGTGCTCGATGAACCGAGCAACCACCTTGACACGCGGCAGCGCGCCCGCCTGGTGGCGCAGATGGCGCGCTGGCCGGGCGGCTTGCTGCTGATCAGCCATGACCGCGGCTTGCTCGAGCACGTCGATGCAATCGCCGAGCTGTCGCCGCAGGGCTTGCGCAGCTATGGCGGCAATTACGCGCTGTATGCGCAGCAGCGCGCGCTGGAACAGGCCGGTTTTGCTGCGGCCCTGCAGGCGGAAAAGGCTGGTGCCCGACGCGAACAGCGTGAAGCGCAACAGCACGCCGAGCGCCAGCAGCGCCGAGTCGGACGCGGCGAGAGGGAAGGGCGCGAAGGCAACCAGAGCAAGCTGCTGCTCGACGCGAAAAAGGAGAAAAGCCAGGATAGCCAGGGCAAGCTGCGCGTGCGAGCGCAAGAGGCGCAGCAGGCGCGCCAGCAGCGCGTGATGGATGCCAGCGCCCGCTGTGCGCCCGAGGCCGAACGGCTGCTGCTGGCGCCCGAGAGCGCCGTGCCGAACGGCAAGCTGATCCTGGAGCTGCGCGAGCTGGTCTTGCCGCATGGCCAGGCGCAGCCTGTGAACCTGGTCTTGAGCGGGCCGCGCCGCCTGGCCGTGACGGGCGACAATGGCAGCGGCAAGTCGACTCTGCTGCGCGTGATCGCCGGACAACTGGCGCCCGCCAGCGGCGAGCCGCGCTGCCATGCGCAGGTGGCCTGGCTGGACCAGCATGCTGGGCTGCAAGACGGCGAGTGCAGCGCCGTGCAACGCTTGCAGGCACGCAACAGTATCTTGCCGGAAGGCGAGCTGCGCACGCGGCTGGCGCTGCTGGGCATTGCCGGCGCGCGCGCCACCATGCCCAGCCGTTTGCTCAGCGGCGGCGAGCGCATGAAGGTGGCGCTGGCGGCCGAGCTGTATGCGCAGGCGCCGCCGCAACTGCTGCTGCTCGACGAACCGGACAATCATCTGGACCTGGCCAGCCTGCAGGCGCTGGAGCAGATGCTGCTGCAATACCAGGGGGCGTTACTTGTGGTTTCGCACGACCAGGCATTTTTGGAGGCAATAAATCTTGACCCCGAGGGCTTGACATTGCACAAGTGACAATTTAATGAAAAAAGTCACGCTCGATGCCTGTAGAGCATGCTTCATGAACCGATGCTGAATTTTGTTTGATTGTCGGTATAATCCACTGAATAACCGGGCCTATTTGTGAACTAAAACTGCTGGTTCACCAATATGATGACGTTTAATCTGGCACTGTTGTCGGTCACTACCGCGCTGCCAGGGCGTCATCCTGCGTGCCCTGCCGTGCATGAATTTTGGTTTCGCTTATATTGTTTTCTTGGAGAAATAGCATGTCGTTTTACGAAAAAATCAAAGCCCTCAACATTGAATTGCCAGTCGTCGCCGCCCCAGCTGCCGCCTACGTGATGCATGCCCGCACGGGCAACACCGTCTTCCTGTCCGGCCACCTGGCCAAGAAGGATGGCAAGGTCTGGGTTGGCCAACTGGGCAAGGACGTCACCACGGAAGAAGGCAAGATCGCTGCGCGCGGCATCGCCATCGAACTGATCGCCACCCTGCAAGATGCATGCGGCGGCGACTTGAACAAGGTCAAGCGCATCGTCAAGGTCATGAGCCTGGTCAATTCCACCTCCGACTTTACGGAACAGCACCTGGTGACCAATGGCGCCTCGGAACTGTTCGTCGAAGTCTTCGGCGATAGCGGCAAGCACGCCCGCTCCGCCTTTGGCGTGGCGCAAATCCCGCTGGGTGCTTGCGTCGAGATCGAGCTGATCGCCGAACTGGCCTGACGCAGTAGCCTGAGCACATGAGCATGCCGGCGATTGCCGCCGGCTAGCCCTTTCCTCCTTTCCAGCAAGAGCGGAACCGCCATTGGGGTGGAGGGATCGGTGTATTCAAGAAAAAAACGGAGACACGTAATGAAAACGAGTGAACAAGGCTTGCACCGCGGCCTGGGCGAGCGGCAAATCCGCCTGATGGCGCTGGGCGCCGCGATTGGCGTGGGCCTGTTTTTGGGTTCCGGCAACGCCATCAAGATGGCCGGTCCCGGCATCATGCTGTCGTACATCATCGGTGGCGCGGTCATCTTCATGATCATGCGCGCGCTGGGCGAAATGGCCGTGCACAACCCGGTTGCCGGTTCCTTCAGCCGCTATGCCCAGGATTACCTGGGCCCCCTGCAAGGCTATCTGACGGGCTGGAACTACTGGTTCCTGTGGCTGGTCACGTGTGTGGCGGAAATTACCGCCGTCGCCATTTACATGGGCATCTGGTTCCCCGACGTGCCACGCTGGATCTGGGCCCTGGCGGCCCTCGGTTCCATGGGCGCGATCAACCTGCTGGCCGTGAAAGCCTACGGCGAGTTCGAATTCTGGTTCGCCCTGATCAAGGTCGTCACCATCATCCTGATGATCGTCGGCGGCACGGGCATGATCGTCTTCGGTCTCGGCAACGGCGGCGTGGCCATCGGCATCTCGAACCTGTGGACGCATGGCGGCTTCTTCCCGAATGGCGCGCAGGGCGTGCTGATGTCCTTGCAGATGGTGATGTTTGCCTACCTGGGCGTGGAAATGATCGGCCTGACGGCCGGCGAAGCGGCGAACCCGAAGAAATCGATTCCCGATGCCATCAATTCCGTGTTCTGGCGCATCCTGATTTTCTATGTCGGCGCGCTGTTCGTCATCCTGTCGATCTACCCATGGAATGAAATCGGCACCACCGGCAGCCCCTTCGTCATGACGTTCGAACGCCTGGGCATCAAGACGGCCGCCGGCATCATCAACTTCGTCGTGCTGACGGCAGCCTTGTCGTCGTGCAATGGCGGTATCTTCAGCACGGGCCGCATGCTGTACAACCTGGCGTTGCAAGGCCAGGCCCCGAAGGCGTTTGCGGAAACGACGGCCAGCGGCGTGCCGCGCCGCGCCATCCTCGTGTCCGTCGTGGCGCTGTTGCTGGGCGTGCTGCTGAACTACATGGTGCCGGAGAAAGTGTTTATCTGGGTTACCTCGATCTCGACCTTCGGCGCCGTCTGGACCTGGGGCGTGATCCTGGTCACGCAGATCCAGTTCCGCAAGACCTTGACGCCGCTGGAAATCAAGAACCTGGCCTTCCGCATGCCGTTCGCGCCGTATGGTTCCTGGATTTCGCTCGCTTTCCTGGCGCTGGTGATCGGGCTGATGGCGTATTTCCCCGATACGCGCATCGCCCTGATGGTGGGACCAGCCTGGCTGATCCTGTTGACGGTGCTGTACTACGTGCTGGGCCTGGCGCCAAAGGACAAGCGCGATGACGTGCCGCAAGGCTACGAAGCGGGCTGGCCAGCGGCCGATGCGCCACACATCAAGAAGTAAGCCAGCGTCGTTGAGCTGAGCCGGAAGCGCGCCCCTGCCCCCGCAGCGGCGCGCTTTTTATTTCATATTGACAATCCCAGGCCCCGCTAGCGTCCATGCGCGTTTCGCGGCGCACGCCTGGCGTTGTTTCCTTACATCAAAGTTCTGTTTAGCTGAGCCGGTGAAAGCCCTATAATCGCTTAGTTTTGAAAATGGACGCGATCTTTCCGGTTTTTTGCCAGGTAAGTAATCGCCAGGAAATTATTGTGAATTTATAGCAAACAGAAGTGGATGTGATGCAAGGCGCCCGGCGCGACGCAGTGCGAGCACTGCTAGCGATGGGTAACGCAGCAGCGCGCCACTTATGGAAGCTAGAAAACACAAGAATTTATTGGGGGTTACTCAAGGCCGGAGCGCTATTTGTTTTTACCCGTCGTACGAAAATACGTATGCCTCATAAAGGAAGTCTAGTGAGCCAAACCCTGGTCCAGAAACTCTGCCGCACCAAGCCGATCGATACCACGGTCGAATATGGTGAAGGCCTCAGCAGCAGCGGCTTGAGCCGCTCCATCGGCCTGTTTTCCCTCACCATGATCGGCGTCGGCGCCACCATCGGCACGGGCATCTTCTTTACCATGGTCGAAGCCGTGCCCAAGGCGGGCCCCTCGGTCGTCCTGTCCTTCCTGATCGCCGCCATCACGGCTGGCTTGACGGCCTTGTGCTATGCGGAATTGTCGTTCCGCATCCCCGCCTCCGGCTCCTCGTATTCGTTTGCCTACGCCACCGTGGGTGAGTTTCTTGCCTTCATCATGGCCGCCTGTCTGCTGCTCGAATACGGCTTGGCGGGCAGTGCCGTGGCCATCGGCTGGTCGTCCTACCTGAATAACTTCCTGGAAAACGCGTTTGGCTGGCATATTCCCGAGATGCTGCGCACGCCGATGATCGTTTCCGGCCCGCATGGCATGGAGTTTCACTCTGGCCACATCAACCTGCCGCCCATCTTTTTGATCTGCATGTGCGGCTTTTTGCTGCTGCGCGGCGCCAAGGAATCGGCGCTGATGAACGCCATCATGGTCATCATCAAGCTGTCCATCCTCGTATTCTTCATCGCCATTGCCTTTTCCGGTTTCAATGCCGACAACTTCGTACCGTTCTTTAATACCGACAATAGCAAGGGCTTTGCCGGCATGACGGGCGTCACCGCTGCTGCCGGCACCGTCTTCTTCTCTTTCATCGGCCTCGATACGGTAGCGACGGCGGGCGATGAAGTGAAAGATCCCAAGCGCAATGTGCCGCGCGGCATCCTGTATGGCTTGCTGATCGTTACCGTGTTTTATTTGCTGGTGGCCGTGGCCGCCCTCGGTGCGCAACAGGCGAAATTGTTCGAAGGTCAGGAAGCGGGCCTGGCGGTGATCCTGCAAAACGTGACGGGCAAGACCTGGCCCGCGCTGGTGCTGTCAGCCGGCGCCGTCATTTCCGTCTTCAGCGTGACCCTGGTGACGATCTACGGCCAGACGCGCATCCTGTTTGCCGTCAGCCGCGACGGCCTGATCCCGAAATCGTTCCAGAAAATCCACCCGCGCACCCTGGTGCCGGTCAGCAATACCATCATCGTCTGCCTGGTGGTGGCCGTGGTGGCCGGTTCCGTCGATGCGACCTATTTGTGGGACATGGTCAGCATCGGTACCCTGACAGCGTTCATGGTGGTCTCGATCGCCGTGCCCGTGCTGCGCCACAAGCAGGGCGCGAACCGCATCGAAGGCTTCAGCGTGCCGTTCGGCCCGTATGTGATTCCCGGCCTGAGCGTACTCGCCTGCCTGTACATCATGCGCGATTTGCCGCATACGACGTTTGTCGTGTTTAGTATCTGGATGGCGGTGACGGTGGCCATTTACTTCCTGTACAGCATGCGGCATTCGCATCTGGGCAGGAAGGCCCGCTAATGCAGTCTGTTCCATCCAAAACCGCCGCGCTTGCCGGCGGTTTTTTTTATCTCTAACCGGAATTTACATGATGAAAATAACTGATCTGGCCGCCTGCGGCTTGCTGGCAAGCAGCTTTCTGGGCACCACGGCGCAAGCCGCGCCTGCCAGCGGGCCGGCATTGCGCGATTACCGCGCCGTGGCCCTGTCGGCCAATGGCCAGCGCATCGCCGCCATCGAGTCGAGCAAGGTGGGTGAACAGCCGCAGCGCCCGCATGCGGCCATCGTCGTGCGCGACGCCGCCAACGGCGCCATCGTGCAGCAATTCGACCCGTGCGCCGTGTGTTCCTACGACAAGCCCAGCTGGTCGCCCGATGGCCGGCAACTGGCCTTTGTCGGCTACGATGCCAAGGCGGGCACGGCGCAGCTGTACCTGGCCACGATGACGCAGGCACAGGCGCGCGTGTTGACGAGTATCAAAGGTGTGGCCAGCACGGCGCGCTGGTCGCCGGACGGCAAGCAGCTGGCGCTGCTGGCCACGGTGGGCGCGCGCAAGCTGGCCGGCGCCGTGGAGGCAGGCGCGCGCCAGGTGGGCGAAGTGGGCAGCGAAGACGATGCCCAGCGCATCGCCGTGGTACCTGTCAGCGGCGGCGAACCGCGTCTGCTGTCGCCAAGCGACACCTACGTGTATGAATACAATTGGACGCCCGATGGCCGCGGCTTTGTCGCCACCAGCGCGCAGGGCAATGGCGACAGCAACTGGTGGGTCGCCAAGCTCAGCCATATCGATGCGGCCACGGGCGCCCTGCGCGTGATCGCGTCGCCGGCCATGCAGCTGAACCTGCCGTCCGTCTCGCCAGACGGCAAGACGGTGGCCTTCATCGGCGGCCTGATGAGCGATTTCGGCTCCATCGGCGGCGATATCTATACCGTGCCGCTGGCCGGCGGCACGCCGCGCAACATCACGCCCGATTACCGCGGCACCTTCAATGGCGTCGTCTGGCGCGGCGCCGGCTTGCTGGCGACGGCCCTGATCGATTCGCAGCTGGCGCTGGTGCCTGTCGATGCGCAAACGGGTCCCGCCCAGCCCGTGCTGCTCGGAGAGATCAGCAGCGGCGGCAGCGATGGCCGTCTGTCGTTCAGCGCCGATGGTTTGCAGGCAGCCGCCGCGCAGGAAGACTTTACGCACGCCGGCTACCTGGTGGCGGGGCCGGTGGGCCAGCTGAAAAAGATCACGCGCGACAATGACGGCTTTGCGCCGCAGTTGACGGTGCAGAACGTGGGCTGGAACAACGAGCAATACAAGGTGCAGGGCTGGCTGCTGGGGCCGTTGAAGACGGACGCAGGCAAGCGCTACCCGATGATCGTCAACGTGCATGGTGGCCCCGGCGCGGCCGCCTCGCCCCGTTACGTGGCGGCGAGCACCCTGATCCACGAATTGACGCAAAAAGGCTATTTCGTCTTCCTGCCCAATCCGCGCGGCAGCTTTGGCCAAGGCCAGGCTTTTACACGCGCCAACATGGCGGACTTTGGCGGCGGCGACTGGCGCGACATTCTCACCGGCATCGATGCCGCGCAAAAAGTGGCGCCCGTCGACGGCCAGCGCCTGGGCCTGATCGGCCATTCGTATGGCGGCTTCATGACCATGTGGGGCGTCACGCACAGCGACCGCTTCAAGGCGGCGGTGGCGGGGGCGGGCGTGTCGAACTGGATCAGTTACTACGGCCAGAATGGCATCAACCAGTGGATGATCCCGTTCTTCGGCGCTTCCGCGTATGACGATCCGGCCGTGTACCGCAAGGCTTCGCCCATCGAATCGATCAAGGCGGCGAAGACGCCAACCCTGATTTACGTGGGCGAGCGCGACGTGGAAACGCCGGCCGCCCAGTCGCTGGAATTCTGGCACGGCTTGCGGGCCATGGGCGTGCCGTCCAGCCTGTTCATCTACGACGGCGAAGGCCATTCCTTCCGCAAGCCCGAGCACCAGCGCGACTTGCAGAAACGTACTATCGGCTGGTTTGAACGTTATCTGAAATAAATCGCTGGGGTTTAGCGTGGTGATACGATATGCACGATCGCCGCGCTATGTACCACGATCTTGTCCGCATCCGCCTGCAACAGGCGAATACGGCGCTGCACCAGCGGCCAGCCGGACCAGGCCACGTCGCTGACGGGCGGCGAGGCGGGGGCGGCCAGCGGCGCGTTGATGGCGGCCTTGTCATCGAGTTGCTCCAGCGCGCGCGACAGGGTCAGGCACACTTGCGTGTGGCTATGGCCGAGTAGGGCGTTGACGGGCGTGACGGGCAGCTGGCTGGCGTGGCGCCCGAGGATCGAGCGCAGGGCCGCCACGTGGGCCACCAATAAGTAGTTTTGCACGATGAACAGGTTGATGTCTTCCACGGCCCGCTGCTTGCTGGCCGGTTCATCGAGCATGCGCACCAGCGCCGAGCTGAGCGCGGCCAGGCTGTCCATCAAGCGCTTGCGTTCGATGCGGTAGGCGAAATCATCGAAGCATTTTCCCTGCAGCAGCGCGAAGCTGGCTTGCATATAGCTGAGGTTCACGTTGAGCACCTGGCGCACGAGGCGCGGCAGGCTCTGGTATTCCCAGTTGGCCAGCACAAAGCTGAACACGGTGGCCACCGCCGCGCCGATCAGGGTGTCGATCAGGCGCTCGCTGACGAGGTTCGGGTTGCTGGGCGCCACCAGGTGCATTTGCAGCAAGATCATCAGGCTCACGGCAATCGCCGTGTAGCGGTAACGCAGATAGATGAAGGTGGGCGTGGCCACGATGGAGAGGAACAAGATGGCCATCAGCACGATATTGCTGTGCACGAAGCGGATCACGATGGCCGTGATGATGCAGCCGATGATGGTGCCGATGATGCGGTCGGCGCGGCGCTGGCGCGTCATGCTGAAGGTGGGGCGCAGGATGATGACGATGGTCAGGACGATCCAGTAGCTGTGCGCCGCATACGGCAGCCAGTGGCCGATCAGTAATCCCACGGAGATGGCCATGGACACGCGCAGGGCGAAGCGGAACACGGGCGAATCCAGGCGCAGATTCGATAGCAGGGTCTTCAGTTCGTATTTCTGCTGCGACAAAAACGGCGCCATGTCCGCGCCGCTCCAGAACGGCACGTCGGCATAGACTTTTTGCGTCGCCAGATGCAGCTCGGCGATCATTTTCAAAATGGCGCGGATCTTGTTGCGCTGCGCGCGCAGGGTGGCCAGCGCTTCCTGCGCGCCGTCGCCTTTTGCGTGCAGGCGGGCGATTTCCGCTTCGATCTCGGCCCATTCCCTGTCATAGCTGATCTGCGCATACGAGGCGCGCTTGCGCGTGACGGCATACGCCACGGCTTCGATGTCGCGCGCCGCCTTGTAGGCCAGGTCGTGCAAGGATTTCAAGACGTCGGAGTCGGCCAGGTGCTGGCGCAGCAGCGCGTAATCCGTGTGCGTGGAGAGGATCAGTTCATACAAATCGAGCATGCACACGTGCACCTGTACGACGATGGCGTCCTTGCTGTTCTTGTGGCTGCGCAGAATCAGGTCGCGCGACGCCTGCTGGCGGTCGGCCAGAATGCTTTGATGGCGCACCAGCTTGTTGAACTGTTCCGTCAAATTGAAACGCGTGTCGTAGAAATCGGCCTTGATGTCGATGTAGGCGGCCAATTCGAACAGGGCTTCGGCCAGTACTTGCTGCTTGATGCGGTGGCGCAAGACCCAGGCGATGGCCATGGCATAGGCCAGATAGATCAAGCCGCCCAGCATGAACAGGCCCGCATGGTGAAACGATTGCTGCCACGTCATCTGATGCTCCATCGACATGGTCATGATGAACAGGGCGGCCAGTTGCAAGGGCATGGATTTCTTGCCGTACACCACCATCATGCTGGCGAGGAAGCTGACCAGCACGAGCACCGTCATCAGCAGCCACTGCACGGGACCGCACAGGCTGATCAACAAGGTGACGGCGCTGCACAGCAGAACCGAGGCCAGCATCTCGTTGAACTTGTGGCGCAGGGGGCTGGGCATGTCCATCAGGGTCGTACACAGGGCGCCTATGCACACCGTCATGGCGGTGGCGCTGTCGCTGATTTCCAGGGTCAGCAAGGTCAGGCCGACCAGGCCGATGGCCACGCGCAAGCCCAGGTAAAAATAATGGCTGTAGATAAAGGTGCGCAGGTTCAGTGCGTAGTGCATGGGATTACCTTGTGGGCAGGGCACAGAAAGAGGCGCCGCACCGGGGTCTCCGATGCGGCGCCAGGATGTTGCATTCGCTACAGCCTTGATTTACATCAGGGCAATGACGGGATAGCGCCGCCATTCAGGCTCGGCAAAGCGCTGGCAGTGTTCAAAAATGAAGTCGAGCACGGCTTCCTGATTGCTCAGCAAGGCCGGATTCGCTGCCTTCCACTCGGCAAATTTAGCGGCCAGCGCCGGCTCATCGCGCAGCAGTTCCGACGCCATGTCTTCAAAGACGTAATCGGAAAACGCTTCTTTCTTCTCCAGCACGCTGTTGAAGAAGCCCCAGCGGAAGAAGCTGTCGTGTGCCTGCGGTTCCAGCGTTTCCACGGCGTAGCGCGCGTTGTCCTGGTCCAGGCTGACGACATAATCGCCCGCCTGCACGGTGAACTGGCCCGTGCGCGCTTCGAGTTCTACATTGTCGTGGAACATGTGGCCTTCGTAGGCGGTGGCCCGCGTGCCGACGTCGGTGATGTGGTAGTAGCGCGCCGTTACCGTCTGTTCGGTGGTGATTCGGCTCATTTCGACGCCGTTCCAGCGCAGCCGTTCGATGACTTCGCGCCACGCTTGCGGCACGATATAGGCTTTTGGCGCGGCCACGGTGACGTCCGCATCGAAGCGGTTGTAGTAGGCGATGTCGCGTTCCCACGGCTGCGAGCGGTCGTAGGACAGGCGCTGGTAGTCGCCCAGCACGCTCGGCGTGTATTTTGCTGTGTAGCCCTTGAAGGGGAAGGTCGACGGCTGCGCTTCGTTCATGGCCCAGTGGATGGGCCACTCGGCTTGCGTGCGGCCCGCCGCCTTGGCTTGCGCGCGCAGTTGCTTGATCTGTTCACCATGTTTGACCGTGAACGCCATGCAGATGTCGAGCAGGGCGCGCATGGATGCGTAGCGGTCGGCAAACGGTTTCAGCATGTGCGTTTCCGGCATGAAACCAATGACGTGATGCAAGGCCGCAAAACCCGTCGAGAAACGCGGCACTTCGAGGAATTCGGCGATGCCGTGGTCAGGGCTGTCCTTGACGGGGTTGACATACGGGCAGGTGGGCCAGCCTGCTTGTTCCATCTGCGCAAAGATATGCGGCAGCATGGTGTCTTGCAGGAAGGGGCCGAGGCCATTGCCCAGCTTATCCGTCTGCGTGTGGATCAGGGTCATCGTGTACGGGTAGTCGGCGCCGTTCGACGTGTGCGTGTCGACCATCACGTCCGGGTCCCAGCTGGCCAGCAGGCGGTTGAACACTTGCGCGTTCAGGCTGTCGCACTTGATGAAATCGCGGTTCAAGTCCAGGTGGCGGCTATTGCCGCGGAAACCGAATTGCTCCGGGCCATCCTGGTTTACGCGCGACGTGTTGGCGCGGTTCAGGCTGCCATCGACGTTGTAGATCGGAATGAACAGCAGCACGGTGCTGCCCAGCGCCGCCAGGCGTTCCGGCTGCGTGCACAGGTCGCGCACGATGGCCATGCAGGCGTCGATGCCTTCCGGTTCGCCCGGGTGGATGCCGTTGTTGTTGAAGAACACGGTGCGGCCCGCGCGCTTGATCTGCTCGCGGTCGAATACGCCGTCCGCGCTGATGACGCCAGCATGGATGGGCACGCCCGAATCGGACAGGCCGATCTGTTCGAAGTGCAGCACTTGCGGGTAGCGTGCGGCGAGATCTTGATAGAAGGTGATGCATTCCAGCCAGGTCGTGGTCTGGTTGTGGTTACCGAGTTCGTAGGTCGTGCGCAAGTCTGGTGGCATAGCGGTCTGAGTCTGGGAGGGGGAAGGCGCGCTGGGTAAGTACGCCCGCTAGGGGCCAATTGTAGCACCGGCGTCGGCGCCTTGAGGCGCGGCAGATGGGCCGGGCCGAACTTGTGTTATGAATACGTTTCACGCGCAAGGGAGGCGGCATGGGCAAGGCAGTGATGGCAGCGATGGCAGCGCTGGTGTGGTGGGCTTGCCTGGCGGCACAGGCGGCGCCGTTGCGCTTGCCGGCGAGCAAGGAACCGGTGACGCAGGGCGGCTCCGTGACCGCCGCCGCACAGGGCGCGCTGATACGCTACCGGGGCTGGCTGCTGGCCGTTGATGGCGCCGTATCGGAGGAGATGCCTGACGTCTTGCTGACGTCGGCGGAGGCGGGGCAGGCGCCGCAGTTGCGGGTCGGCGCGACGCAGCGTGTCTTGCCCGTATGGTCGGCTTTCGAGCTCGTCAAGGGCAGCACGCGCCTGCGCATCACGGCGCTGCCGGGGCCGGATGAGGTGGCCGCGCTGCTGCTGGACTTTGGCGACGGCGATTACCGCATCGTGATTCCCGCCGCGCGCATCGACCGGCAAGCCTATCCGCTGCTGGCGCAGCGCTTTCCCGGCGCCGACCTGGCCTTGCTGCTGCAGGAGGGCCGGAGGGTCATGTTGCCGCTGGGAAGCGGCAGCACGCACGTGTTTGGCGAGGAGCAAGCCGTGCCTTACCGCTTTAGCAAAGTAAAACGTTAGGCAAAAAAAAAGCCACTCCCGCAGGAGTGGCTCAGGGAACAACCGCCCGTTGCCGGGCTTATTAGTTGTTGTTATCCGCGAATTACTCGGCGCCCATTTCTTTCAGCAGGTTGTCTGCGTGGTCGATGTGTTTCATGTTCCACAGCATGTAGCGCAGGTCGACCTGGATCGAACGGGTGTTGGCCTTGTTGTAGTCCCAGTCGGAAATGATCGAGTCCAAGGTGCCGTCGAATGCCAGGCCGATGAATTCGCCTTTTGCGTTCAGGGCAGCCGAACCGGAGTTGCCGCCGGTGATGTCCAGGGTGGCCAGGTAGTCGACCGGCACGGTTTTCAGCTTCGGATCGACGAATTTGCCGAAGTCCTTGGCTTTGATCGCGGCCAGTTGTTTCGCCGGCGCATTGAACTCGCCTTCGCCCGTGGCTTTGGCGGCGACGCCATTGACGGTGGTGAAGGCGGTCCAGGTGGTGCCGTCGGCGCCATGGTCACGGCCGGCAACACGGCCGAACGTCACGCGCAGGGTGCTGTTGGCGTCAGGATAGACGGCTTGGCCCTTGCTCTTCATGAAGGCGATTTTTGCTTTCATGTAGTTGGCGTAGGCTTGCTGGATCTTGCCGGCCAGTTCTTCGTCTTCCGCTTCGTTTTTCAGCGAATCCGGGTACATGGCGACGGCGGCCTGGATGAAGCTGTCCTTGCTGGCCTGGAATTCGGCTGGCGTGCGTTTCAACCATGCCGCGCGTTCTTCCTTGTCGGCCAGCTTGCTGCCCGCATACAGTTTGTCCAGGGCGGCGGCCAGGTCGGCTTGCGACATGCCATCCTTGATGCCGATGGCGGCGTCGAAGCTGGCACGGCGTTGTGCGGCTGGTTGCGCTGCGTACTTGGTCAGGCTGTTCAATACCAGCGCCTTGTCGACTTTTTCATCGTAGGTGCGCTCGACCGACGTGATGCTCGACGAGAGACGTGGCAAATCGCGCGTCTGGTAGCCGGACTTGCGTTCCGTATCGGCCTTGGTGCCTTCGTTCGACAAACGGTACAGGCTGCGTGCCGTGCTCAGCAGGCGTGGCTGCGCATAGCTGAGGAAGAAATCGCGCTTGGTGTCGGCATCGCGCTCGGCGATCAGCTTTTCCACTTGCTCGATGTCGCCGGCAAATTCCGCCTTGCGGGCAGGATTGGCGTTGACCCAGGTTTTCAGGGCTTCGTGTTCCGTCGTCTTGCGCGCCAGGAAGTCGCTGCCCGCGTACGAGTCCAGCATGCCTTGGCGGTTCTTGTAGTAATTGTTCACGCCGGCAACCTGACCCGCGTATTTCAGGGCAACGTCCTTGTTATCCTTGGTTTCGCGCGCGATGATGGCCAGGGTTTCGCCCGACGCTTTCACGAAGGCCGGGTAGTTCCAGTCAAACGTGAACGCCACTTCCGATGGCAGGCGGTGACGGTTGGTGCGGCCCGGGTAGCCCAGCGCCATGACGAAATCGCCTTCTTTCAAGCCATCCTTGGCCAGTTTCAGTACGTGTTTTGGCTGGTACGGCACGTTGTCCTTGCTGAAGTCGGCAGCTTTGCCGTCTTTGCTGACGTAGGCGCGGTAGAAACCGTAGTCGCCCGTGTGGCGCGGCCACATCCAGTTGTCGGTGTCGCCGCCGAATTTACCCACGCCCGCTGGTGGCGCGTGCACCAGGCGCACGTCGCGGATTTCCAGTTGCTTGATCAGGTAGAACTCGAGGCCGCCGTAGTAGCTCGACACGGTGCAGCGGAAACCCGCTTCTTTTTCGCATTCTGCAACCAGTTTCTTCTGGTTTTTCTCGATCGCGTCGATGCGCGCCTTGCCTTGCAGCTTGGCCACGTCGGCGCTGATGATCTTGTCGCTGACATTGGTCACGGCCGAGGTGACGAAGATGCGGCTGCCCGGGGCGGCCGGCAATTCTTCAGCGAACGTCTTGGCCAGGAAACCGTTGGCCAGCAAATCGCGCTCCTTGGTCGAATTGACCGCCACGCTGTTGTAGACGCAATGGTGGTTGGTGGCAACCAGGCCTTGCGGCGAGACGAACGACGCCGAGCAGCCGCCCAGGCTGACGATGGCGCCCATCGGGAATTCGGTCAGTTTGGTCAGGGTGGTCGGATCGAGTTTCAGTCCGGCGGCTTTCAGCTCCTTGGCTACTTGTGGCAGCTGTTGGGGCATCCACATGCCTTCGTCGGCGTGTGCGAAGTTGCTCAGGATGGCGAGCGCGATGAGAGATTTTTTCATTCGAGTTCTGTTCTTTTACATTGTAGGGAAGTCGGAATCAGCGGAGTACCCGCTGATTGTGCAGCGGGCGACATAGAGTATCCGTATCGAACCCGCACTAGTCAATCACATTTTCCGGAGGGTATGTTCATGTGTGGTTGCTTGAACGACATGATTTTAGGTGGCGCAGGGGCAGGAACCGGCCGCCAACGCGCATTTTTCCGTGCGGCCGCTGTGGTATTGTCCATACGTGTCCTAGCGGCAATGAAAAGTGGCCGGGCGCTTGCGCCGCCCGGCCACTTGCTGATGCGCAGCTGTTTGCCTGCTTAGCGTATTTTGCCGCGGCGTAAAAGATTGACGATGCCCAGCAGGATGACGGCGCCGAGGAATGAGACCAGCAGCGAAGCCAGACTGAAATTGTCGCTATTGATGGTGCCCGTGCCGAACAGGGGCGCCAGCAGCCAGCCGCCCAGGAAGGCGCCGACGATGCCGACGACGATATTGAGGAAGATGCCCTGTTGTGCATTGGTTTTCATGACCATGCTGGCCAGCCAGCCGATGACGCCGCCAATAACGATCCAGATAATGAAATTCATGTGGTCCTCCGCGGTGGATAAGTGGGTGTGTCATGTCAGAACAACATCATGCTAATCGATAGTGATGCCGCACGATAGAAAAGTCCAGCGGATTCGCGTCGTGCATGCAAAAGCCCGCCTGGCTGCGGGCAGCGAGGCGGGCTTGTCATGCGGAAAGACGGTGTTTAATCGGCCTTGATCGCTTCGACCTGGATGGCCAGCTTGACTTCCGGCGAGAACGCCGGCATGCCGTAGTTCAAGCCAAAGTCGCTGCGCTTGAATTCCGCCGTGGCGTCGGCGCCGCACACTTCGCGCTTGTAGCGCGGGTGCATGATGCACTTGAACTTGCTCACATTCAGCTTGACGGGCTTGGTCACGCCCAGCAAGGTCAGTTCGCCATCGACTTCCACCAGCTGCTCGCCGTTGAACTTGAGCGATTTGCTCTTGTAGGTGATTTGCGGGAATTTCTCGACGTTGAACATGTCCGCTTTTTTCGCGTGCGTGTTCATGGCGTCGAGGCCGAAATCGATCGAATCGGCATCGATGACCAGGTCCAGGCTGCCCGTCTTGGCGGCGCGGTCCAGGGCGACCGTCCCCTTGGTCTTGTTGAACTTGCCGCGCCACACCGACATGCCCATGTGATCGGCTTCAAAGCTGGGGAAGGTGTGCGTCGGGTCGAGGTTGTAGGTGTCGGTAGCGGCCATGGCCGAACCCGCGCCGGCAGCTGCCAGCACGGCGATCATCAAGTGCGAAAGTTTCATGCAGATCCTAAAGTTGAACAGGTTGTGGGGTTGTTTTTGGTAACGCCTGAAAAACGTTCAGGACAAGGCGCCTTGCCGAAGGCAGTGCAAATAGCACGACGAGGCAAGAGCAACGCAGCCATGGACGTTTTCTCAGGTGTTACTGAGCAGCGACGTGGAATTTGATGGTGACCTCGTCGGCAACCATGCTCGTGTCTTTCCACTCGCCTTCGCCGATGTTGTAGGTCAGGCGCTTGATCGGCAGGGCGCCGTCAAACGCGTATTTGCCGCCGTCGGCTTTTACCGCCAGGGGGAAGGTCACGTCGGTGGTCTTGCCTTTGATGCTCAGCTTGCCGGTGACCGTCAGCTTGCCCGCGCCGGCGGCCTTGATGCTGCTCGAGACAAAGGTGGCTTTCGGGAACTGGGCCGAGTTGAACCATTCTTTCTTCGCCACTTCCTTGTTGTACTCGGGGTCGCCGATATCGATGCTGGCGGTCTCGATTTCCACCGACGCTTTCGAGGCATCCGGCGTGGCCGGGTTGTAATCGATGGCGATATTGAATTTCTTGAACTTCGCTTCCACGGGCACGTTCATTTGCTTGAACACGGCCGACACGCTGGTCTTGGCGGGGTCGACTTTCAGCAGGGTGGCGGCGGTGGCGGCCACGGACAGGCCCAGCAGGGAAGCGAGGACGATGCGTTGGGTGGTTTTCATCTTGTTTTTTTCCTGTAGTTTCAGTGAGCAAGGGGACGTCGATGTCAGGGCAGCATGCGCTTGAGGACGCCATCACGGTCGATGAACTGGTGCTTCAGCGCCGCCAGCACATGGGCGGCCACGGCGGCTGCCATTGTCATGTTCAGAACATAATGAATCTCTTTTAAAAGCGGCTTAAGTTCCGGGTTTGGCGCCATGATGACGGGCAGCTGGAACAGGCCCAGGTAGACCACCGGCACGCCGGCGGCCAGGGTGTACAGGTAGCCGGAGATGGGCACGGCGAAGATCAGGATGTACAGCAGCACATGCATGGCGTCGGCCGCCTTCTTTTGCCAGGCAACCATGCTGGCCGGGTGCGGCGGCGGCACGTTGGCCTTGCGCCACAGCAGGCGGATGGCGGCGATGGCCAGCACGGTCACGCCCAGCCATTTGTGCCAGGAGAAATATTTGAGCTTGGTGGGCGTCAGGCCGGGAATATCCGTCATGATCAGGCCCATGACGAAGGCGCTGATGATCAGCAGGGCGGTCAGCCAGTGCAGGATGATGGCGGTGGTGGTGTAGCGTTGCATCGATGGCTTTCTTGAATGTAGTACGTATTAGGACTAATTCGGCCTAATATACCAAAGAAAATCAAATTGCGCTGCGTGCTGGAGATTCTACAAGAAAGATTGCCGGAAAAACCGCGGGGCGGGCAGCATTTGTGTGCTGGCCGCCCCGCGGGAATGGGATCGGACGATCCCCATGTGAAAACTGCTTAGATGGCTTTGGCCAATTGCGCCGCGATACCGATGTAGTTGCCCGGCGTCATGGTCAGCAGCACGTCCTTGGCATCCTGCGGAATGGCCAGGCCATTGACGAAGGTTTGCAGCGCTTCTTTCGAGATGCCCTTGCCGCGCGTCAGCTCTTTCAGCTGCTCGTACGGGTTTTCGATGCCATAGCGGCGCATCACGGTTTGTACGGGTTCGGCCAGCACTTCCCAGGTCGCGTCCAGGTCTTGCGCCAGGCGCGCGTGGTTCACTTCCAGCTTGTTCAGGCCGCGCAGGCAGCTGTCATACGCCAGCAAGGTGTAGCCCAGGCCCACGCCAATGTTGCGCAGCACGGTCGAATCCGTCAAATCGCGCTGCATGCGCGAGACGGGCAGTTTTTCCGACAGGTGCTTGAGCACGGCGTTGGCCAGGCCCAGGTTGCCTTCCGAGTTTTCGAAGTCGATCGGATTGACCTTGTGCGGCATCGTCGACGAACCGATTTCGCCCGCTTTCAGCTTTTGCTTGAAGTAGCCCAGCGAGACGTACGTCCAGATGTCGCGGTTCAGGTCCAGCAGGATCGTGTTGGCGCGCGCGAAGGCGTCGAACAGTTCGGCCATGTAGTCGTGCGGTTCGATCTGGATCGTGTATGGGTTGAAGACCAGGCCCAGGCGCTGTTCGATGACGGCCTGCGAGAATGCGGGCCAGTCGAAGCCGGGATAGGCCGACAGGTGGGCGTTGTAGTTGCCGACGGCGCCATTCATCTTGCCGAGGATTTCCACTTGCGCGATGCGTTTCACGGCGCGCTGCAGGCGGGCCACGACGTTGGCGAATTCCTTGCCCAGGGTGGTCGGGCTGGCCGTCTGGCCGTGCGTGCGCGACAGCATCGGCACATCGGCGTTATCGTGCGCGATCTGCGTCAGCTTGGCTACCAGGCCGTTCAATGCCGGCAGCATCACGCCGTCGCGCGCGGCCTTGAGCATCATGCCGTGCGAGGTGTTGTTGATGTCTTCCGAGGTGCAGGCGAAATGGATGAATTCCGACGCCGCCACCAGTTCCGGCACGTCCGCCACTTGTTCCTTCAGCCAGTACTCGACGGCCTTGACGTCATGGTTGGTGACCGCTTCGATGGCCTTGATGCGAGCAGCGTCGGCTTCCGAGAAGTCGGCCGCCATCTTGTCGAGCAGGGCGCTCGCTTCGGCCGAGAACGGCTTGATTTCGGCGAAACCGGCTTGCGACAGCGCTTGCAGCCAGGAGATTTCCACTTTCACGCGGTGGTGCATGAAACCGGCTTCGGACAGGATCGGGCGCAGCAGATCGGTCTTGCTGGCGTAGCGGCCATCGAGCGGAGACAGGGCCGACAGCGTGGAATACGGAGTAGTAGAAGTCATGAGAGCGGACGCAAGTTAAAGAAACGGTTGGCGTGTGGCGCGCGGGGAGGGCAGGGCTATTGCAATACAGCAACAATGACGGCGCCACAGTAAAGGACGATTTTACCACCGCTGGCCGCTGGCCAGCCGTCCATCGGGCGCCGGCGCACCGCAATTTGGCTGAATCCGGCCCCGATGCGGCATGCCTGCCACACCATGGAGACGGCTGGGCGCGTGCTGCCAAACACTGCTGCCGCCGATGCTATACTGCTTGCTGATCCTTCACCTTAAAGTAGCTATGAAACTGATCGGTTCCCTCGCCAGCCCGTATGTCCGCAAAGCCCGTATCGTGCTGGCGGAAAAAAAGCTCGACTATGTCTTCGAGCTGGAAAACGTGTGGGTGCCGGAAACCCGCATCGCCCAGGCCAATCCCCTGGGCAAGGTGCCCTGCCTGGTGATGGAGGATGGCAGCACCTTGATCGACTCGAAAGTCATCGTCGAATACCTCGACACGCTCACGCCCGTGTGCAAGCTGCTGCCGGCCGGCGGCAATGGCCGCGAGCGGGCCGATATCAAGAACTGGGAAGCGCTGGCCGACGGCATCCTCGACGCGGGCGTGCTGGTGCGCCTGGAGCGCACGCAGCGCCCGCCCGAGCAGCAAAGCGCGGCCTGGATCGCGCGCCAGCTGGACAAAGTCACCCTGGGCCTGGCGGCGCTCGAGGCGCGCCTGGGCGAGAGCGCGTATTGCGCCGGCAAGAACTACACCCTGGCCGACGTGGCCGTGGGCTGTACCCTGGGCTGGCTCAGCTTCCGCTTCCCGGAAATCGACTGGCGCGCGGATCATCCGGCGCTGGCGCGCCTGTTCGACAAACTGTCCGAGCGCCCATCGTTCAAGGACACCGCGCCGCAGTGAGCGCACGATGACCGGTTCCGACTCGAAGGCGCAGCAACGCCTGCAGATGGCCGATATCGCACGCCTGGCCGGCGTGTCCACGTCGACCGTGTCGCGCGCGCTAAGCGGCAGTTCGCTGGTCAATGAAGAGACGCGCGCGCGCGTCATCGCGCTGGCCCGTTCGCTCAAGTATTCCATCAATATCGGCGCGCAAAACCTGCGCCTGAAACAGAACCGCACGGTGGGCGTGGTGGTGCCGTATGACGCTGCCACGCGCCAGCACCTGTCCGATCCTTTTTTCCTCAGCATGCTGGGCAGCCTGGCCGATGCGCTGACGGAGCAGGGCTTCGATATGCTCATTTCACGCGTCGATGCCGAAACGCTCGACGCGGCGGCCCAGTCCTTCGATAGCGGCCGCGTGATCGGCATCATCCTGATCGGCCAGTGGCGCCACCATGAACAACTGAACCAGCTGGCCGCGCGCCAGGTGCCCATCGTCGTGTGGGGCGCGCAATTGCCGCAGCAGCTGTATTGCACCGTCGGCGGCGATAACGTCGCCGGCGGCAGACTGGCCACGGAACACTTGCTGGCGGCGGGGCGCCGGCGCATCGCCTTCTTTGGCGACGCCAAGCTGCCCGAAGTGGCGCAGCGCCACCAGGGCTATGCGCAGGCACTGGCCGCGCAAGGGCTGGCGCCCGACCCGCAACTGTACGTGGCCGGCTCCTTCCTGCCGCAGGGCGGCGCGACGGACGTGCAGGAACTGCTGGACCGCCAGTTGCCGTTCGACGCCATCTTTGCCTGCAGCGACTTGCTGGCCATGAGCGCCATCAACGCCCTGCGCGCGCGCGGCGTGGCCGTACCGGAACAGGTGGCCGTGGTCGGCTACGACGATATCGAACTGGCCGCGTATTTCCATCCGCCGCTGACCACCGTGCGCCAGCCGATCCGCACCGCCGGGCGCGCGCTGGTGGCTTCGCTGCTGGCGCTGGTCGACGGCGCGCCTGCGCCATCCCGCCAATTGCCAACCGAGCTGATCGTACGCGCCTCGGGCCGCTGAAGCATGCCGCAAGTGATTGCAACCGATTGCAATAATTTCTAATTTCCTCTTTTATTTTCATGCTGCGCCGCAGCATGAAAAACGCTGGATTCACGTCCGATCCTGCGTTATTCCCTCTGTGTCGCCCGTAGTTTTCTCTTAAAAACAACAACATTCCCATGTTGCAGCGCTCGATTGCAATCGATTGCAATAAATTCTTATTCGTTGAATAATGACGTACCGGCCCAGGCAGCGCGCCACGGCATGCGGCAGCCAGGACTCATAACAAGCCGATACCTCGACGTATCGGCATACAACACTGGAGACAAGATGAAGACACGTACTGCTCAACGCGGCGGCATGGCCGCAGCCGTCGCTCTGGCCATGCTGCAACTGGGCGCCGCCCAGGCGCAATCGGCAAGCGACATCGCCAGCGCCGCCACTGCCGATGGCCTGAACCTGGAACGCATCGTGGTCACGGGCACCACCGGCGGCACGTCCAAAATGAAATCGAGCAATTCCGTCAGCAGCATGGAACTCGACACCATCCTGCACAATGCACCGACCAGCGCCGCCGAAGTCCTGCGCTCGGTGCCGGGCTTGCGGGCCGAGTCCTCGGGCGGCGAAGGCAATGCCAACATCACCGTGCGCGGCCTGCCCATTTCCGCCGGCGGCGCGCGCTATGTGCAGATCCAGGAAGACGGCTTGCCCGTGCTGCAGTTCGGCGACTTCAACTTCACCACGCCCGACAGCTTCGTCAAGATCGATTCCACGCTCGACCACCTGGAAGTGGTGCGCGGCGGTTCGGCCTCCACCCTGGCCACCAATTCGCCGGGCGGCATCATCAATTTCATCAGCAAGAACGGCAAGGAGAAGGGCGGCAGCGTGGCCATCAGCCGCGGCCTGGGCTACGACCAGACGAGGGTCGACTTCGATTATGGCGCGCCGGTGTCGGAGCGCACGCGCTTCTTCATCGGCGGCTCCTGGCGCACGGGCGAAGGCATCCGCCACAGCGGCGTCAACAGCGAAAAGGGAGGTCAGATCCGCGGCAATGTCACGCATGAGTTCGACAGCGGCTTTGTGCGCCTGTCGTTCAAGCACCTCGACGACCAGTCGCCCACGGCCTTGCCGGTGCCGGTCAGCGTGCGCGATGGCCGCATCGGGGAAATCGCCGGCATCGATCCGCGCAAGGCCAGCTTCTATTCGCCGTACTGGGTGCCCGACATGGTGCTGAACAAGGATAACCAGCGCGTGGCCACCCGCGTCAACGACGGCTTGCACGTCAAAAGCGATACCGTGGGCCTGGAGGCATCGTTCAAGCTGGGGCAGGGCTGGAGCGTGAGCGAAAACTTCCGCTACGCCGACAATTCGGGGCGCTTCATCGGCGTGTTCCCGTCGAATAACGGCAGCGACGGCAGCTATGTGTTTGCCAGCGGCCCGAACCAGGGCAAGCCCTACACGGGCCGCGCGTTTTCCGCCGTGGTGTTCAATACCTCGATCGACGACGCCAGCAATACTCTGAGCGATACCAAGCTGGCCAAGACGTTTGTGCTCGACAGCGGCAAGCTGACCACCACGGCCGGCCTGTACCTGTCGCAGCAAAAGCTGGGCCTGACCTGGAACTTCAATGAATACCTAATGCAGGCCACGGGCGACCAGCCCGCGCTGCTGCAAACGGCCAGCAGCACGCCAGGCTACCTCGGCCCGGCCTTCGGCGCCTGCTGTTCGCGCGCCGTCGACATGGAGTACCGCACGACCTCGCCCTACCTGAATCTGGCCTGGGAAAGCGGCGCGCTGAACCTCGACGGCGGCCTGCGGCGCGACCGTCAGCATGCCAGCGGCACGGCCAATATCGCCACCGGCGCGCAAGCTTATCTGCCGTCGACGGTGCAGCAGGTCGACTACACCCTGGGCCACACGTCGTACTCGCTGGGCGCGAACTACAAGCTGCAAGCGAATCTGGCCGTGTTTGCCCGCGTCAGCGAAGGCGTGGCTTTCAATGCCGACCGCATCCTGTTCGGCACGCCGTTGGATGGCAGCGTGCCGGTGGCCATCAACACCGTGCGCCAGCTCGAAGGCGGCGTGAAATGGCGCCAGGGTCCCCTGAGCACCTTCGTCACCGTGTTCCAGGCCAAGACCAGGGAAAGCAATTACGAAGCGACCACCCAGCTGCGCACGGCCAACAGCTATGAAGCGAAGGGCGTGGAACTGGAAGCGGCCTACAGCGCCGGCGACTTTCGCATCAATGGCGGCCTGACGTTCACGGATGCCGAGATCACGGGCACGGTGGCGGCCGACGTGGCGCTGATCGGCAATACGCCGCGGCGCCAGGCGCGCGTCGTGTACCAGATCGCGCCCACCTATGAGTGGGGAGCCGCCACCCTGGGCGCGAGCCTGGTCGGCACGGGCAAGTCATGGGGCGACGATGCGCACACGATCACCTTGCCCGCCTACCAGGTGCTCAACGCCTTCGTCAATTACCAGCTTACGCCGCAAATGCAGGTGGCGCTGACGGCGAACAATCTGCTCAACAAGATCGGCTATACGGAAGTCGAGGGCGATGGCCATGCGGCCCGCTCGATCACCGGGCGCGCCGTCAAGGTCAGCCTGAAATACGCATTTTAAGCAAGGATAGGATTCATGATGTCGATACGCAGCCCCCTGGCGCGCCTGCTGGCGCCGCTCCCCACGCACTTGCGCGCCGATGCGGCGCGCCGCTATGCGCGCCAGGAGGCGGTCTTGCTCGACCGCCTGGGCAGCCTGTATGGCCAGCGGCCCGATTTCCTGCCCTGGCTGGGCGACCTGATGGAAAGCGTGGGGCGGCTGTATGCGGCGCGCGCGCCGGCGCTGCTGCGGCAGGATGCGCAGCGCGAAGAACAGCCGGACTGGTTTGCCAGCCAGTCCGTGCTGGGCTACAGCGCCTACGTGCAGCGCTTCGGCGGCAACCTGCAGGGCGTGGCGGCGCGCATTGCCCACCTGCGCGAACTGGGCGTGACCTATCTGCACCTGCTGCCGTTCTTGCGTGCGCGGGCCGGCGAAAGTGATGGCGGTTTTGCCGTCGCCAGCTTCGAGGAAGTCGACCCCGCCCTGGGCAGCAATGCCGACCTGCTGGCATTGACGGCGCAACTGCGCGCGGCCGGCATCAGCCTGTGCTCGGACCTGATCCTCAACCACGTGGCCGACGACCATGCGTGGGCGCTGGGCGCCAAGGCAGGCGACCCGCTGCTGTGCGATTTTTTCCACACCTATCCCGACCGCGTGCAGCCGGACCGTTACGAGCGTACCGTGGGCCAGGTCTTTCCACAGGCGGCGCCCGGTAATTTCACGTTCGTGCCGGAGCTGCAGCGCTGGGTCTGGACCACGTTCTATCCCTACCAGTGGGATTTGAACTACGCCAATCCGGCCGTCTTCGCGGCCATGGCCGGCGCCATGCTGGGCCTGGCCAACAAGGGCATCGAAGTGTTCCGCCTCGATTCGACGGCCTTCCTGTGGAAGCGCGACGGCACGGACTGCATGAACCAGCCCGAAGCCCACAGCCTGCTGCAAGCCCTGCGGGCGCTTGCCGCCATCGTCGCGCCCGGTGTGCTGCTCAAGGCCGAAGCCATCGTGCCCACGCCCAAGCTGCCCGCCTACTTTGGCAGCGATGCGGCGCCCGAGTGCCATATCGCCTATCACAGCAGCCTGATGGCCGCCGGCTGGGGCGCGCTGGCGGAGGAAAGCACGGACTTGCTGCAGCAGGTGATCGCCGCCACGCCGCCGCTGCCGCCGGCCGCAAGCTGGCTCAGTTATGTGCGCTGCCACGACGACATCGGCTGGAACGTGCTGCTCAATGAGGCGGGCGCGGACGGACCGGCGCGCCTGGCGCGCATCGCGCAGTTCTTTGCCGGCGCCACCGGCAGCTATGCGCGCGGCGCCGCCTTCCAGAGCAGCAGCGCCGACAAGGCGCATGGCAGCAACGGCATGGCCGCCTCGCTGGCCGGCCTGGAAAGCGCCGCCACGGTGCAGGAGCAGGAATACGCGTTGCGGCGCCTGCTGCTGCTGCATGGCCTGGCCTTGAGCTTTGGCGCCTTGCCCGTGCTGTACATGGGCGATGAACTGGGCATGACCAACGATCGCAGCTACACGCAGCGGGCCGACAGGGCGATGGACAGCCGCTGGCTGCAGCGTCCCGCGTTCGACGACAGCCTGCTGGCATGGCGCCACGATGGCGTGAGCGCCAGCGGCCGGCTGTACCTGGCACTGCGCCAGCTGATCGACGTACGCGGGCGCTTGCCGGCCCTGGCTGCCGCCGCGCCGCGCAGCGTGCTGCCGGCCGATACGCCGGCCGTGCTGGCGCTGCTGCGCGGCGACGGATTTCTCAACCTGAGCAACTTCAGCGGCGCCAGCCAGCGTTTCACGTTGCCCGCGGGCGAATGGCGCAACAGCCTCGATGGCAGCGTGCTGGCCGGCACGGTAGGCCTGCAGCCATGGCATATGCTGTGGCTGGAGCGGGAGCAAGATCGGGAGCCAGCATGAGCGACGCCAGCGCGCACCGTCCGCATCTGTCGTTTTGGCAGATCGTCAACATGAACGTCGGATTTTTCGGCATCCAGTTCAGTTTTGGGCTGCAGCAAAGCAGCATGAGCCCCATCTATAAATACCTGGGCGCCGACGAGGCGAGCCTGCCGTACCTGTGGCTGGCCGGACCCATGACGGGGCTGCTCGTGCAACCGCTGATCGGCGCGATGAGCGACCGCACGGTGACGCGCTGGGGCCGCCGCACGCCCTATTTTCTGATCGGCGCCATCCTGTGCAGCCTGGGCCTGCTGGCCATGCCGTTCAGTCCCACCCTGTGGATGGCCGCCAGCCTGCTGTGGATACTCGATGCGGCCAACAATGTGACGATGGAGCCGTACCGCGCCTTTGTCAGCGACAAGCTCGACAAGAAGCAGCATTCGCTGGGTTTTCTCACGCAAAGCGCGTTTACGGGGCTGGGGCAAACGCTGGCCTATCTGACGCCGTCGCTGCTGGTCATGCTGGGCATGAACAAGGATGCCGTCAATGGCAGCCATATTCCGCACATCGTCATCGCCGCCTTCCTGATCGGCGCCGTGTTCTCGCTCGCCTCGGTGCTGTGGACCCTGAAGACGACGCCGGAAAATCCGCTTACGGCCGCCGAACTGGCGGCCATCCGCAGCCGCCCGCCGGGCTGGCGCCACACGCTGGCCGATATCGGCGCGGCCCTGCGCGACATGCCGCCGACGATGAAGCAGCTGGCCCTCGTCAATCTGTTCCAGTGGTACGCCATGTTCTGCTACTGGCAGTACATTGCCCTGTCGCTGTCGGCGACCCTGTTTCACACGACGGACCCCGCGTCGCAAGGCTTTCGCGACGCGGGCCTGCTGAACGGGCAGGTGGGCGCCTTCTACAATTTCGTGGCCTTTGTCGCCGCCTTTGCGCTGGTGCCGTTCACGCGCCGCTTCGGCCCCAAGCGCATGCACAGCCTGTGCCTGTGCGCGGCCGGCGTGGGCATGCTGAGCATCCCGCTGATCCACAGTCCGGCGCTGCTGTTGCTGCCCATGCTGGGCGTGGGCCTGGCCTGGGCCAGCATCATGGGCAATCCCTACATCATGCTGGCCGGCTGCATTCCGCCCGAGCGCACGGGCGTCTACATGGGCATTTTTAATATGTTCATCGTCATTCCGATGATCATCCAGATCTTCACCTTGCCCCTGTATTACCGCAGCTGGCTGGGCGGCAATCCGGAGAACGTCATCCGGCTGGCCGGCGCCCTGCTGCTGTGCGCGGCGGTGGCGGTGCTGTTCGTCAAGCTTCGCCCGCCGCAGGCCACAAAGACTTGAGGACGGACGTAAAAAAAACCGGCTCTGCCGGTTTTTTTATCTGCCTCGAAGAGCAATTACTCCTCAATCGCCATCTGACTTTGCAGGTAATTCTGAATGCCGACCTTGGCGATCAGGTCGATCTGCGTTTCGAGCCAGTCGATATGCTCTTCCGTGTCTTCCAGGATCATCAGGAACAGGTCGCGCGAGACGTAGTCGCCCGCTTTTTCGCTGATGGCGATGCCTTCCTTGACGGTGGCGTGCGCGGCGCGTTCCAGCTTCAGGTCGCATTCCAGCATTTCCGGCGTGTTCTCACCGATCAGCAGCTTGTGCAGCGCTTGCAGGTTCGGCAGGCCGTCGAGCATCAGGATGCGGTCGATCAGCTTGTCGGCGTGTTTCATTTCGCCGATCGATTCTTCGTATTCTTTCTTGCCCAGCTTTTCCAGGCCCCAGTGCTTGTACATGCGCGCATGCAGGAAGTACTGGTTGATGGCCGACAGTTCGTTGGTGAGCTGTGCATTGAGCATGCGGATGACTTCTTTATCGCCCTTCATGGCATTTCCTTTGTTCTGTGTCGTGTTCGATGATGAAACCGCAGGCTGCTGGCGTTCACGGCCGGGTGGCGCAGGGCTGCCTGGTGGCGCGCAGGTTGCCGGTTTCGCTATGCCCGCATGATAGCGCAAAATATGGGCGGTTTTCGGTGCTAAACGGCATTTTTCCGTCTTTTTAACGTAAATATCGTGCGAATAAAACCCATTCTCAAGTGGATTGCCCACTTGCGCCGTTTTTTATTTGTTAAGGAAAATGAAGGCCATTCTCATTCGCGTTTCTGGCCCGCTTTTGGCGCTGCCGGATCGCGTGCATGACCGCGCTGAACAGGCGGGAAATGTTGGGCCATTCTTGCTTTTGTGGCTTCTTGGCCGCTGCCGGCGATGCGATAATCAGGCAGCGATATTTACTGAAAAAAGGATAGCAAGATGATGCTGCATATACCCGGCGTGCTGACGCCGGAACAGGTGACGCAGTTTCGCCAGCGCCTGGCGCAGACGGACTGGGTCGACGGGCGCGCCAGCGTCGGGGCGCAAGGCGCGCAAGTCAAGCGCAACCGCCAGCTGGCAGAGGGGTCGCCGCTGGCGCTGGAGCTGGGCGAGATCGTCAGCCGCGCGCTGATGGCCAATCCCCTGTTCTTTGCCGCCGTGCTGCCGCTGCGCATCCTGCCGCCCTTCTTCAACAGCTATGCGGGCGGCGAGCACTATGGTCTGCACATCGATGGCGCCATCCGCACGCCGAAAAACGGCATGCAGTCGATGCGAGCCGACGTCTCGTCGACCGTGTTCCTGAGCGAGCCGGACGAGTACGAGGGCGGCGAGCTGGTGGTGGTCGATGCGTATGGCACGCATGAAGTGAAACTCCCGGCCGGCGACGTGATCGTGTATCCGTCGAGCAGCGTGCATCAGGTGCTGCCCGTCACCAGCGGCGAGCGCATCTGCTCTTTCCTGTGGACGCAAAGCATGGTGCGCGAGGACTGGAAGCGCAGCATGCTGTTCGAGCTCGATCAGAACATCCAGAGCGTGCGCGCAGAACACGGCGATTCGCCGGCCACCGTGGGACTGACGGGGCATTATCACAATCTGCTGCGCATGTGGGCGGAGATGTAAGGCTGGGGTCAGACCCCCGGTGAAGTTGGCGCTGAACCTTGCGTTGGCGGTGTTGAGGGTATGACCCCATAGCGGGCAAAAAAAAGTCTGCCTGGCCCGGGGATGTAGGCTGGCAGACTGAAACAAGCAAATCGCTTGACTAAAAACGGGCGCAAAAAAGCAAGCAGGGCACAGGGTGCGGTGCTTGCGGGCTGGCAGCGGCCCTAGGGCCGCAGGAAGGCTAGCTCAGCTGGAAGGTCAGGGGGACAAGCACGTACACGGGGACGGGTTTGCCGTTTTCGATCATCGGCTTGAACAGCGCGCGCTGCGCGGCTTGGCGGCCTGCTTCATCGAGGTTCGTGTAGCCGGTCGATTTCTGGATCAGGATTTGCTCGGGCAAGCCCTTTTCATTGATCAGGATGCGCAGCACCACGGTGCCGCTTTCGCCCAGGCGGCGCGACAGATTCGGATAGATCAGCTGCGGCGCCTTGATGTATTCGACGCTGCTGACGGTGCGCGGCGTCGCTGGCGCCGGTGGCGTCGGCGACGGTGCGGCTGGCGCCGTCGGCGCGGCGGTGGCGACGGGCGCCGCTTCGGCGCGCGTCGGCTGCGGCGGCGTGATCGTCGGTTCGCTCGGCGCCACGGCGATCAGCGGCAGCGGCGGGATCACGGCGCGCGGCACGGGCGCACTCAGTTCCACGGTTTTCGGTACGGACGGCGCCGGCGGTTTCGGTGGCGCCGGCGGGGCGATGATGCTGATGGTCGTGATGGTCGGCATGGCCGCCGTGACGACGCGGCTCAGCAGGCCGCTCTGGATGGCGTAAAAGCCGGCGATATGCAGGACGACGATGGCCATCAGCGGCGCGAATTTGTTGCGCTTCTTGTCGAAGTCGGCAAATTGCTGCACGGCCTGCACCGTTACGGGCGGGGGCATCATCGTCATGGCGTTCATCGCTTTCTTTAGTTTGTCAGTACAGCTCGCATCAATACGGTTTCTTGCAGCGCCACGGTGGCGTTCAGGTGATCGTTCAGCACTTCCCGCGCGCAGGTGTGGCATTTGCCGCAGCAGGTGGCCACGCCCAGGTCGCGGCGCAGTTCTGCCATGCTGGACAGGCCAAGATCGACGGCTTGACGGATTTCACGATCAGATATGTTGTTGCAGACACATACAATCATTGATACACCTTCTGGCTGGAGGATGAACAGACACTAGTGCTTGAAAGCATTGTTGCTAGTGTTTTAATGAGAATCATTATCATTACGTTTCATTGTCGCGCAAAGTGCAGGACAATGCAAGCGATTTTGATCAAGTGTGCGGCAGTTGGCGGCCTGGCGCGGCAGCTTGATCTGCGCTTTGCGCGCATGGCGCAGCCCTTGGCAGGGGCGGCTCTCCGGGCTAAATAAAAACAATTCGCATTCATGTTTATAATGCTGGTATTGTCTCGGACGGTCGCCGTCTGGACACATTGAAAGGCCGCTTGTCGGTAATGCGCAACAGTTGCGTTTTACCTCACAACATCAGGGCATGCGCCAGGCGCAGCAGTCTGTCCCCGGTGTTCTTAATTTGAACGGAATTTGCTCATGACTCTAGTTCCACCCCTGATGACGCTCGACGCGCTGGCAGTCGGCCAGAGCGGCACGGTGTTGCATATCACGCCCAACGCGGCAGGACAGACGGAAGACGGCGTCGACCTCGTCCGCCGGTTGATGGAGCTGGGATTCGTTCCCGGCGAACGAATCCGCATGCTCAAGCGCGGTATTCCCGGCGGCGATCCGCTGGCCATCAAGGTCGGCAATGCCACGTTCGCACTGCGCCGCTTCGAAGCGGCGCTGATCACGATTCAACCGCTGCTTCAACCGGAATAAATATGGGTGCCGTAGAAACTATCGTGGAAGCGGGCGCGCACAAGCCGCCGCACCAGCCACAAATCGCCTTGCTGGGCAATCCGAACTGCGGCAAGACGGCCCTGTTCAACCGTTTGACGGGCGCGCGCCAGAAAGTGGCGAACTACGCCGGCGTGACCATCGAGCGCAAGGAAGGCCATTTCACGTCGCCAAGCGGCAAGCCCGTGCGCGTGCTCGATTTGCCGGGCGCCTACAGCCTGTCGGCCACCACGCCCGATGAAGCCATCACGCGCGACGTGGTGGGGGGCTGCGCCGCGGCGATCCACGACCGGACGCCATCATCTGCGTGGTCGATGCCACCAATTTGCGCCTGAATCTGCGCCTGGTGCTGGAAGTCAAGCGCCTGGGCCTGCCCATGCTGCTGGCGCTGAACATGACGGACGTGGCGCGCAAGCGCGGCATACTCATCGACACGGCCAGGCTGTCGCAGGAACTGGGCATGCCCGTGGTGGAAACCGTCGCGGTGCAGCACGATGGCGAAAAAGCCTTGTTGGATGCCATCGACGCCATGCTGCCGCTGCCTGCGGTGGAAGCGAAACCGCTGGCGGCCATCGACGCCGTGACCGTCGAAGAAACGCAGCGCGAAGTGCGCCGCATCCTGGCCGCCGTCAGCAACGACACGCGCGACAGCGGCAACCTGACGGAAAAGATCGACGACGTGGTGCTGCATCCCGTCTTCGGCCCCATCATCCTGGCCGTGCTGATGTTCCTGATCTTCCAGGCCGTGTTTGCCTGGGCCGCCACGCCGATGGAAATGATCACGGACGGCGTGGGCCACCTGGGCGCCCTGCTGACGGCGAACATGCCCGACGGCCACCTGAAAAGCCTGCTGGTCGAAGGCATCATCGGCGGCGTCGGCAGCGTGCTGGTGTTCCTGCCGCAAATCCTGATCCTGTTCTTCTTTATCCTGAGCCTGGAAGACTGCGGCTACCTGCCGCGCGCGGCCTTCCTGCTGGACCGCCTGATGGGCGGCGTGGGCCTGTCGGGCCGCGCCTTCATCCCGCTGCTGTCGAGCTTTGCCTGCGCCATCCCCGGCGTGATGGCGGCGCGCACCATCCAGAATCCGCGCGACCGCCTCGTTACCATCATGATCGCGCCGCTGATGACGTGCTCGGCGCGCCTGCCCGTGTATGCGCTGATCATCGCCGCCTTCATTCCCCAGCGCCAGGTGTGGGGCTATCTGAGCCTGCAAGGCCTGGTGCTGTTCGTGCTGTACTTCGCCGGCATCATCTCGGCCATGGCCGTGGCCTGGGTCATGAAGCGCAGCATGGGCGTGCGCGGTAACCAGCCGCTGCTGCTGGAATTGCCGGCCTACCACTGGCCGCATCTGCGCAACCTGGCCGTCAGCCTGTGGGAGCGCGCGAAGATCTTCCTCACGCGCGTCGGTACCATCATCCTGAGCCTGATGATCATCCTGTGGTTCCTCAGCACCTTCCCCGGCGCGCCGGACAACGCGATCCATCCGCCCATCTATTACAGCCTGGCCGGTATCCTGGGCCGCGGTCTGGAAGTGATCTTCGCGCCCATCGGCTTCAACTGGCAGATCTGCATCGCGCTGGTGCCGGGCATGGCGGCGCGCGAAGTGGCCGTCGGTGCCCTGGGCACCGTGTATGCGCTGTCGCAAACGGGCGACGCGCTGGCGTCCACCCTGGAACCGCTGATCGCCCATTCGTGGTCGATGGCCACTGCATTGTCATTGCTGGCCTGGTATGTGTTCGCGCCGCAGTGCCTGTCGACCCTCTCCGTGGTGAAACGCGAAACGGGCGGCTGGCGCTATCCGCTGCTGATGGCCGGCTATATGTTCGCCCTCGCGTATGCCGCCTCGTTCATCACGTACCGCGTCGCCCTGTTGCTGGGCGCTTAGGAGAAACCATGTGGCAAACCCTCATCGTCGCCCTGATCGTCGCAGCCGCGCTGCTGCATTTTTCGACCAAGTACCTGCCGGCGGGCGTGCGCCGCGCCATCGTGCGCGGCCTGGTGCGCTGCGGCCTCGATGAGGCGAAGATGTCGACCTTCTTCAAGGTGGCGCCGGGCTGCGGCAGCGGCTGCGGTTCCTGCGGCTCCTGCGACAGTCCGCCGCCACCGTCCGCCACGCCGCCGGCCGACGGCAGCAGAAAGCGCGTGATCCTGATGCAGGTGCAGCGCCAGGATTGATGTACGTCTGGTCACGGGCGTGCCCGTGGGCTACACTGGGCTTTCCGCATGGCAAGGAGTGGCAATGGCGATACTGTTGATCTTCATGTTTTTGTTTGCGATCGCTACCTGGCTGCTGGCCAGCCGGCGCGGCCGCCACGGGGGACTCTGGTTCGGCATCGGCCTGGTCCTCGCACCCTTTGCCTTGCTGGCGGTGGCGGCCCTGCCACCCGTCGCGGCGCGCTGAGCCTGTATTGTTCAAACCCGCCACCGCGGGTTTTTTTACGCCTGCGCGCCCGCGTGGCGCAGCCGGTACTGGCGCGGCGAGCAGGCCATGACGCGTTTGAAGGCGTGGCTGAAGGCGCTGTCGGAATCGTAGCCCAGCGCCTGCGCGATCGCGGCGATGGGCGCACCGCTGTCCTTCAGGCGCCGCGTGGCCAGGCGCATGCGCCAGCGCAGCAGGTAGTCGAGCGGCGTCACGCCCGCCCTGTTCTTGAAATGCACGGCAAAGGCGGAGCGCGACTGGCCCGCGACGGCGGCCAGCTGCGCCAAGGTCCAGCGGTGGGCCGGTTGCGCATGCATGGCCTCGATGGCCGCGCGCAGCCGGGGATCGGCCAGCGCGAACAGCCAGCCTGCCGGGTGCGAGGCCTGCGCTGCCAGATACTGGCGCAGCATCTGCAGCAGCATCATGTGGCCCAGGTGGCGCGTCATCAGCGCCGCGCCGGGCGCCGTCGCCTGTAGTTCCTGCGCCAGGCGTTGCAAGGCCCAGTGCAGCACGCTGGCCTGGTCCGTATCGCCGCGCACGTGCAGCAGCGGCGGCAGGCAGTCGAGCAGGATGGCCGCTTCGTCGCCAAAGCTGAAGCGTCCGCCGATGAGAAAAAAATCGTGCCGCGGCGCGCCGTGGCGGGCCACACCCTGCTGCGTGTGCCGATATACGTCCAGCGCTGGCGCGGCCGGCAAGCCGGGTGTGCTGGCCAGGGTGAACGCGCGCCCCGACGCCAGCAGGAAGCAGTCGCCCGTCTGCAGCTGCACGGGAGCGTCGATGCCCGCGACCGTCAGCCAGCAACCGCCTTCGATCACGGCGTTGAACTTGATGCCGTCCGGTGGCGGAAAGTCGATGGCCCACTCGCCGCCCGCCTTCAGGCCGGCAAAATAGGAACTGCGCGTATCAAACAGCGAGAGTACATCGGAGAGCAAATCCATGGCGGGGTTCAATTCTGGACGATGGCGATAGTGTTGAAGATTTTACGCCATTCACAGTCCGGTTCTTTGCGCGCAACATATCCATCTCGCCAGCCATTCGGACTGGCGCCACTTGCAAAGGCCGATCCAATGGACAGTATCGACAACAAACAAACTCCCCTGCGCTGCGGTTTTGATGCCGCCACGACCGCCACCGAGGCGCTGGCCGGGCGCGACCTGTCCGGCATGCAGGCCATCGTCACGGGCGGCGCGTCGGGCCTGGGGCTGGAAACGGTACGCGTGCTGGCCGGTGCCGGTGCCAGGGTACTGGTGCCGGCGCGCGACCCGCATCAGGCGCAAGCGGCCCTGGACGGTATGGCCGGCGTGGAAATCGCCGCGCTCGACCTGCTCGATCCGCAATCGATCGACGCCTTTGCCGCCGCCTTTCTTGCCACCGGCCGCGCCTTGCACGTGCTGGTCAACGGCGCCGGCATCATGGCCACGCCCTTGCTGCGCGATGCGCGTGGCTACGAGGCGCAGTTCGCGACGAATCACCTGGGGCATTTCCAGCTGACGGCACGCCTGTGGCCCGCCCTGCGGCAGGCGCGGGGCGCGCGCGTGGTGTGCGTGTCGTCGCTGGGACACCGGCAGGCCGCCACTGACCTGGATGACCCGCATTTCCTGCGCCAGCCGTACGATAAATGGCGCGCGTATGCGCAGTCGAAAAGCGCCAATGCCTTGTTTGCCGTGGAGCTGGATCGGCGTTCTGCGGCGCACGGCGTGCGCGCCTTCTCGCTGCATCCGGGCGCCATCCTGACGCCGCTGGTGCGCCATCTGGACCGCGACGACTTGCGCCGGGTCGGGGCGCTCGATGACGAGGGCCAGGTGAATCCGCCGCCGCAATCGGGTTTCAAGAGTGTGGCGCAGGGCGCCGCCACCGCCGTCTGGTGCGCCACCAGCGCGCAGCTCGAGGGTCTGGGCGGCGTGTATTGCGAGGATTGCGATATCGCTACCCTGGCGGCGGACGACAGCACGGGGCCGGGCGTGCGGCGCTGGGCGGCCGACCCCGCGCAGGCACGCCGGCTATGGGCGCTCAGCGAGCAGATGACGGGCGTGCGCTTCGAGTGCGACGCGGCATAAAAAAATGCCGGGCAATTCCCGGCATGTGCAGGAGGACGGCGTGGCTTTACGCCTTGCCGGCCAGCTTGTCGACGACGGGCACCAGCGCGGCAGGACGGCAGCCGAAGGCGGCCAGGCGGCCTTGCGCGTGGGGCGCCAGGTCCAGGTCGTAGGGCAAACGGCCCGCCACCAGCCACAGTTTATCGTGCGGCAGGGCTTCGACCAGGCGGCGCTGGCCGTCGACGAACATGGCGTTATACGTTTGCAGCACGATCTGCCGCGCGCCTTGCGCAAAGGCGATGGCTTCGTTGACCTCGTCGTCCAGCGCTTCGGCCGACAAGGCATATTCGCTCACGTCCAGACCCGCTTCGAGCAGGGCCGGCAGCATCGAGCTGCGCGCTTCCTTGTTGCGGCCCAGCGCCACTTCGTCGATCTCGCTGCGCGAGCGCACTTCCACCGTCAGCAGGGTCACGGGCAGGCTGGCGTCGAGCGGGCGGTAGCCGCCCTGCACGCGCAGCGCCGCCTTTTGCAGCAGCTGCGACAGGGCCATGGCGGCCGGCTGCATCAGCGCCGGCGGGGCGACAGGACGTTCGCGCCAGTCGCGCACGGCGCGGTTGCGCTTGAGTTCCGCCACGCGCGCGCAAGCCGCGTCGATGCGGGAGATCGCAATGTCGCCGCGCTCCACGGCGGCGATGACGGCCTCGATGGCCGCCGTCTGCTGCGCTTCGCGGTGCGAGATGAGGACGATGTCGGCGCCCGCCTGCAAGGTGGCGATGGCGCCCCGGGCGATGCCGATGCCGTCGGCGATGGCCGCCATTTCCAGGCAATCGGTGATGACCACGCCCTTGTATTGCATTTCACCGCGCAGCAGGTCCGTCAGCACGCCTTTTGAGAGCGTCGCCGGCACGCTGGTGTCGGCCTCGAAGGCGGGGAAGACCACGTGCGCCGTCATGATGGCGTCCACGCCGCCGGCAATCGCCGCGCGGAACGGCGCCAGTTCCACGGCGCGCAGGCGTTCCTTGTCGTGCGGGACCAGCGCCATGGCGTAATGCGTGTCGATGGCCGTGTCGCCGTGGCCGGGGAAGTGCTTGGCGGTGACGGCCACGCCGCTGGCGCGCTGGCCGCGCATGGCGGCCATGCCGTAGTCGATGACGGTGGCGGCATCCTCGCCATACGCGCGCACGCCGATGACGGGGTTGTTGCGGTTGTTGTTCACGTCCAGCACGGGCGCGAGCAGCATATTGATGCCCACCTGGCGCATCTCATCGCCGCTGATCTGGTTCATGCGTTCGCAGTCTTCGATGGAGCCGGCCGCCTGGAAGGCCATCGCCGCGGGAATCGGCGTGACGCCCTGCTCGATGCGCATCACCATGCCGCCTTCCTGATCGATGGAGATCAAGAGCGGGATGTCGGACACTTCCGCGTTGATCTCCTGCAGTTCGCGGCACAGGGCCGACACTTGCGCGGGCGTGTGCACGTTGCGGCGGAACAGGATCACGCCGCCTACCTTCTTTTCGCGTATCAAGGTCTTGATATGCTCGTCCGCCTGCAGGGCGTCGAATCCCACCATGAACAACTGTCCTATTTTCTCGCGCAAACCCTGCTCCATGCTGCAACTCCTCCGGTATTGATTGTGACGACGGCATACGTATTCTGGCACCGTGGTGGCGCATCGTGGCGGTCACCGGAAAAGCTGCCTTGGTTTTGTACTTGTTTTGGTATTGTATTGGATTTGGGTTTTTGCGCAAGTGGTTATTAAGTGGTATTGCTCCACTTGCGCAAACACCGTATCAATCGAGGCGCTGGAACGAGGCCGATTGCGCCTTGGGCCAGTACAGACCGAACACGGGCGGCAGCTGCGGCAGCTGGCTCGGGTCGAGCAACTGGCCCGCTTCCAGGAAGGGCAGCAGGGCGGACGCCAGTTTCACCTGGTTCGGCGAGATGCGCCGCACCAGGTGGTGCGGACGCAGTTCCTGCGGATGCGCCAGGCCGGCGGCGGCGATCAGTTCGGCCAGCGCCTTCATGGTGTTCTGATGGAAGTGCGCCACGCGGGCGATCTTGTCGGGCACCACCAGCGCGCGCTGGCGCTGCGGGTCTTGCGTGGCCACGCCCGTGGGGCAGCGGTCCGTGTGGCAGCTTTGCGACTGGATGCAGCCCAGCGCGAACATGAAGCCGCGCGCCGAATTGCACCAGTCGGCGCCCAGCGCCAGCAAGCGGGCAATGTCGAAGGCCGTGATGATCTTGCCCGAGCAGCCGATCTTGATCTTCGCGCGCAGGTTGGCGCCCACGAGAGTGTTATGCACGAGTACCAGCGCTTCCTGCAGTGGCGTGCCCACGTGGTCCGTGAATTCCAGGGGCGCCGCGCCCGTTCCCCCTTCGCTGCCGTCGACGACGATGAAGTCGGGCGTGATGCCCGTTTCCAGCATGGCTTTCACGATGGCGAAGAATTCCCACGGATGGCCGATGGCCAGCTTGAAGCCCGTCGGCTTGCCGCCCGAGAGCGTGCGCAGGCGGTTGATAAAATGCAGCATTTCCCGTGGCGTGGAAAAGGCGCTGTGCGCGGCCGGCGAGACGCAATCCTCGCCCACCATCACGCCGCGCGTGGTGGCGATCTCGATCGTCACTTTCGGACCGGGCAGCACGCCGCCGTGGCCCGGTTTGGCGCCTTGCGACATTTTCAGCTCGATCATCTTGACCTGCTCCGAGCTGGCGTTGGCGATGAAGCGCTCTTCCGAAAACGTGCCGTCCTGGTTGCGGCAGCCGAAGTAGCCGGAACCGATTTCCCACACCAGGTCGCCGCCGTTTTCGCGGTGGTAGGGGCTGATGCTGCCTTCGCCCGTGTCGTGCATGAAGCCGCCGCTGCGCGCGCCGCCGTTCAGGGCCAGGATGGCGTTGGCCGACAGGGCGCCAAAGCTCATCGCCGAAATATTGAAGACGCTGGCCGAATACGGCTTGGCGCGCGGGCAGTCCGGATGGTTGCCGATCTCGATGCGGAAATCGTGGCCCGTGACCTTGGCGGGAGCGATGGAGTGGTTGATCCATTCGTAGCCTGCTTCATACACGTCGAGCTGGGTGCCGAACGGGCGCTTGTCCGTCTGCTCCTTGGCGCGCTGGTAGACGATGCTGCGCTGGCTGCGCGAAAACGGCGTCGCCTCGCTGTCGCTTTCCAGGAAATACTGGCGGATTTCGGGGCGGATGCTCTCAAAAAAGAAGCGGAAATGGGCGAGGATGGGGTAGTTGCGGCGCAGGGCGCGCTTCGTTTGCAGCAGGTCGCTGATGCCGACCAGGGTCAGCGCACCGGCCAGCACGGGCAGCCAGTAATGGTCATAGTAAAACAGGGACAGGACAAAGATGGCTGCCGTCGCAATGAAGGTCAGGTAGCGAAATGGTACTAGGTGCATGGGCACTCCGGGAAAGTCAGACTGATATTGCTGAGTCTACCTTCGATTCACGGAACGTGCTGGTGGGAAAGAACGCGGCGCCCATAGGACGCCGCGCACGGTACTTAGCGTTGTGCGGCGCGGATGCGCTCGATGCGTTCGGCGCTGGCCGGATGGCTCGACAGGTAGGGCGTGCCATGGTCCAGCTTGCCCAGGGCGACAAACACCTGCGCCAGGTGTTCCAGGGGAATACCGTTCTGGCGCAGCATGGCAATCGCGTAGTCGTCCGCCTCGCGCTCGACATCGCGCGAATACTTCAAGTCCAGCAGCAGCGGCGGCAAGGTCGCCACCACGGTCGAGACGTCGCCGAACAGCAGCGCCGCGCCGGCGCCCACGGCCGAGGTCTGGATCAGGCGGCGCGTCAGGTGGCGCTGCTGCAAATGGCCCAGTTCATGCGCCAGCACGCCCATGATGGCGTCGTCGTCCGGCATCAGTTCCACCATTTCATCGGTCAGCACGATGTCGCCGGACGGCAGGGCGAACGCGTTCGGACCGATCTTGCTTTTGCGGAAAACGATGCGGTGCGCGGGCGCGCTGTCGCCGGGCGTGGCCAGGCGCGCGAAACGGGCGCGCAAGGCTTGCTGGCGCGCGCCATCGAGCTTGCTTGCCTCAAACACGTGGCCGTCGAGGAAATCGAGCACGCCCTGGCCCAGCTGGCGCTCGACGGACTGGGGAATCGCATACGCGACGCCCTTCGCCACCACAGGCAGCAGGTACTGATAGCTGAGCCACAGGGCCAGTACGGTGGCGACCGTGGCCAGCAGGGCGCCGCGCCAGCTTTGCTGCAGCCGCACGACCCAGCCGTCGCGGTGGCCCGTCTCATGCAGCACGTCGTTGAAGGCCGCCTGGTCGGCGATCTCCAGGTAGGCGCCGTCGGGAAAGCTGACCTTGCGCACGGCGTGGCTGCTGCGTTCGGACACGTGCAGCTCGCCCAGCGGGCAGCTGCGCTCGATGTCGCCGGCCAGCACGGCCATGCCATCGCGCACGCTGAGCGTGACGTGGTACAGGCGCGAGGTCTGGCCGTCGAAATAGCGCGCGGGCACGGGGACCGCGCCCGGCGCGTGGTGATCGAGCGTCATGCTACAGCGACAGGTCGAAGTCCAGCAGATCGACCATGCCTTCGCCCGTGGCAGAGACTTGCTCGCCGGTGGCGGCGACGAAGGCGTCCAGGCTGCCGTGCACCAGCATCGACGTCGCTTCCAGGCGGTACTTCAGCCAGCGCACCTGGGCGAATGGCGAAAACAGGCCCAGGGTGACGACGATACCGAGCAGGTTGGTCAGCATGACGAACGTGGTGCGGCCCCAGGTCAGCTGCGACTGGAACTGGTGCTGCTGCAGGCGCGTATGGTTCCAGATCAGGTTCTGGATCATGGTCAGGAACAGCGGCAGCACGATAAAGGCCCACGCATACAGGGCCGCCACGGCGCCGAAGATGCTGCCGGCCTTGGTGACATCGTTGGCATCGGTGGCAAAGGTGGCGAAGACGCTGGCGAAGACGACAAAGATCAGGACCAGGAAACCGGCCAGCAGCAGGGCGAAGAACAGCAGATAGGTCTTGTAGAAGCTGCCAACCGAGGCGTCAAAGCTGAAATTGGTGCTGCCGAAGCGGCTCTGTGTGTGCTGGAAGCGCTTCAGGCGCTGGTGCAGGAACGGCGTCATCAGGCCAGCCGTGAAGGTGTTCAGGATGGGCAGCCACAGGAAGTATTTGTAGGCTTCGCTGGCGCTGCCGTCGAAGCCGAAGCGGATGCCGCGGTAGCTGGTGTTGTAGAGCTTGAACTGCAGGCTTTTCCAGACCAGCCATGGCAGCACGGCCATCATCAGCACGAGCATGATCAGGCCGACGATGGGCGAGATCTGGAAGGCGATGTTGTAGCCGCCGATCAATACCACTGCCGCGATGCGGCCCTTCAGGATAGCGACGGCATTGCCGTGGTATTCGAAGCTGCTGCCAGCGAGGTGGGTGCTGGAATAGAAATAGCGGTTGCGGCGCACCTTGGCCCAGGCGGAATAAATGCCCAGGGTGACAATGCTCAGCAGCAGGTTGACGATCCAGATACGGAAGTATTCGCTGCCGGTGGCGCTGAAGGTAATGGCTTCACGCTTGGGCGTGGTGTTGTTGGTATCGAAATCCACGGGGGAGTTTCCTTACTTATTGGAAACAAAACAAGATAAGGGAAGATTGAAAAGTTATCAATTGAAAATAGTGTTTTTCGCAATTATTTTTGGTGCGCGGCCCCTGCCGCCGCGATTTTCCCGTCCCGGCTATACTGGGACTCAACCATTGCCAACGGAAATCGCCATGATCGTCGTCCACCATTTGAACAATTCGCGCTCGCAGCGCGTGCTCTGGCTGCTTGAGGAACTGGGCCTCGACTACGAGGTCAAGCGCTACCAGCGCGACCCGAAAACCATGCTGGCGCCCGCTTCGCTGAAGGCCGTGCATCCGCTGGGCAAGTCGCCCGTGATCACGGACGGCGCCAACACCATCGCCGAATCGGGCGCCATCATCGAGTACCTGGTCGAGCGCTACGGCAATGGCCGATTGATACCGGCGGCGGGCACGCCCGAGAAGCTGCGCTGGACCTATTGGCTGCATTTCGCGGAAGGCTCGGCCATGCCGCCGCTGCTGATGAAGCTGGTGTTCGACAAGGTCGAATCGTCGCCGATGCCGTTTTTCGTCAAACCGATCGCGCGCGGCATCGCCGGCAAGGTCAAGAGCAGCTTCATCCTGCCCAATATCAACAGCCAGCTGGCCTACATGGAAGCGGAACTCGAGAAAAGCAAATGGTTTGCCGGCAATGAATTCACGGCGGCCGACATCCAGATGAGCTTTCCGCTGGAAGCGGCCGCCATGCGCGGCGGGCTCGACGAGCGCCTGCCGAAGCTGACGGCGTTCCTGCAGCGCATCCATGCGCGCCCGGCCTACCAGCGCGCCCTGGAACGGGGCGGGCCCTACGATTTCGCCAAGTAAGCGGCGTTGACGGGCTATGCGCGGGGCGCCATACGGTAAAATGATCGATTCAACCAGTATCCATTTACCGCATGGCCAGACTCCTCGCTATCGACGGCTTGAATATCGTACGCCGCGTCTACGAAGCCAGTCCTGAACCCGATTCCGACCTGAAGGCGGAGATCGCGCTGCGCCATGCGCTGTCGTCGTTTCGCACCCTCATCAACGACCATGAGCCGACGCACATCCTGCCGGCCTTCGACTTTGGCGGCCCGACCTGGCGCCACGCCCTGTATGCCGGCTATCGTGAAGGGCGCCAGCCCATGCCGCAAGTGCTGCGCGACGCCTTGCCCGGCTTTTACGCCACCCTGGCCAGCTTCGGCATGCACGTGGTCAGCATCCCCGAGGTCGAGGCCGACGACGTGATCGGCACGGCCGTCATGCGCTGGCTGCACGAGGGGCGCGGCGCGGCCGTCATCGCCACCACCGACAAGGATTTGCACGGTCTGATCGCCCACGGCGCGCTCGTGTGGGACCATTTCAAGGGCGTCTGGCACGACCACGCCTGGGTCGAGAAAAAGTTCGGCGTGCCGCCCGAACTGCTGCCCGACCTGCTGGCGCTGATGGGCGACGTCACCGACAGCATTCCCGGCGTGTCGAAGATCGGCCTGAAGACGGGCGCGAAACTGTTGCGCGCTTACGGCAATATCGACGCCGTGATGGCCGGCGCGGGCATTTTGCCCGGCACGCTCGGTGAAAGCCTGCGAAAAGAGCGGGAAATACTGTATCTTTCAAGAAAGTTGGTCGAACTCAAGACCGACGTGACGTTGGGCGTCACCTGGAACAAGCTGGCGTGGGAAAAGTAGAGCGCCCAAAAAAAGCTCATGGCGTTGTTGCCTTGCCTCGTCGTACATTCGTACTGCCTTCGGCAACGCGCCTAGCCCTGAGCATTTTGATGGGCGCTCTCTGAGTGGAACTCGCAATAGAAAATCAAGCAAGGGAAGTAATCATGATGTTAAAGACAGTCCTGATCGATAGCAGCGCCGTGGCGCGCGGCCTGCTGAACACGGTCCTGACCGATGGCGGCTACGATGTCTGCGGGCAGACGCATACGAGCGCGCTGGGCTTGGCCCTGCTGGTCAAGCACCATCCGCATTTCGTCTGCATCGCGCGCGAGCAGGTGGAAGATGGGACGAATATTGTGCAAACCATCCGCGCCCAGTATCCGAAGACGCTCATTTTCATGGTCTCGGGCGGCATCGACGCCGCCTCGCTGCAGGCGGCCCACGCGATGGGCGTGTCGGGCTTCATCGTGAAACCGTTCATGGCCGACACGGTCCTGAAAACCGTGCGCAATACCGTCATTGCGATGGTGCGCAAGCAGCAGGCCTTGGCCGCCGCCGCGCAAGGCAATACTTAGACGCCGCTCAGGCCTGTGGCGCTGGCGATGATGCCGCCGCCGAGGCACACGTCGCCGTCGTACAGCACGGCCGACTGGCCCGGCGTGACGGCCCATTGCGCCTGGTCGAAGGCCAGGCCGAAGTGTTCATTCCCCTCCGGCAGCAGCTGGCAGGCCACGTCGGCCTGGCGGTAGCGCGTCTTGGCGGACAGGGCGCCTGCCTGCGGCGCCGTGCCGGCGACCCAGCTGGCCTGATCGGCCGTCAACGATGGCGACAGCAGCCACGGGTGGTCGTGGCCCTGCACCACCCACAGGGTGTTGTTGACGATATCCTTGCGCGCCACATACCAGGCGTCGCTGCTGCCGTCCGCGTTCTGGTACGACTTCACGCCGCCGATGCCGATGCCCTTGCGCTGGCCCAGGGTATAGAAACTCAGTCCCACGTGTTCGCCCACCGTCTTGCCGTCGGCCGTTTTCATCGGGCCCGGCTTGTACGACAGGTAGCGGTTCAAGAATTCGCGGAACGGGCGTTCGCCAATAAAGCAGATGCCCGTGGAATCCTTCTTCTGCGCGTTCGGCAGCGCCAGTTGCTCGGCGATCTGGCGCACCTGCGTCTTCGGGATTTCACCGAGCGGAAACAAGGTCTTGGACAGTTGCGCCTGGTTCAGACGGTGCAGGAAGTAGCTTTGGTCCTTGCTGGCGTCGACGGCCTTGAGCAGTTCATAACGGCCCGCATCGGTCGGCGCCTGGCGCACGCGCGCATAGTGGCCGGTGGCGATCAGGTCGGCGCCCAGGGTCATGGCGTGGTCAAGGAAGGCCTTGAACTTGATTTCGGCGTTGCACAGCACGTCCGGGTTCGGCGTGCGGCCGGCCTGGTATTCGCGCAGAAAATCGGCGAACACGCGGTCCTTGTATTCGGAAGCGAAATTGACGGCTTCGATATCGACGCCGATGACGTCGGCCACGCTGGCCGCGTCGATCCAGTCCTGGCGCGTGGAGCAGTATTCCGAATCGTCGTCATCTTCCCAGTTTTTCATGAACAGGCCGATGACTTCATAGCCTTGTTCCTTCAGCATCCATGCCGCGACCGAGGAATCGACCCCGCCCGACATGCCGATCACGACTTTCTTCTTGCTCATCTTGCTTTCCAGTGTACTTTAATAATATGGCAATGCGTATTGCTATGCGCTATTGAAAACGGACGCATGCGTGTGCAGCAGGGCCAGCGGCGCGCGCCGGCCAGCCAGGTATTCGTCCACGCACTGCAGCACCAGCGGACTGCGGTGGCGCTCCTGGCACGCCGCCAGCTCGTCGCGCGTCATCCACAGGGTGCGGATGATGCCTTCGTCCAGCGGGCGATCGTGTTCGGCGCCGGCCGTGCCGCAAAAGGTGAAGCGCAGATAGGTCACGTCCTCGCCCGTGCGCAGTGACTGGTAGCGCGACATGTACATGCCGACCAGTGCCGTGGGAATGAAATCGTAGGCCGCTTCTTCCAGCGTTTCGCGGATCACCGCCTGTTCCAGCGACTCGAACGGGTCGAGGTGGCCGGCTGGCTGGTTGAGCTTGATGCCTTCGCTGGTCTCTTCTTCAATCAGTAAAAACAGGCCATCGCGCTCGACGATGGCGGCCACGGTGACAGAGGGTTTCCAGATTCTCGGCATGATTCCATCCTTGAAAGAGCCGACATTTTATCTTGTTCTGCGCGCGCGGTTTGAAGCCGGCCTTTTGTTGCGCGGACATATTGATAAATGACAACGTTTTAGCAAATAGCGGTGGGAGGTACTTACGTCTTTCCCGGGGAGCGCACTAGCATGGGGGCTTAGTTGGCAAGATGGCAGGAAGCGCCCGCTAATATAGGCTTTCCCTGTGGTCAAAACAAGCGCGCACGCTTGCTCGACTGTGGTGAGATTGACACACCTTTCCCACAATATGGGCGCCGCGCCGCATGGTGAAACAAATCATGGATGCGGATGAAATTAGTGTCGTACGACTAAAAGTTGCTGGTTCACAAACGTTTAACGCGCTGCTTTCCGTGTTAGATTCTAGTCAGTTTATCAATTAGCGGAGGCATCATGAGGATAGGCATACCGGCCGAAACACGGCCTGGTGAAACCCGGGTGGCAGCCACGCCCGAGACAGTCAAGAAGCTGGCAGCCAAGCATCAAGTCGTCGTGCAGTCGGGGGCGGGCGTGCAAGCCTCGATTCCCGACGAGGCGTATGCTGCCGCCGGCGCGCAGATCGGTACCGCCCAGGAAGCCTATGGCTGCGCCATCGTGCTCAAGGTGCGCGCACCGGACGCCGGCGAACGGGCCATGATGGCCAGCGGCACGGTGCTGATCGGCATGTTGAACCCGTTTGACGCCGACAATATCGCCGCCATGGCGACGGCGGGCCTGTCCGCCTTCGCCCTCGAAGCCGTGCCGCGCATCACGCGCGCGCAGTCGATGGACGTGCTGTCGTCGCAGGCGAACATCGCCGGCTACAAGGCCGTGCTGGTGGCCGCGAATACCTATCAGCGCTTCATGCCCATGCTGATGACGGCGGCCGGCACCGTCAAGGCGGCCCGCGTGCTGATCATGGGCGTGGGCGTGGCCGGCTTGCAGGCGATCGCCACGGCCAAGCGCCTGGGCGCCGTCATCGAAGCGTCCGACGTGCGCCCGCCCGTCAAGGAGCAAGTGGAATCGCTGGGCGCCAAGTTCCTCGACGTGCCCTTCCTCACCGACGAAGAAAAGGAAATCGCCAAGGGCTCGGGCGGCTATGCGCGCGCCATGCCGGCCGACTGGATGCGCCGCCAGGCCGAACTGGTGCACGAACGGGCGAAACTGGCCGACATCATCATCACCACGGCCCTGATTCCCGGCCGCGCCGCGCCCGTGCTGATTTCAGAAGAAACGGTGAAAGCCATGAAACCGGGCTCCGTCATCGTCGACCTGGCCGTCGAGCAGGGCGGCAACTGCCCGCTGTCCGAGCTGGGCAAGACGGTGCTCAAACACGGCGTGTACATCGTCGGCGAGCCGAATCTGGCGACCCTGGTGGCGGCCGACGCCTCGGCCCTGTATGCGCGCAACGTGCTGGACTTCTTAAAGCTCATCATCGACAAGGACGACCAATTGCTGATCGACCGCGAGGATGAAATCATCAAGGCCAGCCTGGTTTGCGCAGGCAATGACATCCTCAGAAAATAACGCGGCGCCGGAGAGAACAACATCATGGAAATCAGTCACACCATCACCAACCTGATCATCTTCGTGCTGGCCATTTATGTCGGCTACCACGTCGTCTGGACCGTCACGCCGGCGCTGCATACGCCGCTGATGGCCGTCACCAACGCCATTTCCGCCATCATCATCGTCGGCGCCATGCTGGCGGCCGGCCTGACCGATGGTCCGCTGGCGCAAGTGGCCGGCACCCTGGCCGTGGCGCTGGCCGCCGTCAATGTGTTCGGCGGCTTCCTCGTCACGCAGCGCATGCTCGAGATGTTCCGTAAAAAAGAACCGAAGGCCAAGCAAGGAGCAAAAGAATGAGTCACGCCATGAGCTTCGTCACCATGAACCTGGTGACGATGATGTACCTGATCGCCTCGGTGTGCTTCATCCAGGCCCTGAAAGGCCTGTCGTCGCCATCGACGGCGCGCCGCGGCAATGCCTTCGGCATGAGCGGCATGGCCATTGCCGCCGTCACCACCGTCGCGCTGATCCTGAAACTGAAGGAACAGCAGACGGGCGGCATGGGCCTGACCCTCGTCATCATCGGCATCGTTACGGGCGGCGCCATCGGCGCCTATCTGGCGAAGACCGTGGAAATGACGAAGATGCCGGAACTGGTGGCGGCCATGCACTCGCTGATCGGCCTGGCGGCCGTCTGCATCGCCGTGGCGGCCGTGTCGGAACCGTGGGCCTTCAATATCGCGAAACACGGCGAGGCGCTGCCCATCGGCAACCGCTTCGAACTGTTCATCGGCACCTTTGTCGGCGCCATCACGTTCTCCGGTTCGGTGATCGCCTTCGGCAAGCTGTCGGGCAAATACAAGTTCCGCCTGTTCCAGGGCGCGCCCGTCAGTTTCAAGGGCCAGCACATGCTCAATCTGGTGCTGGCGCTGGTGATGGTGGGCCTGGGCCTGGCGTTCTGCTTCGCCGACGGGGTGGAGCCGGCCTGGACGCCGTTCGTCATCATGACCCTCATCGCCTTCGCGCTGGGCGTGCTGATCATCATCCCCATCGGCGGCGCCGACATGCCGGTGGTGGTATCGATGCTCAACAGTTACTCGGGCTGGGCCGCGGCCGGCATCGGTTTTTCGCTGAATAACTCGATGCTGATCATCGCCGGCTCATTGGTCGGTTCGTCCGGCGCGATCCTGTCGTACATCATGTGCAAGGCCATGAACCGCTCGTTCTTCAACGTCATCCTGGGCGGTTTCGGCGGCGATGCGCCGGCCGCAGGCGCAGCCGGCGCGCAGGAACAGCGCCCGGTCAAATCGGGTTCGGCCGACGACGCCGCCTTCATCATGAGCAATGCGGAAACCGTCATCATCGTGCCCGGCTACGGCCTGGCCGTGGCGCGCGCGCAGCACTCGCTGAAAGAACTGGTGGAAAAGCTCACGCACAAGGGCGTCACCGTCAAGTACGCGATCCACCCCGTGGCGGGGCGCATGCCGGGCCACATGAACGTGCTGCTGGCCGAGGCGGAAGTGCCGTATGACCAGGTCTTCGAGATGGAAGACATCAACGGCGAATTCGGCCAGACGGACGTGGTGCTGGTGCTGGGCGCGAACGACGTCGTCAACCCGGCGGCGAAAGACCCGAAATCGCCGATCGCCGGCATGCCGATCCTCGAAGCCTATAAGGCCAAGAGCATCATCGTCAACAAGCGCTCGATGGCGTCCGGCTATGCGGGCCTGGACAACGACCTGTTCTACCAGCCGAACACGATGATGGTGTTTGGCGACGCCAAGAAGGTGATCGAGGATATGCTCAAGGCAGTTGAATAAGCGGTATTTTTTGCCGTAGGTCGGATTAGCGGGGCAAAGCCCCGCGTAATCCGACGTATTGGGGCCAACAATGTTGTCGGATTAAGGCCTTCGGCCTCGGCGGCCCCGCCTAATCCGACCTACGCTTGTCTTCAGGCTGCGACGACTTTATTGCGTCCCTGGTGCTTGGCCGCGTACAGGGCCTTGTCGGCATCCGACATGGCCGCGTCCAGGCTGGCGCCGGCCGTCAGGGAGGCCACGCCGATGCTGATGGTCACCTGCAGTTCGCCGCCATCGGGCAAAGGCGTGATGGCGGCGGCCACGGCGGCGCGGATGCGTTCGGCCACCTTGTGCGCCTGCCGCAGGCTGGCGTCGGGGAACAGCAGGCCGAACTCCTCGCCGCCGAGACGGGCCGCCACGTCGGTGATGCGTCCCGTGTCGCGCAGCGCCTGCGCCACCGTGCGCAGCACGGCGTCGCCCACGGCATGGCCGTAGCGGTCGTTGATCTTCTTGAAATGGTCGAGGTCGGCCACGCCCACGGTCAGGGCGGCGCCGCTGCGTGCCGCGCGCGCCATCGCCTGCTCGGCTTGCGCTTCATAGGCGCGCCGGTTGGGCAGCGACGTCAGCGCATCGTGCAGCGCCTGCTGTTCCAGCTGCGCCAGCAGGCTGGCGTTCTTTGCCGCCAGTTCGCGCCGTTCGCGCACGTCGAGCAAGAAGGCGCCGAAATAGCGGATGCCGTCCACCACGCCCAGGTCCAGCGCCTTCATTTCGATGGGTATCATTTGCGCATCGCGGTGGCGGATGGCGAATTCGCGTATCTTGCCCAGCACGCTGGAGGTGCGCGAGCTGCGGATGTAATTGATCACGTGGTTGTCGTGCTGCGCGCCGACGGCGTCGGGCAGCAGGCCGTTCAGGGTCTGCCCCAGCAATTCCCCGCTGGCATAGCCCGACAGCGCCTGCATGGCGCCATTGATATAGCGGATGCGGCAATGTTCATCGATGATGATGACGGCGTCGAGGGCGTCTTCCAGCAGGCGGGAAAAGAGCACTTCGGGAAGAGCGGCAGGCGGTGCTGCGGGCAATGCATCTGTCATGGAACGGTCGCCAAAAACCAGGTGACAGCCATTGTCGCATCCGCAGGCCGTTTACTCCATGCCGGAGATGTTCCCTGTTTCTTTTTCGCCCGTGCCCTTTACTTATTGTTAAGGTTCAGCGGCGGCCGTACATCATCAGGGTGGCCAGGCTTTTGCGCGCGGGGCTGAAAACGTCCAGCAAGCCCAGCGACAGGCCCAGCAAGCCTTGCGTGGGGGCGCTGCCCGTGAAGATGCGCGCCATGGTGTCGGTGACGCGCACGGTCAGGCCCCGGTCGGCCTGGCGCAGGCTGGCGTAGCGTTCCAGCCCGGCCGGGCTGCTGCCCTGCGCCAGCACGCGGGCCAGCACGGCGGCGTCGCGCAGGCCCAGGTTCAAGCCCTGTCCCGCCACCGGATGCAGGGTTTGCGCCGCATTGCCGATGGCGACCGTGCGCGCCGTGCCGTTCGCCTGCGCGTTCAGGCCCAGCGGATAGGCCAGGCGCGCCGTCGTGTGGCTAAAGCGTCCCAGGCGGCTGCCGAAGGCGGCGCCCAGGCGCGCCAGGAAGGCAGCGTCGTCCAGGGCCAGCAATTGTTCGGCGCGCGTGGGCGGCACGCACCACACCAGCGCGTAGCCGTCGTCCTGCGGCAGCAGCGCCAGCGGACCTTCGTCGGTGAAGCGTTCATACGCGCGGTGGGCGATGGGGGCGCTTGTACGCACATGGGCAATGATGGCGCTTTGGCCATAATCGCGGCTGACGGCGCGTTCCGGCTGCTGGCCGAACAGGCCGCCCTCGGCCTGCACCAGCAGGCTGGCGCGCAAGGTCGATGCGGCGCCCGCCTGGTCGATCTGCACGGACACGCCATCGGCATCCTCCGCGCTGCCCGTGACCAGGGCGGGGCGCAGGCTGGCCACGCCCAGGCGCTCGCACACGTCGGCCAGCGCGCTGACGACGGCGCCGTAACGGGCCACGTAGCCGAGCGCCTCGACGCCATGCTCGCTGCGGTCCATCAGGCTGCGCCCGAACTGGCCGCGGCGCGACACGTGGATCTGGTGGATAGGCGTCGCCTCCACGGGCCAGGCGCCCGCTTCCTCGAGTATCTGGCGGCTGCCGTGCGACAGGGCGATGGTGCGCGGGTCGCGCCGGGCCTGCTCGATGGATTTGGCGTCGAGCAGGGCGATGCCGGCGGCGCGGCTGCCGCGCTGTACCAGCAGGGCGGCCAGCGCCATGCCGACGGGGCCGGCGCCGCAGATGGCGAGATCGAAAGTGGACGGTGTATGCATGCGGCGGGGTTAATCCTGTGACATCAGTTGTTCGATTTCAGCGACGCTCCTGGGTGCCGAGCTGAAGACTTCATGGCCTTGCGGCGTGACCAGCACATCGTCTTCGATGCGGATGCCGGTATGCCAGAACTGCTCCGGCACGCCCGTACCCGGACGCACGTAGATGCCCGGTTCGACCGTCAGCACCATGCCCGGTGCCAAAGCGCGCCACGGCTTGCCGGGCGCATCCGTGTTGCGGTAGGCGCCCACGTCGTGCACGTCCATGCCCAGCCAGTGGCTGGTGCCGTGCATGTAGAAGGGCATATAGGCCTTGTTGGCGATGACGTCCTGCACGCCGCCGCTTTTTTGCCGGTCCAGCAAACCCAGGTCGAGCATGCCTTGCGCCAGCACTTGCACGGCCGCTTCGTGGATGGCGCTGTGCGGCAAGCCGGGGCGCACCATGTCCAGCGCCGCCTGCTGGGCCGCCAGCACCAGTTCGTACAGCGCCCGCTGCGGGCCGCTGAAACGGCCGTTGACGGGCCAGGTACGCGTGATGTCCGAGGCATAGCCATCGAGTTCGCAGCCGGCGTCGATCAAGACCAGCTCGCCGTCTTTTAATACCGCGTTATTGGCGCTGTAGTGCAGGATGCAGGCGTTGCCGCCGCCGGCGACGATGGAGGAATAGGCGGGAAACTGCGCGCCGCTGCGCCGGAATTCGTACAGCAGCTCCGCTTCCAGCGCATATTCGTGCATGCCGGGCTGCGTGGCGCGCATGGCGCGTACGTGCGCGGCGCTGGAAATGGCGGCGGCGCGGCGCATCAGCTGCTGTTCCTGCGTGTCTTTCAGCAGGCGCATGGCGTCGAGCATGCCATTGATGTCATGCGCGATGGCGGGCGCCGTGACGCCGCTGCGGGCCTTTTGCCGCACGTTGTGCCGCCAGAGCTTCACCTGCGCATCAAGGCTGCCGCCCAGCGCATAGTAGATGGCGGGGACGTCGGCCAGCAGGCGCGTCATTTCGACGTCGAGTTCCTCGATGGGGAAGGCGCTGTCAAAGCCGAAAGTGGCGCGCGCCGCCTCGGGCCCGTGGCGGAAACCGTCCCAGATTTCGCGCTCCGTATTCTTGGCGCGGCAAAACAGGATGGCGCGCGCCGGGGCTGTGGCGCTGGCGGCCACGAGGGCCACGGCGCTGTCGGGTTCCGTAAAGCCGCTCAGGTAATAGAAATAGCTGTCGTGGCGGTACGGATAATCGCAATCGCTGTTGCGCGGCACTTCGGGCGCCGTGGCGAGGATGGCCACGCTGCCCGGCAGCATCTGCGCCAGCAGCGCCGCGCGCCGTGCCGCGTAATTGGCCATCATGCCGCTGGCGCCTTCGCTGCCACACCGTTGAGTACGTCGAGCTGCGCCGGCGTACCCACATTCGTCCACTCTCCGGTATAGACTTCGCCGCCCACGCGGCCCTGATCCGCGTACTGGCGCAGCAAATCGCCCAGTCTGGCGTGGCTGCCGGGCGCGATGCCGTCGAACATTTCAGGACGGTACACGCCGATATTGGCGAAGGTCCACTTGGTTTCGTCTGTATTGTTGATCGAGAACAAGGTCAGGCCGAAGTCGCCCTTGGGATGGAAGTCGGGATTGGGCACCAGGTAGGTCCAGGCGATGTCGCGCTGGTCGGCCGGATACGGCGTGCCCAGCACATCCTTGTCGGCCAGCACGTCGAGCACTTGCTTGAAGTCGAAATACGGGCAATAGATGTCGCCGGAAATGGCGAGAAATGGTTCCTCGCCCAGCAAGTGCCGCGCCTGGGCGATGCCGCCCGCCGTTTCCAGCGGCGTGGTCTCGGGCGAGTACGCGATGCGCGCGCCATACGCGCTGCCGTCGCCCAGGGTTTCCTCGATCAAATGGCCCAGGTGGGAATGGTTGATGACGATGTCCGTGATGCCGGCGCGCACCAGATTCAGCACATGCCAGACGATCAGCGGACGGCCGCGCACTTTCAGCAGCGGTTTGGGACAGGTATCGGTAAGCGGACGCATCCGTTCACCGCGGCCTGCGGCAAAGATCATGGCTTTCATGGGTATTCGTTTTCTGATTTATTTTGTAAATTGCTCTGAAGTCATCAGAATGTATAGCCCACTTGTGGGGCCTTGTTTTCCAGAGCGTCCAATAAGCGCACCAGCGGCTTGAGTTCCGTGTAGCGATTGGCCGTCTTGCGCACGTAGTCGAGCACGGTCGGCAGGTCGCCCATGTACAGATCCTTGCCGTCGCGGTAGTTCAGGCGCGCGAACAGGCCGAGGATTTTCAGGTGGCGCTGCAGGGCCGTGAATTCGAAATCGCGGTAGAAGGCGTCGATGTCGGGATTCACCGGCAAGCCCAGCTGCTTGGCGCGCTGCCAGTAGCGGATCACCCAGTCGAGCACCAGTTCCTCGTCCCACTGGATATACGCGTCGCGCAGCAGCGAGGCGATGTCGTAGGTGACGGGACCGAAGACGGCGTCCTGGAAGTCGAGGATGCCGGGATTGGGGATCGAACCATCGTTGATGTGCATCAAATTGCGCGAATGGTAGTCGCGGTGCATGAATACTTGCTGCTGCGACAAGATATTCGCCGTGATGGCTTCGAAGACCTTGTCCAGCTGGGTTTGTTGTACATCCGTCAAGGTGGCGCCCAGGTGCTTGCCGATGAACCATTCCGGGAACAGATTCATTTCGCGCAGGATGAAGGCGCGGTCGAATTCGGGCAGCACGTCGGGGGCGCTGGCCAGCTGGATTTTCATCAAGGATTCCAGCGCTTCGGCGTACAGCACGCTGGCGTTGTCGTGGTTCAGGGCGTCCAGATACGTGGTCGTGCCCAGGTCGGACAGCAGCAGGAAGCCCTGTTCCAGGTCTTGCGCGATGATGTCGGGCACGGACACGCCGGCGCCTTTCAGCAAGCCGGCCACCTTGACAAAGGCGGGCACGTTTTCGCGCTCGGGCGGCGCATCCATGGCGATCAGTGTCTTTCCTGGCAATGTTGTGTTGCTTGGCAGCACATCGAGACGGTAGTAGCGGCGGAAGCTGGCATCGCTGGAAGCGGGACGGGCGGATTCGGGCGCGACGAGGTTAAGCGAGGTCAACCAGGCTTTCAACAGGGTCAGGCGAGCGTCGGCGGAGACCGGCGCGGTGGAGGAATTGGGGGAGAATGACATTAAGCGGCCTGTGGAATCGGGTTGATGGTGCAGATTCCCATATAATAAGGGATTCAAATCAAAAAATCGCCTGTCAATGGTGCTTGCCCCTTCCAATTCATGAGCTGGTTTTCGGCCTCCCCCCCTTCGCAGCGCTGGGCTTTCGCCATCAGCGCGCTCGTCGCCGCCACGACGGTGCCTGTCCACGCCCAGAAAGCACCGCGTCCGGTTCATGTGGAAGATCCCGACGCGCCTACCGTCATGACGGCGAACAGCATGAACGGTCGACCGGAAAGAGAGATCAATCTCGACCAGAATGTCGTGATTGAGCGCGGAAAAACCACAAAAATGACGGCCGATACAGCTTGTTACAAACAAGTTGAAGATCAGTTCGACGCCGAGGGCCATATCAAGATGTGGCGTTTCGGCGATTACTACACGGGTGACGTCCTGAAGCTGAACATGGAGACCGGCAAGGGTTTCCTGCTCAACCCGACTTACCGCTTCGCAGTGGGCGGCGGCCAGGGCAAGGCCGAGCGCGTCGACTTCATCAATCCAGACGAAGCCAATGTTATCGAAGGCACCTACAGTACCTGCGAAGGGCCGAATCCGGACTGGTACCTGAAATCGAGCACCTTGAACCTCGATACGGGCCGCGACGTGGGCACGGGCAGCAAGACCATCATCTATTTCAAGGACGTGCCGATCCTGGGCACGCCGGGCATGTCGTTTTCGTTGTCGGGTGCGCGCCGCTCGGGCTGGCTGGCGCCCACGCCGGGCTTTGCCTCGAAGAACGGTTTCGAGCTGCTGATGCCGTATTACGTGAACATCGCGCCGAACCGCGACCTGACCCTGTATCCGCGCTACATCCAGCGGCGCGGCATTCAGCTCGGTGCGACGGGCCGCTACATGGGCGAGACGGATGCCGGCTTGTACAGCGGTGAAACGTCGTTTGAATTTTTGCCGAACGACAAGCAGACCAAGACCAACCGCTACATGATCAAGTCCAAGCATGAGCAGGCGCTGGCCAAGGGCTGGACTTACAGCTGGGATCTGCGCGAGGCGTCGGACGATAATTACCCGAACGATTTTTCGAAAACCGTCGCCACCGCCACCGAGCGCCAGTTGCTGCGCGAATTGCGCACCGATTACCGTACCGAGGACTGGAGCCTGACGGCGCGCGTGCAGAATTACCAGGTGCTGCAGGATCCCGATCCCAACGTGGTCGTGCCACGCCCGTATGACCGTTTGCCGGCGGTGAACTTCCATGCTGGCAAATACGATGTCTGGGGCGGTTTCGACTGGACCTTTGACGCGGAAGCGACGCGCTTCGCGCATCCGACACAGGTGCAAGGCTCGCGTCTCGTGGCCGTGCCGCAGGTGAGTTTTCCCATCATGCGCCCTGGCTACTTCATCACGCCCAAGCTGATGCTCAATGCCAGCGCGTATCAGCTCGACAATGACGCCCGGACCAAGGCGCTGTTTAAAACTACCTCGTTTACGCGCGCCGTGCCGACCTTCTCGGTCGACAGCGGCCTGGTGTTTGAACGCGACACGAATCTGTTTGGCACCAAGGGCGGCACGCAAACCCTGGAGCCGCGCCTGTTCTACGTCTACACGCCGTACCGCGACCAGTCGCAGTTTCCGAACTTCGATACGGCCGATGGGACGTTCAACCTGACGCAAATCTTCACGGAAAACCGTTTTGTCGGCAGCGACCGCATCGGCGACGCCAACCAGGTCACGGCCGCCGTCGTATCGCGTTTCCTGCAATCGGACGGCACGGAGCGCATGCGCCTGACCTTCGGTCAGCGTTTCTATTTTGCCGACCAGCGCGTGCAGCTCAATTCGACGACGCCCGTCAACCAGTCGCGTTCCGATATCCTGCTGGCCGCAACGGGCCGCGTGTCCGAGACTTGGACCGTCGACAGTCTGGTGCAGTACAATCCCAGCGATCGCCAGTTGATGAGCTACAACTACACCTTGCAATATCAGCCTGGTGCCAAGAAAGTATTGAATTTCAGTAACCGTTTTCAACGTGGCGTACTGCGTAATGCGGAAGTGTCGACGCAGTGGCCGTTGACGGACCGCCTGTATGGCGTGGGCCGCATCAGTTACTCCATCAAGGATCGCAGCATGCTGGAAAGCCTGGTCGGCCTCGAATACAAGGGCGACTGCTGGGTGTTCCGCATGGGGGCGCAGCGTTTCGTGACGACGACCAAGACTGTCTCGACGCCGATCTTCTTCCAGCTGGAATTGACGGGCTTGTCGAGTGGCCTGGGCCTGGGTGCGAATGGCCTGGAAACTTTTACAAAAACTATCCCTGGTTACCAGACATTGAGCCAGCCACTCCGTTAAGATAGTCACCGTTGCCGCCGCCGGTGTCCCCGGCGCTGGCACAAACCGGTTTTTTTATTCACCTGAACTCATGAGCGCTCTACACATTATGCGTAATGCCAGTATGCACCAACTCAAAATTGCAACGGTTTTGTTGTGCGCCATTTCCGGCGCCACGACCAGTAGTGTCTGGGCGCAACAGGCTGCGCCAGCGCCTGCGGCCAAACCCGCTGCCGCTGCCCCAGCGCCAGTCAAGGGCTTCACTCCCCCTGCGTCGAGCAGTGGCCAGACCATCGACTCCATCGCCGTTGTCGTCAATGACGATGTGATCACGCGCAATGAAGTGGCGGCCCGCATCAAGAGCGTGGAGCAGCGCATGAAGGCGCAGAATATCCCGCTTCCCGACCCTGCCGACCTGCGCCGCCAGTTGCTCGAACGCATGATTGTCGAGCGCGCGCAAATGCAGCTGGCCAAGGAAATGGGTGTGCGCGTGGATGACCTGACCCTGGACCGCGCGATTGGCCGTATTGCTGAACAGCAAAAGATGACGGTGCAAGAGCTGCGCAACCAGATGGAAAAGGAAGGCACGCCGTTTGCGACCTTCCGCGAAGAAATCCGCGATGAAATCATCATGCAGCGCCTGCGCGAGCACGAAGTCGACGCCAAGATCCAGATTTCCGATTCCGAAGTGGATAACTTCCTGGAAGCGGAAAAAGCGGCAGCCAGCGAACAGGTGGAGCTGAACCTGGCGCAAATTCTCGTGCGCATTCCGGAAAATTCCAGCCCCGAACAGATCGCCGCACGCCGCGCGCGCGCCGAAGAAGTCAGCCGCCAGTTGCGCACGGGCGCCGATTTCGCCAAGATGGCCGCCACCTATTCCGACGCCAGCGATGCGCTGAGCGGCGGCGATATCGGCTGGCGCCAGAGCGACCGCCTGCCGCCCCTGTTCACGGAACAGTTGCTGAAATTGAAGCCTGGCCAGATCACGCCTATCATCAAGAGCAACACGGGCTTCCATATCCTGAAACTGGTGGACCGCCGCAGCGCTGCCGAGGCACAAGCTGTCGCCGCCGTGCAGCAGACGCATGCCCGCCATATCCTGCTGAAAGTGACGCCAACCCTGTCGGCGGCCGAAGCCAAGCGCAAACTGCTGGAATTGAAAGAACGTCTCGACAACAAGGCCGCCAAGTTCGAAGACCTGGCCCGTTTGTTCTCGAACGACGGTTCCGCGGCCAAAGGCGGCGACCTGGGCTGGCTGTATCCGGGCGACACCGTGCCGGAATTTGAAACGGCGATGAATGCGCTGAAACCGGGCGAAGTGAGCCAGCCGATCGAATCGAGCTTTGGCTTCCATCTGATCGAAGTGCTGGAACGTAAGAGCGACGACGTCTCGAAAGAGAAGAAACGCGCTGCCGCACGCAATGCCTTGCGCGAACGCAAGCTGGAAGAAGCGACGGAAAACTGGGCGCGCGAAGTGCGCGACCGTGCTTACGTCGAATTCCGCGCGGACGACCAGTAATGCTGCTGACTGATTGCGCATGAGTAACTTGCCTGTTGCACGCCGTCCGGCCATCGCCATTACCTGTGGCGAACCGGCCGGTGTCGGTCCGGAAATCTCGATACGCGCCGCCTGGGCCATGCGCAATGAAGTCAACTGCATCCTGCTGGGCGACGCCGCCTTCCTGGCGCTGACGGCCAGCCTGATCGATCCGGAGATCCGCCTGGCGGCGCTGTCGCTGCAAGCCGTGCGCAACAGCGGCTTGCCCCAGTTCGGTCCCGGCCGCTTGGCCGTGATCGATATTCCCACTGTGAACAATGTCATTCCTGGCGTGCTGGACAAGGAAAACGGGCGTTCCGTGCTCGCTACCCTGGACGCGGCCGTGGAGGGTGTCCAGGCGGGCTGGTTTGGCGCCATGGTCACGGCCCCCTTGCAAAAGAGCACGATCAACGACGCGGGCGTGGCCTTTTCCGGCCATACGGAATACCTGGCAGAAAAAACCGGCACGCCGCAAGTGGTGATGATGCTGGCCGGCGAACCGGGCCACGGCGAGCCGACCCTGCGCGTGGCGCTGGCCACCACGCATTTGCCATTGAAGGACGTGTCCGCTGCCATCACGATGGACAGCCTGGCCGTCACGCTGGATATCATTCAGCTTGATTTGCAACAGAAATTCGGCATCGCCGCGCCGCGTATCCTCGTCACCGGCCTGAACCCGCACGCGGGCGAGGGCGGGTATCTGGGACGCGAGGAAATCGATGTCATCACCCCGGCGATTGCCGCGGCGCAAGCGCGCGGCATCGATGCGCGCGGACCGTACCCGGCCGACACCTTGTTCCAGCAAAAATATCTGGCGGACGCCGACTGCGTGCTGGCCATGTACCACGACCAGGGTTTGCCGGTGCTGAAATACGCGACCTTCGGGCGCGGCATCAATATCACCCTGGGCTTGCCGCTGATCCGCACCTCGGTCGACCATGGCACGGCACTGGACCTGGCCGCGCAAGGGCTGGGCCTGGCCGATTGCCACAGCATGGAGCAAGCCCTGCAAACGGCGCTCGACATGCTGCGCGCCAGCACCCCGACCAGAGCGTAGGTCGGGTTAGCCGCAAGACGTAACCCGACGCTGCCTGCTCAACGATCCCGCCGGCCTGTGCCGGCTTTACCGCATTGATAGAAAACACATTATGAAACACGTTGCCCGCAAACGCTTTGGCCAGAACTTCCTGCATGACCGCTTCGTCCTCGACGACATCACGGCCGCCATCGCGCCGCAGCCGGACGATGCCATGGTCGAGATCGGCCCCGGCCTGGGCGCCATGACGGAGCAGCTGCTGCGCCATTTGAAACAGATGCACGTGGTGGAACTGGACCGCGACCTGATCGTGCGTCTGGAAAAAACGTTTAATCCGGCCAAGCTGACGATCCACTCGGGCGACGCGCTGAAATTCGATTTCGCGCAAATCCCCGTGCCGGCCGGCCAGAAGCTGCGCATCGTGGGCAACTTGCCATATAACATTTCCAGCCCGCTGCTGTTCCACCTGGCGGACTTCGCGCCGCTGGTGCAGGACCAGCATTTCATGCTGCAAAAGGAAGTGGTCGAACGCATGGTAGCCGAACCGGGCAGCAAGGCGTATGGCCGCCTGTCCGTGATGCTGCAATGGCGCTACAAGATGTCGCTGCTGTTCATCGTGCCGCCGACGGCCTTCGATCCGCCGCCGAAAGTGGAGTCGGCCATCGTGCGCATGATTCCCGTGGCCGAGCGCCTCGCGTGCGACCAGGCCACGCTGGAAGCCGTGGTCATGAAGGCGTTTTCGCAACGCCGCAAGGTGATCCGCAATTGCCTGGCCGGGATGTTTACGGAAGAGCAGATCAAGGCGGCCGGCATCGACCCGACCCTGCGTCCGGAAACCGTGGGGCTGGAGCAGTATGTTGCCTTGGCGAATCTGCTGAAGGCGCCTGCTTGAGTTTTAACTTAAAACCACTGGTCGACCTGCTGCAAATCCTGGCGCAACGCTGAAAAACAGTCGTCCACATGGTGGTTGCGGCTGATTTCATTGCGCCGCATCAGGGCGATCTTGCGCTTGCACGTGGGCTGGCGCAGCGGTGCCACATGCAGGTCCTCGTCGTTGAGGAAGGTCGTGTACAGGCTGGGCATGATGCCCACGGCGATGCCCGCGCGCACCACGCCATACAGCGATTCGCTGTGGATCATCTGGTACAGGCTCGACGGGCTCAAGCCATGCTGGCGCAGGGCGCTGGAAGCGAACTCCCAGATGCTGCCCTTGGTAAACACGACGATTTCCTGGCCCGCCAGCTGCTCCCAGCGCACTTCCTTCAGCGGCGCCAGCGCATGGCGTCCCGCCGTCACCAAGACCAGCTCGTCTTCGAACAGGCCCACGCTTTCCAGCGACACGGAACCGGGCACCTCGATGCCCACGCAAAAGTCCAGCTGGCCCGAATGCAGCGCGTGCAGCAAGCCATCGTTGGGCATGTCCGACAGGACGATTTCCACCTCATCGCCATGCTGCTCGCAGTAGCGCGCCACCACGACGGCCGTCATCGCCATGGCAGAGGGAATCGCGCCGATGCGGATGCGGTGCCGGCCGCTGCCGATGGCGCGCTGGATATCGGCAAAGGTGTTGCTGGCCGTATTCAATAAATGCGTGGCGTATTCGAGCGCCAGCTTGCCTTCGCGCGTCAATTCCAACTGGTGGGTTGTGCGGTTAAACAACTTTTTTCCCAGCTGATTTTCCAGCAGCTTGATCGACGCGCTGAGGGCCGGCTGGGTCACGCACAATTCCTGTGCAGCCTTGCTGAAGCTGTTTACCCGGGCTAGGGTGGAAAACGCTTGTAAATGTCGTAATGAAATTTTCTTGCTCAGTTCATGCATGGGCGTTGCTTATTAGAAAAAGTAATGGATTTATAAAAATAAACAAATTTTCTTATCCCGCAATTTACCATATTCTGGACTGGTCCTTACTTGTCTTGAAAGCAACAATATTCGGGAGAAGCGCCTGGAATGCGGTGCCGGCACGTACGGCGGCGCGCCATGCAAGGGATGCATCAATAAAATAATTCCAAAAAAACTCAGGGTTTATTCTTTTTAGGGTGGCGGCGATGAACAAATGGATGACGGGAACGATGGTAGTGGGTGGCTTGCTGGCGGCGCAGGGTGCGGCGCAGGCGCAAAGCAGCGTGCAAGTGTATGGACTGCTGTCGGCCGGTATCGGGTATGTGTCGGATGAGGGCAAAGGCAGCCGCACGCATGCGCTGAGCGGCACGAATCAGAATCCCCGCATCGGTTTCCGCGGCCAGGAAGACCTGGGCGACGGCACCAAGGCGATCTTCGTACTGGAAAACGGTTTTAACGTGATGACGGGCACGGCCTCGCAAAGCGGCCGCCTGTTCGGCCGCCAGTCGTATGTGGGTTTGTCCAGCAACGACAAGGGCACCTTGACCCTGGGCCGCCAGTACGAAGCCGTCAAGGATCTGTTGGGTCCCGTGGTCATCGCCAGTAACGGCGTGCACATCGGCGACAACGACAATGGCTACAACAACCTGCGCGTGCAAAACGCCGTCAAGTATGTCAGCCCGAATATCAGCAACCTGTCGTTCACGGGCTTGTATGGTTTCAGCGAGAACCCGGAAGATTCGAACCGCAATCGCGTCTACAGCATGGGCGCCGGCTACAAGGTCGATGCCTTCAGCTGGGCCGTCGCCTACACCAAGATGGATCGCCCGAACAGCCCCGATGCGCCGAATGGCGCCATCGGCAATGATTATGCCAGTTCCCTGTTGATCTTTAACAAGAGCGCCGTCAAGGGCGCCGGCGTGGACAGCCAGGCCATCGCCGGCACGGGAGGCTTTTATAATGTGGGCAAGACCAAGTTTGGCGCCTTGTACACCAATGTGCGCTACCACTACCTGGATCAAAGCAATCTGACCCTGCAGAACGTGGACTTGAACGTGAACCACAAGCTGACGGAAGCGTTGAACCTGGGCGCGTCGTATTTCTATACGACTGGTAAATATGACGTGATCAACAAGACGCCGAAATGGCACCAGGTTAACTTCCAGGCCGATTACTTCCTGTCCAAGCGCACCGATGTCGCCATCACCTGGAGCTACCAGAAAGCGGCCGGCGATGCGACGTTCGCCCGCGTGTTCGGCTTCGGCGCCTCGGGCGGCAAGACGCAAAGCGTGCTGATCGTTGGCATGCGACATTATTTCTGATTCTGATTCATCTTTACAGGCGCTGTCCCGCAGCGCCGTCCCCTGAAAGGAAGCATCTTGAAAAAGCACCTCATGTTGGCGTTGAGCCTAGGCTTGCTGGCCAACGCCGCCCACGCGGAAAAACGCGAGCTGGTCATTTCGGCCTATCCGATTGCCCAGCCCTTGTTCATGAAGTATGTGTACGAGCCGTTCAAGGCCAAATGCGGTTGCGATATCAAGGTGGAAACGGGGAATAATGCGGATCGCATCGCCAAGCTGGTGGTGCACGCCAAGAACCCGGTGATCGACCTGGTGCTGCTGTCCGATTCCGGCATGCTGGAAGCGGCGCAAAAGGGCGTGATCCAGCCCATGGATTATTCCAAGCTGAGCAATTACAAAGCCCTGTACGACGTGGCGAAAAACCCTATCGGCGGCAACTTTGCCGTCGGCTACACCCTGTATTCGGTCGGCCTGGTGTACCGCAGCGACAAGGTTGCCCCGCTGACGTCCTGGAAGGACCTGTGGCGCCCCGAACTGAAGGGCCGCGTGGCCTTCCCCGACGTGAGCACCACGCAGGGTCCCTTGATGCTGCGCATGGCTGATGCGGCCTGGGGCGGCAAGACGGATGACTACGCCACGGGCTTTGCCAAGATCGTCGGCATGAAGGGCAACGTCGTCACGTTCTCGAAAAACAGCGCGCAGCTGGCCGCCCTGTTTGCGCAGGATGAAATCTGGGCCGCGCCCGTGGCGCGCTTTACCTGGTCGCAAATGCTCAAGACGGGCCTGCCCCTGAAATGGAGCATCCCGGCCGAAGGCCAGGCGGCCGGCATGAACGTGATGGGCATCGTTGCCGGGTCAAAGAATGCGGACCTGGCCTACCAGCTGATGGATTTCTGGCTGTCCAAGGAAGTGCAGACGCAGCTGGCGACCAACCTGGTCGACTCGCCCGTCAACAAGGACGTGCGCCTGTCGGTGGCGGCCGCGCAATTCAATACCTATGGCGCCGATCAAATCAGCTCGCTGAAGTTCGTCAAGCCGGAAACCATCATCAAACAGCGCAGCAACTGGATGACGCAGTGGAACAAGGCCATGAGCAAATAGTGGTGACGAGGAGAAAACACCATGTTTGCTGATCCAAAAAAGCGCTTGGGACTGCTGCTGGTCCTGCCGGCGCTGATCTTTATCGTCGTCTGCTTCCTGCTGCCCGTGCTGGCCTTGCTGATCGACGCCTTCCGCGTCGGCGACGGCATGCAGTGGGGTGTTGAGCGCTTCGTTGCATTCTTCTCGCAAGAGTTCAACCGCACCATCTTCTGGCGCACCCTGCGCATCGCCGCGCTGGTGACGCTCGCTTCCATCATCCTCGGCTATCCGGCCGCGCAGGCCGTGGCGCGCGTGTCGCCGAAGTGGCGCGGGCTGGTGGTCGGCATGATGATTCTGCCGCTGATGGTCTCGCCGATCGCGCGTACCTATGCGTGGATCGTGCTGCTGGGCCGTAATGGCGCCCTCAACGCGGCGCTCGTCAACATGGGTTTCACGGACGAGCCGCTGCGTTTGCTGTTCAGCGAGTTCGCCGTCTTTGTCGGCTTGCTGCAATTGCTGCTGCCCTTGATGCTGATGTCGCTGGCGGGCGCGCTGGAAAACCTGCCGCGCGACGTGGAACCGGCCGCGGCGACTTTGGGCGCGAATCCATGGCAAGTATTCTGCAAGGTCACCCTGCCGCTGACGCAGGAAGGCCTGGTGGTCGGCGGCACCCTGGTGTTTACGGGCTGCGTGACGGCCTACGTGACGCCGGCCCTCTTGGGCGGCACCAAGGTGCTGATGCTGGAAACGCTGCTGTACCAGAAGGTCAGCGTGGAGAGCGATTTCGGCGCCGCGAATGTGATCGCCGTCATCCTCGTCTGCATGACCCTGCTGGTGAATGCCGGCCTTAAACGTATTTCCTCGAGCCGGAGTTCCGTATGAAAGAAAGCCTGTTTTCACGTGCCGTTTTATGGCTGGTGTTTTTGTTCCTGCTGGGACCCTTCGCCATCGTCGTGCTGGCCGGCTTTTCCGGCGGCGAAACCTTGGCCTTCCCGCCCGAATCGTATTCGCTGCGCTGGATCCTCGAAGTGTGGGCTGCGCCCGAGTTCCGCCGCGCCTTCCAGACCAGCCTGGAAATCGGCCTGATCGCCACCGTCATCGCGCTGTTGCTGGGCATCCCCGTCGCGTATGCGTTTTCGCGCATGCCGCCGCCCGGTATCGGCGCCATCCGGCAAATCCTGACATCGCCGCTGATCATTCCCGCCATCCTCGTCGGTTTGGGCTTGCTGCACCACCTGGTGCTGACGATCAATGCGCCCGTGTACGTGGGCCTCTTGATCGGCCATATCGCGCTGCTGATTCCGTACTCGGTGCGTGTCGTGTACGCCAGCCTGGTCAACCTGCGCGTGGATATCGAGGATGCGGCCATCACCCTGGGCGCGTCGCGCCTGCGCGCGTTCTTCATGATCGTGCTGCCGAATATCCGCAACGCCGTGATCGCCGCCTTCTTCCTCGCCTTCGTCACCTCGTTCAACCAGGTGCCCGTCTCGCTGTTCCTCACGGGCCCCGGCATCAGCACCTTGCCGATCGAGATGCTGGGCCATATGGAAAACAGTTTCGATCCGTCGATCGCTGCCCTGTCGACCTTGCTGGTCTTGTTCACCATGGCCTTCGTGATGGTGACCGAAAAGGTGCTGGGCATTTCTAAATACATGTAAGAGGCAACACACGATGAGTTATCTGGAACTGCACAAGCTGAACCTCGGCTACGCCAAGAACACGACGTCCGTGAAAGACCTGGACTTGCACGTCGAGCAGGGCGAGCTGATTTCCCTGCTGGGCCCCAGCGGCTGCGGCAAGACCACCACCATGCGCGCGATTGCCGGCCTGATGCCGCTGCAGTCGGGCCGCATCGTGCTCGACGGCCGCGAAATCGGCAAGCTGGCGCCGAACAAGCGCAATATCGGCATGGTCTTCCAGTCGTACGCGCTGTTCCCGCACCTGAACGTGTACGACAACATCGCCTTCGGCCTGCGCCTGCGCAAGGTGGCGCCGGCGCTGCTGAAAACGAAAGTGGAAGCCGTGATCGCCGCCGTCGGGCTGACGGGGTTTGAAACGCGCCTGCCGACGCAGATGTCGGGCGGCCAGCAGCAGCGCGTGGCGCTGGCGCGCGCCATCGTCGTCGAACCGGCCCTGCTGCTGCTCGATGAACCGCTGTCGAACCTGGACGCCAAGCTGCGCGTGCAGATGCGCGCCGAGCTGCGCCGCATCCAGCGCGAACTGGGCATCACCATGCTGTACGTGACGCACGACCAGGAAGAAGCGCTGGCCCTGTCCGACCGTATCGTCGTCATGAACGGCGGGCGTATCGAGCAGCTGGCCGCGCCGGAAGCCGTCTTCAATACGCCGTCCACGCGCTTCGTCGCCAACTTCATGGGTTTCGAAAACCTGTTCGACTACCGCGACGGCGCGCTGCACCACGCCGGCGCCAGCCTGCCGTACACGTCCCCTGTCGCTGCCGGCACCACGGTGCTGGGCTGGCGTCCGGACAAGGTGCGCGTCTGCGCCGCCGACGACGCGGCAGGCCAGTACCCTGGCACCGTGCTGGCGCGCGGTTTCCTGGGCGACACCGTCGAATACCTGCTGCAAACGCCGCTGGGCCAGGTCAAGGGCATTTGCGCGGCCGGCGGCGCCGCCTGGCGCGAAGGCACGGCCGTGAGTTTCGTGCTGCCGTCCGACAGCGCCCTGTGGCTGGCTGCCTGATTTTTTAACCTGAGACCATCATGACCCAAGCCTTGAAAAAGATCTGGCTCGATACCGATCCCGGTTTCGACGACTGGCTGACGATGCTGCTCTTGGGCAGCAATCCCGACATCGAGTGGCTGGGCGTGAGCGTGGTGGCGGGCAATGCACCCGTCGCCATCACTTACGACAACGCCTTGCGCATCAAGGCCCATGACGGCTTGACGGTGCCGATCTACCGCGGCTGCGAAGAACCGCTGGCCGGCGTCATCGAGACGGCGCAGCGCATCCTGGGCGACAGCGGCATGCCGACCACGGGCGACATCCTGCCGCCCGGTGCCGCCAGTGACGCTGCGGGCCACGCCGTCGACGCGCTGATCGCCGCCGTGCGCAAGCATCCCGGCCAGATCACCATCATGGCGATCGCACCGATGACGAACCTAGCCACGGCCTTGTCCCGCGCGCCCGATATCGCCGAGAAAATCGTCGAGATCATCCTGATGGGCGGCTCGACCGACCAGGGCAACCATACGGCGGCGGCCGAATTCAATATCTATGCGGACCCGGAAGCGGCCGCCCAGGTGTTCAAATCCGGCATTCCGCTGCGCATGTTCGGTCTGAACCTGTGCCGCCAGCTCCTGGTGACGAATGCGGAAGTGGAACGCCTGCGCGCCCTCGGCACGCCGCGCGCGCTACGTCTGGCCGGCTACCTGGAAGCGTATGTGCGCATCCGGAGCAGCGACGGTTCCGTGCCCATGCCCATGTACGACCCGGTGGTGGCCCTGTATCTGGAAGCGCCGCAGCTGTTCCAGTTCCAGCCGGCTCACGTGGCCATCGAATTGACGGGCGAACTGACGCGCGGCATGACGGTGTGCGAATTCCGCGTGCCGCGCCGCGCCGCCATCAACACGCAAGTGGCGATGCTGGCCGATGGCCCCGCCGCCATCGAGCGCCTGATGCGCCGCCTGGCCGCCATTCTCGTCTGACCCACTTCACTACGAAACGAGCTTCATGTCTAATTCACCCCTGAGCATCGAACAGTTTTTACGCGCCATGCCGAAGGTGGAGCTGCATTGCCACCTGTTCGGCACGGTGCGGCAAGCCACTTTCCGCGCGCTGGCCGCCAAGACGGGCAATGTCGTCACCCCCGAGGAAATCGACGCGTTTTACACGCGCGGCGACAAGCCCGTCGGCGTGCTGCGCGTGCTGCGCGCGCTCGACGCGCACCTGATCGTCTCGCCGACCGATTTGTATTGCCTCGCCTACGAATACCTGGAAGACGTGCATGGCCATGGCGTGCGCTATGCGGAGTTCTTCTGGAACCCGACCGGCACCGTGCGCGTGTCGGGCATCCGCTACGAGTCGGCGCAGGACGCCATCGTGGCCGCCATCCGCGATGCGCAAAGGGATTTTGGCGTGATCGGCCGTCTGATCCCCAGCATCGACCGCGAAGCGGCTCCTGCCGAAGCCGTGCAGATGGTGGAGTGGATGAAGGCCTACCGCGCGCCGGAAGTGATCGGCATCGGCATCGACTACCGCGAAAACGACCGTCCGCCCGAACTGTTCATCGAAGCCTATCGCGCCGCGCGCGCCGCCGGCTTCAAGTGCACGGCGCATGCGGGCGAATTCGGCATGCCGTGGATGAATGTGGCGACGGCGATAGACGAATTGCAGGTGGACCGGGTCGACCATGGCTACACGATCGTCGACAACCCGGAGCTGGCGCAGCGCTGCGTGGAACGGGGACTTGTCTTCACCGTGGTGCCCACCAATTCGTATTATCTGCGCACCCTGGTCCCCGAGCGCTGGGCGCTCGATCACCCGATCCGCGCCATGGCCAAGCTGGGCCTGAAACTGCATCCGAATACGGACGATCCGACCCTGCACCACGTGACGCCGACGGGCGCCTGGATGATGATGCGCGAATTCGGCTTCGGTCTCGACGACATGCGGGGCTTCATGTTGAATGGCCTGGACGCGGCCTGGATAGACGAGTCCACGCGGCGCGACTGGCGCGCGGAATTTGCGCGCGAATTCGACGCGTTGCGGGCAAGAGTCGTCGGGTAAATCAGGCCGATGCCGGTGGCGGGGCCAGCAGCGACGGAAACGCCCGCTGCGGGCAGCTTTGGCGCTCGCACACCTTGCAGCCCGTGCCGATCGGCGTGGCGCTGGAAGGGTCGTGCAAATCGAGTCCCTTCGAATAGATCAGCCGGTGCGCCTGCGAGATGTCGCAGCCCAGCGCCACGGCAAACGTCTTGCCGGGCGCCCGGAAGCCTGGCGAGGCCGTGCTGACCTGGCGCGCGATCCATAAATACGTGCAGCCGTCGGGCATGCTGGCCACTTGCGTCAGCACCTGGCCCGGATGGCTGAAGGCGTCGTACACGATCCACAGCGGGCAGGTGCCGCCCACCCGTGAAAAGTGAAAGTCCGTGGCCGACTGGCGCTTCGAGACATTGCCCGCGCGGTCGACGCGCACGAAGAAAAACGGCAGCCCCGCCGCATCGGGGCGCTGCATGGTGCTCAAACGGTGGCACACGGCCTCGAAGCCCACGCCGAACTGGTGCGCCAGGCGTTCGATGTCGTAGGCGCGCGTTTCCGCCGCCTGTAAAAAACGCTGGTACGGCATCAAGAGGGCGCCGGCGAAATAATTGGAAAACGCCAGGCGCGCGCCCGTCTGCGCGGCCGCGCCCGAGAGTCCTGCCGCCAGCACCAGGGCGTCGATGAGGTCGCTGTGTTCGAGCAGGCTGATTTGCGCCGCCATCTGGAAGGCGCGTTGGCCGCCCGTCAGGGTGTCGGGCAGAAACAAGATATGGTGTTGCGCGTCGTAGCGGTGCTTGCGCACCATGCCCGCGTCGCCATCGGACAAGCGCACCTGGATGCCGTGGCGCTCCAGCAGCCGGCCTTGCAGCGCGTCGAGCGTGCGCAGGGAGGGATCGAGTTCGCCCGCCACCCGTTCGGCCGCCCGGTCCAGCTCATCGATGTAGTTTTGCCGCCGGTTCAGGTATTCGCGCACTTCCTCGTCCGTGGAGGGCGCCGCCGAGCTGGCGCCGCGGCTGCCGTCGTCGAGGCGCGCGGCCAGCGTATCGGCCCGTTCCGCCATCACCCGGTAGCGCCGCTGCAGGAGCAAAATCGAGCGCGCCAGTTCCGGCATGTTTTCCACCAGCATTTTCAATTCCGCCATCGAGGTGGGCGGCGCGTCGGGCAATTCGCCGAACACGTCGCGCACGTCCGCCACCAGGCTGGCGCTGTCGTGTTCGGAAAAGATTTGCGGGTCAACGCCCAGCACCGTGCCGATGCGCAGCAGGATCGGCACCGTCAGCGGGCGCTGGTTGCGCTCCATCTGGTTCAGGTAGCTGGGCGAGATGCCCAGGGCCTTGGCCAGCGCCACCTGCGTCATGCGCCGTTCCTCGCGCAGCCGCTGCAGGCGCACGCCCATGAAAACCTTTGCCATCGCGTTTCCTCTTCCCCGTTTGTGGAATCTGCAAATTTACAATCTTTGCAGATTAACAGATTCGTCTTTGCATTATCTCGCATTTTCACGCCTTGTTTGCAGGCTGGATTGTGCGAATAATGCAAACAGACCTATACCAACCAGGAGACTCCGAGTGACTACGCAAAACACAATTCCGACCGTTCCCCTCTTGATCAACGGCGAGTGGGTCGAATCCCGCACCACCGTCTGGCGCGACGTCGTCAACCCCGCCACGCAGGAAGTCCTGGCCAAGGTGCCGTTCGCCACGTCCGATGAAGTCGACGCGGCCATCGCCTCGGCCCAGCGCGCCTTCAAAACCTGGCGCAAGACGCCGATCGGCGCCCGCGCCCGCATTTTCTTGAAATTGCAGCAGCTGATCCGCGAAAACATGGCCGACCTGGCCGCCACCCTGACGATGGAACAGGGCAAGACTTTGCTCGACGCGGAAGGCGACGTCTTCCGCGGCCTGGAGGTGGTGGAACATGCGGCCAATATCGGCACCCTGCAAATGGGCGAATACGCGCAAAACGTGGCCGGCGGCGTCGACACCTACAGCGTGATGCAGCCGCTGGGCGTGTGCGCCGGCATTACCCCATTCAATTTCCCCGCCATGATCCCCCTGTGGATGTTCCCGATGGCGATTGCCTGCGGCAATACCTTCGTGTTGAAACCATCGGAGCAAGACCCGCTCGTGACGGAAAAACTCGTGCGCCTGGCCTTGCAGGCGGGCATCCCGGCTGGCGTGTTGAACGTCATCCACGGCGGCGAAGACGTGGTCAACGCCCTGTGCGACCATCCGGACATCAAGGCGATCTCGTTTGTCGGCTCCAGCAAGGTGGGCACGCATGTGTACAAGCGCGCCAGCCTGAACGGCAAGCGCGCGCAATGCATGATGGGCGCCAAGAACCACGCCGTCGTCTTGCCGGACGCCAATAAAGAACAGACCCTGAACCAGTTGCTGGGCGCCGGTTTCGGCGCGGCCGGCCAGCGCTGCATGGCGGCGTCCGTCGCCGTGCTGGTGGGCGAGGCGCGCGAGTGGCTGCCGGAACTGGCCGCCAAGGCGCAAACCCTGACGGTGGGCGCGGGCAAGGATAATCCGGACCTGGGCCCCGTGATCTCGTGCGCGGCGAAAGAACGCGTGTTTGGCCTGATCGCCAAGGGCGTGGAGCAGGGCGCCGTGCTGACGCTCGATGGCCGCGACGTGAAGGTCGATGGCTATCCGAACGGCAACTTCGTCGGCCCGACGATCTTGTCCGGCGTAAAACCCGGCATGGTCGTGTATGACCAGGAAATCTTTGGTCCCGTCCTGATCGTCGTCGAAGTCGAGACCCTGGACGAAGCCATTGAACTGGTGAATGCGAATCCGAACGGCAATGGCACGGCCCTGTTCACGCGGAGCGGCGCGGCCGCGCGCTATTTCCAGGAAGAAATCGACGTGGGCCAGGTCGGCATCAACGTGCCCATTCCCGTGCCCGTTCCCCTGTTCAGCTTTACGGGCTCGCGCGGCTCCAAGCTGGGCGACCTGGGCCCGTTCGGCAAGCAGGTCGTGCTGTTCTACACGCAGACGCAGACGATCACCCAGCGCTGGTTCACGGATGCGGCCTCGGTGGGCAAGGTCAACACCACCATCAGCCTCAAGTAAGGAGTGGCCATGGACTTTGAACTGAGCGACGAGCAGCGCGAGTTCCAGCAGGCGGCGCGCGCGTTTGCCGAAGGCGAACTGGCGCCGCACGCGGCCCATTGGGATGCGGAATCGATCTTCCCCGTGGACACCATCGCCAAGGCGGGCGAGATGGGCTTTTGCGGCCTGTACACGCCGCAGCGCTGGGGCGGCCTGGGCCTGTCCCGCCAGGATGCGGCCATCGTGTTTGAAGAGCTGGCCGGTGGCTGCACCTCGACCACGGCCTACATCACGATCCACAACATGGCCACCTGGATGCTGTCGCGCTGGGGCCAGGAAGCCCTGTGCGACGAGTGGGTGCCGGCGCTGGCGGCCGGCCGGAAGCTGGCCAGCTATTGCCTGACGGAACCGCAATCGGGTTCCGACGCGGCGTCCTTGCGCACCAAGGCAGTAAAAGAGGGCGACTTTTATGTGCTCGACGGTACGAAAGCGTTCATCTCGGGCGCGGGGCAGACGGATATGCTGATCGTCATGGCACGCACGGGCGGCGAGGGCGCGGCCGGCATTTCCGCCTTTGCCGTGCCGGCGAATCTGCCCGGCATCGTGTATGGCAAGAAAGAAGAAAAGATGGGCTGGAACAGCCAGCCCACGCGCATCATCAGCTTCGACCAGGTGAAAGTGCCTGTTGGCAACTTGCTGGGCGCGGAAGGCGAAGGTTTTGCCATCGCCATGAAGGGCATCGATGGCGGGCGCATCAATATCGCCGTGTGCTCGGTGGGCACGGCGCAGGCGGCCCTCACGCGCGCGCAAACGTACATGAAGGAGCGCACGCAGTTCGGCCGCGAACTGGCGCAGTTCCAGGCCCTGCAATTCAAGCTGGCCGACATGCTGACGGAACTGGTGGCGGCGCGCCAGATGGTGCGCCTGGCAGCCTGGAAACTTGACCAGGAAAGCCCGGATGCGACGGCGTATTGCGCCATGGCAAAACGTTTCGCGACGGATGTGGGTTTCAATGTGGCCAACGATGCGCTGCAGTTGCACGGCGGCTACGGCTACATCCGCGAGTACCCGCTCGAGCGCCACGTGCGCGACACGCGCGTGCACCAGATCCTGGAAGGGACGAATGAAATCATGCGCCTGATCGTCGCGCGAGCGATTTTGAAAGACGGCGCTACGGAGACCTTACGATGAACAAAGTGTATACAAATTTACTGCTGGAACGCCGTGGCCATACGGCCCTGGTGACCCTCGACAACCCGCCCGCCCACACGTGGACCCTGGCCAGCCTGAACGCCCTGAAGGAACTGGTGGCCGACCTGAATGCGGACGCCGACGTGTACGCTCTCGTGATCACGGGCGGCGGCGCCAAGTTCTTCTCGGCCGGCGCCGATCTGAACGTATTTGCCGACGGTAACAAGGACACGGCCTTCGCCATGGCCGCCGCGTTTGGCGAGGCGTTCGAGGCATTGTCCGCGTTTCGCGGCGTCAGCATCGCCGCCATCAACGGCTACGCCATGGGCGGCGGGCTCGAATGCGCGCTCGCGTGCGACATCCGCATTGCCGAGGAGCACGCGCAGATGGCCTTGCCGGAAGCCTCGGTCGGCTTGCTGCCATGCGCGGGCGGCACGCAGCATTTGCCGTGGCTGGTGGGCGAAGGCTGGGCCAAGCGCATGATTTTGTGCGGCGAGAGAGTCGATGCGGCCAAGGCCCTGGCCATCGGCCTCGTCGAGGAAGTTGTTCCAACCGGCAAGGCTGCCGCCACGGCGTTGGCCCTGGCTGCCAAAGTGGCGCGCCAGAGCCCGAGCAGCGTGACGGCATGCAAGACCCTGATCCAGGGCGCGCGCAGCCATCCGCTCGTCGATTCCCTGCCCGATGAACGCACCCTGTTCCTGGGCCTGTTCGATACGCAAGACCAGAAAGAGGGCGTGCAGGCGTTCCTGGAAAAACGTCCGGCGGAGTGGAAGAATGGTTGAGACTTTACTTGAAACCGTGAAAATCGAGGAGCGCGACTGTCCCGGCGGCATGAAGCTGGGCGTCATCACCCTCGATGCGCCCAAATCCCTGCACGCGCTGACCCTGGACATGATCCGCGCCATCGACGGCGCTCTCGTGCGCTGGGCCGCTGAAGACGCCGTCGCCTGCGTGGTGCTGCACTCGTCGACCGACAAGGCATTCTGTGCCGGCGGCGACGTGCGCAGCCTGCGCGCGGCCATCGTCGAGCAGCCCGGCGTCGTGCCGAACCCGCAGGCGCTGGCCTTCTTTGCCGAGGAATACCGGCTCGACCACCGCATCCATACGTATGCGAAGCCGCTGCTGGTGTGGGGCGGCGGCATCGTCATGGGCGGCGGCCTGGGCCTGATGGCCGGTGCCAGCCACCGGGTCGTGACGGAAAGCACGCGCATCGCCATGCCGGAAATTACCATCGGCCTGTTCCCCGACGTGGGCGGCAGCTGGTTCCTGGGCCGCATGCCGGGGCGCAGCGGCCTGTTCCTGGGTTTGACGGGCGCGCCCTTGAACGGGGCCGACGCCCTGTTCGCGGGCCTGGGCGACTATTTCCTGCGCCAGGAAGAACGGAACATGGTGCTCGACGCGCTGGCGCTGGCGCAATGGCAAGCCAGTCCGCAAGCGAACAGCGAGCAGCTGGACCGCCTGCTGCGCGGCTTCTCGGCGCCGGCCTCCATGCTGCCCGTGTCCGAAGTGTGCGCCAACTTTGACGCCATCGCTGCGCTGACGCAAGCGCCCACCTTGCCCGAAGTGGTGGCCGCCATTGCCGCGTATGACGGCGATTCGGTCTGGCTGCAAAAGGCGGCCCACTCGCTGGACAAGGGCGCGCCCACTTCGGCCGCGCTGGTCTGGGCCATGCGTGTACGCACGCGCCACATGAGCCTGGCGCAAGTGTTCCAGCTGGAACTCATTGTCGCCGTGCAATGTTGCGCCCATGCAGACTTCAGCGAAGGCGTGCGTGCTTTGCTGATCGACAAGGGCAACGCGCCGCAGTGGCAGCCGGCCAGCCTGGCCGAGGTCAGCGAGACGTATCTCAATGAATATTTCACGGCGCCATGGGATAGCCATCCTTTGCGCGACCTGCATTAAAAGAACAACAGGAGACACATATGCAACATATCGCTTTCATCGGCCTGGGCAACATGGGCGCGCCGATGGCCCGCAACCTGGTGGCCGCCGGCTTCCACGTGTCCGTGTTCGACCTGGCGCCGGCGGCTGTGGCGTCGCTGGTCGAGGCGGGCGCCACGGCGGCCGCATCCGCAAGCGCAGCCGTGCAGACGGCGGACGCCGTCATCACCATGCTGCCAACCAACAAGCACGTGCAGGAACTGTACCTGGCGGCAGGCGGCGTGCTCGATTCGGCCAAGCCCGGTGCCCTGTTCATCGACTGCAGCACCATCGCCGCCGACGTGGCGCGGCAAGTGGCGCAGGCGGCCAGCGAGCGGGGCTTTGCCATGATCGATGCGCCCGTCTCGGGCGGCACGGCGGGCGCGGCGGCCGGCACGCTGACCTTCATCGTCGGCGGCAGCGAGGCGGCCTTGCAGCAGGCGCGTCCCCTGCTGGAAAAGATGGGCAAGAACATCTTCCATGCGGGCGAGGCGGGTGCGGGCCAGGTGGCGAAGATTTGCAACAACATGCTGCTGGGCATACTGATGGCGGGGACGGCCGAGGCGCTGAACCTGGGCGTGGCGCATGGCCTCGATCCGAAAGTCTTGTCCGACATCATGGCCAAGAGTTCGGGGCGCAACTGGACCCTGGAAGTGTACAACCCGTGGCCCGGCGTCATGGACGGCACGCCCGCGTCGCGCAATTACACGGGCGGCTTCGGCACGGCGCTGATGCTGAAGGACCTGGGTCTGGCGCAGCAGTCGGCCCTGTCGGCGAACGCGCCCACGCCCCTGGGCGGGCTGGTGCGCCAGCTGTACCAGATGCATGCGCAAGCCGGCTATGCGCAGCAGGATTTCTCCAGCATCGTGCAGATGCTGCAGCCGGGCTTGGATAAACCCGCCTGAGGAATTTTGGACAAAAAAAAGCCCGCTGGTGAAAGCGGGCTAAATCCAATTCTTGGAAGAGTTGGAGGAGACAGATGCATTATGCTGCATCGCCACATATAACTCCAATTTATCTTTCGAATATCAAATATAGATTTTCGTGATATCTCTTCATGGCAGCCGCGTCGCGGCTGCCAGCGCCACAGTCTTAGCCTGGATTGCAGGCGATCTGCACGGTGGTCACGTTTGCTTCACCCATCACACCGACGCCCGTGTTGGGTGCCACGGTGCATTTCAAGCCGGTAGGCTGGGTAAATACACTGATGCCATACTTGTCGCCATCGGCAACAGGCGATGCCAGAGTGAAGGTCGTGCTGCCTTTGGCCACCGTGGTTTGCGCATTGCCGTTGATCAGGACCAGGCCGTCGGCTGTCAGGCCAGTCACCGTGCCGCCTACCGTGTACGCGTTTCGCGCACAGGAAACCGATGCCTGGATACTGACGTAGTGACCGGCCGAGCCGGTTCCGCCACTGACGGTGCAAGTCATGTGGGCTGGCTGGGTCTGCACGGTGATGTTGTAGTCGGTGCCATAGTCGATGCGCTTGCCAAAGGTAAACGAGGTCTGGCCGGCTTTGATCGGGAGCGGATCGCCGCCATTGGCCAGGACCAGGCCTTCGGTGTTCAAGTTGCTGACGGTGCCACTGACATCATACGAGGCCTTGCCGCCGCAAGCAGCCAATCCCAGGGTCAACAGCAGCGCGGCGATAGGGCGCAGGCAGGATAACTTCATGTATTTCTCCAATCCAATATAGTGGTGACGAATCGCGTAGCTTACTGCGCCGTGCAGTTCAGTGCGGCGCCGGTCGTGGCGGCTGAGCCCATGGTGCCGACGACATCGCGGCCGTTGGCGCTGGCAGAACCCACGAAACTGCACGTCTGGCCTGTTGGATACGTCGCGATGGAAATATTGTAGGCAATGCCGTCATTGACATTCGGGAACGTATAGCTGGTGCTGCCTTTCAGCGGGCTGGTGGTGATATTGCCGATGGCCAGGGTCAAACCGTCTGCGGTCAGGCCCGTGATCGTACCGCTCAGCGGGTAGGTATTGGTCACGCAAATCACCTGGGCCGTGGTCACGGTATAGCTCGATGCCTTGCCGGCGCCATTGGTAATCGTGCACACGGCGCCTTTTGGCTGTTGCGCGATGGTGATATCGTAGCGGTCATCGGTGCTGACCAGCTTGGTGAAAACAAAGGAAGTCTGGCCTGAGGTGACAGGCAGGCGTTCGCCGTCATTCAGCAGAATCAGGCCATCTTTTGCCAGATTGACGACTTGGCCGCTCAGATACAGATTGCCGCCGCTGCCGCCGCAGGCCGCCAATGTGACGGCGCAAGCCGCCGCCAGCATCGAGCGCAGGTACAAATTTTTCATACATTCTCCAAAACGAATTAGGTTGGGTAGCGCAACGCGGACGCTGGCGCCGCATTGGAATGGCGCCTATTTTAGTCTATCTGGCAAGCCGGATGATCTTGCCTTGTATCACCCTGTAACAATTTTTCGCCGGGAAGCGCCGGCCCGGCCCCATTTCATGGGGGCGCCGCCATGCCGGCGGCGGCGATCGGTGCGACAATAGCTGCGGGCTGCGCACCGTGACGCGGCATCTATATAGTGAGTTCCATGTCTCTTGCCCCTGTAAAACCTGCCGTGCCGCCCAAGGCCATCCTCTTCGACCTCGACGATACCTTGTGGCCCATCGCGCCCGTGATTGCCGCCGCCGAAACCCTGCTGCACGACTGGCTGGCCACGCATGCGCCCAAGGTGGCGCAGCAGTTTTCCATCGAGCTGTTGCGCCAGCACCGTCTGGCCATGCTCAATGAACAACCGCATTTCCATGGCAATTTGATCGAGCTGCGCCGCGCGGGCTTGCTGACCGCCTTCGAGGCCGCCGGCGAAGATCCCGCCCTGGTCGACGGCGCCATCGCGCAGTTCCTGGCGGCGCGCCATCGCGTGCAGCCGTATGACGATGTCTTGCCCGGCCTGGCCTGGATGGGGCAGCGCATGCTGGTCGGCTCGATCTCGAATGGCAATGCGGACCTTGAAATTATCGGCCTGGCGCAGCATTTTAAAGTGTCGATTGCCGCCAGCGATTTCGGCGTCGCCAAGCCTGACGCCAGCATCTTCCTGGCCGGTTGCGCCGCGCTGGGCGTGGCGCCGCATGAGGCCGTGTATGTCGGCGATGACTTGTATTTCGATGTCACGGGGGCGCAAGGGGCGGGCATGCGTGCCGTGTGGATGAACCGCAAGGGCAGCGATGCCCATCTGGCCGCCGGCGTGCAGCCCGACGCCATCTGCGCCAACTTTGATGAATTGCTGCTGTGGCTGCAGGGGCAGCTGGAAGATTGATCGCCGTCGGACGGGCGAACGTGCATAATAGGCGCTGTTGATGCACGTTCGGCCGCTTTCGTTGCCGCTTGCTTAACAATATGCTTGTTTAAAGAATATTTGCTTACCTAAGACACCATGCAACTCGATACACGTGCCCAAACACTGCTGAAAGCCCTGGTCGAGCGATATATCGCCGACGGCCTGCCGGTCGGTTCGCGCGCCTTGTCGAAAATTTCCGGCCTCGACCTGTCGCCGGCCACGATCCGCAACATCATGGCCGACCTGGAAGAGCTCGGTTATGTGTCCAGTCCGCATACCTCGGCCGGACGCATCCCCACGCCGCGTGGCTACCGCATCTTTGTCGACACCTTGCTGACCGTCCGGCACTTGGACGAGCACCTGGTGGAGTCGCGCATGCGCCTGCAGACACCGCAGCCGCAAAAAACCATCGCCAACGCGGCGCAGATGCTGTCGTCGCTGTCGCAGTTCGCCGGCGTCGTGCTCAGCCCGCGCCGCGAATCCGTGTTCCAGCAAATCGAATTCCTGCGCCTGTCCGAAAAACGCATCCTGCTCGTCATCGTCGCTCCCGGCGGCGATGTGCAGAACCGTTTATTGCTGACGGAGGCCGACTATACGCCGGCGCAACTGGTGCAATCGGCTAATTACATCAACCAGAATTATGGCGGCCTGTCGTTCGACGCCGTGCGCGTGCGCCTGCAAGGCGAGCTGCGCCAGTTGCGCGACGACATGGGCAGTTTGATGCAGGCGGCCGTGGAGGCGGGCAGCGAAGCGATGGCCGATCATAGCGATGACATGGTGATTTCCGGCGAGCGCAACTTGCTCAGCGTGAGCGATCTGTCATCGAATATGCATTCGCTGCGCCAGATGTTCGACATGTTCGAGCAAAAAACGGGCTTGATGCAGCTGCTCGACGTGTCGAGCAAGGCGACGGGCGTGCAGATTTTCATCGGCGGCGAATCGAACCTGGTGCCGATGGATGAGATGAGCGTGGTGACGGCGCCGTATGAAGTCAACGGCAAGATCGTGGGAACGTTGGGAGTGATCGGACCGACGCGCATGGCTTACGAGCGCGTTATCCCGATCGTCGACATCACGGCCAAGCTGCTGTCGAGCGCGCTCAGCCATCATTGATGCGGTTCAATGCTGCGCCGGCCGGCCCCTTGCGGGAACGGCCGGCGTGGGTCAGGCTGTTTTGTGCGGGCAAGCTGTCTTGGTGCAGTTGCCGTAGATGGCCAGGGCGTGTTCGGCGATCTTGAAGCCGCGCTCTTCGGCCACTTTTTGCTGGCGGATTTCGATTTCTTCGTCGAAGAATTCTTCGACCCGGCCACAGTCGAGGCACACCAGGTGGTCGTGGTGGGAGCCTTCGTTGAGTTCGAAAATCGCCTTGCCGGTTTCAAAATGGTTGCGGTTAAGCAAGCCGGCTTGTTCGAATTGCGTGAGGACACGGTAGACAGTTGCCAAGCCGACATCCATATTGTCGGCCAGCAGAATCTTGTAGACGTCTTCCGCGGTCAGGTGGCGTACCGGGCTACTCTGGAAGATATCGAGTATCTTCAGCCGTGGCAGGGTGGCTTTCAGGCCGCTTGCCTTGAGATCACTAGGATTGTTACTCATGTTTGTTGCTCGTATGTGGGTCAGGTGCTTTATCATATAGCGTTTTGTCGGGGAGTGCCAAAATATGCTTTTTTTTGGCGGGCCGGTCACTCCTGGCGTTTTGTTCATCCAATTGAGGTCATTTATGCGCGTAACCCCGGCTGTATTGCCATCTCTCTGGCACCGTATTTCATTTCGAGCACCAGTCGTGGCAGGCATGGTCTGTGTCGCGCTGGCCGTGTCCGGCTGCGCCAACCGTGGCATTCTTGGCGAAAAGCCGGCAGCTGCTCAAAAAGAAGGCAAGGAACTGGTTCCCGAACAGGGCGCACAAACGACCACCATTACGCCGCTGCAAAAATTCATGTGGTTTTTCTCGCCCTACCGTCCTGACATTCAACAAGGCAACTTTGTCTCCGAAGAGATGCTGGCCCAGTTGAAAGTAGGAATGACGCGCGACCAGGTGCGTTTCGTCCTCGGCACTTCGCTGCTGACCGATATCTTCCATGCCGACCGCTGGGATTATCCATTCCGTCTGGCGCGGGGCAGTGGCGAAACCACTAGCAGCCGCGTGGTCGTGTACTTCGGCAAGGATGGCAAGGTTGAACGTTTCGAAGGCGGCAACTTGCCGACGGAGAAAGAATATATCGACCGCATCGCCGGTCCGTCGCCATTCGCCAAGGTCGCCAAGGCTGACGTGCCTGCCGCCGTCGTGCCATCGCCCGTGGCGCCGAGCGCCGTGCCGGTACCGGCCGATGCCGCTCCTGCCATTCCTGTGAGCAAGCCTGACGTTGCACCAGCACCAGCAACGGCGCCTGCCGCCGAGCCAGCACCGACGCCTGCCGCCGAACCCACCAAATAAGTTGTTGTAAGAGAATAAAATGACTGAACTGAAAATTGCCATCGCTGGCGCCAGCGGCCGCATGGGCCATATCCTGATCGAAGCGGTCAGCAACGCGCCCGACGCCGTGCTGACCGGCGCCCTCGACCGCGCCGGCTCGCCGAGCGTCGGGCAGGATGCCGCCGCCTTTCTCGGCAAGCCTGCCGGCGTGCTGATCGCGTCGGACCTTGCCGCCGGCCTGGCCAATGCCGATTACCTGATCGACTTCACGCGCCCCGAAGGCACTTTGCAGCACCTGGCGTATTGCGCCGAGCATGGCATCAAGATGATCATCGGCACCACCGGTTTCGATGACGCGGGCAAGGCCGCCATTGCCGCCGCCGCCGAAAAGACGGCCATCATGTTCGCGCCGAACATGAGCGTGGGCGTGAATGTCACCATGAAGCTGCTGGAACTGGCCGCGAAAAGCCTGTCCGAAGGCTACGACATCGAAATCATCGAAGCGCATCACCGCTTCAAGGTCGATGCGCCGTCGGGCACGGCCCTGCAAATGGGTGAAGTGGTGGCCGGCGCCCTGGGCCGCGACCTGAAGGAATGCGCCGTGTACGGCCGCGAAGGCGTGACGGGCGAACGCGATCCGTCGACCATCGGCTTTGCTACCATCCGCGGCGGCGATATCGTCGGCGACCATACGGTGCTGTTTGCCGGCATCGGCGAGCGCATCGAGATCAGCCACAAATCGAGCAGCCGCGTCACCTACGCCCACGGCGCCCTGCGCGCCGCGCGTTTCCTGGCCGATAAGCCGACGGGCCTGTTCGACATGCAGGATGTGCTGTCGCTGAAGAACTGAGGAAGACTATGGCCACAGCCATCCTGAATGGAAAAGACATCACCGATGAAGCGAGCTTTCACGCGCAATGCGTGCAAGCCTTCGGTTTCCCCGCGTTCTACGGCAACAGCATGGATGCCTGGGTCGATTGCCTCAGCTACCTGCGCGACGATGAAAACATGACGCAGTTCCGTTTGAAACCGAACGAAGTGCTGGACATCGTGGTACAGGACGCTGACGCGATGAAGGCGCAAGTGCCTGATTTGCTGGAAGAAATCACGTTTTGCATCGCCGGCATCAATGAGCGCTATGACGATTACGGTGAAAAACCGGCATTGAAACTGGTACTCAAGTGAATGGAATGGTAGGTCGGATTAGGCCCTGCGGGCCGTAATCCGACAACATTGTTGGCTGTGCAGGTCGGATTACGCGCAAGCGCCAATCCGACCTACGTCCAGACGACCAACATTTACACCACCTTGCGCTCACGCAAGCCGTCAATCTCCGCACCGTCCAACCCCAGCCACTGCTGCAATACCTCGTCCGTATGCTGCCCCAGCAAGGGCGGCGGCAAGCGGTATTGCACCGGCGAGCCGGACAGGCGCACGGGATTGGCCACCAGCGCCACCGTGCCCGCCGTCGGATGCGGCATCTCCACTTTCAAGCCACGCGCCACCACTTGCGGGTCGGCAAAGACCTGGTCGATGCGGTTGACGGGGCCGCACGGCACGGCTTGCGCCTCGAACGCGCTGATCCACTCTGCCGTCGTGCGCATGACCGTGGTCTGGCGCATCAACGGTATCAACACCGCCCGGTGCGCGACGCGCTGCGGGTTGGTGGCGAAGCGTTCGTCCTGCGCCCATTCCGGGTGGCCGGCGACGGCGCAAAAACGCGAAAACTGTCCATCGTTGCCGATCGCCAGAATCATGTCGCCATCGGCAGTGGGAAAGTCTTGATACGGAACAATGTTCGGATGCGCATTGCCCATGCGCTGCGGCACCTTGCCTCCGCACAAGTAGTTGGCGGCCTGGTTGCCCAGCGCGGCCACTTGCACGTCGAGCAGGGCCAGGTCGATATGCTGGCCCAGGCCCGAGCGCTCGCGTTCGGCCAATGCGGCCTGCACGGCGATGGTGGCGTACAGGCCCGTCAGGATGTCCGTTTGCGCCACACCCACTTTTTGCGGTCCGGCGCCCGGCTGGCCATCGGGCACGCCCGTGATGCTCATCAGGCCGCCCATGCCCTGGATTAAGAAGTCATAGCCGGCGCGCGCCGCATACGGCCCATCCTGGCCGAAACCCGTGATGGAGCAGTACACGAGGCGCGGGTTGAGCGCCAGCAAGCTCGCCGCATCGAGGCCGTATTGCTTCAAACCATCGAGCTTGAAATTTTCCAGCAGCACGTCCGATTCGGCGGCCAGCTTGCGCACCAGGGCTTGCCCTTCAGGGGCAGCCAGGTCGATGCACAAGGAGCGCTTGTTGCGGTTGGCGCACTGGAAGTAGGCAGCCTCGGCCGTATCGCGGCCGTCCGCGTCTTTCAGATACGGCGGACCCCAGGAGCGCGTGTCGTCGCCGCGTCCCGGCTGCTCGACCTTGACGACGTCGGCGCCGAGGTCGGCCAGCATTTGTCCGGCCCACGGGCCGGCCAGCACGCGCGACAGGTCGAGCACGCGCAAGCCGCTCAACGGCGCGGGCCGCAGGGTGGAGGCGAGGGTGGAAGCCAAGGCGTCCATCAGTTGCTGAAGGCGGCGATGCCGGTGATGGCGCGGCCGATGATCAGCGCGTGCACATCGTGCGTGCCTTCATAGGTGTTCACCACTTCCAGGTTGACCAGGTGGCGGATGACGCCGAACTCGTCGGAAATGCCGTTGCCGCCCATCATGTCGCGCGCCATGCGGGCGATGTCCAGTGCCTTGCCGCAGCTGTTGCGTTTCATGATAGAGGTGATTTCCACGGCGGGCGAGCCCTCATCCTTCATGCGGCCCAGGCGCAAGCACCCTTGCAAGCCCATGGTGATTTCCGTCAGCATGTCGGCCAGTTTCTTTTGCACCAGCTGGTTCGCAGCCAATGGGCGGCCGAATTGCTGGCGGTCCATCGTGTACTGGCGTGCCTTCAGGTAGCAGTCTTCGGCCGCGCCCAGCGCGCCCCAGGCGATGCCGTAGCGGGCGCTGTTCAGGCAAGTAAATGGACCTTTCAGGCCGCGCACGTCGGGGAAGGCGTTTTCTTCCGGGCAAAATACTTCATCCATGACGATTTCGCCGGTGATGCTGGTACGCAAGCCCACCTTGCCGTGGATTTCCGGCGCCGACAGGCCTTTCCAGCCTTTTTCCAGCACGAAGCCGCGGATCGCGCCTTCATCGTCCTTGGCCCAGACGACGAACACGTCGGCGATCGGGCTGTTGGTGATCCACATCTTGGCGCCGGAGATACTGTAGCCGCCCGGTACCTTGCGCGCGCGCGTGACCATGCTGCCAGGGTCGGAACCATGGTTCGGTTCCGTCAGGCCGAAGCAGCCGATGAATTCGCCCGTCGCCAGTTTCGGCAGGTATTTCTGCTTGGTTTCTTCGTTGCCGAAGGCATTGATCGGCACCATCACCAGCGATGATTGCACGCTCATCATCGAGCGGTAGCCCGAATCGACGCGCTCGACTTCGCGCGCGGCCAGGCCGTAGCAGACGTAGTTCAGGCCGGCGCCGCCGTATTCTTCGGGTATCGTCGTGCCCAGCAAGCCCAGCTCGCCCATTTCGCGGAAGATGGCGGCGTCCGTGCGGCCATGGCGGAACGATTCAAGCACGCGCGGCACCAGGCTGCCCTGGCAATAGTCGCGGGCCGCTTCCAGCACGGCGCGTTCGTCGCCCGTCAGTTGTTCTTCCAGCAGCAGGGGGGAATTCCAGTCGAATACGGTTTTGCTCATCACAGGCCTCGCAGGTGAGCGCCGGTGATCGGCGCAAGATTGAATATGGCTCATGGTAGGTTTTTGCCTAGCCTTGCGCAAACGATTTTTTTGCACCCAGACATGCGTGATGCGCATATCTTGCGGCATACTGAAGCCTTTCACCGGCCCGATACCCCCATGTCACGCAAAATTCCCATGCTGCAAGCGCTAAATTGTTTCGAAGCGGCCGCGCGCCACCAGAGCTACACGCATGCGGCGCGCGAACTGTCGCTGACGCAAAGCGCCGTGTCGCGGCAGATATCTTCCCTGGAAAGCTTTCTTGGCGTGCAACTATTCCAGCGCACGCGCCATGGCGTGCTGCTGACCAGCGCCGGCGCCGCGTATGCGCGCCAGATCGCGGCCCGCCTCGACGGCCTGGAGCGCGACACGCTCGACACCATGGCGCGCCAGGGCGGCGGCGGGGCGCTGCAGCTCGCGTCTGTGCCCACGTTTGCCACGCGCTGGCTGATGCCGCGGCTGTCGTCGCTGGCCGGTTTGCACCCCGATATCGTCGTGCATATCGATGCCTATACAAAGCCGTTCATGTTTGCCGATACGGAATACGACGGCGCCTTGTACGCGGGTACGCCCGAGCAGCTGGCGCGCTGGCCCGGCACGCGCGCCACCTTGCTCATGCACGAAGAAATCGTGCCTGTCGCCAGCCCGCGCCTGCTGGCGGCGCGCAGCGCCTGGCAGCCGCAGGATTTATTGGAACTGACCTTGTTGCAGCAAAGTACGCGCCCGGGCGCCTGGCGCCAGTGGTTTGACGCCATGCAGGTCGATGGGGAACTGGCGCGCTACGGCGCCCGCTATGAGTTGTTTTCCATGCTGGCCATGGCGGCCGTGCAGGGACAGGGCGTGGTCTTGCTGCCCCGTATGCTGGTCGAAGCGGAACTGGCGCGCGGCGAGCTGCGCATCGCATGCGAGCGCCCACTGCGCGGCCAGCGCGCGTATTACCTGATCACGCCCGAGGCGGCACATGAGAAACTGGCCTTGCAGCAGTTCCGCGTATGGCTGCAAGACGAGGCGGCCTAGACGACCTTGGCCGTATCGAAGTGGGGATTGTCGATCAGGCCGATCTGGTTGCCGAAGGGGTCGAGCAATTCCACCGTGCGGATGCCGTCGCCCACGTCCGTGATCGGATGGTGCAGGCTGCCGCCCAGCGCCACGATGCGTTCGACTTCCTGCTCAATGCCATCCACGCCCCAGTACGTCACGCTGCCCTGCGTGCCAGGCTTGCCGTCCGGCAGCAGTCCCAGCTCGAAGCCGCCGATGGCAAAGCCGACATAGAACGGCTGGTCGAAATACGGTGCCGTGCCGAATACCTGGCTGTACCAGGCTTTGGCCTTGTCCAGGTCGGGGACGGGATAGGTGACGGTGCGCAAGCCCTTGATCATGTTCTGCTCCTGGTGAATGAAGAATAACGCCATCATGCCACCGGCGTGCGCGTGGCGATTGGAAAAATGGAAGGTGCTCACGCGCGCCGGCCCGCCAGCCACGCGTCGGGCGAGCTGCGGGCGAATTCCTGGAAGTCGTGGATCAGGTGCGACTGATCGAAATAACCATATTGCAAGGCCATCTGCGCCCAGTCCTGCTGTCCCGCCACGCTTTGCATGGCCTGGCAGGCGGCGCGGAAACGGCAGATGCGGGCAAACAGCTTCGGGCTGATGCCCACTTGCTGGCGAAATTGCAGCGCCAGGTGCTGGCGCGACACGCCCAGCTGCTGCGCCAGTCCATCCACGCGCACCTGCCCCGATGCCGCCTCAATGGCCGCGATGGCATGGTCGGCCGCGCCGGCCTGGCGCCGTGGCGGCGCGGCGCGCAGGCGCAGCAGCAGATATTCTTGCAAAATGGCAATTCTTTGTGCGTTGGACAAGGGCTCGCTCCATAGCGCGTCACCGAGGCGCGCCGCCAGCTCGCGGCCCCATAGCTGCTGCAATCCCGTGCGGCCATCGCTCAGTTCGCACAAGGGCAGCTGGAAGAAGCGTGCCGCTGCGCCCGGCTTGAAGCGGGCCGCCACCGTCTGCACCAGACCCTGGCTGACGACGGTAATCGGCGCCGTCATCATGCCCACGGCAAAGCTGGCGTCCTGCTGGTCCTGGCACAGGATGTCGATGCAATTGTCGGGCAAGACCTGGTGCGTGAAGGGCGTGGCGCCCGTCTGCACGCGGCAGGTCCAGACGCAGTCCAGCCAGGGCCGCAAGGTGGGGATGGGCAGATATTCCTGATAGACGATCATGGCCGGCTTTGATGCAAAGAACAAGATTGCCATATATTACACAGCATAATTGTGCGCTTGCCAAAATTTGCCGGCCCGGGCCGCCAGCGCGCCGCGCTATCGGGCGGCGACAACCAGTATAATGCTCGGTTCATATCCACTATTGGCCGCACATCATGCAAGATAAATATAGTCCCGCCGACGTCGAACAAGCCGCCCAATCGCACTGGAAGGCGATCGACGCCTATAAAGCCGTCGAACACGATCCGCGTTTCCCAAAAGGCAAGTATTTTGCCTGCTCGATGCTGCCTTACCCTTCGGGCAAGCTGCACATGGGTCACGTGCGCAACTATACGATCAATGACGTGATGTACCGCTACCTGCGCATGAACGGCTACAACGTGCTCATGCCGATGGGCTGGGATGCGTTCGGCATGCCGGCGGAAAACGCGGCCATGGCCAACAACGTGCCGCCTGCGCAATGGACGTATTCGAACATCGCCCACATGAAGCAGCAGATGGAATCGATGGGCCTGGCCATCGACTGGTCGCGCGAAATGACCGCCTGCAAGCCCGAATACTACAAATGGAACCAGTGGATGTTCCTCAAGATGCTGGAAAAAGGCATCATCTACAAGAAGACGGGCACCGTGAACTGGGACCCGATCGACCAGACCGTGCTGGCCAACGAACAAGTGGTCGACGGCAAGGGCTGGCGTTCCGGCGCGCTGATCGAAAAGCGCGAAATCCCCATGTACTACGCGCGCATCACCGATTACGCGGAAGAGCTGCTGGCCTATGTCGATGACAAGCTGCCGGGCTGGCCCGAGCGCGTGCGCATCATGCAGACCAACTGGATCGGCAAGTCGACGGGCGTGCGCTTCGCCTTCCCGCATGCGATCAAGGACGCGAACGGCGCCCTGATCGGCGACGGCAAGCTGTACGTTTTCACCACCCGTCCGGACACCGTCATGGGCGTGACCTTCTGCGCCGTGGCCGCCGAACACCCGCTGGCCATCCACGCCGCGCAAACGAATCCTGCTCTGGCCGCGTTCAACGCCGAATGCAAGCTCGGTTCCGTGATCGAGGCAGACATGGCAACGATGGAAAAGAAGGGCATGCCGACCGGCCTGTTCGTCACCCATCCGCTGACGGGCGCGCAAGTGGAAGTCTGGGTCGGCAACTACGTGCTGATCACCTACGGCGACGGCGCCGTGATGGGCGTGCCGGCGCACGACGAACGCGATTTCGGCTTTGCCAAGAAATACAATCTGCCGATCAAGCAAGTGATCGAAGTCAAGGGCCAGGAATTTTCGACGGACGCCTGGCAGGAATCGTATGGCAGCAAGGACGGCGTCTGCATCGCTTCCGGCAAATACGACGGCCTGCATTTCGCGTCCGCCGTCGATGCGGTGGCCGCCGACCTGGCGGAGCTGGGCCTGGGCGAAAAGAAAACCACGTTCCGCCTGCGCGACTGGGGCATTTCGCGCCAGCGCTACTGGGGCACGCCGATTCCGATGATCCATTGCGCCGACTGCGGCGTGGTGCCGGTGCCGGAAAAAGACCTGCCGGTGGTGCTGCCGGAAGACTGCGTGCCGGACGGCACGGGCAACCCGCTGAACAAATATGAAGCCTTCCTGCAGTGCGACTGCCCGCAGTGCGGCAAGCCGGCGCGCCGCGAGACGGACACCATGGATACCTTCGTCGATTCGTCGTGGTACTACATGCGCTATACCTCGCCAGGCTCGAACGACGCCATGGTCGACGCGCGCAACGATTACTGGATGCCGATGGACCAGTACATCGGCGGCATCGAACACGCCGTCATGCACTTGCTGTACGCGCGCTTCTGGACCAAGATCATGCGCGACTTCGGCCTGGTCAAGTTCGACGAGCCGTTCGTCAACCTGCTGACGCAAGGCATGGTGCTCAACGAAACGTACTTCCGCAAGGACGCCGCCGGCAAGACCACCTGGTTCAACCCGGACGACGTGCGCTTGTCGCTCGATGACAAGGGCCGTCCGCAGTCCGCCGTCCTGGTAGCCGACGGCCAGCCCGTGGAAATCGGCGGCACGGAAAAAATGTCGAAGTCGAAGAACAACGGCATCGACCCGCAAGCGCAGATCGAGCAGTACGGCGCCGACACTGCCCGTCTGTTCACCATGTTCGCCTCGCCGCCGGAACAGACCCTGGAATGGTCGGGCAGCGGCGTCGAAGGCGCGAACCGCTTCCTGCGCCGCGTGTGGAACTTCGGCTATGCCCAGTCGGCAACGATCCAGGCCGCACTGGCTGGCGGCGCCGCACCGGCCACGGGCGACGCGCAGAAAAACCTGCGCCGCGAATTGCACAAGCTGCTGCAGCAAGCCGATTACGACTTGAAGCGCATCCAGTACAACACCGTGGTGTCGGCCTGCATGAAGATGCTCAACACGCTGGAATCGGCCAAGCTGGACGATAGCGCGCAGTCGAAGGCCCTGATCGCCGAAGGCTTCTCGATCTTCCTGCGCCTGCTCAATCCCGTCGCGCCGCACATCACCCATGTGCTGTGGCAGGAACTCGGCTACGCTGGCGTGCACGGCGATCTGCTGAACGTGGCATGGCCGCAGGTCGACCCGCAAGCGCTGGAGCAGTCCGAGATCGAGATGATGATCCAGGTGAACGGCAAGCTGCGCGGCTCGATCACGGTGGCCAAGGATGCGGACAAGGCCAGCATCGAAGCGGCCGCGCTGGCGTGCGAAAGTGTGCAGAAGTACGTCGAGACCACGCCGAAGAAGATCATCGTCGTGCCAGGCAAGTTAATCAGCATCGTGGTGTAATCATGACGACTTCCTCTCAAGTATCGCTGTTGGGCCGCCGCGCCGTGCTGGCGTTGGGCCTGACCGTCCTGCTGTCGGCCTGCGGCTTTCACTTGCGCGGTTCGAACGGCAGTTTCATGCTGCCGTTCGCGACGATGTACATCGGCTTGCCCGACTCGTCGCCGCTGGCGATCGGCCTGAAGCGCTATATCCGCGCCATTGGCAGCACGGAGGTGGTCAATACCAGGGATGGCGCCGACGCCGTCCTTGAAGTGATCTCCGATCCGGAGATGAATCGTACCAAGACCATTTTGTCCCTGAACACCAGCGGCCGCGTACAAGAGTATCAACTCGGCTATTCGATCAATTTCCGCGTGGTGGACAAGGCCGGCAACCAGTTGCTGGCGCCGACGACCATCAGCCTGGTGCGCCCCATCACCTTCGACGACAGGCAGGTACTGGCCAAGGAAACCGAGGAAGCGGCGCTGTACCGCGACATGCGCAACGACCTGGTGCAGCAGATCATGCGCCGCCTGGCCGCCATCAAGCCGGTGCTGCCGGCCATGTCGGTGGCGCCGGTGACGCCGGCCGCGCCGGCCGCCCCGCAGCAGTAACGGGGACGCCATGCAATTGCGGATAGATGCGCTCGATGGGAATGTGGCCAAGCCGCTGGCGCAGCTGTATGTGATCACCAGCGACGAACACTTGCTGGCGCTGGAAGCGGCCGACAAGATCCGCCGCGCGGCGCGCGCGCAGGGCTACTCCGAGCGCGACGTGCTGACGGTGGAGCGCAGCTTCAAGTGGGGTGAACTGCTGGCGGCGAACCAGGAGCTGTCGCTGTTCGGCGATAAAAAACTGATCGAACTGCGCATCCCCACGGGCAAGCCGGGCAAGGATGGCGGCGCGGCGCTGCAAAGCTACGCGAAAAACCTCAGTCCCGACAACCTGACCCTGATCACCTTGCCCAAGCTGGATTGGGCCACGCAAAAGGCGGCCTGGGTCGCCAGCCTGCAGCAGGCGGCCGTGTATATCGACATTCCGAATGTGGAACGGGCACAGTTGCCGGCGTGGATATCGCAGCGCCTGGCCGCGCAGGGGCAAAGCGCCGAGCGTGCCAGCATCGACTTCATCGCCGAACGGGTGGAAGGTAACTTGCTGGCGGCGCACCAGGAAATCCAGAAGCTGGGCTTGCTGCATGCCGCGGGCAAGCTGACGTACGAACAAGTGCAGGACGCGGTGCTGAACGTGGCCCGCTACGATGTCTTCAAGCTGTCCGAAGCCATGCTGGCCGGCGACCCGGCGCGCCTGGTGCGCATGCTCGAAGGCTTGAAAGGCGAGGGCGAGGCGCTGCCGCTGGTCTTGTGGGCCGTCTCCGAGGAAATCCGCACGCTGTTAAAATTGAAGGCCGGCATGGCGCAAGGGCGTCCGTTGGGCGCGCTGCTGAAGGAATACCGCATCTGGGGTCCGCGCGAGCGGATGATGGAACCGGCCCTGCGGCGCATTTCGCTGCCCGTGCTGGAAGCGGCGCTGCAGCAGGCGGCGCAGGTGGACAAGATGATCAAGGGTTTGCGCGCCAAGGGCTACGCGGGCGATGCCTGGGACGCCATGCTGCAACTGGGACTGAAGATCGCCCGAGGCTAGTTTTTTACTATATGGATACGAGCATGGACATCACAGAATATATGCAGGACGTGGGCACGCGCGCACGCGCCGCTTCGCGCGCCATGGCGCGTGCCGACAGCGCCACGCGCAACCGCGCCTTGACCCTGATCGCCGCCGCCATCGTGCGCGATGCCGATCTGCTGCGCGCGGCCAACCAGCGCGACCTCGATGCGGCTGCTGCCGCCGGCCTGGCGCCGGCCATGCTCGACCGCCTGACCCTGTCCGACGCCGCCATCGCCACCATGGTCGAAGGCTTGACGCAAATCGTGTCGCTGGCCGACCCGATCGGCGAAATCTCGAACATGAAATTCCGTCCGACGGGCATCCAGGTGGGCCAGATGCGCGTGCCGCTGGGCGTCATCGGCATCATCTATGAAGCGCGTCCGAACGTGACGGTGGACGCGGCCGGCCTGTGCATCAAGAGCGGCAACGCGACGATCTTGCGCGGCGGCTCGGAAGCGATTCACTGCAACCGCGCGCTGGCCAAGCTGGTGGCCGAGGGCTTGCTGGGTGCCGGCCTGCCTGCCGATGCCGTGCAAGTGATCGACACTACCGACCGCGCCGCCGTCGGCGCTTTGATCACCATGCCGCAGTACGTGGACGTCATCGTGCCGCGCGGCGGCAAAGGCCTGATCGCGCGCCTGATGGAAGAGGCCACCGTGCCGATGATCAAGCACCTCGACGGCATCTGCCACGTCTACATCGACGCCAAGGCGGACCTGAAAAAAGCCGTCGATATCGGCTTCAACGCGAAGTGCCACCGCTACGGCACCTGCAACACCATGGAAACCCTGCTGGTGGCGCGCGCCATCGCACCGGCCGTGCTGCCGCAGCTGGCCGAACTGTACCTGACCAAACAGGTGGAACTGCGCGCCGATCCGGAAAGCCATGCGATCCTGGCCGCCGCCGCTTATCCGCACCTGATAGCGGCCACCGAGGAAGACTGGTCCACCGAATACCTGGCCGCCATCCTGTCGGTGAAGGTGGTCGACGGCATCGACGAAGCGATGGACCACATCAACCGGTATTCCTCGAAGCACACGGAGTCCATCATCACGGAAGACTACAGCGATGCGCTGCGCTTCCTGCGCGAAGTCGATTCCGCCTCGGTGATGGTGAACGCCTCGACGCGTTTCGCCGACGGTTTCGAATATGGCCTGGGCGCCGAGATCGGCATCTCGAACGACAAGCTGCACGCGCGCGGTCCGGTGGGCCTGGAAGGCCTGACCTCGCTCAAGTACGTGGTTTTCGGCCACGGCGAAGTACGCAAATAGTCTCATTCGCGGGCGGCCCACAAGGCGGCCCGTGCTCTTGTTTCTCTCCACCTCCGACACTGGGAACCCCATGCTCTTTCTCTGGACCAAAGCCTTCCACATCATCTTCGTCATTTCCTGGTTCGCCGGCCTGTTTTATTTGCCGCGCATCTTCGTGAACCTGGCGATGGAGACGGAAACGGTGGCCACCGAGCGCCTGCTGCTGATGGCGCGCAAGTTGTACCGCTTCATGTCGCTGCTGGCGCTGCCGGCGATGGTGCTGGGGCTGGCGTTGATGTGGATGCTGTATGGCGGGAGCCAGGGCGGCATGAAGATGCCGGGCTGGATGCACGCCAAACTGACGTTCGTGGTGCTGCTGCTCGGCTATCACCACGCCTGCGGTTCCATCCTGCGCAAGTTTGAAAAAGGTCTCAACAAGCGCAGTCACACCTGGTTCCGCTGGTTTAATGAAGTGCCGGTGGTGATGCTGCTGGCCGTCGTCGTGTTGGTCGTGGTCAAGCCTTTCTAAGGGAGTCGAAATGAGTGCAAGCCAGAGCAAAGTCGTGCAGTATTTTTTTGCGCCCCACTCGCCATGGACCTACCTGGGGCATGCGCGCCTGATGGCCATCGCCGCGAAGACGGGCGCACAGATCGACGTGCGTCCCTTTGACCTGGGCAAGGTCTTCAGCGTCTCGGGCGGCCTGCCGCTGGCCAAGCGCGCACCGCAGCGCCAGGCGTACCGCCTGGCCGAACTGGCGCGCTGGTCGGCCTTTTTGCAGGTGCCATTGACCCTGCAGCCGAAGTTCTTCCCCGTGTCGCCGGAAGCGTCGGCCAAGCTGATCATCGCCACGCGCCTGGCGCACGGCGTGGAAGCGTCGCTGAAACTGGCGCACGCCATCATGCGCGGTCTGTGGGCGGAGGAGCGCAATATCGGCGACGAGGAAACCCTGGTGCAGATCGCGTTTGACGCCGGTTTCGACGGCCGCCAGTTGCTGAAAACGTCGGAGACGGCCAGCGTGCAGGCGGAATACGACGCCAACACGGAAGCGGCCACCGCCGCCAGCGTGTTCGGTTCGCCGTGGTACATCGTCGATGGCGAAGGGTTCTGGGGGCAGGACCGCCTCGATTTTGTCGAGCGCGCGCTGGCGAAATAATTATGGAAAGATGTCAATGTAGGTCGGATTAGCGCTTTGCGCGTAATCCGACAAGCTCAGTCGGCAGCGGTGTTGTCGGCTTACGCCCTGGCGGGCTAAGCCGACCTACGCCGACCTGCGCAAGATATTGGATGTAGGTCGGATTGGCGCTGCGCGCGTAATCCGACAAGTTTTGAAATTTTTAGTTAATTGTTTTTCAACGGATAAAAGGTACACCATGGCTTCATATTTTTGCCCATGCCCGCGCGGCATGGAAGCGGCGCTGGCCGAGGAACTGGGCGAGATCGCCCAGGATAGTGCGACCATGAAGGTGCACAACCAGGTGCCGGGCGGCGTCCATTGCTCCGGCGACCTGCTCGATTCCTACCGCATCAACCTGCATTCGCGCATCGCTTCGCGCGTGCTGATGCGCATGGCGCATTCCGGCTACAAGACGGAAAACGATATTTACGACCTGACCCTGGCGCAATCCTGGGAAGACTGGTTCGGCGTGCACCACACGATCCGCGTTGACGTCACGGCCGTGAAATCGCCGCTGCGCAGCCTGGAATTCACGACATTGAAAATCAAGGATGCGATCTGCGACCGCTTCCGCGACCAGTTCAACGAGCGTCCATCGGTCAACACCAAGACGCCGGACATGCGCATCGTCGGCTTCCTCGACGCGCATACCTTCACCGTCTATCTCGACACCTCGGGCGAAGCCTTGTTCAAGCGCGGCTGGCGCGAAGAGACGGGCGACGCGCCGCTGCGCGAAAACCTGGCCGCCGGCCTGCTGCGCGTGTCGGGCTGGAAGCCTGGCATGGTGCTGTTCGACCCGATGTGCGGTTCCGGCACCATCCTGGCCGAAGCGGCGCAGATGCTGCAAGGGATACCGCCGGGCGCCTCGCGCCAGTTCGCGTTTGAAAACTTCCACGACTTCGATCCGGCGCCGTGGAATGCCATGAAAAACGCCATCAAGGTCAATCCGCTGCCGGCCGAACCGACCATTTTCGGCAGCGATATCTCGGGCGACATGGTCGCCATGACGCGCCATAACCTGCGTTGCGCCGGCGTGCGCTTCGACGTGCCCCTGAAACAGATCGAGGCGCAGGAAGTCAAGCCGCCGAGTGACGTGCCGGGCATCATGCTGACCAACCCGCCGTACGGCGAGCGTATCGGCGTGCGCGGCGACAGCACCATCCCGGAAGATGAACTGTCGACGTCGTTCTATTCGGCCATGGGCACGACCCTGAAGCAGCGCTTCGCCGGCTGGACCGTGTTCCTGTTCACGGCCGACCTGGGCCTGCCCAAGCTGCTGCGTCTGAAGGAAGCGCGCAAGACGCCATTCTTCAACGGTGCGCTGGAATGTCGTTTGTTCCGCTTTGATATGGTCGCCGGTTACAACCGCCGCGAAGAAGCCAAGCCAAAAAATAACTGATCAAACCTGCTGCGCGTCGGGATAGGCGGCCTGTGATGCTTGCCGTACTCGTGTACGGCTGCGCTTCTCGGCCAGCTCTCCCTTCCGCTCGCGACGGTTTTATCAGCTATTTTGGCGTCTGTAGACGTCTGTAGACGTCTGTAGTAACGCAGTACCTCGCGCGGACCGCAACCGGTCCGCGCGCCACTTTGGATCCGCCATGTTTCCCACCCCTCCGGCCGATGTGCCGCCCGACCCGGTCACGCCCGTTCCGCCTCCCACACCGAGCCACATGGCGCCGCTGAGCCGCGGTGCGCTGGCGATGATGCTGGCCGGGCTGTCGATGCTGGGTCCCCTGTCGATCGATACCTATCTGCCCGCGTTTGGCGCGATCCAGGGTTCGCTGCAGGCGTCGCCGCTGGAAGTGCAGCAGTCGCTGACGTTCTACATGCTGGCCTTTGCCGGCATGGTGCTGTGGCATGGCGCGATCTCGGATACCTTCGGCAGGCGCAACGTCATTCTCGTGTCGCTGCTGATGTTTGCCATCGGTTCGCTCGGCTGCGCTTCGGCGCACACGGTGCATTACCTGTGGTTCTTCCGCATCATGCAGGGCGTCTCGGCCGGCGCCGGCGTGGTGATCAGCCGTGCCATCATCCGCGACCTGTATGCCGATGCGGCGGCGGCGCGGCTGCTGTCGCTGGTGACGATGATCTTTTCCATCGCGCCGGCCGTGGCGCCGATTCTGGGCGGCTGGATCGTCATCTGGTTCGACTGGCGCTCGATCTTCCTGTTCCTCGCCTTCTACACGGTGGTGCTGCTGGCGTTCTGCTACTGGCGCCTGCCCGAAACCCTGCCGATGGAAAAGCGCCAGCCCTTCAATCCCCGCTTCCTGGCGTCGAGCTATGGCCAGATCCTGCGCTCGCCCCTGTTCCACATCAAGGCCGGCATCGTCGCGCTCAATTTCGCGGGCCTGTTCCTGTTCATCACGGCCGCGCCGGAAATGCTGCCCAAGCAGCTGGGCCTGGGGCCATCGCAATTCGCCTGGCTGTTCATTCCCTGCGTGAGCGGCATCTTCATGGGCGCCGCGGCGGCCAACCGCATCGCCGGCAAGGTCACGTTCGCGCGCCAGATCGGCATCGGCTTTGCCTTCCTGCTGTGCGCCGCCAGCGTCAATGTCGTGTATCACCTGTTCCTGCCGCCCTCCTTGCCCTGGTCGGTGCTGCCCTTGTTCTTCTATACCTTCGGCATGTCGCTGGTGGGTCCGGGCGCGACCCTGCTGGCGCTCGACCTGTTCCCGCACATCCGCGGCACGGTGGCCTCGTGCCAGTCGTTTGCCAGCACCTTGCTGGGCGCCGTGGTGGCCGGCGTGATCTCTCCTCTGCTGTCCGGTTCCGTGCTGTGGCTGGCGTCGGGCCAGCTGGCGTTTACGGGCCTGGCGCTGGCGCTGTGGCTGATATCGCGGCGCTTCCGCCACCGTTTGCTGGGTTCCTTCAAGGCATAAGTTTCCATCGCAGAACGCTGGATTTATTTCAACTTAATTTTCTATATTGCAAGTAATATCCGGCGCTTATGATAAGATGACTGCTTTTCCCGGCATCCTCTCAGGCGACATTTTTTGGGTTACAGGAGTGGAGGATTCCTCTGAACGTGGCCGCGCTTCGCTGCTGAGCGCTCTTCCTTTTCAAACCGGCAATGCCTGATACGATGCATCAATCTGATCAAGATATTCGCAATCGCCTGCTGATTGCCCGCCTGCCGGCCATGCCGCAGATCCTCCTCAAACTGATCGCCCACCTGCAGGCCGACGATGCCGGCATGCCGGAGCTGGCCGCGCTGATCGCCAAGGATGCGGGCATGACCAGCAAGATCCTCGGCGTGGCCAGCAGCTCGGCCTACCATCGGCAGAGCAAGGTCGTCAGCCTGGAACAGTCGCTCGTGTCGCTGGGCACGGACATGATCAAGACCCTGGTCATCAGCGAATCCGTCTTCCAGACCTTCAACAGCTTTCCCCATTCCGGCAGCACGGATTTGCGCGCCTTCTGGAAAAGTTCGCTGTCGGCCGCCGTCATGGCGCGCGCGCTGGCCAAGGCCATGGCCTATCCGCACGTCGAGGAAGCATATCTGGCCGGCTTGCTGCACAACGTGGGCCGCCTGGCCCTGCTGGCCACGGCGCCGAAGGAATACGCGTTCAATTTCACGGCGCGCGACGATGCCGCCCTGTGCGCGGTGGAGCAGCGTACCTTGCAGATCACGCATGCCGAAGCGGGCGCCTGGCTGATCGAGCGCTGGCATCTCGATTCCTTCCTGGCCGACAGCGTGCTGTATCACCATGAGCCGCTGGCGCGCCTGGAAGCGAGCCATCCCCTGATCCGCATCGTGCGCCTGGCGCACCTGCTGTGCTGCCATGCCGACGATGCGGAGTCGATCACGCAGGCGGCAAGCCTGTGCGCGCTGGACGTCGAGACACTGGACGAGCTGGCCGGCAGCGTCGCGCGCCAGGTGGAGCAGGCCGCGCAGCACCTGGGCATCGACCTGGCCGGCGCGGACGATATCGCCACGCCGCCCGCCTATGCGCCGCCCGCCGTCGATCCGGTGCAGCGGCGCCTGTCCGACGAAGTGCGCAATATGGTGCTGGTGTCCGAAGTGGGCCAGACCTTCGCCCGGCAGCAGGGCGAGAGCAGCCTGCTCGAAGCCATCACGCGCTCGGCGCGCATTCTGTTCGATTTCGACACCGCCGTCATCCTGCTGCAAAACCCCACCGGCCATGCGCTCGTCGGCGTGGCGGCGGGCGAACATCAGCAGCGCCTGGCCGGCTTCTCGATCCCGCTGGCCAAGGGCGGCCTCCTGGCCGCCTCGGCGCTGGAGTGCCAGCTGGCGTTCCTGAAACGCGACATGCCGGCGCTGGGCATCGTCGAGGAGCAGCTGTTCCGCATTCTCGGTACCGATAGCCTGGTCTGCGTGCCCTTGGCGTCGGGCCAGCGCAGCCTGGGCGTGCTCATTGGCGGCGTGGCGGCGTGGCAGATTCCCGCTTGCCAGAAGCGCGAGGGTTTTCTGCGCGCGTATGCCAACCAGGCCGCCACGGCGCTGGAAACGGCCATCAGCGCGCGCGGGCTGGCGCGGCGCCAGCTCGATCACGTGACCGAGGAATACCGCGCCGCGTCGCGCCGCGTCGTGCACGAAGTGAATAACCCGCTGTCCATCATCAAGAACTATCTGAGCGTGCTCGATCACAAGCTCGAGAAGCAGGAACCGGTGTCGGGCGAAATGGCGATCCTGAACGAGGAAATCGACCGGGTCGGCCAGCTGATCGGCGGCCTGGCCGATCTGCAGCCGGCGGCGTCCAGCGGCGTGACCGATTGCGCGCGCGTGGTCGACGATGTGCTGCGCCTGTTCCGCGCCACCGACTTCCTGCCGCCGAAGATCGAGGTGGTCACGCGCATGCAGGACGCGCCATGCGAGGTGGAGGCCGATGCCGACATGCTCAAGCAAATCCTGCTCAACCTGCTGAAAAACGCCGTCGAAGCCCTGCCTGATGGCGGGCGCATCGAAGTGGCGAACCGTGGCCACGTGAACCGCGACCGCCGCCTGTACCTGGAGCTGTGCGTCAGCGATAATGGCGCCGGCCTGGCGCCGGACGTGCTGGCCAATCTGTTTTCCCCCGTGCGCAGCAGCAAGGCAGGCGCGCATCACGGCCTGGGCTTGTCCATCGTGCATGACCTGGTCACGCGCCTGCATGGCGTGATCGGCTGCCGCAGCAGCAAGTCCGGCACCTCGTTTGAAATTTTACTGCCCATTCCCTTGCCGGCAAGCGCTGCAGCCGCGCTGCCCTCGCCCGGCAATACCGCCATGTCTTCGTAACGTCCATGAACTCCTCCGCCATTCCGTTTGACCTGGAAAACAGCCCGCGCATTTTGCTGGTCGACGACGAGCCCCGCCTGCTCGCCTCTCTCCACGAATTGCTGAAGGACCGCGGCTACCAGCTGCACACGGCCACCTGCGGCAGCGAGGCGCTGGCGCAGTTGTCAAAACTGCGCTTCGACCTGATCCTGCTCGACTTGCGCCTGCCCGACATGAGCGGCCATGAAATCATGGACCACATCAACCGGCGCGGCATCGAGGGCGACGTGATCGTCATGAGCGGCGACGTCGGCATCGAGGCGGCCATCGGCGCCCTCAAACGCGGGGCCTACGATTATCTGCGCAAGCCCTACAGCCGCGAGGAGCTGCTCAAGACGGTGGAGAACGCGCTGCAAAAGAGCCAGCTGGCGCTGGAGAACGAGCGCATCGCGCTGCAGCTGGAAAACTCGGAAAAGATGTACCGCTACCTGGTCGACAGCTCGCCCGACATCATCTATACGCTGAACCACGAAGGCCGCATCACTTTCATCAACGACAGGGTGCACCAGTTGCTGGGCTTTAGCCGCGAGGAGCTGATCGGCAGCCATTACTCGATTCTCGTGCACGATGAAGACCAGGAGCGGGCGCGCTATGCCTTCAACGAGCGCCGCCTCGACGAGCGCGCCTCGCGCAATGTGGAACTGCGCCTGAAGTGCCATAGCGGCAGCGGCAGCGACCGGACCTTCAACAACACCCTGATGACGATTCCGCTCAACTCGATCGGCATGCACGGCCACGACCAGGAAGCGAAAAAGCAGGAGTACTTCGGCACCTACGGCGTGGCGCGCGACATCACCGACCGCAAGCGCGCCGAGGAAGTCATCTCTTACCAGGCCTATCACGACATCCTGACGGACCTGCCGAACCGCATGCTGTTCAAGGACCGCCTGGGGCTGGCCGTCATCCAGGCGCGGCGCAAGCTGACGGAACTGGCCGTGATGTTCATCGACCTCGATCGTTTCAAGCTGGTCAACGACACCCTGGGGCACGTGAAGGGCGACGAGCTGCTGCAGCAAGTGGCGCTGCGCCTGAAGGATTGCCTGCGCCGCGGCGATACCCTGGCGCGCCAGGGCGGCGATGAATTCACCATCGTGCTGCCGGAACTGCGCGACCGCCAGGATGCGCGCCTGATCGCCGACAAATTCCTCGAATGCCTGCACCAGCCGTTCGACCTCGATGGCAACCAGGTGCATATTTCGGCGTCCATCGGCATCGCCATCTATCCGGGCGACGGCGAGACCATCGACGAGCTGCTGCGCCACGCCGACATCGCCATGTACCAGGTCAAGGCGCTGGGCAAGAACGGCCACAGTTTCTATCACGAGTCCATGCTCGACGTGTCGCACCAGAAGATCGCGCTCGAGCAGAGCCTGCGCAAGGCGCTGGAGCTGAATCAGCTGGAGATGTATTACCAGCCGCAGGTGGATGTGATGACGGGCCGCATCGTTGGCGCCGAAGGCCTGATGCGCTGGAACCACCCGCAGCGGGGTTTGCTGACGGCCGGCGAATTCCTGCCGTTCGCCGAGGAAAACGGCTTGATGCTGCCGATCTCGGACTGGATGCTGGGCGCCCTGTGCCGCGACCTGGTGCAGTGGAACGCGGCTGGCGGCGAAGCCGTGCGCCTGTCGCTCAATTTGTCGCCGCAATACCTGGACCGGGGCGACTTTTTCGAGAAGATGCGCGGCGCGCTGACGCGCTACGGCATCGCGCCGGAAAAGATCGAAGTCGAGATCACGGAAAACATCTGCATCCGCAACCCGCAGTACGCGATCGAGCAGTTGAACAAGCTGTGCCAGCTGGGCGTGTCGGTGGCCATCGACGATTTCGGCACCGGCTATTCCTCGCTGTCGTACCTGCATCGCTTCCCCATCCACACCATCAAGATCGACCAGTCGTTTGTGAAGGAAATCCACGACGAGCACGGACACTATCCCGTCATCCTGGCCATCATCTCGATTGCGCGCGGCCTGGGCCTGCACCTGATCGCCGAGGGTGTGGAGACGGAAGGGCAGGCGCGCTACCTGCAGGACAAGGGCTGCACCACGATGCAGGGCTATCTGTACCACCGGCCCATTTCGCTGGGCAGTTTTATCGGCGTGCTGCAGGAGCAGAACCGCCTGATCGCCGATGCCGCCCCCGCGCCGTCCCCGACGCTGACCATCGAGGCTTGACCGTGTCGCTTGCCGATCCCCGCTACACGGCTGCTCATTACACGGCTGACTACCTGCGCCTGAAAGGACTGGCCGAGAAAGGCAATGCGAACGCCCAGCACAGCCTGGGCTTCATGTATTTCAATGGCCAGGGTATCGAACAAAGCTATGCGCTGGCGCTGCACTGGTACGGCCTGGCTGCCGCGCAGGGACTCGAGCATGCGCAATACAACCTGGGCGTGATGTGCCAGAAGGGCCAGGGCGTGCCGCAGGATTTTGCGCAGGCGGCGCACTGGTACCAGCAGGCGGCCGAACAGGGCTACGCGGCGGCCCAGTACAACCTGGGCTGGCTGTATGCCAAGGGCCAGGGACTCGCGCAAGATAGCGGGCAAGCCATGCTGTGGTTCAGCCGCGCGGCGGAGCAGGGCGACGCGGGCGCGCAAAACAACCTGGGCATGATGTATGACAATGGCAAGGGCGTGCCGCAGGACTTCGTGCAAGCCATCGCCTGGTACCGCAAGGCGGCCGAACAGGGCTATGCGCGTGCGCAGTTCAACCTGGGCCTGCGCTACGACAATGGCCAGGGCGTGCGCCAGGATCGCCAGCAGGCGACGGCCTGGATGCGCAAGGCCGCTGAGCAGGGTTATGCGCCGGCCCAGTTCAACCTGGCGCTGCGCTATGAAAATGGCGACGTGCTGCCGCAGGACAGCCGGCAGGCGATCAGCTGGTACCGGCGCGCAGCCGAGCAGGGCCACGCCAGTTCGCAGTTCAACCTGGGCCTGATTTACGACAATGGCCAGGGCGTGCCTTGCGATAAACAGGCGGCGCTGGAGTGGTATGTCAAGGCGGCGGGACTGGGTCATGCGGCGGCCCAGCACAACCTGGGCCTGCATCATGAACATGGCGCCCACGATTACGCGCAGGCGCAAGCGTTTTACCGCCAGGCCGCCGAGCAGGGCTTCCCCGCCGCGCAGTATCAGTTGGGACTGCTGCATGAGCATGGACAGGGCGTGCCTGCCGATGCGCAGGAAGCCATCTTCTGGTACCGCAAGGCGGCCGACCAGGGACATGTGCGCGCGCAGTTCGACCTGGGCCTGCGCTATGAGCATGGCCAGGGTGTGCCGCAGGATCTGTCGCTGGCGCTGGAATGGTACCGCCGCGCCGCCGAGCAGGATTACGCGCCGGCGCAATACATGCAGGGCGTCTTGCACGACCGCGACGATGGTCCTGCACCTGACAGCCAGCAGGCATGCGCCTGTTACTGCCGCGCCGCCGCCCAGGGCCACAGCCTGGCCCAGTTTGCGCTGGGCCTGCGGCACGACAATGGCCAGGACGTGCCGCAGGACTATGCCGCTGCCTGGGACTGGTATGCGCTGGCCGCGCGCCAGGGCCATGCGCGGGCGCAGATGAATCTGGGCCTGATGGCCGCAAGCGGCCAGGGCGCTCCGCTCGATTTGCAGCAGGCGTATATCTGGCTGTCGATGGCCTCGGCGGCCGGCGTGGCCGGCGCGGAAAAATCCCTGCGCCAGACGGCGGCGCGCATGCGCGAGACGGATCTGAACCAGGTGCGCGAGCGCCTGGAAGCGCTGGCCGATTAATTCACGCTCTCATTAAAATCGTCGCGCGCCACGCTGGCATTGAGGATGCCAGGTATGTCAAGAATGGGTCTTTATTTTACTGAAAACGGTTAACGCCATCTTCAAGAAAGATTGCGCATATTAATCCCGAATGAGAGTATCATAATATTCAAAAAAAAATATCAAACACATAATACTCTGTCGCAGTAGTACGTTCAGTCAGGTCGTCCATCGACGATTGCACACTCGGGAACGCCTGTGAATTCGTTCAAGTGAGCAAAGGAAAGTAATATGATTTTAGTGACTGGTGGCGCCGGCTTCATCGGTTCCAACTTTGTAAGAGACTGGCTGGCGCTCAACGATGAGCCTGTAATCAATTTTGACAAACTGACCTACGCTGGCAATCTCAGCAATCTGGCCAGTCTGGAGCAAGACCCGCGGCATATCTTCGTACGCGGCGATATTTGCGATACTGCCCACGTCTCCCGCCTGCTGGCCGAACACCAGCCCCGTGCCATCGTGCATTTTGCCGCAGAGAGCCATGTCGATCGCTCGATCCATAGCCCCGGCGAATTCATTACCACCAACGTCAACGGCACCTTCAGCCTGCTCGAGGCCGCACGTGCTTACTGGTCTGGCCTGACAGGCGACGCCAGGGACGGCTTCCGTTTCCTGCACGTCTCGACCGACGAGGTGTACGGCACCCTGGGACCGAACGACCCGCCATTTACGGAAACGACGCCGTATGCGCCCAACAGTCCCTATTCGGCATCGAAAGCGGCGTCCGATCATCTGGTGCGCGCGTATTTCCATACCTATGGCATGCCGGTGCTTACCACCAACTGCTCTAACAACTATGGTTCCTTCCATTTCCCGGAAAAACTGATTCCGCTCATCATCAGCAATGCCCGTGCCGGCAAGGCCTTGCCTATCTATGGCGATGGTATGCAAGTGCGCGACTGGCTGTACGTGGGCGACCATTGCGCGGCGATCCGCCGCGTCCTGGAAGCGGGACGCCTGGGCGAGGTCTACAACGTGGGCGGCTGGAATGAAATGGCCAATCTGGAAGTCGTGCATATCTTGTGCGACATCCTCGATACGCTCGATCCCAAGGCGTCCGGCAGCTATCGCGAACAAATCACCTACGTACTGGATCGCCCAGGCCACGACCGTCGCTATGCCATCGACGCGCGCAAGATCGAGCGCGAACTGGGCTGGAAGCCGGCCGAAACCTTCGCCACTGGCATCCGCAAGACCGTCCAGTGGTATATGGACAACCAGGTCTGGGTACGTGATGTGCAGTCGGGCGATTACCTGAAGTGGGTAGAGAAAAATTACGCGGCACGCGACACAGCCGAGGAGCAGCAATAATGGGAAACGCCATCGAACGCAAGGGCATCATCCTCGCAGGCGGTTCCGGCACGCGCCTGTACCCTGTCACCATGGCCGTGTCGAAGCAGCTGCTGCCCGTGTATGACAAGCCGATGATCTACTATCCGCTGACCACGCTGATGCTGGCTGGCATACGCGACATCCTGATCATTTCCACACCACAAGATACGCCGCGCTTCCAGGAGTTGCTGGGTGACGGCAGCCAGTGGGGCATCAAACTCAGCTACGCCGTGCAACCCACGCCGGATGGCCTGGCACAGGCGTTCATCATTGGCAAAGAATTTGTCGGCAATGCGCCATCGGCCCTGATTCTGGGCGACAACATCTATTATGGCCATGACTTTGAAACGCAGTTGCGCGTAGCCTCGGCACGCACCAGCGGCTCGACCGTGTTCGCTTACCATGTCACCGATCCGCAACGCTATGGCGTGATCGATTTCGACGCGCAACGTCACGCCGTCAGCATCGAGGAAAAGCCGCTCAAGCCAAAATCGAATTACGCCGTCACCGGCCTGTATTTCTACGACAGCCAGGTCTGCGACATCGCCGCCAGTATCGTGCCTTCTGCGCGTGGCGAGCTGGAAATCACGGATGTCAACCGCGCCTACTTGGAACGCGGGCAATTGAACGTCGAATTGATGGGCCGCGGCATGGCCTGGCTTGATACGGGCACCCATGAATCCTTGTTGGAAGCGGGCCAATTCATCGCTACCATTGAAAACCGCCAGGGCTTGAAAGTTGCCTGCCCCGAGGAAATCGCTTACCGCAAGGGATATATCGATGCCGCCAAACTGGAGCAGCTAGCCCGGCCGTTGAAGAAAAACGCCTACGGTCAATATCTGTTGCGTTTGCTCGACGACAAAATATTCTGAGGTGCGCCGCGCTTTCCACCTAGTTCATACGATACCGATATACCATGCAAATCCAGACCACAGCCATACCTGACATATTGATACTCGAACCGACGGTATTCGGTGACGACCGCGGCTTTTTCTATGAAAGCTTTAACCAGAAGCGCTTTGCCGAACTGACCGGCGTTACGCGCTCTTTCGTGCAAGACAATCATTCCAAGTCGGCCAAGGGGGTGTTGCGCGGCCTGCATTATCAGATCCAGCAGCCGCAAGGCAAACTGGTGCGCGTCACCGCCGGCGCAGTATTCGACGTCACCGTCGACCTGCGTAAAAATTCGCCAAGCTTCGGTCGCTGGGTCGGCGTGGTGCTGTCGGCTGCCAACAAACGCCAGCTATGGATTCCCGAAGGCTTCGCCCACGGCTTCCTGGTAACCAGCGACAACGCTGAATTTTTGTACAAAACCACCGATTACTGGGCGCCGGAATTTGAGCGTAGTATCTTGTGGAATGATCCGGCAATCGGCATCGACTGGCCGCTGGACGGCGAACCGCTCTTGTCGGGCAAGGACAAAGCCGCGACGTTGCTGGCCCATGCCGACGTCTTTGCCTGAGCACGGCAAGACAGCCGTGCCGCATTCACTGGAACAATTATGAGCCGTATCTTAATTACAGGAAAAACCGGCCAGGTTGGCTACGAACTGGAACGCAGCCTGCAAGGCCTGGGAGAAATCATAGCGCTCGACCGCAGGCAGATGGATCTGGCCGATTTGACCCAGGTACGCGACATGATCCGCCGCATCAAGCCGACGCTGATCGTCAACCCGGCCGCCTACACCGCCGTCGACAAGGCGGAAAGCGAGCCAGAGTTGGCCATGCGCATCAATGGCGAGGCGCCGGCTGTCATGGCCGAGGAAGCAAAAAAATTAGGTGCTGCAATGATTCATTACAGCACTGATTATGTCTTTGATGGATCGAAAAACGGTCCCTATGTCGAGACCGATCCGACGTGCCCTGTCAATGTGTACGGCAGTAGCAAGCTGGCCGGCGAACAGGCGATCCAGGCAGCCGGCATCCCGCATCTGATCCTGCGCACCAGCTGGGTCTACAGCATGCATGGAAAGAACTTTCTGCTGACCATGCTCCGCCTGGCGCAGGAGCGCGACGAGCTCAGTATCGTTTCCGACCAGGTCGGTGCACCCACCTGGAGCCGCACCATCGCCGACACCACCGCGCATATCGTGGCGCAAAGCGTCGTTGCCACGAACCGCCAAGCATGGTGGGACAAACGCTCTGGTTTATATCACTTGACGGCACAGGGACAAACCAGCTGGTTCGGCTTCACTGAGGCGATCATGGCAAATGCCTCGATTGCCAAGAAGCCGCGTCTCAGACCGATACTCGCGCAAGCCTACCCGGTACCCGCACGGCGGCCTGCCAATTCGGTGCTGTCTTCGGAACGGTTGAAGAAGGCCTTCTGCGGATTGCCGCAGTGGCAGGATGCGTTGAAACTATGCCAGGACTGAGGATATAAAACATGTAAGAGAAACAATTGCCGTTGTAAAGCTGAACTAGCGGGGCAAGCCAGGTCCCGAGCTGCTCAGGCGGAGCCGACAGAATGCTGGTCAACTACCGGAAGTCCAAAGACCTGATCGTTGAAAACGATATCCATGTTTGCCATATGGTCCAGGTCCTGAAGAGGACGTCGCAGCCATGCGCGGCACTTCACAAATTTGCCAAGTACTCGCCATCCCGCGTAAAATGCAGGCTTCGCGGGTGTAGCTCAATGGTAGAGCAGAAGCTTCCCAAGCTTACGACGAGGGTTCGATTCCCTTCACCCGCTCCAATGAAAAACGGCGAAAAACTGTTTTCGCCGCTCCACAAAGCAAAAATTGCTCCACAAAAGGCGCTCAGGCGAGCTTTTCAGGGCCATGGTTGGATTGCCGTTTGTGCAATAAATTTCACTCATTTCAATTGTTGTATAAGCAATTTCTCCATCTGTTCGCGGATGAGAAACTTGCATTAAAAGCCACAATCCTACCCGGAATTTTAGATGTCTTGACTTGTGAGTTTGGATTATTACATATGTGATATTCAGCGATGACGCGTAAGTATATGATTTTTAGGTGTATTATCTTGAAAATTCAACTTAATCTTTTGCGCCATTTAAGAAAAGCAGGATCGCTATGCCAGACTTCCAACACTTTGACCTGAAACTTTTAAATCCGTCGTTCGACTCACCACTTGTCGATGTTCTCACGGAACTGGAACACTTGCGGCGATTGCAACTTGGGGGCACAACGCCCGCGTCAACCTTCTTCCAGCTCAAGCATATTTTCCACATGCTGGAAAGCCTCGGGTCTGCGCGAATCGAGGGCAACCATACGACTCTTGCAGACTACGTCGAGACTTCGGTGGAAGGGGGCACGAACGATAGCGACCAGGTGCGCGAGATCTCCAACATCGAAAAGGCGATGCAATATATCGAGGATGTGGTGACGCCGAATTCTGCGGTCTCGGAACACTTCATCCGGGAGCTGCACGCGCTGGCAGTGCATGACCTGGAGAGAGAGGGCGACCGCACGCCTGGCGCATATCGAACGGGAGCGGTCCGCATTGCGAAGTCAGACCACCTTCCGCCAGATCCTGTCCTTGTACCTGGTTACATGGAAGAGCTGATGGGGTTCATCAATCGAGATGATCCTCCCAAGTATGCCTTGATCAAGGTTGCCTTGGCACACCATCGTTTTGGTTGGGTCCATCCCTTTAGCAATGGCAATGGGCGCGTCGTGCGTTTGATGACCTATGCTCTCCTGATCAAGTACGGCTTCAACGTCAAGACCGGCGGACGGGTGTTGAACCCGACCGCTGTTTTTTGCAATGACCGTGAGCGCTACTATGCGATGCTTTCATGCGCGGACAAGGGAACAGATGAAAGCCTGGATCGCTGGTGCACTTACGTTTTGCAAGGCATCCTGGATGAACTGCAAAAAGTGGACCGGCTGACCGACTACACTTTCTTGAAGGAAAAAATCCTGATTCCCGCGCTTGCCTATTCGGTCCAGCGGCAATTGATTACGCATGAGGAGCAGGCGATTTTGCTTGAGGTGGTAAAGCTGGGCACCGCAAAATCTGGCGATCTGGCCAAGGTGATGCCTGGGCTAAATCCAGCTCAGCGCACCTACCAGATCAGGCGCCTGGTGGAGGGTAAGATGTTGCAGCCCATTAAGCCTGGCGCACGCCAGTACACGATGTGCTTTACGAATAACTACCTGCTTCGCGGGGCCATCAACGCGCTGTCGAACGAGGGCTTCATCTCCGCATCCTTGCTTGGCCCTGCGTAAGCAGGCATGCAACGCGGCTTACCGCGTCGGCTCGACGATCTTCCCGCGTCGCAGGTAATGCCGTTGCGTGGTCCTCACGCTATCGTGCCCTAAAAGATCGCTGGCCGCCTGGTCTCCGTGTTGGTCCGAGGTGTCGTCGGCGGCTTTTGCGCGGAGGTCATAGAACCAGAATTTTTTGATCTCCGGTAGCAATTCGGGATTCTTTTCGGCAGCCAGCTTTTTCGCTGCATCGAATTGCGAGCGCAGCGCCGGACCCGTCAGGCGCTTGCCGTGGGCATTCACCAGCAACGCGGCAGTGACGATGCTGCGTGTCGCCTTGCGTGCCTTGATGCGCTCAATCAAGGCGGCGAGTTCGCCGACAACCTTGATGCGCAAGGGCTGTTTGGTTTTCTCTTGTGTTACGACCAGGTAGCCACCGATGATGTCGCTTTCGGTCATCTTCAACGCGTCGGCAGGCCGCTGGCCAGTCAGGTAGGCAAGATCCATGGCGTCGCGCAAAGGGGCGCCCGCATGCCCCCATACCGCCTCGAATACTGCATCTGTGATGTACACGGTGCGCTTGGGCAGGGAGTGGCCCTGTATGCCCTCGCATGGGTTTGGCAGGTCGGTATAGCCCCAGCCGCGCGCATGGTTCCACATGGTCGAAAACACGCGCTTGCAGCGATTCGCCGTGGTTGGTTTGTCTGCACGATCGTCCAGGAACTGGCGTATGTGCATCGGCTTGATCTGCGCAAGCGGCGCCTCGGAAAATGCCGCCAGCAAGTGCTTGATGTCGGAGCGGTACATGCGGGCTGAGCTGGCGGCAAGCTTGGGCACCGCCTCGACCAGATAGCGCTTCTCGACATCGGAGAACGTCGCGTTGGCGATGACCTCCACCACGATGTTCAGTTCAGCATATTTTTTCAGCGCCAGGATGAAGTCGGGCCCAAGTGGAATTTCCTTGCGCGGCTTGTCCTTGGTGTACATGTAGTAATACACCTTGCCGCTGCGCTGCGTGCGCGGGTGCATGCACGGCGGCATATTCAAATTACGTGTGTTTCGTCGACCCATTTTTATTGATCCTTGGCATTACCCATGTTTTTTCCCGTGGCGCTTCCTTGCGCCCCTCAACTGCAGCGACCGCGACAACCGGCCGCCCGATGGCGTTGACCCAAAAGGGGAGGCCCATCTTCCGCAGCGCCTCAATTTGCTTCGTTTTCATCTTCCGGCCGGTCAGGGCGCAGATCTCATCCATGGACAGGAACGTGCTCATATGGATTTCCTTATGCTTGCACCGCGCAGCGTTGAGCCAGGGCCACCAGCCAATGCGCCAGCTCGGGCGGCGTATGCTCGCGTTCCGCCTTGCCGCATTCCGGCCGCCAGCCCGGATCTCCTTTCCGGCGCCGCTCGCCGGCGCGGTTGCGGCCGGACGGGGCGATCACATGCGACGCGTCGCCCAGGACGATGGGCATAGCTGGTATTTGAGCGGGCGCACAGCCGACGATGTACAGCAAGGTGGCCTTTTCCGCGCGGTGGCCAAACGAGCTTTGGAAAATCGGCAGCGTCCAGCCGCCAAATTTGTCCCGCTCGCCGATCGCTGGCAAGCCGCAATGAGGCCAAAGGGTCGAGCGCTTCGGGTGCTCGAGCACGCCGCCGAACTTGCGCACCTGGGCGACGGCCCACACCGCGAGTTCCTTTTCGTCCGGGCGCGGCCTGGCCAGGTGGCGCAGCGTGCCCCAGGAACGGCAAGGCGGATGCGCCACCACCGGCACACCACCTGGCCAGGCGCGGGCGTCGCGTTCCGCATCCCAGGCGTCAACAGCCGGCATGGTCTTGTAGATCGAATTGGCGCGCACGAACAAGGCCGCCACGGCCGGTACTGAGCGTTCCGCCGTCATGCTGGGCACCCCACGGGCGCGATTGCCTTCTTGACCGCCTCGATGGCGCCCAGCGGCACGGCGCGGAACATGCCCGGCCACTGGTGGTCCAGCTCCACCCACGCATGCAGCTCGCCATTGCCGACATCGCGGCGCAGGTCGTTGACGGTGCCGGCTTGGTAGCCTTCATCGGTATCGAATGTCACGCGGTCGCCCAGGGCGATTTGCCGCGGCGAATTGGTCAGGGTGTTCAGCATTGCGGTGCTCCTTTCAGTTTGGCGGTAACGCCGCACACGCCGAAGTGGTCGAGGGCGGCCTGGATCGCGTCGCCGCTGGAAGCGGCAATCGCGGCGTATTCAAAGCGTTCGGTTTGCGTGCGAACGATCACGGCATAGGTGCTCATGTGCCATTTCCTTCATGGGGTGGGTTGTCGGGGACGATCAGCCGGGGATAGGGGCAGGCGTTGACGGCCGCCCAGGCGGCAATCAGTGCTCTTTTTGCCTCGTCGGAAAGGTTCGGCGCGGGTGCCTCTGGCGGCGTGGCCGGGGCATGGCGGTCGGGGTGCGTACAGTTATTTACACGAGTCCGAGGAACGGCAACCCCAACAGCCACCCCGCGTCCGCCTGTGGCCTGTACCGGCGTCCACGTATGGCGCACGGACTTGAAGACCACGCCGATCAGATCGCTGCAGCGCACGCCGTAGGGCGTGGTGCGCAGCGTTTCGCCATAGCGGCCTATGACGGTCTTTTCGTCCTTGGCCAGGGTGACGACCAGTTCCTTGCGTGGCACCAGGGCGCCGCCCTGGGCGCGCAGGTATTCGGCCCAGCAGGCGCGCTTTTCGCCGTCGATCTTTTGCACGGCGTCCCAGGCGCGGCGCATGGCGGCCGGCGCTTCATTGAGCATGCTTTCCTCGATGCGGCGCAGTTCGCGCCACACGGTGACGGGAGCGCCGCCCCATTGCTGGAATTGGCGGATGCCCCAGCACGCGGCCCAGGACTCGACGCGCGCCGATGGCGTCAGCTCGACATCGCCTTCGGTGTCGGCCGTGACGACATAGCCCTCTTTCGTCTTGTGCTCGGCCACGCCGTCGATGTTCTTTGCCACGTACTTGGCGATGTAGCCGGCGGCGCTGCCCTTGGCCCAGTCGATGCGCTTCACGTCCAGGCGGCGCGCGAAGGCGCCCGGCTCGCCACGGTCCACGCGCCATGCGTAGCGCTTCATGATGCGGATGGCGCGGCCGGCCACGTCCTGCAGGTGGGCTGTCTTGTATTTCGCGGTGGGGCGCACGAACAGCAGCAGATGCCAATGCGGACAGCCGTCGTGATGCGGCTCGGCGATGCGAAAGCCGTACAGGCCAATACCCCGACGCGCCAGCGCGGAGCGGCAAAGCGACGTCATCTTGCCCAAGTAGGCATTCGCTTCGCGCGGTGTGGAGCCATCGAACTTGTCGTTTGGCTTGCCACTGTGCTGCATGGCGTGAAAGCGCGATGGGCACGTCCAGGTGATAAAGATGCCCTGGTCGCCGCGTTCGCGGGCAATCTGCTCAAAGCCGTTGATGCGCAGCATCAGTTCGCCGCGCCGGATGGCCTTGTTGGCAGTCGTTTTCTCAGCCAGCTCGGCGATGCTGAATTGCTGGCCGTTTTCGTTCTGCACCAGAGTGGCCGCTAGCGCTGCCGCGTTGCGGCGGTTCTGCGCCAGGCGCGATAGCACGGCATCGTTGCTGGCGTAGGGTTCGCCGCTATATTTCACATAGCCCAGGCGGATATTGCCTGCCTCGAAAGCGCGCTTGACCTTCTTGCGCAGTTGGCGGCGCCACCAGCGGGCATCGACCAGGCGGGCGATGGTGTCGGCCTGCTTTTCGAACTCTGGCAGTTTGATGCCGTAAGAGGTGCATTCGTCCGCCATGATCTGCAGGGCGTGCGCTTCCGATGTGGCCGACCAGAGCGCCTTGACCACACCAGCAGCCGCGCGCTCAGCAGTGGCCACGATATCAGGGTCGCTCTGCGACAGGTCAACGCCGGCCGGCACGTACTGCTCGGCAAACTCGCGCACAAAGCTGGTGGCGATGGATTCATAGACTTTGTGCCAGGACGACCAGGCCATCTTGGCCAGGGCGGCCGTGATGACGCGGTTGCGCCATTTGTATGGAATGCTGGCCAGCTCTGGTGCGAACTGGGCGGATCGCAAGAAGGCTTCGTGGCGTTGCGGAGCAGGCAGCAGGATTTGTTTAGATTGCATTCAACAGTCTTTCGTACACACGGATAGCGGCAGAGGTGGCGGCGCGCAACTCGATGCGCTCTTCCTCGGTAAAGGAGTGGATGGGCGATTCCCAGCGGTCGGCGTCCAGGCCGGCGGCAATCAGCACGGAACGGCGCGCGCCGCGCGGCGACAATCCCCAGGCCTGGGCGATAAAGCGCGCCTCGCTGGCACGCCGCTGCTCGATGGCGCGCAAGCTGGCCCGTTCGGCCAGGCTGGCTTTTGCCGCTGCGATGGCTGCCAGTGCCTCCGGCGCCCCTGGGGGCGTCGGCACGTCCTTGTCGCGCGCGGCGAGGATGGCCGACGCAGGCAGGAACGACAGGTGATTGTCGATAAGGGACGCCGGCATGGTTCAGTCCTTGATGGCGCCGATGGCCTGCAGCACGGCAGGGGTGATGACTATCAGGAGCGACAGCAGCCAGATGGCGACGGACTTGAGCGCGCGCAGCATTAGCAGGCCTCTGGCGATACGGAGTGCTTGACGAAATACTTGGCCAGGTAGTGCGCCGTAAGCTCAGAGCTTCCCCAAACGAAAGCGCCGTCATTGCTGGCAAACAGGAAGCGAATTTCGATAGGCAGATCGCCAATTAGCTTGCGCTGGTTTGCCGCATCAAAGAAGCCGGCCAGTTGTAGCGCCCACTCATCGCTAACGATAAACGTGAGATTGCGCGCGCCGAACGTGTGGCATGTATTGGCGACGACGTGAAGATAGTTGGTTAATGCGCCGATGTCCGTCTCGCTGCCGGGCTGAAGCAGGAAGCAGGTGGGCGCCACCGGGATGACGCATTGCGCAAGCGTAGGGCAGTTCGTGCCGCAGGTCGGGCGCAACGGTGCCGCACTGGCGGCTTGCAGACTGTTTTGCATCGGATTTCCTTATTTTTGGTTGAACGAATCCCGCACGCTCAAAAGGGAGCGCAGCAGGGCACAGCAAAAGAGGGGAGTTACAGCGGCCGGGTTACGGCGGCGCGAGGATAGGTAAGGCGTTCATCAGCACCCCGCAGTCAGGTCCAGGGCCAGTTGGCTGGTGGCCGCTGTGCGCGCATGCTGGGACATCGGGATGCGAATATCCGGCTTGGGCATGGCGGACAGCGAGAGAGTGCGCAGTACTTCCAGGCCTGCCACGAAGGAGTGCCCGCATTCGGGGTTCTGGCACATGTAGGTGATTTCCTTGAACATGGCGGACATCATGCGGCTTTTAACGGCGCGGACGGTGTATTCGCAATGCGGGCAGGGCAGGCCGATGACTCTCATTTGTTCTTTCTTTTCACTTGATACAGGGCACGGCCTCGGCCGCTCATCTTGCGAATCCCGATTCGTACGTTATCCTTAATCAACCACTCAATAGCCTGGTCGATGGTGTCCAAGCCCTGCTGTATTCGGACACGTTCAAACGTGTCTTGGTCTTCATCGCATGTTTCTACAGGTACGGAACGGTCGGGCATATTTTCGGCTGCTCAAAAGTTGCTGATTGGTGACTTCATTTAGGCAGCAATGCTGGGTAAGGTGACACTGTTGTCGTCGCCAAGCACTATTGCCGCCTGGCGAAGCGCGAGCTGCCGCAGAAACGGCGCCAGTTCCTCGCCCTGATAATTGGCGATGGCGGCCAGGACGTCATACTCATATTCGTCAAGGCGCACCATGACACGGTTGTTACGGACGCGTTTTGGATCGGGATACATGGGCCTGCTCCTGTGCTGTTAGGCGTGATGGACAAGGGAGAATTGTTCGAGTTCGGCCTCGTAAGATTGCAGGCCACGTAGCAGCATTAGGCGCATAAACGATGCCCGCGAACGGGAGTCTTGCTGTGCGAATTTTTCCACGCGCTCGATCTCAGGGGGGAGCAAGCGAATCGGGATTGGCTGCGAAAGTGGGTTCTTCGGCTGGCGCGTGACTGGAGCGGTAGATGTCATAGGATATGATTTGTATACGTCACATGGTAATGACGTCACTTTAGTACAAAAAATTGTACTTTGCAACTAAAAGATAGACATATGGATACATTAGGGCAGCGCTTAAAAAGCGAACGGAAGCGACTAGGCATGACTCAACCGGAATTCGCACTGGTTGGGAAGGTCGAGAAGGGCACACAAATTAATTACGAACAAGACAAGAGATTTCCTAGCGCGGATTATCTAATTGCCATCGCATCAGTGGGCGTCGATACGCAATATGTGTTGCATGGCACGGCCGCAAGCGCCACGTTGACCGAGGACGAGAATGAGCTACTAGTCGGATATCGCAAGTTGGACTTGCGAGGAAAAGCACGCGTACTTGGCGTTGTTGAGGGAATTACGGAGCCAGCTATTGCCCCGTCATCTAGAGGAATCGAAGGCAAGACGCAAATGGTATTTCATGGCAAAGTAGGCCAGCAAATTCACGGAGATATTACGGCTCCCCAAACGATCAACATGGGTCGCAAAAAAAAATCACCGACGTAACTCGTGGCGAAAGGGCAGGTTCTCGTTGCTTACGAGCGTAGGAAAATGGAAAGTTGCCGCTCTAGTCCCATTGCTCTTTGCCTGCTGCTGGCCGCAATATAGATGTGAAATAAAGACTTCCACGGCCACAAGATTTGTCAAAAATTCATGTTATTACGACGGGAAGCCGTATTCACTTGGTATCGTTATCGAGACGGCGCACGGGGTCAAATGTGAGTGCGCATCTACTTCCTCTGACGGTTTGCCCACTTGGGTGAGCGGTAACTGGAGTTAGCAACCTTGGACCGACTGGTCGTCCTGCTGCCAGAGACGACCATTCACGAGAGCGTGACAATGTGTGACTTTCCCCGCTATGCAACTTGTTATGATCTTGGACCGCTGGCGGCCAGAAGCAGCCGGTCAATGTTGGCGCACGGCGCGTAGAGCACGCATACAAATTGACAATCAAAATTTAGTACCGGGATCTCACAAGGATAAGCGATGGCAAAAATGGACGTAAGCAAGATTTTTGGGAAGATCAAGTACGTAGAACACTTCCCTGACTTTAAAGTGAAGGTGGTCGAGAATTTCGCGGATCTTCACGTGCTCGAGGTCGATCACTTCCCGAATAAGCCGGGGACGTGGCAAATCGTCGATAACTTCCCAAACTTCAAAGTCCAGCTCGTGGAGAACTTCCCAGACTTCACGATCAAATTCGTTAAGCACTTCCCGGGTCCGCAAAAGAAATGACCTATGCAGTTATACAGGTGCTCCTGAATGGCACTTGAATCCGACATACACCTGCTTGGCGCTGCAAGGTGAGCTTGGGGAAATGCGATACCTTCACGCTGTTTCTCCTTCGGCCAGAGTTTGCGTAGGCTTCCAAGGTTCCTCGCTGTTTTCGCGGATGATGTCCCGCACTTCTTCGATACGCTTCCACGCACGCATGACCGCCCGCTTGGCGGCCTGCCTGCTCTTGTAAAGATGCTCCAACGTCTTGAGCGTGCCCTTGGCGCCGGCCTGTTCCTGCCCCGCCTTTTTCTTCTTCGCCGCCACGTCCTTCCACCTGGCCACCACGCCCGTGACGCCTTCGTCCGGGTCTTTCTCGTCCTCGCGCTCGGCCTCGACCGCTTCCGTCTTCGTTTCAAACTCCACCCGCGTGGTAAAGCCGTTGCCGCCCAGGCTGTGTGTGACCTTGATCGATAGCCATTCGGTGGCGTCGATCTCGGGCTTGAAGCCTTGCACCGTCACGGGCGATTGCGGGAACACGGCCGGGTTGCCCAGGGCAAGGCTCATTTCAAAGGTGGCTAGGCCGCGCAGGATGCGCTGCCATTCGGCCACGGCCGCCGCGCGTGCGTCTGTTTCATTGGCGAAGGTGGTGCGCAGGCGCTTGCTGTTGCCGGGTACGCCCGCCACGACGCTGCGGCGGCGCGCGTAGCGCTCGTCGTGCCAGAAGGCGCGCACGCCCGTGTAGGCGTCGCTTTCGGCGCTGTGGTAGCGGTGGCCGTCGCCCAGGGCGCGCGTGATGGGAATCACAGGCAGCGCCTTGCCGCTGGCGGTGCGGCTCTGGTTGATGGGGATGAAGAGCAAGGTGTCGTTCTTGACGGTGGCCACGGCGTCGTACTTCCGGCCCAGCCGGCGCAAGAAGGCCGCATCGCTCTCGTGCGTCTGGTCGATGTGCTCGATGGCGGTATCGCGCAGGCGTGCCGACACGCCCGACGCCAGCTCGTTGCGAAAGGCAATCGCCTCGATGATGGCGCCCAGGGTGGTCTTGTGAAAGCTGTGTTCCTGCTGCTGCTTGAAGGTGTCGATCAGGTTGGCCGACCTGGCGCGCAGGGTGATGGTGTCGGGCGCGCCGCTGTGCTCCACCTCGTCGACGGTGAACTTGCCCATGTCCACCAGGCCGGACGCTTGCCAGCCCAGCGCCAGGGCGATCTGCGCGCCGCGCGGCGGCAGCGCCAGTTTGCCGTCGCTGTCGTCCAGGGAAATGTCGAGCTGGTCGCTCTCGTCGCCACGGCACAGGGTCAAGGTCAGATTAATCAGCCGCGGCGAGACGATGGCCGTCAAATCCTTGTCCTCGATGCTGACCTTGAAGGCGGGGATATGCTCGCTCATTTGAACTTGTCCGCCGCGCTGCCGATGGCGCCGCTGATGCCGCCGCCGATCTTGTCTTTCATCTCGCTGACCACGCCGCCGTATTTCGACGTGATGCCACCGACCACATTGCCGACCACGCTGCCCACGGCATTCCTGGCCGCGCCCGCGATGCTGCTGGTCATGCCGTCGATACTGAGCATGTTTTTCAGGTCGCCGATGTCGCCCAGGCCCACCATGGCCAGCACGCCGTCGTCATCGCGCTTGAGCGCAATCGAGAACTCGACGCGGCGCGCGCCGCCGCTGCCGTCCAGGATGCTGCGCCCCTCTGTCATGCTGGTGATGCGGTAGGAGCCGAGTATGCGGCCCGTTCCCTGGATCAGTATCCACGATTTACCTGTGTCGGCCATCATACGCAGCGCATCGAGCGAGTACAGGGAGCCGGTCAGTTCTGGCGCCACCCAGCCCGACAGGGTGATGGTGTCGTCACCTGGCCCCACGTACTGGTGCGCATCGCGCAGGCCCACGCGGGCCGTGCTGGCGTGCTTCCATTCCGTTTGCCGCTGCAGCTCGTGATAGGCCAGCGTCGGCAGGCTGAACACGAACATTCCTAAAATCATCATCATGGTGTGTTTTTCTTTCTTAATCGTGGTCGCGCAGAGACGAGCGGATGCGTGCCGCCTTTTCGCGGTCGCGCTGCTCCATGGCTGCATATACGGCTCGCGCGATGGCCTGCGGATCGGAACCGGCTTGCGCCTGGATCGTGATTTCGATCTTGTCGCCTTGAATCGTCATGCCGGCACCGAACCCGCCCTGCGACAGCGGCGCGCGCATGTCGAAGGCGCTGGCCGGCAGGGCGGTGGCCGTGCCGATGGCAATGCCGGCGCCCAATTGCGTCAGGCGCTGCGCCAGGCCGGATACCTTGGCAATCGGCGCGCCCTCGCTGCGGTCCAGGCCCACGACCAGGCCCTGCATGGTGTAGTCGCCCAGCTGGGCAAACACGCGGCTTGGGCTGTGGATGCCCAACTTTTCCTTGAACCAGGCAATGGTGCTGGAACCGGCATTGCTGATGGCGTCCTTGACGGCGCCCATGGAGCCGGTGATGCCGTTGACCAGGCCGCGCAGGATGTTGGCGCCGAACTCGGTGAACTGCGCCGGCAGCTTGATGCCGAACCAGCTCAACACGCCCGCGAATGCCTGATAAAACACGCCGACCGGCGACCAGTTGATAATCAGGGCCGTGATGCTGCCCATGCCGCCCGCGCAAACGGTGCGCAGGCGCGACCAGATGTCGGCGAAGAAAGCGGCGATAGGTTGCCAGGAGGCGCTGATGCGCTGCAGGAGGCTGGCGCCGAAGTCGGTGAACTTGGCCGGCAGCGCGATGCCGAACCAGCCCAGCACGCCTGCAAAGGCACGATAGAACAGGCCCAGTGGCGACCAGTTGGCGATCAGGTTATTCACGCCGACGACGCCGCCGGCAAAGGCCGTCTTGACGTCAGACCACAGGCCGCGAAAGAAACCCTTGATTGGCTCCCAATATTTGTAGATCAGGTAGGCGGCGCCGGCGATGGCTGCAATGGCCAAGATGACCCAGCCTACCGGCGTTGTCAGCAGTGCTGTACCGAACCCCAGCGCGGCCCGGCCGGCCCACATGAAGGCGCCGCCCAGGCCGCGCATGATGGGCGTGAGCACGCCGCCCGTCACGCCCATCTTGGCGAACATGACGTGCAGCATGGCATACGGGCCGATCAGGGCGGCGATGCCCAGCATCAGCGGCCCCAGCACCAGCAGCAGGCCGGCCAGCACGGCAAAGCCGGCGATCATGACCTTGGCCACGGTCGGGTTGCGCTCCATGAAGGCGTTCAGGCGCGTGATGGCACTGATCGCCATTTCCAGCCCCTGCGCGTACAGCGGCAGGATTTTCTCGCCCATGGTCAGTTTCAGGTTGGCCAGCCTGGCCGTCGCTTCCAGTTCGGCGCCGCCGGCCTGCTGCTTGCCCAAGTCATAAATCTGCTCGATGTCATACGCGCCTGCGTTCAGCTTGGCGTTCTTGTGCATCTGGATGCGTTGCTTGAACATATCCAGAAACTGATTGCCGGCCGTGCGCGTCGAAAACAGGCTGCCGATGGTGTCCTCAATTTTCTTGGGATCCGTGATGCCTTTCTTTTCCAGTTGTGGCAACAGCACTTGCTCCAGCCACTCAAATTGGCTGCGCCGGAAAATGTCACTGCCAAGCAGGGCGCCAGGGCCAAGCGTAGAGATTTGACCGACTTTATCGTGCTTCACTTTACTGTGGTCACCGATCAGTCCCAGGTTTTCCAGATTGGTCACGGCGCGCTTGGTGGTGCGCCCCTGATACAGGTTCGAATAGCCGGACATCAGGGCCGTGCCGGCACGGTGGCCGCCGACTTCCTGCACCAGCGGTTCCATCTGGTAATAGAACTGCTTGTCGTCCATGATCTTGGCGGCAATGCCGCCCGTCTTGATGAAGTTCAGCCACTCCGTCGGCCCCACGCGCCCGCCCGTGGCCGTGATGACCTTTTGCATCATGTTGGCCTGATCGTGGAACTTCTCCGAACTGGCCGTGCCGCCGCGCTGCTCGATGACTTTCAACAGGTCCATGAAGATACGTTCGTTTTCTTCGCCCGACTCGGCGCCGAAGAACGCCTTGTTGGCAAACTTCATCTTGGCCAGGGTAGGCGCGACCATTTCCGCGTGGTGAAGATCGCCAAAGATCGACATCGCGTCGCGCACCAGTTCCAGGTTTTCGTTCTGGCTGGTGCCGTAGGTCTTCATGTTCTTGGCAAAGGCGATTGCCTGCTGGCTGGTTTTAGGCCCCAAGCCCAAGGCATTGACGCGGGCCTTTTCCAGCTGGTAATGCTTCGCCTCGTGCAGCCCCTTGGCTATGGGCATGGCCATGACCGCGCCGGCTGCTGTCGCGCCAGCGCCCGCCATGGCAATGCTGCCCGCTTTGCTGCGCAGTTTGTCGGCGTGCTGGGTGGCATTGGTGACGCGCTGCTGCTTGGTGGCCGCGTTGGCCAGCTTCTGCTGCTGCAGCGTCATGGTTTTGTTGGTGGCCTCGATCTCGCGGCGCAAGGTGCGCTCGTGGTTGGCCAGGTCTTTGGTGCCGATGCCGGCGCCCGCGAGCCGCTCGCGCATGACCTGCAGTTGCTGGGCCTGTTGCTGGCCTGCCGTCTTCAAGGCGCCGGCCGCTTTGGTGGCGGCGTTAAACTCGCGCGTCATGGCCCGCGTGGGCGCCTCCGCCTGTTTCATCTTGGTGGCCAGACTGGCCACCTTCTGCTGCGCCGCTTCCAGCTTGGCGCGGGTGGCGTCCAGGCCGCCATGCAGCTCGCGGAATTTACTGATGTTCTTTTGCTGTGCGTTCAAGTCGCGCAAGCGGTCACTGGTGGCCTTCAGCGCCTTGGCCGTATCGCTGGAGCCGCCCATGATCTTTTTCAGCGGGCCGGTGATCTTGTCCAGTGCCGCAAACACTACCTGTAATCTCAAATCCCGACCAGCCATTTATTCCGCTCCGCTTCGCTGCCGGGCGCGTTCGCGCCAGGCCATCAGTTCATCAATCGTAAAGCCGTCCATCGCTGCCGGCGTCCAGTGGAAGACGCCGGCAATGTCGGCCATGGCGTCTTCTACTTCGCCGGGGATACCGAAAGGCGATCTACTTTGCTCGCCAAAAAACCGGCAACCTCGACGCCCACGGCCAGCAGGTCGGCCGGGTCCATGTTGGCGATGTCGTGCGCCGTCAAGGTGGGCTCAGTGATGCGCGGCAGCACAATCTGCAGGGCCGATACGTTCAGGTTGGCCAGCTCGATCAGGGAAATGCCGCGCAGCGCGCCCGCCTTGGGCTTGCGCACGGTCAGCGAGGTGATGAGGCTGTCGCCGCGCTTGATTGGTTCGTCCAGCTCGATGACGGCTTGGTTTTGGGTATCGTTGTTCATGGTGTGGTCCTTGTGTTGGTAAGTAAAAGGGGGATTACAGGCCGATGGCCTTGCGGATGGCCGCATTGGTGTCGCCGCCGCCAAAGTTCTCCGTACCACTCATGAAGTCCAGTTCGATGACGGTGGTGCCGTCGATCAGCAGCTTGTAATAGCTGCAGGCCATCGTGTATTTATGGGTGGTGTCGTCGCCCATCTTGGCGCCGCCCATATCGATTTCCTTGTAACGGCCGCGCACGACGACTTCGACGGCGGCGACTGTGCCGTCATCGTCTTCCTGGTAGGCGCCGGCAAAGCGCAATTGCACGGCGCCGTGCGTGTGCGCGCCGTACTGTTTCAGGGCTTCGGCGATCAGGCCGCCGCCGCTCCATTCCAGCGAGAGCGCCTCGTTGCCGAAGTCCACGGACACGGGGCCGCTCATGCCGCCGGCGCGGTACTCTTCTATCTTGCGGCTGAGCTTGGGCAAGGTGACTTCGGGCACCATGCCCATGAAGGAGACGCCGTTCTGGAACAGGTTGAAGTTTTTCAGTTTGCGGGGCAGGCCCATAATTTCTCCAGTATTTCAATGCGCCCGCGCAGGTGCGGGCAGGGTGGTGGCGCTTAGGCGGCGATACGCGAGGCGAAGTCGGCCAGGTAGCGGTCGGTAATGCGCTGCTGGAATTTCAGGTTTTCCAGCGGCGGCACGGGCGTGTAGTCGTAATCGATGGCCAGCTTGCCGTCTTTCAGCGCCGTCTTGTCGTTGTATTGCTCGTCATACCAGGCGTGGCCGTCGATGATGTAGCCCTGCAATTTCAGGTCGCGGAACTTGGCGTTGATGCTTTCCAGCAGGTCGCGCACCAGGGACGGATGCAAGGGCAGGTCCACATAGGCGAAATGCGCTTCGGCGATGGTGTCGGCCAGCACTTGGGCCGTGCGCGTGTAGCTTTCGAAATAGAAGAAGCCGCCCGGCGCCTCGCAGGTACGCGAACCCCAGAAGCGGTAGCCGCCCATGTTAATCAGGGTGGTCACTTCCTTGGCGTTGAGCACACCGGCATCGGTGGCCGGGTCTTGCAGGTCGAAAAACACGTCCTTGCTGATGCCGGTGGGGCCGTTGACGACGACATTCGACAAAGTCTTGTGCCAGCCCGTTTCCTCGTCGATCTTGGCGCGCAGGCCCATGGCGTAGGCGACGGCGGAAATGCTGGCCTCTTCGTCGGTGGCGGTATTCCAGTTCACAAAATCCGGCCAGATCATCATCACTTCGCGTTGCCCGAACTGGCCGCGATAGGTGGTGGCCGCCGTGACGGTGGCACAGCCATAGGCGGCGGCATACAAGAAGGCGCGCAGGCGCTGCGCCACGCTGGCCATGGCATTCGTCACGGCCTGGGTGTCCAGTCCCGGCGCGCCCAGGATGCGCGGTTTCACGCCCAGCTTGCTTTGCGCGGCCAGCAGCGCCTGGGCGCCCAGGTACTTGCCATCGGGCGACACGCCGCCCACGGCGTTGCTGGTGGTTTCCGCTTCCGTTTCGCCCTGCGCCACGCGCACCACGATGGTCAGGGGTTTGGTTTGCGCGGCGATGGCCTGCAGGCTGCGGTACAAGGTGCCCGTCTTGCCGGCCTTGCCCATGGCGGCCAGCACGTTGGTGACGAGCACGGGGGTGTCGAGCGGGAAGGCCACGGGGTCGGCATCGTCAGCCGTGGCGATCAGGCCCAGCACGGCGGTGGATACGGTGCGGATCGGGCGCGAACCCTCGTTGATTTCAATGACGCGCACGCCATGGTGGTAGTCGGTAGCCATGTTGCTCTCCTGGTTGTTGGTAAATGTCGGGTGTTACTGGCTGCTGCCTGCATCATCGAAGGCGCGCCGGGCCTCTTGCGGCAAGGCGTCGGCGATGCGCTGGAATTCGGCGCTGACGGCCGCTTGCAGGGCGTCCATATCCTGGGCGGCGGCGACCGTCGCGCAGATGGTGATGTCGAGCAGGCAGGCGCGCGCCGCCGTGATGGCGCGCACCGTGTCTGCGTCGCCGCTGGCCATGGCGGCAAAGCCGATGCCGGCCAGGCGGTTGAGGATGCCGTCACGGCGCGCGCGAACGGTATTGAGGTAGACGGCGCACACCTGGCCATAGGGAATGGCAGGGGCCGGCGTGATGCGCAGCGTCCCTTTGACAAACCTGAACGATCCGCCGGATGCGCGGGCGGTATGGGCGGCCAAGTGGTCAGCATCGGATACCTCAAACACATCGGATGGGACGTCCTGGTAATCGATGTTGACGGGGTAAAAAAAACCTGTACTCGGTGAATATCTGACGGCCATGATTAGTTTCCAATCGCAAAATAGGATGGGGTGATGCCGCCCGACAGCGTTGTCCCGTTGTAGGTGAACAGGCGGCAGCCCGTTTTGGTTTGCATGCCGGCATTGATATTGCTGGGCGCACTGGCACCGGTGCCGCCTTGCCCGTCATAGCCCCCGAAGACACGAAAACACTTGTTCGGAAACGGAATGGGAAAGATCACATCGACATAGCCAGCGGCCTGGGTTGTAGCACCAGTGCCCCATTGCAAAATGAAGTCGCCGGAAATTTGCTTGAAGCCGTTCGAAAACAACATCGCCGCAAAGTCGGCATTGCGCCACAGCTCGGCGGTCGAGTCGATGACTTGCCAGACTTTTGGCCCGGTCGCCATGAGGGTCAGAAATTGCCCTGGCTTGATCGTGATGCTCGGCACACTGCCGACATCAAATCCAATGTTTACGCCTGGCGCGGCAAGAATGGTGCCGGTATTGAACAGGCCGAAGAACTTGACGCACTTGCCGGAATTGTTGGGAATGCCAAGCGCTACGGGGTCGGGAATGGTGATGGTCTTGCCGGCGGAAGGGAAGTACAGGGCGCAACCCATATCCTCGACGGTGAGTGTGCGGCTTTCAATGACGTCGGCATAGCGCACCATGTTTCCTTGCGCGCGCTGTACAAAATCGGCATTGACCAGCTTGCTCGACGCGTCAAACTTCGGCAGTGTCGCGATCTCCTTCATGCTGTATTGCGGATGCGGATCGGCCGCCGCTGCGTGCTTGGCCAGCTGCTGGTCGCCATAGGCGCGTGCGCTGGTGTCTTGCTGATCGACATAGGTAACCTTGGCCAGTAGCGGGTGCGGATCGGCGGCCGCCTGGTGCTTGGTCAGTTGCTGGTCGCCATAGGCACGTGCGCTGGTGTCCTGCTGATCGACATAAGCGACCTTGGCCAGGAGCGGGTGCGGATCGGCAGCAGCCTGGTGCTTGGTCAGCTGCTGATCGCCATAGGCGCGTGCGCTGGTGTCCTGCTGATCGACATAGGCGACCTTGGCCAGCAGCGGATGCGGGTCGGCGGCGGCCAGGTGCTTGGCCAGTTGCGCGTCACTGTAGGCGCGCACGATGATGTCCTGCTCATCGACATACTTGCGCGTGGCCAGGATGACAGACGGGTCGATTTTCAGTTCGATGGCGGCTGTGCTGGCCACGATGAGGACAATGCGCACCACTTGCGTGCGGCCGCTGCCCTCGGCCATCAATGGCTTGTAGCTGGGCGGGCAGTTGGCCACCGCGCACAGGTCGCCGGCTTCGTCGTAGATACCGATTTCACGAATCCACCAGCCGCCCACGTCCTCGGGCAAGACTTGCTCGACGATGATCTGGCTGGCGTTGGCCGGGTCGATGCTCAACTGGTTCAGGCCGGCGCGGCGCACTTCGTGGACCAGCGCCTTTTGCGTGCGTACGGGCATCGGCAGCATGCCGTTGCCGTCGCCCACGGCCAGGCTTTTCAGTTTCAGGGTTTGGCCCAGGGCGATGGCGTTGGCCAGCTTGGCCTCGCCCACTTCGGTCAGGATGGCAAAGTATGTGGTCATGGATAGATGGTCAGGGTGTCGATGGTATGGGATGCGCCGGCCTGCAACAGCGTGCCGCGCACTTCGATGGTTTCCGCGATCCAGGGATACACGGTCATGGCGTCGCCGTGGTAGGCGCAAGCGCCCGCGTAGACGTTGCCGCGACTTTCCAGGTAAATCGCCAGGCCCGTCATATGGCGGCTGACGGGTTTGGCGTCGGCAATCAGGCGTTCCATTTCCTGAAACATGGCATCCGTGATGCCCGAGTCCAGCACGCCGACATCGAGGCGGAAGGTGCCCGGTACGCCCGGTGGCGTGGTTTGCCACCATTCGGTGATGCGGATCAAATAGCCCAGGGACTCCACCACGCGGCGCACGGCGGCAATCGTGCCCTTGTGCTTGTGGATGAAATAGGCCGCCTTGATGGTGCCGCGCTTGGTCGATTCGGGCCAGGCGTCGTCCCAGCGGTCAACGGAGCAGGCCCAGGCCAGGAACGGCAGCAAGTTGACCGGGCAGCGGTCGGCGTTCCACAGGTCGCGCAGCGGCACGGGCACGTTGACCAGCTCGGCGCAGGCCACAGCAATGGCGCGCTCCAGCGCCGTGGTGTTGGGCGGCAGGGTGGGCACGACCTTATTCATCGCGCACCACGACATTGAGCTTGATGGCCGTGCAGCGCGCGGCCTGGGTGGCGTTCAGTTCGATGTCCGCCGCCGGGCTGGTCAAGACGACCTTGCGCACGCCTTCGACGTGGACGGCGGCGCTGCAGGCGGATCGATAAATGCTGTGGCCCAGCGGGCGGCGCGGCTGCGACACGCGCACGGCGTTGGCGTGCGCGGCGTCCAGCAGAATCGGCACTTCCGGGCCGACTCCGATAAACAAGGTGGCCTCGATCTGGTAGTCGATGACCTGGGCGGCCTGCACCGTCAGGCGGTCGCCCAGGGGGCGCACGTCCTCGGCGTTGAGTGCGCGCGCCACGGTGGCCAGCAGCGCGGAGTCGGCGATGCCTGTGTCGTTGTTGGCCAGCACAGTGACGATGACGTGAGCTGGCGAAGGGCTGGTGGCGCTCGCGTCCTTGACGCGGCCGTCGCTGCTGCGGGCGTGAAATTCATACGACGCTTTCGGGCCGGCCACGGACAGGCCATCCGGCGCTTCCTGGATGCGCAGGCGGTAGGCGTCGTTATCTTCCATGACGGCGGCCACGGGCGGCAGGGCGTTGGGATTGGCCGGCGTGATGGTCAGGCGCCCCACGTTGACGTTGGCGCCCAGCTGGTCCAGGTCGCCGTCGATGGCAAACGCCAGCATGACGGCCTTGCCGGCCTCGTTGACGCGGTTTCGCAAGATGGTTTCTTGGTAGCTGTTCTCTTCCAGCAGCTTGGTGGCCGGCTCCGATTCCAGCTCCAACAGGGCCGTGACGGCGGCGCGCGCGGCTTCCGGCAGCAGGCTGACAAGGTGAGCTTTGCGTGTAGCGAGGATGGCTTCGAAGTCCAGCACCTCGACCACGCTGGGCGCAGGCAACTGGGTCAGGTCGATGGGCGTGCTCATACGCTGCCGCCTTGCTTGACGGGCACGGACAGGGTGATGCCCTGGCCATTCGCCGTGCCATCGAGCAGCAGCGCGATGGCGCCGTCCGTGTCGCGCGTGAGCTGCACGCTGGCGAGCTGCAGGCGCGGCTCCCAGCGGCGCAGGGCAAAGGCGGTGGCGGCGTAGATGCGCAACTGCGTGGCGCTGTTCAGGGGCTGGTCGATCAGTTCGGGCACTTCGGAACCATAGCGCCGGCGCCGGATACGTGAGCCGATGGGTGTGGTGAGGATGTCGGCCACGGACTGGCGCAGATGATTCAGACCCGTCAGGCTGCGCCCGGTGGCGGCGTGCATGCCCATCATGGCAACGGCCCGCCCGACTGGTCGCCGCCGGACCTGACGCCGCCGTGCGGATGCTTGGCCAGGCTGATGGCGCCGGCCAGCACGTCGTCGGTCGCCTTGATGGAACCTTGCACGGCCATGGCCACGCCGCCAGCGGCGCCGGCCTTGGCATTCACGCCGCCGTTCAGGGTGGTGACGCCTTCCACGGTAGTGGATTGCTTGACGATCAGGTTTTTCATGACGGTCAGGTCGCCCGTGCAGATGGTGCTGGGCGCGTTCGACGTCACCTTGTCGGCCGTGATGGTGGCGGTGCCGCCTGGCAGCGTGGCCGTCAGCGCGTGGGCCGCATGGTCGTATTGCACCACGGCGCCGTCGGGGTAATGCGTGGTGTGGATGCTGTCGCGGGTGTCGGGCGCATCAAATGCCTGCGAGTACAGCGCGGGCAGGATGATGCCGCGCGTCAGGTCGCCGCCCGGGGAAAAGACGATCACCTGTTCGCCGATAGTCGGCGTTGACCAGGTGCGCGTGCTGCCGGCGCGCGGCGTGACCCATTTCAGCCATACCGTGGTGAGGGTCGGTCCGAGCCGGACGCGCGCCTTGGCCCCTTTGACCTCGGCAATGGTGCCCAGGCGGATCAGGTTTTGCAGCAAGCGGAGGAGGTCGGACAGGTCGGCGTTCATGCAGTGCATGTTGCCGAAGTCCGCGTGCGGATGCACGCGGGGGCGGGTTGATATGCTGCTTAGTGACTATGGCAATGCATGCTTATTAAGCTCACATTTATATGCTTGATGGTGGGAAAGTCCCCCGCCTTTTTTTCATCGAAAAGGATGGTGCAGTTTATATGTGTCGACCTTAAGTTCAAGTTTTATAGAGATCAAATTTTTCTATAGATACTTTCGCGTACAGTTTAATTGGGAAAATTGAAGTTCACTTGATGGCTGGTTTTATGGCTTTTTTTGTTAGAGGTATTGTTAAGGTGGCGTTGATGTGGCAACGTCGTTAGAAAAATGAGACAAAAATTCCAGATATGATGTTAACTGCAAAAGCCAAAATTATCCCCACTATCCAAATTTCTCTTTTTTTTACTAGCTTCTCATACTGCCCAATTTGGTGGCCAAATTCGAAAAAATAAATTGGGAATAGTTTTTTTAATTTGTATTGAAGAAATAATGCTACGGCTACAATAAAGGTGGAAATTGATAGAAATCTAATTTTTAACGATATGTCTTTCAATACCTCTGTTACATTTGAGAAGTTTCTCAACTCTCCCTTTAATATTGCATTTAATTTTTCAGATACCGAATCGGAGCGGATCGCTTTCTCTACATCTTTTACATACTGCAGAGAATCATGAATAATCAATGTATTGTCAATGTCTATTCCTATAGATTTTGCATAGAAGTAATAAAAAATACAAATCATAGTTATCATTGATAGCGAAAAGAATATGGTAATAGGAGTTGCTCGCAAAAATTTTGAAGTAGTTACCTTCTGAATTAACCAGTGATACTCCTGGTCGCAGACGTTTATTTCCATTTTTATTCTTTGCAAATTAAATTCCAAATCAGTTTGCGTTCCATAAGCATTAATTTTCACTTCACCTTTTTTGTCAAATACTATCTGAATTGCTGTTTTTCTATTGATTGTTTCATGTCTGATAGAAAACGAGTTTATTTTTTCGTCAATGCCTTCGATTTTTTTGAGCAATGTCGGAATATCTATTGCTGAAATGCTTCTCCCTTTGTCCGTTGATGCGCGAATTTCTGATTCTATATGAGGCAGCGCATTTGATTCCAATACAATTTTTTTTGCCAAGGTATCAATTTTTTTTAAAATATCTTCATTTAAATAAAGTCCTCTTGTATTTATTGGTATGGAGAATTTAATCACGGCATCACTCATTATTGATCCAGTATTTACACAATTTTTGTGAATTATTATAAATTTGCACTCAAATTTTTATTGTGAATGTAATTTTAATTTTAAAGCTTTTAATCGGTAGTTATCTATTTATTGTGTTGGCAGAAAGATGGATTCGCTGCATCGCGCATTGCACTACTATTTTTAGCCTACTTCACTGCGAAGAATAATAGAACTCTAACTCATTTGATAACTAATGTCAGTTGAAGTTTGCACTGAAGCATCTCAATTTTTATCCATGTGACGCAGCAACGATTCGCGTATCAACGTCCGATCCGGCTCACTCAAGCCGAGCAGCGGCCGCTCCGGGTACTTGTACAGTGGGCCTTTTTTCGACAAGCGGTCTTGCCGGCCAAACTGATGCACACGCGCCACGCGTGCCACCCAGCCAAAGAACCCAACCTCGATCTGGTCGCCGGTCGCCTTCACTTTCAGGTGTTTGGCGGTGCGAATCTTGGCGAACATGGCTGCCTTTTGCCGCTTGATCCGTCCATTCTTCCCCTTGAATTCCTTGCGCCGCTTGCGTGCCGAATACGCGGTGCCGTCCGGTCCTTGCTGTGCCTTGATGCGCTGCGCCTGGCTGCGGCGCAGGTCGATGGCCACTTTGTGATTGATTGCCCGGCGCTGGGCCGGTTGCAGCTTGGCCAGCAGCGCCCGGGCCCAGGCTTCCAGCGTGTGCAGGTCGTCGCTCACGGCGTGGCCTCGGGCGTGTGCCATTCGGCCAGCAGCTTCTCGCCGGCGTACAGTTTCCAGAACTCGTCGGCGTAGGCGGGCATGTGCTGTATCTCGGCCAGGTGCTTGATATCCAGGCGGCCCGCCTCGCCAGTCTTGACGGCCACGCGCTCGGTCAGGTCCAGCTTGATGGAAATGTCGACCGTTTCATGGTTATTAAAATCCACCTCGAAGGCGATGCCATGCTTGCGCGTTTCCTCGTTGGCCATCAGGTCGAGCTGGTGGACTTTCAGCCAGGCGATCAGGGCCACCATGATGGCGTCGGCGTCGCCGGCGTAGTCGGTGACGATCAGGTTGAGCTTGAAACGGTATTCGAAGGATAGGGAGGCGGTGGCATTGGCCACCACATTGCCCTCGTCGGCGAAGACCAGCAGGCGGTCGGGGTCGCGCTGCAGGTCGGGGATGGCGGCGGCCAGGTGCTGGCGCAGGCTATTCGGTTTGTACATGGTAGGTGTCTCGTACTAGGTTGTAGGAATCGATGCAGGCGTTCAGTTGCCGGGTGGCGTCGTCGCCATCGCCGGCAATGGCGTCAAGAGCTGCCGCAGTCGCCGGGTCAAGTTCGGCGCGCGTTTGGTGCTGATCGCTTGCGGCAGAGGTGGAATCTGCAGTTGCGGCGCACTGGCCGCTGGCAATGGGGATTGACAGGCGCACAGCGCCACTGCGCACGTCATCGTTAAAACGGTCACGCTCAGTTTTTGCATGGGATTGCTCCTGGGTGAGGTGGTCGGCGCGCTGCGCCAGGGCGGCGCCGGCGGCGCGCTCCAGGGTGAGCACGCGGGCGGTGGCCTGGGCCATTGCGGTGGCGGCGGTGGTTTTACTGGCGGCCGCCGCCCGCTGCAGCTCGGCGATGCTGGCGTCCTTGCGCCAGCCCTGCGCCGTCCAGCCCGTCAGGGCGCCGCACAGCAGGTAGGCGGCCAGCGGGCGCCAGGTGGTTGTGGTCACATGGCCACCCGTTCCTTGATCCAGCCGAACAGGAAACGGCGCTGGGTCTTGTTGGCCTCGGTGATTTCCAGGTAGCGCGCCGCCTGCAAGCCGTTCAAGGCGCGCAGCAGCACGGCCGCACCATCCTGGCCGCGCCATTTCAGGAAGGATGCAAGAGCGCCCATCGACTGCGCGCCTAGGCGGCCATCGACAAACAGGGCGGGATAGCGCGCGCCCGTGTCGTTGAAACCGTTCAGCCAGCGCTGCAGGAACTCGGCCGCGCGGTGCGGCCCCATGTTCACGCCCGTGTCGATCAGCTCGGCGCCGATGCCGGCATGCAGGGCCAGCACCTGGTCGAACTTCGGTTCCGTGATATAGCGCGCCGTGTAGATGACGCGCGCCACTGCCATGGGCAGGTCGCGCATCGGCCCCGTGTAGCCGTTGGCGCGCGCCACGGCCACCGTGATGCCGTAATTGGTTTCGCCGCCCGCATCGAGAGGGTCGTTCACATAGCCGCCTTCGGCGCGCAGGATGGCGTCGATGACGCGTGCTATCAGGGGATTTTCTGTGGTGGCCATCAGTGTTCCTTCGCGTCTTTGACCAGCTCGGCGATGTCCTTGTCGCTGCGGCGCTGGAACCACAGGGCCACGGCGCGCGATACCCACCAGCCAGGCGCGCCGACGATCAAGTCGATGGCGGACGCGTTGACCATGGCGCCGATGGCCGGGAGCTGGGCGCACAGCAGCTGGTACACGGTGCCGCCCAGCAGGCACGAGAACACGCCCGCACAGGCCAGGCGGGCGACAAATTCGCCCTTGTTGAAGGTGCCGTCGCTGTTCAGCGGTGGCAGCACGATGTACAGCATGGCGGCGCCGACCATGCCAAGGGCCGCCTTGAAGCCGTACAGTTTGACCAGGGTGGCGAAACCACCAAACGATTCTGCGGACATTGCTTGATTCTCCGGTGAGAGGGGTGATAGATTTTTCATGATGGATAAAGGGTAAATGCCAGGGTTAATCCCATAGCTGCACAAGATCGGCTGCGGCCACCTGGCCCGTGCTGGGCGCCGGCTCGGGCAGCGTGATGACCAGGCCGGCAGGCAGCACGGCGCCGTGGCGCGCCAGCGCGGGATTCATTTCCAGGGTTTGCTCGACGTATCCCGCACCGTCGCCCAGGTAGCGCCACACCAGGGCGTCCACCGTGTCGTGCTGCCGCGTGCGCACTTGCATCAGATCAATTCCACGGTCAGATGCGTGCGGCCGACCATATCGGCGATGGCCCATTGCGCATTGCGCCGCTGTGCGCCGGGCGCCTCGTCCAGCCATTCCATGCTTTTCTTGTCGCTGACGGACGTGGCCGTGCTGTCGTAGTCGCGGTAACGCTCGATCAGGTCCGCCTTCGCCGTGCTGTAGACGGCGCGCCGGTACTGCGCCAGCAAGCGGGACTCGCGGTTGATGCGCGTGGCGGGCACGTCTACCAGCGCGGCGATGCCGGCTTGCGCTTGCGTGCCTTGCCATTGCGCCAGTTCGCGGTTGACCTGCAGGATGGCATCGACCACGGCTTGCACCAGGCGCGCGTCGGTGACGGTGCCGTCCAGGCGCATGGCGTCGCGCATTTCGGCCAGGTTGACGTCGGGAAACCAGCCATCGTTCTCGATGATGCCAGGGGCAGCCGCTGGCGGCGCCGGCGCGGTGCCGGGCGGGATTGACGGGGGCAGGGCCATGAAGGACATACGGGGCGCTTTCAAAAATAGGGCGGTGGACGGGGTTCATCAGGTCAGCATCGTTGACTATGCGTTGGCCAGAATCCCCCCGTGCCGCCGTGCTGCGGGGGATGCTCTTACGCGGAACCGGCCGTGCGTTTGAGGCGCCGCTCCAGCCGTTCCATATCTTTCTTGACGCCGCACGACTCCGACAGGGCGCGTGCGCGTTTCAGCTGGGCCATGGCCGTTTCCGCTTGTGCCACCAGCGCCGGGGCGATGTCCGTTTCGTCGGCCTGGTCCAGCACGGCGATCATGGCCAGGCCGATGGCCTTGTGCAGCTTGGCGCGCGCCTGGTCGGGCGCGTCGCTGGCGGCCGTCAGCTGCTCGACGGTGCCCAGCACCTGGGCCGCGTGCTGCGGATCGCTGGCCAGCTTGCCGTGCAAGTAGCCTTCGGCGAACTCGTCCAGCATCAGGGTGGCGATGTCGCGGCTGTAGGTGTCGGGCAAGGTGAACTTGTGTTCCAGCGCATAGGCGGCCATGACCAGGGCGCGCTCGTACTCGCCCGTGTCGATGTGCCACACCAGCAGGGTGGCAAACACGTCATCCTGGGCGCCCTTGCCGCCGGCCAGCACGCCGTCGATCCACTGCGCATAGTCGGGCAGCATGGTGGCCTTGACCTCGATCTTGCGTTCCACGGACTGAATGGACTTCAGGCGCCGGCGGTCATCGGACAGCTTGTAGAGCATCATTTCGTAGGCCGTGCCGGTGGTGACGCCCAGCGGCGCGGAGGCGCCGGCCGTGCGCTCGGCCAGCATGCGCGCGCGGTGGCGCAGGGCGGGAGATTGGTTGCTCATCACTTGTCTTTCAGCTCGATGTTTTCCACCAGCGCGGCCAGGCCCAGGTCTTCGATCACATAGGCGTCGTTCGACGACTCGTAATTCTCGATGCGGTCGCGCTTGGGCTCGTCCACCACGCGGCGGCGCCGCGCGCCGTCCTGGAAGTAAATCGACAGATTGTCGAAGCGGGTAATCAGGATGGCGTTGTCCGGGAAGTAGGGCACGCGCGCCGCCGGCAAGCCGCCAATGCGTTTCTGGCTGATGATGATGTCGGCCGCCAGGGTTTCCGTGGGCGCCTGCTTGGTGTTCACCAGCGGGAAGTATTTATCGTTCAGCAGCTTGCGCCCGACGATGGCCACCAGATTGGTGTCTTCCTGATACCACGGGTCCAGCAGGTTGACGGCATCGGCGACGGCCGCGTCCAGGTTGGCATAGTCGGCGCCGTCCACGTCGCCGATGATGACCTTGCCCGGCATGCCGCTGGCCACCAGGCCCAGCACGCGATCGGGCGCCTGTTCGCGCAGGTGCTGCAGCCAGCCCTTGTTCACGTCCTGCAGCAGAGGATTGGCGGCCAGGTCGGTGGTGGCCATGACTTTCACGCCGTTGAAACCGATGACGATGCGGTCGAGTGCCTGGCGCGTCAAGATTGCATTGGCCACGCGCGATTGAAAGTCCTGGAACTTGGCCCAGGCGTCCAGCTTGGCATAGCTCAAATGCGTGTCAAAGTTGGTTTGCTCGCAGCGGTACTTGGTGCTATCCATGGTGGACAGGTCGCGCGTCTCGCGTTCCTTGTCCTTGGTGTTGGTGCGGCTGGCAATCGGGCCGGATACGCCCAGGCCCAGTTTTTCGCCTTCCTGCTCGCCCACGCCGATGATGTTCACTTTCGACAGGAACTCGCTCGATTCCTGCATCTTGTTTTCCAGCTTTTGCTGCACGCTGGGCGTGACGCTGAAGGTCTTGGCCACGTTGTCCGTGTCGTTCAGGTGGCCCAGGCGGGTTTCATATTGGCCAAAGACCTGGCGCGTTTGCTTTTTCATAAATCAGTGCTCCGTTGTTGAATGGGGGGAAGAAAGGGCGAAGGCGCTTAAAACTCGGTCTGCACGGCGCCGTCGTTGCCGGTGGCGGCCGGGCGGCGCGGGCCGTTGCCGGGCGCTTCGTCCATCTGCGCCTTGAAAGCGGCCAGCTCGTCCTGCGTGGCCTGCAACGCTGTTTCGGTTTTCTCCAGGCGCGCCAGGGTGCCCGTGTAGTTATCGTTGGCGGTGACGACGTGGCCGGCCAGCGCTTGCACGGCCTCGCTGATGTCGGCGAACTGCGCGGCGTCGGCGCCGGATTTATTGGAGAAGCGCGACAGCAGGTTTTTCATGGCGTCGGCCAGCTTGGTGCCCTGCGGCTCTTCAAATTCCAGCGTCACCTCGACGGCGGAAGTAAACAGGTTGGCGCTTTGCTGTTTGCGGCTGGCGGAGAATTTCAGTGCCTCGGTGCCCAGGCTGGCTGGGCTGTCGGTGACGCCCAGGCCGACCAGGTAGGGCTGCGCCGAGTCGGCAAAGTCGGGCTGAATTTCCAGGCTGGTGTAGAGCTTTTGTTTCGCCTTGTTGATGGCCACCAGTTCCGGCGTGGGTTCGATCTGCGCGAACAGGGCCAGTTTCTTGCCGTTGTCGGTGTCCACTTCCTCGGCTTTCACGGCGATCACGTCGCCGTAGGCCTTGAACTGGCTGTCGGGCAGGATGCCCCGGATGTGTTCCAGCCAGATGCGCGCTGCGTAGGTCTTCGGGTTGTAGGTGGCGGCGATTTGCTCGATGGTGGCGCGGTCGATGTTGCGACCGTCGGTGGTGGCGCCTTCGGTGGCGACGCGGAAGAATTGGGATTTAGGCATGGTGGCGTGTCTCGGTTGATCGGATAACGCCATGGTCAACGTCTTGGCGCTGCGATTCAATGCGGTGCGGGTTGCTATGGGCCATAGCGACTTTTGCCTTTCCCCGCTCCGCGCGCGCGCGGCCTACGCTGGCGGCATGCTGACAATCGAGAAAACAAGCGAACAAACCATCGATGGAATCATCGGTGAACTGGCCGTGCCCGAATCCGAGCCGCGCCGTGCCGCGCGCGCCCTGTACTGGAAGGGCTGGCGCATTTCGTCCATTGCCCGCCACCTGGGGATCAAGCGCAGCACCATCAATAGCTGGAAAGAGCGCGACGAGTGGGACAAGGCGCAGGCCATCGAGCACGTCGAAGCGTCGGCCGAGCTGCGCCTGGTGAAACTGATCGAAAAAGAGGTCAAGAGCGGCAGCGATTACAAGGAAATCGATCTGCTAGCCCGCACCATCGTGCAGATGGCACGCGTGCGCCGCTACGAGCAGCCGGGAGGCAACGAGGTCGATCTCAACCCCAAGCTGGCGAACCGCAATGCCGGGCCGAAGAAAAAGCCTACGCGCAACGATTTCAGCGAAGAACAGAAAATCCAGCTGCTCGACGCCTTCCAGGACTCGCTGTTCGACTATCAAAAGGTCTGGTATCGCAACGGCGACCAGCGCACGCGCGCCATTCTCAAGAGCCGCCAGATCGGCGCCACCTGGTACTTCGCCCGCGAGGCGCTGGCCGACGCGATGGCGACGGGCCGCAATCAAATCTTCCTGTCCGCTTCCAAGAGCCAGGCCCACGTCTTCAAGCAATACATTGTGCAATTCGCGCGCGAGGCGGCCGGCATCGAGCTGACGGGCGACCCCATCGTGCTGCCGAACGGTGCACACCTGTATTTCCTCGGTACCAATGCGCGCACGGCGCAGGGCTACCACGGCAATTTCTACTTCGATGAATTCTTCTGGACGCAGAATTTCCAGGAGCTGAACAAGGTGGCCTCGGGCATGGCCATTCACAAGAAATGGCGCAAAACCTATTTCTCCACGCCATCCTCCACCACGCACCAGGCTTACCCGTTCTGGACGGGCGAGCTGTTCAACAAGCGCCGCGCCAAGGCCGACCAGGTGAACATCGACGTCAGCCACAGCCGCCTCTCGTCGGGTTTTACGGGCGAGGACAAAATCTGGCGCCAGATCGTCACCATCCTGGACGCCGAGCGTGGCGGCTGCAACCTGTTCGACATCGACGAGCTGCGCAACTTCGAATACAGCCCGGACCAGTTCGATAACCTGCTGATGTGCAATTTTATTGACGACTCGGCCTCGGTCTTCCCGCTGGCCGAGCTGCAGCGCTGCATGGTCGATTCCTGGGTGGAGTGGGACGACTACAAGCCCTTGCTGGGCCTGCGGCCGTTCGGCAACCGGCCCGTGTGGATCGGCTACGACCCGGCCTTGAACGGCGACAGCGCCGGCTGCGTGGTGCTGGCGCCGCCCATGACGGCCGGCGGCAAGTTCCGCATCCTGGAGCGCCACCAGTGGCGCGGGCAGAGCTTCGAGGACCACGCCGATGCCATCCGCCAGATGACGCAGCGCTACAACGTCGAATACATCGGCATCGATACCACGGGCATGGGTATCGGCGTGCTGCCGATCGTGCGCGGCTTCTTCCCGGCAGTGACGGCCCTGAATTACTCGCCCGAAGTCAAAACCCGCATGGTGCTAAAAGCCAAAAACATCATCAGCAAGGGGCGGCTGGAGTTCGATGCCGGCTGGACGGACATCGCGCAGTCCTTCATGGCCATCCACAAGACCCTCACCCCCAGCGGGCGGCACGTGACGTATATCGCCGGCCGCAGCGATGAAACCGGCCACGCCGACCTGGCGTGGGCCTGCATGCACGCGCTCGACCACGAGCCATTCGAAGGCACCACTGACAACCACCAATCTTTCATGGAGATTTATTCTTGAGAAAAGCACGACACCTGCGCGCGCGCGGCCAGCAGGCCCAGCCCGCCCCAGATTCCCCCGCCACGGCGCCGGCCACCGCCGGCATCGAGGCGTTTTCCTTCGGCGACCCGACGCCCGTGCTCGAGCACGCCGACATTCTCGATTGCTTCGAATGCTGGAAGAACGGCCACTGGTATGAACCGCCCGTCAACCTGGCCGGCTTGGCCAAGTCCTTCAACGCGGGCGTGCACCACAGCAGCGCCATCCACTTCAAGGCCAACGTGCTGACGTCCACCTTGATGCCGACGAAATACCTGTCGCGCGATGGATTCAAGCGCATGGCCCTGGACTATCTGACCTTCGGCAATGCCTACCTGGAAGACCGGCCCAGCCGTAGCGGCAAGGCGCTGGCGTACCAGCACGCGCTGGCCAAGTACATGCGGCGCGGCGTCGATCTGGATACCTATTATTTCGTCAACGGCTACCAGGCCGTGCACCAGTTCGACAAGGGCCGCGTGTTTCACCTGATGGAACCGGACGTGAACCAGGAGCTGTACGGCGTGCCGCAGTACCTGAGCGCCCTGCAGTCGGCCTGGCTCAACGAGGCGGCGACCCTGTTTCGCCGCAAGTACTACAAGAACGGCTCGCATGCCGGCTTCGTGTTCTACATGACGGATGCCGCGGCGAATACGCAGGACGTGGACAACCTGCGCCAGGCCATGCGCGACAGCAAGGGGCCGGGCAACTTCCGCAACCTGTTCATGTACGCACCGAACGGCAAGAAGGACGGCATCCAGATTCTGCCCGTGTCGGACGTAGCCGCCAAGGACGAGTTTTTCAACATCAAGAGCGTCACGCGCGACGACCAGCTTGCCGCGCACCGCGTACCGCCGCAGCTGATGGGCATTCTGCCAAACAATGCCGGCGGCTTCGGTGCCGTGGAACCGGCCGCGCGCGTCTTCGCCCGCAATGAGCTGGTGCCGCTGCAGGCGCAGTTCGAAGCGATCAACGAGTGGGCCGGCGTGGAAGTGGTGAAGTTCGCGCCGTATGACCTGGGCCTGGGCAAGGAGACAGCGCAATGAGCGATCACATCGACAACACCGACAAGATTATCTTTGCGGAGGTGGCGCGCGGCCTGGCCGCCGTGCGCGGCCGGCCCGCCCTGGCGGCGCATGGCTGCTGCCACTACTGCGACGAGGCGCTGGCGCCCGCGCTGCTGTTCTGTGGCGTGGATTGCCGCGACGACTACGACAAGGTGCAGGCGGCGAAGAGCCGCGCCGGCCGCCCAGGATGAGGGCCACGCCGCGATAGCCGGCAGGGCAGGGCCGCGACAGTCCAGCCGCGCAAGAGCGCCCCAGCCACCGCACAAGCCGCCCACGAGGCGGCTTTTTCACGTCCCAGCGAATGATGTTGTACCAGAAGCAAGAAAAAGGCCCGTTTCGGCCCGGCGCGCGCAGTTGTCCCCCCTCCACACCTGCCCGCTATATAGGGGTCTTTTGACTCAAATTTGCGCCATGGCCGAAGGAGCATGAGGACTGGCGCGGCGGGGCTAAGAGGGGGCATGCGATTTGACGCATTTTGACGCACTTTGAGCGTTTCTTGACGTTGTTGGTGTGATGGGTGTGGGAAGGGACGTTTTAGTGTGCTAGCGGGGCTGTATTGCGGTCATATTGTCCGAGCACGAAAGATATCAGTCGGCGGAGCAATCAGAACAACATGGTGCTTCGATAACCATGCAACGCCTCTGAATTCGGGGCAGTCACTATCTCGATAGGCTCACCAAAGAGGTTAAAATCTGGTATGGGTAAAGGGGGCACAACCCTTAATATCTGCTTTTCGTCAATTCGTGCGTCTTCTCTAAGTTCCATCAGCAAGCGGCCGAGAACATTCTCTCCTGCAAGAGTATTTTGATCGATAACTCGCGCGCCCCAGAATGTATCTTTACTTGATTGCTCAACGATATGACCATCACCTGTGGAAAGTAACAAAGCTCCGAACTCAGTGTAGTTTTGGGCAAGTTTCACTCGCAAACACCATCGCATAATTTTGTGCCGAATGGAGTCCCAGTCTTTTCTTGTCTGGTCGCGGAATGGCATTGTTTTTCGCTTGGCTACAATTGGACTGGCCTCTGAGATGACCAACCTTTGAACTTCAGGTAATTGTGGAAATCGGCATGCTTGATATAAAGCCTCAGTTGTGCGAAAACGTACACCATTGACAGTTACCGCGTATCCACCAGCCATATTCGAAAGCCCGCCAAACGGGTCCTTCGTACGATGAAAGACTACGCACTCACTTCTAGTGTATGTGCGTAGCAATTCAAACTTAGTCGAAGCATTTACTGAAGACATTTTCCGCAGACGAGTACGTTTTTCGTGGGAGTAGAGGATACCATTGTAACGCTGTATTGCTTGCACCACCATCACCCCACCAAACCGCAAGGGGGGCTGTGTTGGGGCAGTTCCGATAGGTCACTAAGGTTGAGCCAAAGCCGATCCCGAAGGGGCCAAATCCGAGCGGTCGAAGAGAGTCCTTTGGCGTCGAATGGTGTGATCGAATCTTCATCCCTGCGAGTAGGAACTCAGCTTCAAGTATCTTACGCCCTTCTTCGGATTTGAAAATCTTCGACTTTCCACCGAGTTCACGAGGCTTGAACGGAAATTTTCCGTTCGCTGCGTAGGATTTTACTGTTTCAAGATTGGGTAGCTCACTTGGCCAATAAACATCAGCATTTCTATTCCAATACACCGTATTTTCCAGTTCCAGAGCGCGCCAAACAGTGATCTTTATTCCTTGCTTGCCAGCTTCCTTCTTCGCGTTTTCAAGCCGTGTATTCCGCAAATAATATTCGCCTGTTGTGTGCGTCACTGCAAGAACAATGTGGAGACGGCACTCTTTTGGTGCGTCGTTTTTGATCCAATCGACGATGTCATTACCGACCCGACTACCAGTGCACATGATGTCATCCAAATACATGAAGTCACCATCGTCCGCTCCGCATTTTGCTAGATCAAGTCCAAATGTATCTTTCAACTGAACAGCCATCAGCTTAAGCATTGCTCGTTGACTAACACCATCTTTTTGTACTCTTAAAAAATTTACTTTTGACCAAAAGTCTTTAGGAGTTTTGCCTGTCAGTGCTGCATTGTTCATTAGGCCACCTAAGAATCTAACAAAACTCTCATGAGTGATGAAGGAACTTTCGATGACATCGCTAAATTCTTGCAGCATTGGCAACTGATTTTCTGGTGTAAATTGGCTGATCCAGCGATCAACATGGTCAACCGTAGGAACAGGAATTTCCCCTTTCCTATACGACTGAATGGTGTTTGCAATTGCTTCCATCAAATTAGTTCTCTTCGCCATACCACCTCCAAGTGACATTAACCAAAAGCAAGTATGGATGATATTTTGAAATTCAAGTCAGGCAACAAAAATTTTTATCTATGGGTAGTTTTTATGCAGCATTAGGGCCGCAGAGGTTGGACGTTCTTTACTTGCGGCCGATAGTATTTTGAGCTTTGGTGCGTTTCAAGGTGCAGATAGCAGATAAAACAGAAAAAACCATCGTTAAGCCGAAAAATTTGCTCCACAACCATAAAATCAACAGCATGGTTCATGGCTTCCAGCGCTGCTATAATGTCACCTTTGCGGAGCAGAAACGGGTCGCAAGCCCGCATGGCTGTTGAGTTCCTTGTCGAGCTTCCCAAGCTTACGACGAGGGTTCGATTCCCTTCACCCGCTCCATTTTTCGCTGGCGCCTGGCTTGATGCGGCGCGGCTACTTATTTCTCCATTCCCATGTCTTCTGATACCCCAGCAAACGGCCCGGCGCGGCCGATGATGTACGATCCGACCGAACACCGCATCCGCAGTTTTGTCACCCGCGCGGGACGGCTGTCTGTCGCGCAGGCGCGCGCGCTTGAGACCTTGGGGCCGCAGTTCTTGTTGCCATTCGCCAAGGAGTCCATGGACTTCGAGCAGGTGTTCGGCCGCAAGGCGCCCGTGATCCTGGAAATCGGTTTTGGCATGGGCGCGACGACGGCGCATATCGCCAAAGCCATGCCGGAGAAGGATTTCATCGGCGTCGAAGTGCACACGCCTGGCGTCGGCAGCCTGCTGAAGCTGATCGGCGAAGAGTCGCTGACGAATCTGCGCCTGCTGCAGCACGATGCGGTGGAAGTACTCACGCACATGATTCCCGCCAATTCGCTGGCCGGCATCCATGTGTTTTTTCCCGATCCATGGCACAAGGCGCGCCACAACAAGCGTCGTTTGATCCAGTCGCCATTCGTCAAGCAATTGACCGACCGCCTCGCGCCGGGCGGCTATCTGCATTGCGCCACCGATTGGGAAGATTACGCGGTGCAAATGCTGGACGTGCTGGGCGCCGAGCCTCAACTGCGCAATAGCGCCGATGCTTATGCGCCGCAACCGGCATATCGTCCGCTGACCAAGTTTGAAAATCGCGGCTTGAAGCTGGGCCATGGCGTGTGGGATCTGGTGTTCATCAAGAAATAAACACATTATGGCGGCTTGCCCACCCCTGCCATTTGCATAAAAATGAAGCCTGCCGCAGCAATGCGGCGGGCTTTTTTATTACTTGCGCAGCCTTGTGCGGGCTTGGCAAAGCGGGGAAATTCCGCTAGTCTTATCTTTTTTGCATTGATTGATATTATGTCCAAGAAAATACTCGTGACCGGCGCATCCGGTTTCATCGGTTCGCATACCTGTGTCGAATTGCTGGCTGCCGGTTTTGAGGTGGTCGCGGTGGATAATCTGTGCAATAGCGCGCGCGAAGCGATGGCGCGCGTGGAGCGCATTGCCGGCAAAAGCGTGCCCTTCTATGAAGCGGACGTGCGCGACCGCACGGCCATGGCCGCCGTCTTGCGCGAGCATGCCATCGATGCGGTGATCCATTTCGCCGGCTTGAAAGCCGTGGGCGAATCCGTGGCCCAGCCGCTGATGTACATGGACAACAATGTGTCGGGCACCGTGGCGCTGCTGGAAGTGCTGGCGGCGGCGAACGTGAAGCGTTTTGTGTTCAGCTCGTCGGCCACCGTGTATGGCGATCCGGAAGCCTTGCCGATCGTGGAATCGTCGCGCCTGTCCGTGACCAATCCGTACGGCCGCTCGAAGCTGATGGTCGAGGAGATCCTGGCCGATCTCGTGCATGCCGATGCGCAATGGCAAGTCGGTGTATTGCGCTACTTTAATCCCGTCGGCGCGCATGCCAGCGGCTTGATCGGCGAAGATCCGGCCGGCATCCCGAACAATCTGATGCCTTTCATCGCCCAGGTGGCCGTCGGCCGCCGCGAGCGGCTGGCCGTCTTCGGCAACGACTACGACACGCCGGACGGTACGGGCGTGCGCGACTACATCCACGTGGTCGACCTGGCGCTGGGCCATGTGGCGGCCCTGAACCGCCTGTTCTCCACCGAGGGCGGCTTTACCGTCAACCTGGGCACGGGTCACGGCTACAGCGTGCTTGACACCGTACGCGCCTTCGAGGCCGCCAGCGGCCGCAAGGTGCCATACGACATCGTGCCGCGCCGCCCCGGCGACATCGCCAGCTGCTACGCCTCGGCCGACAAGGCGAAGCAATTGCTGGGCTGGCAAGCACAGAAAAATATCGACGACATGTGCCGCGACCACTGGCGCTGGCAGCACCAGAATCCGCAAGGCTACGCGGCGTAAAAAAGTCCGCCAGATACAAAAAATCCCGCTCACACGCAAGTGTGGCGGGATTTTTTTAACAGCGCCAGTAACTCAATGGCGCCTGAAAAATGTCTGGGGCTAGGCGCAAAGCCGAAGACAGTACGCTAGTACGGCGAGGCGAAGCAACAACGCCCCAGGCATTTTCGCAGGCAGCCATTTGGCGCCTGAAAAATGTCTGGGGCCAGGCGCAAAGCCGAAGACAGTACGCCAGTACGGCGAGGGGCAGGCAACAACGCCCCAGGCATTTTCTCAGGCAGCCATTATGGGTAGAGGCCGCGTACTTCGCGCGCCTGCAGCACGCGCGTGCACGCCAGGATGAAGGTGGCGGTACGCATCGACACTTTCTTCTCTTGCGACACTTGCCATACCGCGTCGAACGCTTCGCGCATGATGCGGGTCAGGCGGCTGTTGATTTCTTCTTCCGTCCAGAAGAAGCTCGAGAAGTTCTGCGCCCACTCGAAGTAGCTGACGGTCACGCCGCCGGCGTTGGCCAGCACGTCCGGCACGATCAGCACGCCGCGGTCGGTCAGGATGTCGTCCGCTGCAGGCAGGGTCGGGCCGTTGGCGCCTTCCAGGATGATCTTGGCGCGGATGACTTGTGCGCGTTCGGCCGTGATCTGCTGTTCCAGCGCGGCCGGAATCAGGATGTCGCAATCGATGCCCCAGAAATCTTCGCGCGGCACGAATGCCTCGGCGCCCGGGAAGCCTTCGACGCTGCCCACTTCGGCCACGTGTGCCAGCAATTGCGGGATGTTCAAGCCGCCGGAATGCACGACGGTGGTCTTGTGATCCTGTACCGCGACCACTTTCGAGCCGGCTTCAGCGAACATGCGTGCAGCGACGCCGCCCACGTTGCCGAAACCTTGCACGATGACTTTCGCGCCTTCGAGCGACATGCCGACCTTGGCGGCCGCATCGCAACCGACGACGAATACGCCGCGGCCCGTCGCATCGCGGCGACCCAGGCTGCCGCCCAGCGAGATCGGTTTGCCCGTCACCACGCCGGTCGACATATTGCCGCCGATCATGGCGTAGCTGTCCATCATCCACGCCATGACTTGTTCATTCGTGTTGACATCCGGCGCCGGGATATCCTTGTTCGGTCCGATGATCATGCTGATCTCGCTCGTGTAGCGGCGCGTCAGGCGTTGCAGTTCGTTGCGCGACAGGGTCTTCGGATCGACACGGATACCGCCCTTGGCGCCGCCGTATGGCACGTTGACCGCTGCATTCTTGACCGTCATCCAGGCCGACAGCGCCATCACTTCCGACAGGGTAACGTCCTGGTGGAAGCGTACGCCGCCTTTGCCCGGGCCGCGCGACAGATTGTGCTGCACGCGGTAGCCTTCGTAGTGGGCAATGGTGCCGTCATCGCGCTCGATAGGCACGTCGACCGTCAGGATGCGCTTTGGACGCTTCAGCGTTTCCACCCAGCGCGACAGGTTGCCCAGGTACGGCGTGACGCGGTCGATCTGCTCGAGGTAGACGCCCCATGGGCCCAGGTCTTCAGGATTGAGGTAGGAAGGAAGTGCGTGCTTGCTGGTCATGCTTGATAAGCTCCTGGACAAAACGGTGGTGTAATGCCGAAAAATCTACTGCGCGTCGTGCTTTGCGGCCGGCGATGCTCGCTGTACCTTCGTACAGCTGCGCTTCTCGGCCACAAATCACTGCCGCTCGCTACGATTTTTCCTGGCATTCAAAAATGCTGTGGTAGGCGCAATCAATTGAGTTGCGCGCAGCGGAACCGCATCGTAGGCGATAGCCTCATGCCCCGGCCAATGCTTTGTGCGCATCCGGTTATGCATTTATTGCATAGTTAGGAGGTCAGGATGGAATGGTGGTGACAGCCGCGCGCCGGCGTTTTTTTCCGCCGCGCGCGGCGCTTTCCTGCACCTGCACCAGGTATTGCCACAGGCTTTCGACGATCTGCTTGCCGGGGCGCAGGCTGGACGGGCGCTCGCGGTACAAGCGGATTTCCAGCTCGATTTCCCAGCCAGGCGCGCCGCCGTCGGCGCGTGCCAGGTGCTTGTATTTGACGTCGCGCATGACGGCCGATTCGGGCAGGAAGGCGATGCCGCGTCCCTCCAGCGCCATCATTTTCAAGCCTTCGGCCATGTCCGTTTCGTAGCAGGTTTCCAGGAACAGGGGCGCCTTGGCGTCGGCCAGCAGCAGTTCCACCATGCGGCCCAGGTAGGCGTTGTTGGTGTAGGAGAGGAAGGGCAGCGGCTCCCTGGCGCTGCCGGGCAGGACGAAGTCCGGCACCTTGTCCTGGCCGCAGCGCGCATACGCGCGCAGGGTTTCGCGGCCCATCACCAGCATGTCGTAGCGGCCCGGATCGAGCTGCACCGGCTGGCGCGGATGGTGATAGCACAGCAGCAGGTCGCAGCCGCCGTCGACCAGCTGCAGCACGGCGTCGTGCACGTTCAGGGCCATCAAACGGCTGTTGATCGGCGCAAAACCTTCTTCCAGCGCCGTCAGCCATTTCGGCATGAAGGTCAGCGACAGGGTGTGCGGCACGGCGAAGTCGACGCTCGTTTGCGTGGCCGCGCGCTTGCCGCGCAACAGGGCGCGCACGCCGTTGATCTGCCCCAGCATTTCCAGCGCCTGCTCGTAGAACACGGCGCCAGCGGGCGTCAGCCGCGTCGGGTACGAGGTGCGGTCGACCAGGTCGATGCCGAGCCAGTTTTCCAGCGACTGGATGCGCCGCGAAAAGGCCGGCTGGGTCACGTGGCGCAGGGCCGCGGAACGGCTGAAATTATGCGTTTCAGCGAGCGAGATGAAGTCTTCCAGCCATTTGGTTTCCATCGCGGCGGCGTTCTCTTGTCAAGGGCAGGGGCTAGGTGGAGTGGTCAGGGCGTCTCGGCCGATGCCGCCGGCCGGTACAGCGATGCCGGCAGGCCGAAGAAGGAGGGCGGACCCAGGGTCGTGCCATCGAGCGAGCCACCCGCGTTCAAGGCCTTGTTGATGGCCGACAGCAAGGAGCTGCGGTCGGCGAGATTTTTGATCAGGGCGCGCGGGCCGTTGTGGAAAGTATGCTGGGCGATATCCGCGGCGACGACAAAGATCGGCTCGCGGCGCAAGGGGAACTCCACCCATTCGCCGTCCTCGTCCTGCGCGCGGAAGGTGGCGGGCAAGGTCATGTTTTCGGCGCCGGGAAGGTGCGACACCAGCACCAGGCCGAAGGCTTCCGGCACCACGTCGGCCAGGCGACGCACCGTCAGGTCGTCGCCGACCAGGGTACGTACTTGCGCTTCCACCGCGTCTTCTGCGTCAGGCTGGGCGCCGAGGATTTTCACGGCCTGGTAAATCAGGTCGGGCGAGAGTGCTTCCATTAAATCATCTCCAGGATCATGGCGACGATTTCGTCGCCGTACGAGGCCAGTTTTTTCTCGCCCACGCCGCTCACGCCGCGCATCTGCTCGAGCGAGGTGGGCTTGGCCTTGGCGATTTCGCGCAGGGTGGCGTCGACGAAAATCACGTAGGCGGGCACGTTGTGGGTGCGCGCCGTTTCCACGCGCCACCAGCGCAGCTTGTCGAAGATCGCCTGCTCGCTGGTAGACAAGTCCGTCTCGACATAACCCTTCGCCACGCTGGTGCTGCGCTTGCTGGTTTTCACCGGTTTCTGGTACTGGCGCAGCTGCACCTTCTGGCCGCCCTTGAGCACGGGGCGCGAGGCGTCCGTCAGTTTCAGCGAGCTGTATTGTTCATGGTCGACCGAGACGAGACCGAGCGCGATGGCCTGGCGCAAAATCGATTTCCATTCCGCTTCGCCCAGGTCCGAGCCGATGCCGAAGACCGACAGCGAATCGTGGTGCCAGGTCTTGATGCGTTCGGACTCCACGCCGCGCAGCACGTCGATCACGTGGCCGCCGGCGAAGCGCTGGTCGACGCGGTAGATGGCCGACAGCAGTTTTTGCACGGGCACCGTGCCGTCGAACGACACGGGCGGCACCAGGCAGGTGTCGCAATTGCCGCACGGCGAAGCCGGTTCGCCGAAGTATTCGAGCAATCGCATGCGGCGGCAGCTGAGCGTTTCGCACAGGCCCAGCATGGCGTCGAGCTTCACGCCCAGCACGCGCTTGAAGGTGTCGTCCGCTTCCGATTCGTCAATCATGCGCCGCTGCAGCACCACGTCCTGCAAGCCGTACGCCATCCAGGCGTTGGCGGCCATGCCGTCGCGGCCCGCGCGCCCCGTTTCCTGGTAATAGCCCTCGATGCTTTTCGGCAGATCCAGATGCGCGACGAAGCGCACGTCGGGCTTGTCGATGCCCATGCCGAAGGCGATGGTGGCGACCATGACGATGTTTTCCTCGCGCAGGAAGCGCGCCTGGTTGGCGCTGCGCTTGGCGTACTCCATGCCGGCGTGGTAGGGCAGGGCGCGGATGCCGCTCTGGTTCAGAAATTCCGCCGTCTCTTCGACCTTTTTGCGCGACAGGCAGTACACGATGCCGCAGTCGCCCGCGTGTTCCGTGTTGATGAAGTCGAGCAGCTGCTTGCGGCCATTCGCCTTTTCCACGATCTGGTAGCGGATGTTCGGGCGGTCGAAGGACGAGACGAACTGGCGCGCGTCTTCCAGCTGCAGGCGCAGCGCGATTTCAGCGCGCGTCTGCGGGTCGGCCGTGGCCGTGAGCGCGATGCGCGGCACGTCCGGGAACTGCTCGTGCAGCACCGACAGCTTGATGTATTCGGGACGGAAGTCGTGGCCCCACTGGGCTACGCAGTGCGCCTCGTCGATGGCGAACAGGGAGATCTTCGACGCCTGGAACAGGTCAAGGCAGCGCTGCGTCATCAGGCGCTCGGGCGCCACGTAGACGACGTCGATGCCGCCCGTGCGCACCAGGCGCTCGATGCGGCTCGCTTCTTCGTAGGTCTGGGTGGAGTTCAGGAAGGCGGCGCGCACGCCGACTTCTTCCAGCGCGTCCACCTGGTCCTGCATCAGTGCGATCAGCGGCGAGACGACGACGCCGACGCCATCGCGCAGCAGCGCGGGAATCTGGTAGCACAGCGACTTGCCGCCGCCCGTGGGCATCAGCACCAGCGCGTCGCCGCCATGGCTGACGTGGTCGACGATGTCGGCTTGCTGGCCGCGGAAGGCCGGGTAGCCGAAAACGGTTTGCAGCAGGTGCAGCGCGCGCTGGTTAAGATCTTGATTCATAGTGCCTTATTCTGCCCAAACAACCCAGCCGTAGTGGGCGCTGGCCAATACCAGCAAGCCGAACACAATGCGGTACCAGGCAAAAAACGTGAAGTCGTGCGAGCTGATATAGCGCAGCAGCCAGCGCACGCACAGGAAGGCGGAAATGAAGGCGGCCACGGTGCCCAGGCCGAACAGGGGCACGTCGGTGGCCGACAGGATGTCGCGCGCTTTGTATAAAGAATAGGCGGTGGCGGCCAGCAACGTCGGGATGGCCAGGAAGAACGAGAACTCGGTAGCCGTCTTGCGCGACAGGCCCAGCAACATGCCGCCGATGATGGTCGAGCCGGAACGGCTGGTGCCGGGAATCAGCGCGAACGCCTGCGCGCAGCCCACTTTCAATGCGTCGAACGGCGTCATTTCGTCGACCGAGTTGACGCGCACGGTGACGGGATTGGTGCGCGCGCGACGCTCCACCAGCAGAATCACGATGCCGCCGATGATGAAGGCCATGGCGACCGGAACGGGCTTGAACAGCGCATGCTTGATCATCTTGCCGATAGCCAGTCCGATGACCGCCAGTGGCAGGAAGGCGATGGCCACGTTCAGCACGAACTTGCGCGACTTCGCTTCGCTGCCGAAGGTAGACAGCACGCTGCCGATGCGCTGGCGGTATTCCCAGCACACGGCCAGGATGGCGCCGGCCTGGATGGCGATCTCGAAGACATCCATGACTTCTTTCGAGACATCCTTGGTAAAGTCGAGCAGGCTGCCGGCCAGGATCAGATGTCCCGTGGACGAAATCGGCAAGAATTCGGTAAAACCTTCGACCAGCCCCATGATGATGGCTTTTAGCGCAAGAATGAGATCCATAGATGTATAAAAGGGTATAAGTACGGGTATAAGTGGCAGGATGGGGTAAGTGCGTGGCGCCCGCAATGTGCGCGGGGTCGAAGCTTACCATGCCGCAGGCCCGTCGAGCCGATTTGGGCGCTGTCGGGCGGCGCTTTTTTAGCATCGTCCGACAGGCAGAAGGAGGATCAGGAACGTTGTTTGGCCGGCGCCACCAGGCGCGCGCTGGCTGCCACCAGCAGCAGGGCGGCGCCCAGCATGGCGAAGGCGATATTCAGGCTGGTGGCGTGCGCCACGAAGCCGATCACGGCCGGACCGGCCAGGATGCCCGCATAGCCGATGGTGGTGATGGCCGCCACCGCCAGGCTGGCCGGCATGGCATGTTGCTGGCCCGCCGCCGTGAACAGGATGGGCACGATGTTCGCCGCGCCCAGACCGATCAGCACGAAGCCGGCCATGGCCAGGCTGGCATGCGGCGCCAGCACGGCCAGGAAGAAGCCTGCCGCCGCGCACAAGCCGCCAATAGTGAGTACCCGCTTGCCGCCAAAGCGTGTGACCACCTTGTCGCCTGTGAAGCGGCCCACCGTCATGGCGATGGCGAAGGCGGCGTAGCCGAGACCGCCCTTGGCTTCTTCCACGCCGCGCGTGGTGGTCAGGAACAGGGCGCTCCAGTCGAGAATCGCGCCTTCGGCCAGGAAGACGATAAAGCACAGCAGACCGATGAAAATGACGGCGCCATGCGGCATGACGAACAGCGGCGTCTTTTCGCCGGAGGCGGACGCCGTCGGCAGCAGATGGCCTTGCGCCGCGCCCAGCACGCCGCACAGCAGCAGCATCACCACCGCGCAGGACCAGGCCGGCGTCAGTCCCAGCCACAACAGCAGGGCCATGCAGGCCGCGCCGGCAAAGCCGCCCACGCTGAACAGCGCATGAAAACCCGACATCATGGCGCCGCCGTTGGCTTTTTCGATGATCACGGCCTGGATATTGATGGCCACGTCAAATGTGCCCATGGCTGCGCCGAACACCAGCAGCACCAGGCCCAGTTGCAGCGGCGTGGCGGCCAGCGCCAGGCCGGGCAGGATGGCGGTCAGCAGCAGGCCGGCGCCGACGATGACCTTGCGGCAGCCGAAGCGGGCCGTGAGCATGCCCGTAAACGGCATCGCGCACAGCGAGCCGGCGCCCAGGCACAGCAGCAAGATGCCCAGCGTCGCTTCATCGAGGCTCAGGCGCGACTTGGCGTAGGGAACCAGGGGTGCCCAGGCGGCCATGCCGAGGCCGGCGGCGAAGAAGACCAGGCGCGTCGCGCGTTGTTGCAGGGTGCCGGTAAGGTGCATGGGTACGCTTTTCAAGGTCGGGGTGGAAAAATCAGGCGCGGGCGCGCAACACTTGCACGCCCAGCCGTTCAAAGGCAGCCGCGTGGGCAGCATCGGCATCGGCTTCGAGCACCAGGTGCTGCAGCAAGCCCGTGGCCAGCACGCCGAAAGGCGCGGCCGTGCCCAGCTTGTCGCTGGTGACGGCCACGACGACCGCCTTGCTGGCGCCGGCGATGCTGCGCTTGAACTCGGCCTCGTCATAGTTGAACGCCGTCACGCCCGCGTCCGCGTCGGCGCCGCAGGCACCGAGGAAGCACAGGTCGGGATGCATGCGCTCGACCGTGCGCAGCGCTTGCGGACCCAGGCTGGCACCGGCGCGGCGGTCGACCCGGCCGCCAGCCATGATCAGCTCGATTTCGGGACGCTCCATCAGGACCATGGCGATGGACGGCGCATTGGTGATGACAGTGAGCGCCAACTGCGGCAAGGCGCCGGCGATGGCAAGGTTGGTCGAGCCCGCATCGAGAAACAGCACCTGGCCCGCGCGCACGAGGGACACGGCGGCCTGCGCCAGGCGCGCCTTGCGTTCCGGCGCTTCCTGTTTGCGCTGCGTCAAGGTGCCGCCATCGGGCGCCAGCGGCAGGGCGCCGCCATACACGCGCTGGCACAGGCCGGCCGCCGCCATCTCGCGCAGATCGCGCCGTATCGTGTCTTCGGACACGTCGAGCTGGCGCGCCAGGTCCAGCGCCAGCACACGGCCGTCGGCATGCAATTGTTGCTGGATCAGCGCGTGGCGTTGTTTGAGGAGCAGAGTGGCGGACATGGATTTTAATTAAAACGTGCAGGAATGCGCATAAATATACGCAAACGTGCAGACGCGGTCAATGCTTATCTGCGCGTCACGGCGGCCAACGGCTGGCTTACCGTGCAACCGCGGCGGCCTGCTTGCCTGCCTCTTCCAGCAGCCAGCCGCGAAAGGTCGCCAGGCGCGGCAGGCCTGCGGACTCCGGCCGGTAGACCACGTAGTAGGCCAGCGGCGAAAGAAAAGTCATCGCGCCGCACAGGCGTACCAGCCGCCCGGAGGCGATATCGTCATGCGCCATCACGCTGCGCGCCAGCGCCACGCCATGGCCCTCGGCCGCCGCCTGCAGCACCGCCGCCGAATTGTTGATCTTCATGCCGCGCGAGGCGGCGCTATCGCGCACGCCCGCCTTCTGCAGCCACGCTTCCCACGTTGGAAAATCGCCATGGCCATCCATCGACAGGTCGTGAATCAGCGTTTGCCGCGCCAGGTCGGCCGGCTGCCGCAATGGCGCATGCTGTTGCAGAAACGCGGGCGAACACACGGGATAGACTTCTTCATCCATCAATTTGTCGGCGCTCAGTCCCGGCCAGTTGCCGGTGCCGTAGCGCACGCCGATATCGATGCGTTGCGAGACGAAATCGACGGGCTTCAGACTGGTATCGAGCCGCACGTCGGTTTCCGGGCAGACCGATTGAAAGCGTTCAATCCGTGGCAACAGCCACTTGGCGGCGAAGGCGGGACTGACGGTCACCGTCAGCACCCCGTTGAGCGAACCTTCCTTGAGCCTTTCCAGACCCAGCAGCAAGCGGTCAAAGCCGGCGCGCAAATCCGGCAGCGCGCGCTCCGCGGCCTGCGTCGCCACCAGCCGCGTCTTGCCCGCCGTGTGCCGATGGAACAGCGGCGCGCCCAGCCAGTCTTCCAGGTTGCGCACCAACTGGCCCACGGCAGCGGGGCTGACGTTGAGTTCAGCGGCGGCGGCTGAAAAGCTCTGGTGGCGGGCGCTGGCTTCGAATGCCCGCAAGGCGTTCAGATGGATCGGTGTCTTCATGATTTTCTTCCATGGTGTCGCGTGATTATGCGTCTCTGCGTGGCTATTTTAGTCACTCCGCAGCCGTGCCACTAAAGATTTTCTTTCAATGACTGATATTTAATCTGGTTTGTTCCCGTTCCCCGCCAAGCGCAGAATGCATTGCATCGCGGCAGTACACAACTGCCCGGAAGTTTTTCTTCAACAGCGCCTGCTTGGACGGCGGGCATAGGAAAGGAATGAAAATGAGCAAGCAATTCGAAGGCAAGAAACTGCTGGTCGTGGGTGGCACCAGCGGCATGGGTCTGGCGACGGCACGCGTGGTACTGGAGCAAGGCGGCAGCGCCGTGATCGTCGGCCACCGCGCAGAGAAAACCGAAGAGGCGCGCAAGGCATTGTCGGCGCTCGGCACGGTGTGGGCGGTGACCGCCGACCTGTCGAGCGACGCGGGCCTGGCCGCGCTGCTCAAAACGCTGGACGAACAGCATGCGGACATCGATCTGCTGGTCAACGCGGCAGGCGTGTTCTTCCCCAAACCGTTCCTCGAACACGGCGCCGCCGACTACGACCAGTATATGAATCTCAACAAGGCCTTGTTCTTCATCACGCAAAAGGTGGCCGCGCACCTGGTCGCCGGCGGACGCCCTGGGTCTATCGTCAACATCGGCTCGATGTGGGGCAAGCAGGCGATCGCCGCCACGCCATCGTCGGCGTATTCGATGGCCAAGGCCGGCCTGCACTCGCTGACCCAGCATCTGGCGATGGAACTGGCATCGAAGCAGATTCGCGTCAACGCCGTCTCGCCAGCCGTCGTGCAGACGCCGATCTACGAAGGTTTTATTCCGAAGGCGGAGGTCCATGAGGCGCTGCAGGGCTTCAACGGTTTCCACCCGATCGGCCGCGTGGGCACGCCGCTGGACGTGGCGGAAGTGGTGGCGTTTCTGCTGTCCGACAAGGCCGCCTGGGTGACCGGCGCGGTGTGGGACGTCGATGGCGGCGTGATGGCCGGCCGCAACTAAATACCTGGGGCAAGCCCGCCTTGCCCGCCTTTTCTTCACCTGATCATCAAGGAGCATCGCATGGCTTATCTGCAAATCACCCTCAAGATCGCCAACGCCAACCGCGCCGCGGCGGCTGGCGTCTATCAGCAGTACAAGGCGCCGTTCCTGGCCGGCATCGCGGGCGCGCAGTCGAAGCAATTGCTGATCCGCGAGGAAGACGTGCAAGTGCTGCATGGCTTCGACAGCGTGGGCAACGCCAATGCCTATCTGCAAAGCGCGCTGTTCAACAGCGACGTGGTGGTGGCGCTCACGCCGCTGCTGGACGCGGCGCCCGACGTGCGCATTTATACCGTGGCGTAAGCGGGCACCCGCCCGCTGCTACCTACTATTCCCTTTTTTGGAGCAAAAATCATGATGCAAGACTGGAACACCTACCGCGACTCCCTGCTGGAAAAAGTCGGCGATTACGCCGCGCAGAGCCCCGACGTGATGCGCGGCGTGATGGCCATCGACGGCGCCGCCGCCAAGACCGGCCACCTGGCGCCGAAGATCCACGAACTGATCGCGCTGGCGGTGGCCATCACCACGCGTTGCGACGGCTGCATCTCGGTGCACACGAGGAAAGCGGTGGAAGCCGGTGCGACCCTGGAAGAAATTTCCGAAGCGCTCGGCGTGGCGATCGCGCTCAATACGGGCGCCGCGCTGACGTATTCGGCGCGCGTGATGGAAGCCTACCAACAGCTGCCGAAGCAGTAAGCGCTGGCCGTTTTTTTCAACTCTGGAAGTTTGTCATGCTGATCAATGCCGATTTTTCGCGCCCCGTCATCCTGGCGCCGCACCAGTACCGCTGGGTCGCGTCGCCGCAGGGCGGCGTCGAGCGCATCATGCTCGATCGCATCGGCGCCGAGCAAGCGCGCGCAACGAGCATCGTGCGCTATGCGCCCGAATCCTTCTTCCCGCCGCATCGGCATCCGGGCGGCGAGGAAATCCTGGTCCTCGACGGCACGTTTTCCGAAGACGGCGTGGATTATCCCGCCGGCTGGTATTTGCGCAATCCGCCCGGCTCCAGCCACCGGCCGTCGAGCGGCGCGGGGGCGGTGATCTTCGTCAAGTTGCAGCAGATGCAGCCGCGCGAACAGCGGCACGTCCGCATCGACACCCGCGACCCCGCCAACTGGCGCGAGCAGCGGGGGCGGGCCGTCTGTCCGCTGTTCGACGATGCTGCCGAGCAGGTCAGCCTGCAGCGGCTGATGCCGCATGAAGCCTTGCTGGCCGAGGCAGATGGCAGCCAGGAACTGCTGGTGCTCGAGGGCGAGGTGCGCGCACGCCAGCATGCCTGCGCGCCGCGCAGCTGGATGCGCCTGCCTGCCTGCACCTTGCCCGCCATCGTTGCCGGTGCGCAGGGAGCCACCGTTTACCTGAAAGTCCGGCATGTGGCGGACGCGACTTTGAAAGGATCAGCATGCAACACGCACGCATCATCATTATCGGCGCCGGCCTGAGCGGCCTGTACGCGGCCCACTTGCTGGAGCGGTTGGGCGTGGCCAATGTCGTCGTGCTCGAAGCGCGCGATTTCATCGGCGGGCGTATCGCCGGCATGCAGGCAGCTGGCGGCAGCGACCGCTTCGACCTGGGCCCGGCCTGGTTCTGGCCCGAGCAGCAGTGCGCGCTGCACCAGCTGGTCGACGGGCTGGGGCTGCAGTGCTTCGACCAGTACGACCAGGGCGACATGCAGTACCAGCGCGCCGCAGGGGAGGCGCCGGTGCGCATGCGCACGTACGCGAGCGCGCCGCCATCGATGCGCCTGATTGGCGGCATGAATGCGCTGACCGATGCCTTGCACGGCACCTTGCGCAGCACGCGCGTCGTCACCGGACAACAGGTGCTGCGCCTGCGCCATGCGGCCGAGCACGTCGAAGTGGCGAGCGCGGATGCGGCGGGCGCCGTCACCGCGTGGCGCGCCGGCCACGTGCTGCTGGCATTGCCGCCGCGCCTGGCTGCCGCCGGTATCGCGTACGAGCCGGCCCTGCCTGCGGCGCTGGCGCGCGAGTGGACCGCCACCGCCACCTGGATGGCGCCCCATGCGAAGTACGTCGCCGTCTACGAACGGCCGTTCTGGCGCGAACAGGGCTTGTCCGGTTCGGCGCGCAGCCAGAGCGGGCCGCTGGGCGAGATCCATGATGCCTCGATGCCGGGCGGCAGCGCTGCCCTGTTTGGTTTCCTGGCCGTGCCGGCACGCACGCGCCAGCGCCTGGACGATGGGGTCTTGCTGGCGCATTGCCGGGCCCAGCTGGTACGGCTGTTCGGCCCGCAAGCGGCCGCGCCGCGCACCGATGCCATCAAGGACTGGTCGCAGGATGCGCTGACCGCCACCGCCGTCGACCTCGACGCCGTCGGCGAGCACGGCCACGCCCCGGCAGCGGCGCCTGCGGCCGGTCCCTGGCAGGGCCGCCTGACGGCCATCGCCAGCGAATGGTCGCCGCGCTTTCCCGGCTATCTGGCCGGCGCGGTCGAGGCGGCCGCTCTGGGCGTGCAAGCCTGGCAAGCGGCGCAGCAGCGCCCGGCGATTCCGTGACTTAACTCAACGAAGGAGAAATGAAGATGAAAGCCACTTACCGCGCCATGCAAGTGAGCCGCCCCGGCGTGCTGGAACTGGTCGAGCGCGCCACGCCGCTGCCTGGCGTGGGCGAAGTCTTGATCGCCGTCGAAGCCTGCGGCATCTGTGGCGCCGACAGCGCCGATATCGACGGCGCCGACCCGGCGCTGCAGCCGCCGCGCGTGCCCGGTCACGAGGTGGTCGGGCGCATCGTCGCGCTGGGCGAACACACGCCGGGCATCTGGCAAATCGGCCAGCGCGTCGGCGTCGGCCGTCTGGGCGGCCACTGCAACGCCTGCCCGCCCTGCCGCCAAGGCCGTTTCCAGTTATGTCAGGACCAGCCGTTCGTGGGCGCCAGCCGCGACGGCGGCTATGCCGAGATGATGCTGGCGCGCGTCACCGGCCTGGTATCGATTCCCGGGCAGCTCGATGCGGAAGAGGCGGCGCCCATCCTGTGCGCGGGTCTTGCCACCTTCAATGCGCTCAAGAAGAGCGGGGCGCAGGCGGGCGATACGGTCGCCATCCTGGGCATCGGCGGCCTGGGGCATATGGCCTTGCAGTATGCGCGCCGCATGGGCTTCAAGGTGGTGGCGATCGGGCGCGGCGGCGATATTGCGCAGGACGCGCTGGAGCTGGGCGCGCACGTGTATGTCGACAGCCTGGCCGAGGATGCGGCCGCCGTGCTGCAAGCGCATGGCGGGGCGCAGGCGGTCATCACCACCGTCTCCAGCGCGGCCGCCGTGACGGCGCTGATGGATGGCCTGGCGCCAGCCGGACGGCTGGTCGTGCTGGGCGCGGGCAAGGATCCGCTGCTCGTGTCTTCCGGTAAATTGGTGGTGGGCGAACGCGGCGTGCTCGGCTCGATCACCGGCACGCCGTATGACAATGAAAAGACGCTTGCTTTCAGCGTGCTGGCCGACGTGCGTCCGCGTATCGTAACCATGCCGCTGGAACGTGCGGCCGAAGCCTGTCAGCGCATGCAGTCCGGGGACGTCAAGTTCCGCATGGTGCTGACCATGTTGCCGAAGGCCTAGGCATTCTCTTCAAGTCTGCGGCGCCGTTGCCTGCTCCAGGTCGTCGAGCCAGCGTATCGCCTGTTCGCGGCTGGCGCCGCACATCTCTGCCGACGGCTGCAATCCTGCGCAGAACGCCGGCCGTTCCGGCTGTCCGAAAATGCGGCAGCGGCTATCGTCTCCCAGCTGCACGCAGCGGACGCCAGCGGGTTTCCCGTTCGGCATGCCCGGTATCGGACTGGTGATGGAGGGAGCGATGCAGCACGCTCCGCAGTGGTCGCGGCAGTTCATGGTTATTCTTTAGTGGACGACCAGCTTGCCATCCGGCTGCCAGGGAGCAGGCGCAGGACGGCATGGCGATGGCTGGAAAGGGATCAGGGGCCGACAGTATAGCAAGTCGGCGCGGCCTGCCGCTTCCCGCCGCTTGCCTAGCGCACGATGCTGACGCGCTTGCCCGACAGGGTGCGGCGGGCCGGATCGCCATGCACGGTGATGCGGCCGGAACCGCTGGCGCGGGCGTTGACTTCATTCTGGACGGTCACGTCGATGTCGCCGGAACCGTTGCTCGCCAGATAGGCAACGTCGCTGCGCAGGGCGGCCAGGTTGATGTCGCCCGAGCCGTTGACGTTGGCGTCGAGGCGCTGCACGGCGCCGCTGGCGCTGATGCTGCCCGAGCCGTTGACGGCCACGTTGACGCGTTCGCCGCGCACGCTGCCCAGCTGGATGCTGCCCGAACCGTTTTGCACCGCGTCCGTGTTGCCGCTGGCGAGGGCCGCCGCGTTGATGCTGCCGGAACCATTGTTGGCCACGTCGAGGCGTCCCACGGTGCCCGACAATTCGCTCTTCATCGAACCGCGCTGCTCCAGGCTGAAATCGTCGCCATTGAAACCGCTGGCCACCAGGCGGCCCGAGCCGGAAATGCTGATCTTCCTCAATTGCGGCGTCGTGTAGATGACGTGGATGCCATTGCTGCTGCGAATGTTCGTATCGCTCCAGATGCGCAGGGTATTGCCGCTCACTTCGCTGTGGATGCGCGGCTGCAGGTTGCTGTCCGCTTCGATCACCAGCGATGTTGCCGGCCCCACGCGCACGTCGATCTTGATATCGATGCGCTTCATGCTGTCGATGTCGAGCGTGTTGATGTTGCTGACCTGGCGCACGTCGCGGCTCACTTGCTCGTTGCCCTGGATGGCATTGCCACCCGAATCGGCATGGCGTACTTCGCCATCGTTGGGGTGGATGACGATGGCGCAACCGCCGAGGGCAACGGCACAGCACAGGGCCAGCAAGGTACGCATGGTGTTTCCTTTATGATTGTTTTAGTTCAGGACAAGAAATAAGCCGGCTGCCGCGCCGCGGCTGCCGTGCTGTCGATGTCAAGATAGCAAAGCGTCTGTCTTTGCTGAACGCCAATGCGATGAACTGCGCAAAACGGGGGCTGAAACGCATTCTGGTTCACCCAGCGCCACAGGTCAGGCGCCAGAGGAGGTGTCGCCAACGCCGGTACGGAGCGTACAATACCCGTGTTCGGCATGCTGGGCGGTGCCCCGCCTCGCCCGTGCTTGACCTTGCCCGTAGACAGGGCTACTATTAATGACTCAAAAGTAAGTTACTTGGAAAGACACATGCAAGCCCCGATTGATACCAAGCCCCGCTGGGAGCGGCGCAAGGATGCCCGCCCGCAGGAATTACTCGCTGCCGCCCTCGACCTGTTTGTCGAACGGGGCTTTGCATCGACGCGCCTGGAAGATGTGGCCAAGCGGGCGGGCGTGTCGAAAGGCACCCTGTACCTGTACTTTGAGAATAAACAAGAGCTGTTCAAAGCCGTCGTGCGCGACAATATCGTGCAGTCGATCGGCGAAGCGGAAGACAGCATGGCCGCTTCGGACAGCAGCAGCGCCGAATTGTTGCGCAAGGTGATGATGCAGTGGTGGGAAGAATTCGGTGCCACCAAACTGGCCGGTTTGACCAAGCTGATGCTGGCCGAAGCGAACAATTTCCCGGAACTGGCGCAGTTTTACAACGAAGAAGTCGTCGCGCGCGGCAATGGACTGATCGTCAGTCTGCTGGAACGGGGCATGCAGCGCGGTGAATTCCGCCAGATCGATCCCGTGCTGGTCAGCACCATCCTCAGCGCACCCGTCACCATGCTCATGATGTGGACGCACTCCTTCGTGCCGTGCGAGGTCAAGGATATCGATCCGCTCGCCTATATGGATGCCTTTATCGACATGAGCTTGCGCAGCCTGCAGGCGGAGGCGCCCGGGAAAAGCTGATGCACCGGGCCTGGCTACTACCGTTCAGTTACCCCTTTTCCAAGGTTCGCCCCCCCAAATCTGCAGATCGTCGCAAATTTCCTCCATTCCCCGCCTTTATGGTTAACATGTGCTTTCAGCCAGTTCAACGATAAAATGGCGGATTATTACTTCACTTACCGAGTCCAAAGATGAATATCGAACAAGCCCGCTTCAATATGATCGAACAGCAGATCCGTCCATGGGACGTACTGGATATCGACGTGCTGGAGCTGTTGAACGTGGTCAAGCGTGAAAATTTCGTGCCGGCCGCCTATAAAAACCTGGCCTTCGTCGATACGGAAATTCCACTGGGCGGCGGCGAATGTATGTTCACGCCAAAGCTGGAAGCGCGTATTTTGCAAGACGTAGCCGTCAAGAAGCATGAAAATGTGCTGGAAATCGGCACCGGCAGCGGTTACATGGCCGCGTTGCTGGCGCACAAGGCGCGTCATGTGACGAGCGTGGAAATCGTTCCCCAATTGAAAACCCTGGCCGAGCAGAACCTGGCCGCCAACGGCGTGACCAACGTGACCGTGGAACTGGGCGACGGCGCCCAGGGCTGGAGCAAGGGTGCACCCTACGACGTGATCGTCGTGTCCGGCGCCCTGGCCGTGCTGCCGGAAGCGCTGTTGCAACAAGTCAAAGTCGGCGGCCGCATCCTGGCGATCATCGGCGAAGCGCCGATCATGTCGGCGCACCTGATCACGCGCAGCTCGGACAAGGCCTATGACACGCGCAAGCTGTTTGAAACCAATGTCACGCCGCTGCAAGCCGTGGCACCGTCGCATTTCCAGTTCTGAGGCGACCGATTCGATGGAGCATTTGAGTGCACCGCAGCTGGCCGCCTGGCTGGCTGACCCTTCCCGCCCGCGTCCGTTCTTGCTGGACGTGCGGGAACAGTGGGAGTTCGACCTGTGCCACCTCGACGGTGCCACCTTGATGCAGATGAACTCGATTCCCGCGCGCATCGATGACCTCGATGAAGACGCCGAAATCGTCTGCATTTGCCATCACGGCATGCGCAGCATGCAAGTGGCGGCCTTCCTGGAGCGCAATGGTTTTGGCAAGATCAGTAATTTGACGGGCGGCGTGCATGCCTGGGCGCTGCAAGTCGACAGCGCCATGCCGAAATACTAAGTGAATTCGCAGTAGATGCACTGCCAGGCATGTTTTCCTGCATGCCTGCGGAGGCCTGTACCCCGCTCCTGCTGGCGCGGCCGCCAGGCAGGCTGTAACCGATTTTTGATTCCATCAACTTTTGACGACTCCAACGGAGAAATGCAATGCGGAAACCCCTTATCGCCGTGCTGATGACCAGCGCCTTTGTCTCGATGACATGCTCGCTGCAAGCGCAGGCGGCCGATCTCATCCAGGTGTACCAGCAGGCGCTGGCCAATGACGCGCAGTACGCCAGCGCGCGCGCGGCCCTGTCTGCCGGGATGGAGCGGGTTCCGCAGGGGCTGGCAGGCTTGCTGCCGCAAATCTCCGCCTCGGGCAGCAATACGCGCGGCAATCAGGAACAGATTATCCAGAACAATGGCGGCAACAAGATCACTTCGCCGTCCGTCAACGTCCGCGCGAACAGCTACAACCTGACCCTGGCGCAGCCGCTGTTCCGCTGGGACCGTTGGGAAACCTACCAGCAAAGCAAGCTGGCGCAGGCGATTGCCGAAGCGCAATTTGCGCAAGTCCAGCAAGACTTGATCACGCGCGTGGCGCAAGCGTATTTCGACGTGCTCAGCGCGCAGGACAACCTGGGCGCCACGCAGGCGCAAAAAGTGGCCACGACGGAGCAGCTGGCATCGGCCAAGCGCAACTTCGAAGTCGGCACGCAAACGATTACCGACACGCACGAAGCGCAAGCGGCCTACGACCTGGTGGTGGCGCAGGAATTTGCCGCCATCAATGACCTGGCCAACAAGCGCAGCGCCCTGCAAACCATCATCGGCGAAGCGCCGACGAGCCTGGCGCCAATGCGCGCGGGCGTGGTCATCAGCGCGCCGGAACCGGCCGCCATCGAGCCGTGGGTGAGCTCGGCGGAAGAGCAGAACTACAGCGTCGTCACGGCCCAGTTCAACGTGGAATCGGCCAAGCGTGACATCGGCCGCAACCGCGCCGGCCACTATCCGACCCTGGACCTGATCGCCAACACGGGCCACACCTACACGTCCGGTGGCGGCAATGGTAGCGGCAATAACAACAACGCCATCGGCGTGCAGTGGAGCATCCCCATTTTCAGCGGCTTTGCCGTGACGAGCAAGGTGCGCGAATCGATCGCGCTGGAAAACAAGGCCCGCAACGACCTGGAAACGGCACGCCGCACGGCATCGCAAGGCGCGCGCCAGGCGTTCCTGGGCGTCAACAGCGGCCTGGCGCAAGTCAAGGCGCTGGAAGCGGCGGAAGTGTCGAGCAAGTCGGCGCTGGAGTCGAACCAGCTCGGCTATCAAGTGGGCGTGCGCATCAATATCGACGTCTTGAATGCGCAGAAACAATTGTTCTCGACGCAAAAAGACCTGTCGAAAGCCCGCTACGACACCATCATGAACGGCTTGCGCCTGAAGGCCGCCGCCGGCACCCTGAAGGAAACGGACTTGATGCCCGTCAACGCCTTGCTCGTCAAGTAAGCGCGCTCTGCTCTACATGAAAACCAGCCCCGGCAACGGCGCTGGTTTTTTTTCGCCTTGACGTGTGCTCACACGGCGCGGCTGTTGGCGAACTGGGTCAGCACGACACCGGCCACCACCAGGCCCGCGCCGGCCCAGTGCAGCGGAGAAATATGCTTGATGGCAAAACCCAGCAAGCCGTAGCGGTCGATGGCCAGCGCGGCCAGCATCTGCCCGCCGATGACGGCTGCCATGAAGGGGCCGGAACCCATGCGCGGCGCCAGCATCAGCGCGGCCGTAATATAAAACACGCCGGCCGCGCCACCGAGCCAGGACCAGCCCGGCCCGCGCACGGCGAGGTGCAAATCGGGCGCCGGCACCCGCCAGGCCAGCATCACCAGTAAAGCAAGCACGGCGCTGACGGCCAGCGAGGCGATGGTGGCCCACAGCGGGTGGCCCAGGTTGCGGCCCAGCGCGGCGTTAGCGCCCGCCTGGAAGGGGACGACGGCGCCGGCCAGCATGGCCAGCGGGGCAAACAAGGTGATCCATCCGTGCATGTGCGACTCCCTGCGTGTTGAGTTGATGGAGCCATCGTATTATGCTGTCATGATTAAATCCAATTCGTATTTTGTCATTAAACTATGCACGAAATGAATAATTTGCGCGCCGTCGATTTGAACTTGCTGGTGATCCTGGATGCGCTGCTGAGCGAGCGCCATTTGTCGCGCGCGGCGGAACGCCTGCACATGAGCCAGCCTGCCGTCAGCCATGCGCTGGCGCGCCTGCGCCATCTGCTCGACGACCCGTTGCTGCTGCGCGGCAAAGGCGGTTTCCAGCCCACGGCGCGCGCCCTGGAATTGGCGCGGCCGCTGGCCGAAGCCCTGCAGAGCGTGCGCTCCGTGCTCGGTGGCGCCGTCTTCGAGGCGGCCACGGCGCAGCGCGTGTTTCGCCTGGCCATGTCGGATTACGGTGCGGCATTGATCTTGCCCGCTTTGCTGCGGCGTTTGCGCGTGGAAGCGCCCGGCATCGACATGGCCGTCAGCTATGCCAGCCGTTCTGCCGTGGTGGCCGGCGTGCAGGATGGCGAGATCGATCTGGCGCTGGGCGTGTTCCCGCAACTGCCCGAGCAGTTGCACAGGGAAACCTTATTCGAGGAAACGTTCATGTGCGCGCTCGATCCGGCCAGCCTGGCGCCGGGCGAGAGCTTGAGCTTGCAGACCTATCTGGCGCGCCCCCATGTGCTGGTGGCGTCCGGCGAAGGCGGCATGGCGGCCGAAGTCGATGCAGCGCTGGCGCAACTGGGCCAGGCGCGCCGCATCGCCGTGCGCGTGCCGTACTGGACGGTCGCACCGGATGTCGTGATGGGGACGGATCTGATATTGACGGTGGCGCGGCGTGCCTTGCAGGGCATTGAGGCGCAGGGGCTGGCACAGTACTCCGCGCCGTTTGCCATCGCGCCGTTTGCGTTTGAAGTGATACGGCACCGCCGCACGGACGGCGATGCGGGCATCGCCTGGCTGCGCGCGGCCATTGCAACGGCCACGGAACCAGGCTGAGGAATTACAGGCCGGCGCCCTGGCCGTCGAACTTGCGTTCGATCAATTCGATCTTGTAGCCATCCGGATCGGTGATGAAGGCGATGACCGTGTTGCCGCCCTTGACGGGGCCCGGTTCGCGCGTGACGTTGCCGCCATTCGCCCGCGCCGCGTCGCAAGCGGCGACGATATCGTCGGCCGAGATGGCGATGTGGCCATACGCCGTGCCCAGCTCGTAGCTGGTGGTGCCATAGTTATACGTCAGTTCCAGTTCCGCGTGGTCGGGATTCGAACCATAGCCGACGAAGGCCAGCGTGTACTGGTATTCCGGATTGTCGCTGGTGCGCAGCAATTTCATGCCCAGGACGTTCGTGTAAAAGTCGATGGAGCGCTGCAGGTCGCCGACCCGTAACATGGTGTGCAAAATACGCATCGTAAATCCTTGAGGGTGAGAGGGGAATGGCAGGATTTTATGCGTTTTACGGCTTTCTTGCCGAGACCGCCCCGGCTGCCCTGGTGGCAGGACAGCCGCGGACGGTGACGTTAGTGCCTCTGGAATTACTCCAGACGGGCGTCCAGCGTGATTTCCGTGGCCAGCAACTTCGATACGGGGCAACCGAGCTTGGCGCGCAGGGCCGCGTCCTGGAACGCTTCGTCGGTGGCGCCGGGAATGGTGGCCACCAGGGTCAGGTGCACGGCCGTGATGGCATAGCTGCCATCGATTTTTTCCAGGCTGACGTCGGCCGTGGTTTTCAGGGCCGTGGCGCGCAAGCCCGCCTCGCCCAGTTGGCCGGACAGGGCCATGGTGAAGCAGGCCGCGTGGGCCGCGCCGATCAGTTCTTCCGGATTGCTGCCGGGACCATCTTCGAAGCGCGTGTTGAAACCATAGGCCACATTGTCGAGTGCGCCGCTTTGGGTGGAAATAAATCCTTTGCCATCCTTAAGGCCGCCACTCCAGACGGCTGATCCTGTTTTTTTCATGATGTACTCCTTGCGTGGTTCGAAGGTCCATCATGCGCGTGGCATCCTTGCCCTTCCGTTCGTTGCGCCACACAGGGGGCGCATGCGCGGCGCCAATGTGTTCACGGCGCCAATGTGTTCACGGCGCCGGCGTGACGCGCCAGATGACATTGCCCACGTCGTCCGCCACCAGCAGCGCGCCGGCCTTGTCGACGGCCACGCCGACGGGGCGCCCCTGTGCCTTGCCATTGCTGTCGAGGAAGCCGGCGACGACGTCCTGCGGAGGACCGCTGGGCACGCCATCGGCGAACGGAACAAAGATGACTTTATAGCCGCTGAAGGGTTTGCGGTTCCACGAGCCGTGCTGGCCGATGAAGGCGCCGCCCCGGTAGCGTTCCGGCAGCAGGGTGGCGTCATAAAACGCCAGTCCCAGCGAGGCCGTATGGGCGCCCAGCGCGTAGTCGGGTGCAACAGCGGTGGCCACCAGTTCGGGACGGGGCGGCGTGACCCGCGCATCGACGTGCTGGCCGAAATAACTGTAGGGCCAGCCATAGAAGGCGCCATCCTTGACGGACGTCATGTAGTCGGGCACCAGGTCGTTGCCCAGCTCGTCGCGCTCATTGACGGCCGTCCACAGGGCGCCCGTCCTGGGCTGCCAGGCCAGGCCGACGGGGTTGCGCAAGCCCGTCGCATACACGCGGGCCTTGCCCGTCGCCCGCGTGAATTGCCAGATGGCGGCGCGGCCATCTTCGGCCGCCATGCCGTTTTCGCCCACGTTGCTGTTCGAGCCGACGGAAACATAGAGAAATTTGCCATCGGGGCTGGCGATGACGTTTTTGGTCCAGTGGTGATTGATGGGGCCGCCCGGCAAATCCATCACCTTGACGCCGGGCGCCGTGATGGCTGTCTGGCCTTCCTTGTAAGGAAAACGCATCAAGGCGTCGGCATTGGCGATGTACAGCTCGTTACCCACCAGGGCCATGCCGAACGGCGAGTTCAGTCCTTGCAGGAACACGCTGCGCGTCTGCGCCACGCCATTCGCGTCGACGCCGCGCAGCAGGGTGATGCGGTTGGCGCTGGGCGTGGCCGCGCCCGCCTTTTTCATCTGCATCTGCATGATGGCGCCCTTGATGCCCTTGCTGTCGTCCGGCTTCGGCGGGGCGTTCGTTTCCGCCACGAGCACGTCGCCATTCGGCAAGACGTACAGCCAGCGCGGATGGTCGAGGTCGCGCGCATACGCATGGATGGCCAGGCCCGCCGCGACAGCGGGGTGCTGCGCGGCCGTCCAGCGCTGCACGGGCGCCACATTCACGGTGGGAATTAGCTGCTTGTCCGGTGCGGGCAGGGTGGGCTGCGGGCCGAAGCCCACGGGCATGGCGGGCGCCTGGGCATGGGCGAGATGGGCGCCGCAGGCAGCGGCCAGCAGGAAGGAACGGGCGTAACGGTGCATGGCGTACTCCGGAGCATGAACAGTGCGGGTAGCAGAGCGTGACCGTTGGAGTCAGCGCGCCTTCTTTGGTTCCAGTTGCGCGTCGGGACGGGCTTGCTGCGGCGCGGCGGGCTTGACCTTTTCCACGCCCGGCTGGGCGTGCAGGTCCGTATCGACCAGTCCCTGCTCCAGGTCGCTGGCCGCCTGCTGCATGATCTTGCGTGGGCGCACGTTCTGCGCATCGGGCGATTCGTCGCGCTCGTGCGGCAGACGGTCGATGCCGTCATTCTTGACCTTTTCATCGGTATTGATCTTGCGTTCGCTATGCTGGGTAACCATATGGCCTCCTGACAGAAGAATTGACGTGGGATCAGTGTCCTGCCGCAGCCAGGCTGCCTGCAAGCGGATTTGTCCATCCAGGGAGCGCTGGCGCACGCATGGACGATTCTTTTTCTGCGCTACACTGCGTGCAACACCAAGAACGCCCCTTGCGGGCACACGGCAGCCGCACTATACTGTGGATATATACAGTATCATGCGATGGCGGCGTGCGACGCGACAGCCTGGGGCGGCTTGCCACCGAATTCATTACCGAGATTTTTATGCCCGTCGATAACTACGCCGACCAGCGAGCCGAACAGCCAGCCGCGACCTTGCCAGCCCCGGGCGAGCGCTTCAACCTGGGCGCCAAGACCATTGCCCTGGTCGTGCGCCAGAATACGGATGGCATTGCCGAGCCCGTGAAAAGCATCGTCGATTTCCTGCAAGTGCTGGGCCACACGGTGGTCTTCGAGGCGGAGACGGCCGCGCACCTGAACCTGGCGTTTCCCGGAGTGCGCGCCATGTCGCCGGCCGAGATCGGCGCCGCCGCCGATTGCGCCATCGTCATGGGCGGCGATGGCACCATGCTCGGCATTGCGCGCCAGCTGGCACCATTCGACGTCCCCTTGATCGGTATCAATCAGGGGCGCCTGGGTTTCATGACCGATATTCCGCTTGAGCGCATGCTGCCCGTGCTGGCGCAAATTCTCGGCGGCCGATTCAAGGCCGAGCGCCGCACTTTGCTCGAAGGCAGCGTGCTGCGCGACGGCGAGTCGATTCACGTGGGCATGGCCGTCAACGATGTCGTCGTCTCGCGCGGCGGCGGCGCCGGCATGGCCGAATTGCGCGTCGAGGTCGACGGTCACTTCATGTACAACCAGCGCTCCGATGGCTTGATCATTTCCACGCCCACGGGCTCGACCGCGTATTCGCTGTCGGCCGGCGGCCCCCTGCTGCATCCGACCCTGGGCGGCATCGTGCTCGTGCCGATCGCCCCGCATGCGCTGTCGAACCGCCCCATCGTCCTGCCCGATTCCAGCCAGATCGTGGTGGAAATCGTGCGCGGGCGCGATATCAGCGTCAATTTCGACATGCAGACCTTTGCCAGCCTGGTGCAGCAAGACCGCATCCTCATCCGCCGTTCGCCCCATACGATTACCTTCCTGCATCCGGAAGGGTGGAGCTACTACAACACCCTGCGTGAAAAACTGCACTGGAATGAGTACCCGTCGGGCGAGGGCAAGCTCAGCTAATAGTTTCTCCACCTCAACCCGCGGTGCGCCGCCTAACCACAGAAGCCATGCTCCATACACTGTCCATTCGCGATTTTGTCATTGTCGATACCATTGAACTGGAATTTTCCGCCGGCTTCAGCGTGCTGACGGGCGAGACGGGCGCCGGCAAGTCCATCCTCATCGATGCGCTGACTTTGGCGCTGGGCGGGCGCGGCGACGCCAGCGTGGTGCGCGAAGGCGCGGCCAAGGCCGACATCACAGCCGATTTTTCCGTCAGCGAAGTGGCGCAGGCCTGGCTGGTGGCGCATGAATTCGCCAACGACGATGGCGGCGCCCTGCTGCGCCGCGTGATCGACAATGCGGGCCGCTCGAAGGCGTATATCAACGGCATTCCCGCCACGGCCGCCCAGCTGCGCGAACTGGGCGACATGCTGGTCGATATCCACGGCCAGCACGCGCACCAGTCCTTGCTGAAAAGCGAAGCGCAGCGTGCCTTGCTCGACGGCCAGGCGACGGCGCGCGAAGCGGGCGCGGAGCAGGATGCGCGGCAAGTGGCGGCGCTGCACAAGCGCTGGCGCGCCCTCGTGCGCCAGCGCGAGGAATTCGAAACGAATGCCGCCAACGTGCTGTACGAGCGCGAACGCCTGGAATGGCAAGTGGGCGAACTGGAAAAGCTGGCCGCCAAGCCCGGCGAATGGACGGAGATCACGAACGAGCACAGCCGCCTGTCGCACGCGGCCAGCCTGCTGGAGGGGGCGCAGGAAGCCCTGGCGATCATTTCCGAGTCGGAAGACCATCCGATCGTGTCGCAACTGTCGGCCTTGAACCAGAAGCTGGGCAAGCTCGTGTCCGTCGATGCGGAATTGCAGCCGATCGTCGACCTGATCGAGTCGTCGCGCATCCAGCTGCAGGAATCCGTGTACGCGCTGAACAATTACCTGGACCGCGTGGAACTGGACCCGGAGCGTCTGCACCAGCTCGACGCGCGCATGGAAGCCATGCACAGCACGGCCCGCAAATTCCGCGTCACGCCAGAAGAATTGCCGGAGGAACACGCCAAGCTGTCGGAAAAGCTGCAGCACCTGGCCGACGCTTCCGATATCGAGGGCTTGCTGCGCCAGGAAGCGAAGATCGAGGCCGAGTACCGCGCCGTGGCCGAGCGATTGTCCGCCACGCGCCGCGCCGCCGCCCTGGAGCTGGGGCAAGCCGTCACGCGCGCCATGCAGGAACTGAGCATGACGGGCGGCAGCTTCGAAATCGCGCTGCACCCGTGCGATCCGGCCGCCCACGGCCTCGAGCAAGTCGAGTTTCTCGTTGCAGGCCATGCGGGCACGGCGCCCCGTTCGCTGGCCAAGGTAGCGTCCGGCGGCGAACTGGCGCGTATCGCGCTGGCCATTTCCGTCATCACTTCGCACGCCACCACCACGCCGACCCTGATCTTCGACGAGGTCGACAGCGGCATCGGCGGCGCCGTCGCTGAAGTGGTCGGACGCTTATTAAAACGCCTGGGGCAGGGACGCCAAGTGCTGTGCGTGACCCACTTGCCGCAAGTGGCCAGCCAGGCCAATCAGCATTTCCAAGTGGCAAAAAGCACCCTGGACAACGGCAAGACGGCGTCGCGCATCGACATGCTCGACGCCAAGGCCAGGGTGGAAGAAGTGGCGCGCATGCTGGGCGGCCTGGAAATCACGGCCACCACGCGCAAGCATGCCCGCGAATTGCTGGCGATTTGAACGCAGGCTTAAATCCGGGGTCAGACCCCCGGACGCGTTAGCGCTGAGCTTGACGTTAGCGGCATTGAGGGTCTGACCCCCGATGTTGACGCAATGTAACTATAATAACTGCCTAATCCATCCAACGCCTTCGAAGAGCCTTCATGTCATTTCAAACAGAACCGCCGTACACGCATGGCAGCATCGACCGCAGCGCCGTGGTGCTGGTCAACCTGGGCACGCCCGATGCACCGACCTCGTCGGCCGTGCGGCGCTACCTGAAGCAATTTTTGTCGGACCCGCGCGTGGTGGAGATACCCCGCCTCGTCTGGTGGTTCATCCTGAACCTGATTATTTTGCCCTTCCGCTCGGGCCAGTCGGCCAAGAAATACGCGTCGATCTGGACGCGCGAGGGCTCGCCCCTGAAAGTGCATACGCAAAAGCAGGCGAAATTGCTGGCCGGCGCCCTGGCCGAGCGAGGGCACGATGGTGTGACCGTGGCCATGGCCATGCGTTACGGTTCGCCTTCCTTGCCCGACGTGCTGGCCCAGCTGAAAAGCGAAGGCTGCGAGCGCATCGCCATTTTGCCGGCGTATCCGCAATACTCGGGCACGACGACGGGGTCCATCTACGACGCCGTATTCGCCCATTACGCTACCGTGCGTAATGTGCCGGAATTGCGTTTCATCAAGCAATATCACGAGCACGACACATATATCGACGCCTTGCGCGATTCCGTGCTGAACCACTGGGAAGCGCATGGCCGTCCGGAAAAACTGGTGATGAGTTTCCATGGCGTGCCCAAGCGTACCTTGCTGCTGGGCGACCCCTACCACTGCCAATGCCTGAAAACGGCGCGATTGCTGGCAGAAAAGCTGAAATTAACTAAAGAGCAATACGTGGTGACCTTCCAGTCGCGCTTCGGCAAGGCCGAATGGCTGCAGCCGTACACGGCGCCCACCCTGGTGGCGCTTGCGCAGCAGGGCGTCAAGCGGGTCGACCTGCTGTGTCCGGGCTTTACCAGCGATTGCCTGGAAACGCTGGAAGAGATCGCCATGGAAGCCAAGCATGATTTCGAGACGGCCGGCGGCCAGCACTTCCATTACATCGCCTGCCTGAACGAAACGCCGGCCTGGATCGCGGGCATGGCGGAAATTGCGGAGCAGCATATGATCGGCTGGCCGACGATGAAGACGGCGCCGCAGCGCGACGCGGACAAGAAGGCGGGCGAGCAGGCGCGCGCGGCGGCGCTGGCACTGGGCGCGGCAAATTAAAGATAATTAATTTTTCCGCAATGAAAAGCCGCGCTTGCGCGGCTTTGTCATGTCTGGCGCGACAAAAGTACTATTCAGATAGCAACGCCGTCAGTGGCGATGGCCATGGCGGGGCTGGTAGAATGCCCGCTTTGCCCGGGGAAGCCTGGAAAATCAAGGGGGCGCGCACGGCTCACTGGCCGAAATGGGTCACCTTTTGTAATAAGCTGTAACATGAATCGCTGTAATTCTGGTTTTGCCGTGTATACCCCTTGAAACAATAGGATATAGCCCCATCTGCCCGTTAGTGTTGTAAAGATAGTTAGACTAACTCATTTAAGTCATTGATTGTAGGAGCTTTCTAGATGCAAGATCAGGAAAACCAAGCTGTACCTAATCCGCAAGCGGACGCCGCGGCGACTGCCCCATCGACTCCCGCAGAGCCTACTTTGGAAGAGCAGCTGGCGAGTACCGAAGCGCGTCTTGCAGAGATGCACGATGCCTTCATGCGCGCCAAGGCCGATGGCGAAAATATTCGTCGCCGTGCGCAGGAAGATGTTGCTAAAGCGCATAAATTCGCAGTGGAAAGCTTTGCCGAAGCCATGGTGCCGGTGAAAGACAGCCTGGAAACGGCGCTGACGGTGGAAGCACCGACCATCGAATCGCTGAAAGAAGGCGTCGAGATGACCTTGAAGCAACTGAACGCCGCGTTCGAGCGTAACCGCCTGGTAGAAGTCTTGCCAGTGCAGGGCGAAAAGCTCGATCCGATGAAACACCAGGCCGTTGCCGTGGTGCCAGCGGAGCAGGAAGCCAATACCATCGTGTCAGTCTTGCAAAAGGGCTATATGATTGCGGACCGCCTGCTGCGTCCAGCCATTGTCACGACCGCGCAAGCAAAATAATCAGAGTGCGGCATCAAGCAAGCCTTGAAACCATGCCGCTTTGCCACATATAAGAACCATCTGAAATCTAGCAAATAAAAGGAAAAAAATCATGGGTAGAATTATCGGTATCGATCTGGGAACCACGAATTCCTGCGTTTCCATCATGGAAAACGGTCAACCAAAGGTAATCGAAAACGCTGAAGGCGCACGCACGACGCCGTCGATTATTGCTTATCAAGAAGATGGCGAAATTCTCGTCGGCGCGCCAGCGAAACGCCAGGCCGTGACCAATCCGAAAAACACGCTGTACGCAGTCAAGCGTCTGATCGGTCGCAAGTTCGACGAAAAAGAAGTGCAAAAAGACATCGCGCTGATGCCGTATCAAATCATGAAAGCCGACAACGGCGATGCATGGATCGGCGTACGCGACAAAAAACTGGCGCCGCCGCAAATTTCGGCTGAAGTCCTGCGCAAGATGAAAAAAACGGCAGAAGACTACCTCGGTGAAGAAGTCACCGAAGCCGTCATCACCGTGCCTGCCTACTTCAACGACTCGCAGCGTCAAGCCACCAAGGATGCCGGCCGTATCGCTGGCCTGGACGTCAAGCGCATCATCAACGAGCCAACCGCGGCAGCGCTGGCGTTCGGCCTGGACAAGACCGAAAAAGGCGATCGTAAAATCGCCGTGTATGACCTGGGTGGCGGTACGTTCGACGTGTCGATCATCGAAATCGCGGATGTTGATGGCGAGAAACAATTTGAAGTGCTGTCGACCAACGGCGACACCTTCCTGGGCGGCGAAGACTTCGACCAGCGCGTCATCGATTACATCATCGACGAGTTCAAGAAGATCAACGGCATCGACCTGAAAAAAGATCCGATCGCCCTGCAGCGCATCAAGGCTTCGGCCGAGCGCGCGAAGATCGAATTGTCGTCGTCGCAGCAAACCGAGATCAACGAGCCGTATATCGCCATGGCGAACGGCGCACCGGTCCACTTGAACCTGAAGATGACCCGCGCCAAGCTGGAATCGCTGGTGGAAGAGCTGATCACGGCCACGATGGAACCATGCCGCACCGCCATCAAAGATGCTGGCGTGAAAGTGTCGGACATCGATGACATCATCCTGGTCGGCGGTATGACCCGTATGCCGAAGGTGCAGGAAAAAGTGAAGGAATTCTTCGGCAAGGATCCACGCAAGGACGTGAACCCGGACGAAGCCGTCGCCGTGGGCGCAGCGATTCAAGGTTCGGTCCTGTCGGGCGAACGCAAGGACTTGCTGTTGCTGGACGTCACCCCTCTGTCCCTGGGTATCGAAACCCTGGGCGGCGTGATGACCAAGATGATCCACAAAAACACGACGATTCCGACCAAGTTCAGCCAGGTCTTCTCGACGGCCGACGACAACCAGCCTGCGGTGACCATCAAGGTCTTCCAGGGTGAGCGCGAAATCGCCGCCGGCAACAAAGGTCTGGGCGAATTCAATCTGGAAGGCATCCCGCCAGCATCGCGCGGCACGCCACAGATCGAAGTGACCTTCGACATCGACGCCAACGGCATCTTGCACGTCGGCGCGAAAGACAAGGCCACCGGTAAGGAAAACAAGATCACGATCAAGGCCAATTCCGGCTTGACCGAGGCTGAAATCCAGAAGATGGTGAAAGACGCCGAGCTGAACGCCGAAGAAGACAAGAAGGTCAAAGAATTGGCCGAGTCGCGCAACCAGGCCGATGCTCTGGTACACTCGACCCGGAAATCCTTGACCGAATACGGCGACAAGCTGGACGCGGGCGAGAAAGAGAAGATCGAAGCGGCGATCACCGACCTGGAAGCAAGCATCAAGGCGGGCGACAAGGCTGAGATCGACGCCAAGGTGGAAGCACTGTCGAGCGCATCGCAGAAACTGGGCGAAAAAATGTATGCCGACATGCAAGCGCAGCAAGCTGCCGGCGGCGCGGAAGGTGCACAGCAAGCTGCTGGCGCATCGGACGCAGGCGCCAAGCAGGACGACGTTGTTGACGCTGACTTCAAGGAAGTCAAAGACAGCAAGTAATTGTCTTGCGCTCCCATGAACCGGGGGCAGCCGGGCTGAACGCTACATCGCGGGATTAGCCGCGAAGACCGGCCGAGCCGAGTCGCTGCGCCTAGCGCAGCACTCGACTCGGCTTTTTCGTGTAATTTTTACATCAGTAGATAGACTGCAAGGTGCCGACAACATGGCAAAGCGTGATTTTTACGAGACACTCGGTGTCGCAAAAAATGCTTCGGAAGAAGAGATCAAAAAGTCTTACCGTAAACTGGCGATGAAATACCATCCGGACCGCAATCCGGATAGCAAGGAATCGGAAGAAAAGTTTAAGGAAGTCAAAGAAGCCTACGAGATGCTGACCAATCCGGAAAAGCGCGATGCGTATGACCGTTACGGTCACGCCGGCGTGGACCCGAACATGGGCGGTGGCGGCGGCTTCGGCGGCGGTGCTGGCGGCTTTGCCGACAGCTTCGGCGATATCTTCGGCGACATCTTTGGCGGTGGCGGTGGTCGCAGCCGCAATGCGGGTCCACAGGTGTACCGTGGCGCCGACTTGCGCTACAACCTGGAAATTACACTGGAGCAAGCTGCGCACGGCTTCGACACGACGATTCGCGTGCCGAGCTGGGACAAGTGCGACACTTGTCATGGCAGCGGCGCCAAGCCGGGCACCTCGCCCACCACCTGCGGTACTTGCGGCGGTCACGGCCAGGTGCGCATGCAGCAAGGTTTCTTCAGCATCCAGCAAACCTGCCCGAAATGCCATGGCAGCGGCAAGGTCATCACCGACCCCTGCACGCCATGCGGCGGCGCCGGTCGCATCAAGCGCAACAAGACCCTGGAAGTCAAAATTCCAGTCGGTATCGACAACGGCATGCGTATCCGTTCGTCCGGCAACGGCGAACCGGGCACGAATGGCGGCCCGTCGGGCGACCTGTATGTGGAAATCCACATCAAGCCGCACGCCGTGTTCCAGCGCGAAGGCGACGACCTGCATTGCGAAATGCCGATCTCGTTCACCAAGGCAGCTTTGGGTGGCGAAATCGAAGTGCCTACCCTGAACGGCAAAGTGTCGTTCACGATTCCGGAAGGCACCCAGTCGGGCAAGACCTTCCGCCTGAAAGGCAAGGGCATCAAGGGCGTGCGCTCCGGTTACGCGGGCGACCTGTTCTGCCACGTGGCCATCGAAACACCGGTGAAACTGACGGAAAAACAGAAAGACCTGCTGCGCGACTTTGAAAAGTCGACGACCGAGGGCGGTGCCAAGCACAGTCCGCAAAGCAAGACCTGGAAAGACAAGGTCAAGGATTTTTTTGAATAAGCACACGTAACACCATGCGCCGGGATGCTGAAACATCCCGGCGTTTTTTTCATCACGACTGAACAATGTGCGAGCATCGCCGGCCTATGGGCGCGATCTGCGGCCAATTCAGTCGTACGCACACAATGGGAGCGATATGACCGAACAGAAAAATGGCCCGGCCCTGGCGGAACTGCTGCAGCGTAACCGCCGCTGGGCCGACTCGATGGTGGCGAAGGACCCGAACTTCTTCAAGAACCTGGAAGCGCAGACATCGCCCGAATACCTGTGGATCGGCTGCTCCGACAGCCGCGTTCCCGCCAACGAATTGCTGGGCATGGCGCCTGGCGACGTGTTTGTGCACCGTAATATTGCCAATGTGGTCGTGCATTCCGACCTCAATTGCCTGTCCGTCCTGCAATTTGCCGTGGACGTGCTGAAAGTCAAACATATCATCATCGTCGGCCATTACGGCTGCAAGGGCGTGCATGCGGCCATGACGGGCACGCGCATCGGCCTGGTCGACAACTGGCTGCGCCACGTGCAGGACGTTGGCCAGAAGCACGAGCGCTATCTGGGCGACGTATTGACGAGCCGCCAGCGCGGCGACCGTCTGTGCGAACTGAACGTGGTCGAGCAAGTCTTGAACGTATGCCAGACCACCGTCGTGCAAGATGCGTGGGAACGGGGCCAGGAACTCAGCGTCCATGGCTGGGTCTACGGCTTGAAGGATGGCTTGCTGAACGACCTCGAAGTGACGGTCACGGCCGGCCATGAGCTGGCGCCGCGCATGGCGACCCGCCTGGCCCGCTACGAAGCAATCGCGTAAGCGGCGCTGGCGCCGCGTCTATGGCGCGGCGCCTTCCAGGCGGTCCAGATAATCGGCCGCCTCCCGCACGCCCTCCTGCGCCGCCTGGCGCAGCCAGGTTCTGGCCTGGGGAAGGTCCTGCGGCGTGCCCCGGCCTTCGGCCAGCGCCACGCCATAGTGATAGCGCGCCAGCCGCGCATAGGCGGCGTCATCGTTGGTATGGGCGCCGCGCCGCATCAGCGCCGTCGCCTGCGCCAGGTCCCTGGGCACGCCGATGCCCGTTTCATACAGCTGGGCCAGCCAAATCATCGAATACACATCGTTCCAGCGCCGGATGCAGTCTTCAAAGATGGCGACGGCCGCCGCATGGTCGCCCGTCTTGTCGGCCGCATAGCCGTATAAACACTTGATGCGCTTGTCGCTGTGCACATAGGCTTTGTAGCTGAGATCACTTTCATCCTGGCTGTCCTGGGCGTGGACGGGAACAGCGAACAGAACGGCGAGCATCAGGGCGTAGGCGCGCATGGTTTTCCTGGGCGATGGTTGAAGATTGGCAGACAAGCAAGTTGCGTGCTAGCTCCCTTTCCGGGCACAAAGCCGGTGCCGCTGTGCCCTTGCGTGACAGCGCCTGTTGCAGCATGGCGCAATGCGCCGCGCATATCCATATAGTAAATGCTTCGTTTGCAAGGAGCGCAGGCCGGCATACAGTGGACTTCCCCAGACTCTAGTCGAGTTCCCATGTCGGCCGTCCTGAAATCCGCGTTTTCTTCCAGCCAGTTCCGCATCGAAACGTTCGATGCGCCGCTCGGCGCACAAGTGCTGGGGCTGGACCTGTCGCAGCCGCTGTCGCTGGGCGACTTCCAGCGCCTGCACCACGCCCACCTCGACCATCATGTGCTGGTGTTCCGCGACCAGCGCATCACGCCGCAGCAGCAAGTCGATTTCAGCCGCCGCTTCGGCCCCCTGCAAATCCACGTGCTGCGCCAGTTCCAGCTGCCTACGCAGCCGGAAGTGCTGATCATCTCGAACATCGTTGAAGATGGCCAACCCATCGGCCTCGGTGACGCGGGCCATTTCTGGCATTCCGACCTGTCGTACAAGGAAGTGCCCAGCCTCGGCTCCATGCTGCACGCGCAAGAGTTGCCGGACGAGGGCGGCGATACCGTGTTTGCCAACATGCACCTGGCCTGGGAAAGCTTGCCGGCCGCGCTGCGCCACGCCGTGCGCGGCGCCCGTGCCGAACACAGCTACCTGAGCCAGTATGAGGAGTTGCGTCGCCGCAACCCGTGGCGCCCGGCGCTGACGCAGGCGCAGATCGATGAAGTCAAACCCGTAACGCACCCTGTGGTGCGCGTGCATCCGGAAACGGGACGCCGTGCCCTGTTCGTCAGCGAGCATTTCACCACGCGCATCGTCGGCTTGCCCGCCGATGAAAGCCGCGCCCTGCTCGACGAACTGTTCGCCCACAGCGTGCGCCCCGAACACCTGTATGTGCACCGCTGGCAGCCGCACGACCTGGTGTTCTGGGACAACCGCTCGCTGATGCACCTGGCGACGGGCTGCCCGCTCGACCAGCGCCGCAAACTCTACCGCACCACCATCGAAGGCGATGCGCCTTACTGATTTTGACTGTTGATTTAACCCAAGGAGTGTCTATGTTGCCGATCTTGACCTTTTCCCGCCGCCTTCTCGCCGCCATCGCCATGCTGTGCATGGCCATGCCCATGGCCCGGGCCGAAGGCCAGATCCGCATCGCGGGCCAGCACGGCATCACCTTCTTGCTGCTCAATATTGCGCAGGAACAAAAACTGATCGAAAAGCATGGCAAGCAGCAGGGCGTCGACGTGAAAGTCGAGTGGATCACCCTGTCCGGCGGCCCGGCCATCAATGACGCTTTGTTGTCGGGCAATATCGATATCGCGGGGGCGGGCCTGGGGCCGCTGCTGACCATCTGGGACCGCACGAAAGGCCGGCAGAACGTGCGCGGCGTGGCTTCGCTCGGTAATTTCCCCTACTATTTGATCAGCAACAACCCGAAGGTGAAAACCCTGGCCGACTTGACGGACAAGGACCGCATCGCCTTGCCGGCCGTCTCCGTTTCCGTCCAGGCCAGGATATTGCAGATGGCCGTGGCGAAGCAGTGGGGCGACAAGGAATTTGCCCGCCTGGATAAAATCACGCAAACCCTGCCGCACCCGGACGCGGCGGCGGCCATCATCGCCGGCGGCACGGAATTGAGCGGCCATTTCGGCAATTCGCCGTTCCAGGAGCAGGAACTGGCGCAGAATCCGAACGCCCATATCATCCTGAATTCGTATGACGTGCAGGGCGGACCCAGCTCGTCGACCTTGCTGTATGCGACGGAAAAGTACCGCAAGGACAATCCGAAGACGTACCGCGCCTTCATCGCCGCGCTGGCCGAAGCGGCGCAGTACGCGAGCAGCAATCGCCAAGGCGCGGCCGACATCTATATCAAGGTCAATAAAAGCAAGGTGGACCGTAATCTGCTGCTGAAAATCTTTGCCAATCCGCAAGTGCAATTCAAGATCGCGCCGCAAAATACCTATGGCCTGGCGCAATTCCTGCACCGTATAAGTGCCATCCGCAACCTGCCCGACAGCTGGCGCGATTACTTTTTTGACGACCCTGCCATCACGCAAGGAGGCTGACATGAACGCGCTTGCTTTTCACCTGGTACGCCCTCCGCTTGCGCTGGAGCCCTTGCTCAGCGTCAAACATGTCAGCCTGGAATACCGCACGGAACAGCGTACCGTGCGTGCCACGCATGACGTCAGTTTCGACGTGTTCCGCGGCGACCGTTTCGTGCTGCTGGGGCCATCGGGCTGCGGCAAGTCGTCCTTATTAAAGGCCGTGGCCGGCTTCATCGCGCCGCGCGCCGGCAGCATCGCCATGCAGGGCGTTCCTATCAGCAAGCCGGGGCCGGAGCGTGTCGTCGTGTTCCAGGAATTCGACCAGTTGCCGCCATGGAAGACCGTGCTGGAAAACGTCATGTTCCCCTTACTTGCCAGCAAGCGGCTGGACAAGCAGGCGGCCCGCGAGCGCGCCCATCACTGGATCGCCAAGGTGGGCCTGGCCGGCTTTGAAGATGCCCATCCGCATACCTTGTCGGGCGGCATGAAGCAGCGGGTAGCCATCGCGCGCGCCCTGGCCATGCAGCCGGAAGTGCTGCTGATGGACGAGCCGTTTGCCGCGCTCGATGCCTTGACGCGGCGCAAGATGCAGGAAGAGCTGAGCCGCCTGTGGGAAGAGCTGCGCTTTACCCTCGTCTTCGTCACGCATTCGATCGAAGAAGCGCTGGTGGTGGGCAACCGCATCCTGCTGCTGTCGCCCCATCCGGGCCGGGTGCGCGCCGAACTCAACAGCCATCAGTTCGGCCTGCACAGCGCGGGCAGTACGGAATTCCAGGCTGCCAGCCGCCGCATCCACGGCTTGCTGTTCGATGAGGAAGTGGTTCCTGTCCCGCAAGCAGTTACTGCGCAGCGGGAGGCCGTATGAGCGCGCTGCTGGAGCCGCCCATCCGCCAGGAATTCGTCTATGCGGCATCGCCGCCGGCCGGCGTCACCGTCGAGCGGCCATTGTCGCGCTGGCAGCGCTGGAGCCAGCACGCGCTGTGGCGCAAGGCTTTCATTTTGCTCAGTCTGGCCCTGCTGTGGGAAGGGGCGGCGCGCTGGACGCAGAACGATTTATTGCTGCCCAGCTTTATCCAGACGGCGCAGGCGTTTATCGGCGGCATCGCCAACGGTGAATTGCTCACGCGTACGGCCGCGTCCCTCGTCGTGTTGCTGCAAGGCTATGCGGTGGGCGTGTTGGCCGCCTTCGTGCTGACCTTGCTGGCCGTGTCGAGCCGCATCGGGCGTGACGTTCTGGAAACCCTGACGGCCATGCTCAATCCCTTGCCTGCGATCGCCCTGCTGCCGCTGGCCCTGCTGTGGTTCGGCCTGGGACGCGCCAGTTTGATCTTCGTCATCGTCCATTCCGTGATGTGGCCGCTGGCCCTGAACACGTATGCGGGCTTCCAGGGCGTGCCAGAGACCCTGCGCATGGCGGGCCGCAACTACGGCTTGAACGGCTTGCGGCTGGTGCTGCACATCCTCGTGCCGGGCGCCTTGCCGTCCATCGTCTCGGGTTTGAAGATAGGCTGGGCGTTCGCCTGGCGCACCCTGATCGCGGCCGAGCTGGTATTCGGCACCACGTCGGGGCAGGGCGGCCTGGGCTGGTACATCTTCCAGAACCGCAACGAGCTGTACACGGACAAGGTGTTTGCGGGCCTGGCGGCCGTCATCGTCATCGGTTTAATCGTGGAAAACATCGGTTTTCGCACCTTGGAGCGCGTCACCTTGAAACGCTGGGGCATGCAGCGATAATTATCTCAGCATGGTGCGCGCCGCCGCAATGATGTGCCGCGACAGCTGCTCCATGCGCGGCGACTGCACCTTCCACGTGTGCCAGTACAGGGCCACGTCCGCAGGTGTCTTGGGCGTGAGCATTTCCACGAGTTCCCCATCCGTGTTCGCCTTCAATAGCAATTCCGGCACCATGCCGTAGCCGAGGCCGTAGCGGATGGCGTTGAAGTGCGAGGTGGCGCCCGGCACGTAATGGCAGGGGTAGGCGCCTTCGGGCAAGCCCAGCGCCTCTAGCAGGAACGACGACTGCAGGGTGTCCTTGCGCGTGTAGGCGACGACGGGCGCCGTGCGCGCCGCCTTGCGCGTCAGCCCGTGCGCAAACCACTGCTGGCGGAACGCTTGTGTGGCCACCAGCCAGTAGCGCATCACGCCCAGCGGCTCGGCCGTGCAGCCGCGCATGGGTTTGGCTTCCGTGCTGATGCAGCCGATCGCCATGCCCGTTTCCAGCAAGGTATACGTGTGGTCCTGGTCTTCCACGGTCAGGTCCAGCAGCACGCGTTCGCGTATCAACACCTCGGACAGGGCCGGGAAGAACCACGTGCCCATCGAATCCGCGTTCAGCGCCAGCACCAGGGTCAGCGGGGCATCCTGCTGCACCGCCAGTTCCGCCTGCAAATCCGCTTCCAGCAGCTTGGCCCGCTTCAGATACTGCATCAGCCGCTGGCCCATGCGCGTGGCGCGCGCGGGACGGCTGCGCACGATCAGCGCATTGCCGAGCTGGCTTTCCAGCGCCCGCACCCTTTGCGAAATGGCCGGCGACGTCAGGTGCAGCCGCAGCGCCGCCTGCTCGAAACTGCCCGTTTCGACGACGGCGCGGAACGCTTCCGTGTGCTTGGGATTGAGATCCATGACCACTGCCTAACATAAGAAAAATTTATCAATACTAAATAATACTTACTTTTCATAAGGATGGGTGTGTTGCAGTGCACAATGCCTCTTTGATGGAGTGCCGCGTACGCGTATGCAGCGCGGCCTCCTGGCAGCAAAGGAATCACCTCATGGAAGCACAAGCGCAAGATACAAAGCCCCACAAGCCGTCATCGAAACTGGCACGCAATCTGAAATTCGGCCTGGGATTGACCCTGGGCCTGGGCTTGTCCGCAGCGCTGGCGGGCGGCTGGTGGCTGCGCCAGGCATGGCAGGACTTGCCGCCCGTCGAGCACCTGGCGCAGTACAAGCCCGCGCTGCCGCTACGTATTTTTTCCAGCGAAGGCGAGCTGCTGGCCGAGTACGGCGAAGAGCGCCGCGAATTCCTGCCCCTGAAGGAGATCCCGCTGCGCATGCGCCAGGCCTTGCTGGCCATCGAGGATGCGCGCTTCTACGAGCATGGCGCCGTGGACTTTTACGGCTTGACGCGCGCCACCCTGGCCAACGTCGTCACGGGCCACCATGCGCAGGGCGCCAGCACCATCACCATGCAGGTGGCGCGCGACTTTTTCCTGTCGCGCGAAAAGACGGTGCAGCGCAAGCTGACGGAGATGCTGCTCGCCTACAAGCTGGAACAGCACTACGGCAAGGACAAGCTGCTGGAACTGTACATGAACCAGATTTACCTGGGCGAGCGCTCCTACGGCTTTTCCGCCGCCTCGAACATCTATTTCGACAAGCCGCTGGCCGACGTCAGCATTGCCGAAGCGGCCATGCTGGCCGGCTTGCCGAAAGCGCCGTCGGCGTATAATCCCGTCGCCAATCCGCAGCGCGCCACCGTGCGCCAGCATTACATCCTGCAGCGCATGCGCGAACTCGGCTACATCACGCCAGCCGAATACGACGCCGCCGTGGCGGAAAAACTAGCCCTGAACAAGGACCGCAACAGCTCCGTGCACGCGGCCGCGTATGCGGTCGAGGAAGCGCGTCAGCTGATCGTGCAAAGCTATCCCGAAGGCGCCTACAGCATGGGCCTGGACGTGACCACCACCATCCGCATGGCGCCGCAGCGGGCGGCCGACAAGTCGCTGCGCGATGGGCTATTGAACGCGCAGGCGCGGCGCGGCTATCGCGGCCCGGAAGCGCGCCTGGCCGCCTCCGCAGACAGCGTGGCGCGCCAGCTGGCCGCCTACCCGGACAGCGGAGAAGTGCGCGCCGCCCTGGTGCGCAAGGTCGAGACGGGCGGCAAGCGCCAGCTGACGGCGCAGCTGCGCAATGGCGACGAGATCGTGCTGACGGCATCGGACGCGCGCCTGGGCGGCAAGCTGCCGCTCGACGGCAAGCGCGCCATCGTGGAAAACAGCGTCATCCGCGTGGTGCACGACGCGGCGAAAAAGCTCTGGCTCGTGAGCCAGCTGCCCGAGATGGAAGGCGCGCTCATTTCCGTCGAGGCGCACAGCGGCGAAATCGTCGCCATGGCGGGCGGCTTCGATTTCTACCGCAACCACTACAACCACGCCATGCAGGCCTACCGCCAGCCCGGTTCCAGCTTCAAGCCCTTCGTGTATTCGGCGGCGCTGGAAAAGGGCTATTTTCCCGGCACGGCCGTGGATGATACGCAGCGCCTGCTGCTGCCGCGGGAAACGGGGGCGCAGCCGTGGCGTCCGCGCAATTACGGCAACAACTATGAAGGCTTCATCAGCGTGCGGCGCGGTCTCGTGCGCTCGAAAAACCTGGTGGCCGTCAGCCTGATGCAGGCGGCGGGGCCCGGCTACGTGCAGCACTACGCCACGCGCTTCGGTTTCGAGGGCGCGCGCAATCCCGTCTCGCTGCCGCTGGCGCTGGGCGCGGGCGCCGTCACGCCGCTGCAGCTGGCGCAATCGTATGCCGTGTTCGCCAACGGCGGCGTGCAGATGCCGCCAAAGCTGATCAAGGAAGTGCGCAGCCGCAGCGGCGCGGTGCTGTTTTCCGACGCGGCGCCGCGCGCCAAGGGCGAGCCGGCACCGGGCACGCAGGTGATCTCCACGCGCAATGCCTACGTCATGGACAGCATGCTGCGCGACGTCGTCAAGAGCGGCACGGGACGCGGCGCGCTGGCGCTGGGACGCGGCGACGCGGCCGGCAAGACGGGAACCTCGAACAATGCCTATGACGCCTGGTTCGCCGGTTATTCCTCGGGCCTCGTGTCCGTCGTCTGGCTAGGCTACGACCAGCCCAAGAGCCTGGGCAACGCCACCGGGGGGACGCTGGCGCTGCCCGTCTGGCGCGACTACATGCAGGTAGCCGTGCAGGGCCGCCGCGAGCAGGTGCTGGCCGAACCGCCTGGCCTGGCCCTGCTCGATGGCGACTACGTGTATGCCGAATACCTGGCCGGCGACTGCCTGAAGGATAACTTCGCCTTTATCCACAGCAGCGTCGGCTGCGGCAGCGGCGGTGCCGATACGCGCATGGCGCACGGTGACGCTGGCGCTGGCGGCGATGGCGGCTCCAGCACGGGCACGAATGAAGCGCGCACCCTGAGCGAAGCGCGCGAACGCGAACAAATTCTCAAATCATTTTCGGAAGAGTAAGACCATGCTGTTATATACGATCTACCTGGTGGCGATTGTTGCCGAAGCGATGTCCGGCGCCATCATGGGCATGCGGCGCGGCATGGATTTGTTCGGCATCTGCATGATCGGCACCGTCACGGCGCTCGGTGGCGGCACCGTGCGCGACGTGCTGCTGGGGCACTACCCGCTGGGCTGGATCGCGCATCCCGAATACCTGTTGTTTACCATCGGCGCGGCCATTGTGACGGCCTTTGTCGCGCGCTATCTGCACCATCTGCGCGCCATCTTTTTGCTGGTCGACGGCCTGGGCCTGGTAGCGTTTTGCGTGATCGGCTGCGACATCGCCATGTCGGCCAAGATGCACCCGGCCATCGTCGTGCTGGCGGGGATGATCACGGGCGTCTTCGGCGGCTTGCTGCGCGATATCCTGTGCAACCAGATTCCCCTCGTGCTGCAGCGCGAAGTGTATGCCACCGTGGCCCTGTTTACCGGCGCCCTGTATGTCGGCCTGCTGCACTTCAAGGTCGACAGCTCCGTGGCGCAGCTGTCGTCCATCGGCGCGGGCTTTTTGTTCCGCTTCCTGGCCTTGCACTTCGAGTGGCGCCTGCCGAATTTCAACGGTGACCGGATCCGGGGATTCGAATAGCGGCGGCGCCGTCGGGCATATCGTTAAATACCGCCCATGCAGATGTATTTGATGACCAGGTAATCGTCGATCCCGTACGACGATCCCTCCCGGCCCAGGCCCGACTGCTTGACGCCGCCGAACGGCGCCGCTTCCGTCGAGATCAGCCCCGTGTTCACGCCCACCATGCCGGATTCCAGGCCTTCGGCGACCTTCCAGATGCGGCCGATGTCGCGCGAATAGAAATAGGACGCCAGGCCGAATTCCGTGTTGTTGGCCAGGGCGATGACTTCCTCGTCCGTCTTGAAGCGGAACAGGGGCGCCAGCGGCCCGAACGTCTCTTCGCTGGCCACCAGCATGTCGCTCGTCACGTCGGCGATCACGGTGGGCTGGAAGAAGTTGTGGCCCAGCGCATGGCGCTTGCCGCCCAGTAGCAGGCGCCCGCCCTTGGCCAGTGCGTCGGCCACGTGCTGCTCCACTTTTTTTACGGCCTTTTCCTCGATCAGCGGCCCCTGCGTGACGCCTTCGTCGGCGCCGTTGCCCACCTTGAGTTTTTGCACGGCCGTCACCAGCTTTTGCGCAAAGGCCTCGTACACGCCATCCTGCACGTACAGCCGGTTGGCGCACACGCAGGTCTGGCCCGCGTTGCGGTATTTCGAGGCGATGGCGCCTTCCACTGCCGCATCCAGGTCGGCGTCGTCGAAGACGATGAACGGCGCATTGCCGCCCAGTTCCAGCGACAGCTTTTTGATCGTCGGCGCGCACTGGCGCATCAGCATGCGGCCCACTTCCGTCGATCCCGTGAAACTGAGCTTGCGCACGAGGGGATTGGACGTCATCTCATCGCCGATCTCCTGCGACGAGCCCGTGATGACATTGAACACGCCCGCAGGCACACCCGCGCGTTCGGCCAGCACGGCCAGCGCCAGCGCGGAAAACGGCGTCATGCCGGCCGGCTTGACGAGCATCGGGCAGCCGGCCGCCAGCGCCGGTCCTGCCTTGCGCGTGATCATCGCGGCCGGGAAGTTCCAGGGTGTGATGGCGGCGCACACGCCGATCGGCTCCTTCGTCACGACGATGCGCCGGTCCGGCCACGGCGACTGCAGGGTGTCGCCCGCGACGCGCTTGCCTTCTTCGGCGAACCATTCGATGAAGGAGGCGGCGTATTGCACTTCGCCTTTGGCTTCGAGCAAGGGCTTGCCCTGTTCCGCCGTCATGATCAGCGCCAGGTCGTCCGCGTTTTCCAGTATCAGGTCATTCCAGCGGCGCAGCACGGCTGCGCGTTCCTTGGCCGTCTTCTTGCGCCAGGCGGGCCAGGCGGCGTTGGCAGCGCTGATGGCGTTTCTTGTCTCCTGCGTGCCCATCACGGGCACATGGCCGATCACTTCACCCGTGGCGGGATTGCGGACGTCGGCGTGCTTGCCGCCGTCGGCATCGAGCCATAGTCCGTTCAGGTAGCATTGCTGGCGTAGCAGCGTGGGATCTTTCAGTGTGAGCATGGCAGACTTTCAGCAGTGGTTGCGTGATCGTCCATGGTAGTCCTTTTTGCCGGGCGCACGATTGCGTCCCACGCGCGGCGTCTGGCCTTCAAAAATAGTTGACCTTTTTTAACCCCGTTTCGCCGCGCATGCCGTTTCATGGTCATTACCGCAATCAACCGGAGCAGAAGCGATGTCCAGCGCCCACAAGATCATATTGATGCTGTCCCTGCTGCTGTCGGCAGGCAGCCATGCCGCCGGCACGGCGCCGCGCAAGACCCTGGCGCCGTTCGCCAGCGAGCAGGCCTTGAGCAGCTACCTGCAGCAGCTGCAGGCGCGCCAGGCGGCCTTGCTGCGGGAGCAGCAGAAACTGCAGCGCGCCACGGCGCAGTCCATGGCGGCGCCGCCCGCACCGCCGCCAGCGCCAGCGCCGATGGTGGCGAAAACGGCGCCGGCGGCGTCGGCAGAAGCGGCCGAATCCGTCACCAATGTGCAGACGGCGGGCGTGGACGAAGGCGGCATCGTCAAGCTGCACGGCAAGCACCTTGTGATGCTCCGGCGCGGCAAGCTGTTCACCGTGCAGGTGGGCGGCAATGCCCTGCAGCCCGTCGCCTCGCTCGATGCATTCGCGCCGGGCAGCGACCCGTCGGGCAGCTGGTATGACGAGATGCTGATCGATGGCGACACGGTCGTGGTGATCGGCTACAGCTACAGCCGTGGCGGCACGGAGATCGGCCTGTTCGACATCGGTGCGGATGGCAAGCTGGCCTATCGCGCCACGTATCATTTGCGCTCCAACGATTATTATTCGTCGCGCAATTACGCCAGCCGCCTGATCGGCAGCAAGCTGGTATTCTATTCACCCCTGTCGCTGAACCTGCGCCGGGGCGACCCGTTTGGCGGCTTTCCCGCGCTGCGCCGCTGGCGTCCCGACGCCATACCGTCCGACTTCAAGCGCATCGCCCCGGCCACGCGCATTTACCGCACCGATGAAGAGCCCGAACCGGGCTTTGGTCTGACCCTGCATACGGTCACCGTGTGCGACCTGGCGCAGCGCGACATGCGCTGCGAAGCGACCGCCGTGATGGGGCCGCAGGGGCGCGTGTTTTATGTGTCGGGCGAATCTGTTTTCGTGTGGACGACGCGCCGGGGCAGCGACTCGGGCGTGTTCCGCATTCCCCTCGACGGCTCGGCGCCCAGCGCCCTGAAGGTGGCTGGCGCGCCCGTCGACCAGTTCTCGTTCCTCGAAAGCGGCGACGGCCACCTGAACGTCCTGCTGCGCGCCGAGGGCCAGGGCGACGCGATGTGGGATGGCACGCGGGGGCGCGGCGACATGGCCCTGCTGCGTGTGCCATTGGCGTCGTTTTCCGATGGCCGCGACAGTGCGCCGGCCGGCAGCTACAAGCCGCTGCCCGGCGGTGGCGGCTACGGCCTGCAGAACCGCTATGTGGGGCCCTATCTGTTGTACGGCAATCCGGGCAATGCGGGGCGCCGCAAGGCGGACCAGGCCTGGCCACGCCAGCCCCTGTATGCCGTGCGCTGGGCCGATGCGGGCAGCGTGCAGTCGCTGGCCTTGCCGCACGGCGTGGAGCGCATCGAGGCGCTGGGCAATGACGCCGTGGTGATCGGCGCGCAGGGCAGGGATCTGCACTTCAGCACCATCGGTCTGGGGGCGCAGGCGGCGGTCGCCACGCGCTACATCCGCGCCGATGCGGCGCAGGGCGAGTCGCGCAGCCACGGCTTTTTCTACAAGCCGCAAACGGCCGGCGAGGGCTTGATCGGCCTGCCCATCCTGGGCGCGGACGAACGGCCTGGGCTCAACAAGTCAGCCGCCTCCGTCCTGTACCTGCGCAACAGCGGCCTGCAGTTGACTGAACTGGGCGCGCTGGCGGCGCGGCCCGGCCCGGCACCGGACGACGGCTGCCGCGCGTCGTGCGTGGACTGGTACGGCAATGCGCGCCCGCTGTTCCTGCAGGGCCGCGTCTTCGCCCTGCTCGGCTATGAACTGGTGGAAGGGGCGCTCAAGGAGGGGCAGATCCGCGAAGTGCGCCGCGTCAGCTATGCGCCCAATGCCTCCTCTTTGCGCTGAAGGCGCGGGGAAATTGTCGCTGCCGCGTAGTTCGGCTACACTGGTCCGCATGCCCGACACTTTATTGACCGCGACGGATGAAGACCTGATGCTGCGCTACAGCGCCGGCGACCTGCCGTCGTTTCGCGAGCTGTACCGGCGCCACAGCCAGGGCCTGTACCGCTTCGTGGCCTGGCGTTCGCCGCGCCGCGCGTGGGTGGACGAGATCGTGCAGGATGCGTGGGCCAGCCTGCATGCGGCGCGCGCCGGCTACCAGCCGCAGGCGGCGTTTCGCACCTATCTGTACCAGATCGCGCGCAACCGCCTGATCGACCTCCTGCGCCAGCGGGAAGGACAGGACCACGGCGATGCAGGCGAACTGGCGGACGAGGGCGCATCGCCGCCGCAGTCGCTGGAGCAGAAACAGCAGCACGCGCGGCTGCATGCGGCCATCGCCGCGCTGCCGGCGGAACAGAAGGAAGCGCTGGTGCTGCAGCAGTTCAGCGGCATGAGCATCCTCGAGATCGCCGCGGTGACGGGGGCGGAAGCGGAAACCGTCAAGAGCCGGCTGCGCTACGCCATGCAGAAATTGCGCGCGGGCTTGGACAGCGCCGCTGGCGCGGGAGGACAGGCATGAATACGCACAATCACGACGAACCGAATGACGAGGACTTGACCGCGCTGCTGGCCAGCCTGCCGCAGCCGGCGCCTTCCAGCGCGCTCGATGCGGCCATCCTGGCCGACGCGGAAAAAGCCTTGCACCAGCCGGCAGCGGCCAATGACAGCGCCGATGGCGTGCTGCGCACTCTGCCGGCCAAGAAATCACCGGACTACCTGCAGCGCTGGCGCGTTCCGCTGGGGCTGGCCGCTGCCGTGCTGCTGACGGTAAACCTGATCGGCGTGGACTGGTTCGGATCGAAGCCGGCGCAGTTTCCCGTGGTCGGGGAACCGGTCACGCAGGAGGTGATGCAGGAAGCCGCACCGGCCGTTGCACCTGCGACTGAGTCCGCGCCGGCGCCGGCACCGGCACCGCGCGCCATGGCCAAGGCGGCACCGAGGCCGCCGGTGCAGGCCGAGCCGGTAGCAGCCGTGCCGTCAGCACCTCCGCTGGCGGTGACCGTACCCGTGGCTCCTCCTGCGCCGCCGCCACCACCGGCGCCTGCTGCGGCAATCGAGCAGCAAGCCGTCATGCAGGCCGAGGCCGGCCTGCAGCGTCAGGCGCCGGTGCAGCGCGCGCTGGCCATGCCCGCTCCCGTGGCGGCCCGCTCCGCGCCGCTGCCGCCGCCCGCAAAGCTCGACGCCTCCGTGTGGCTGGTGAAGATCGACGCCCTGCTCAAGGCGGGCGAGGGTGCCCTGGCGCACGACGAGTGGACGGCGTTCCGGCAGGCGTATCCCGACTATCCGGTGGCCGAGGAGCTGCGGCAGCGGCTGGAAAAAATACCGAAGTAGCGCTTTACACGATCCCCTTCCTGCGCTCCCACACGGCGCTGCCGACGAAAATGGCGGCGCATACCCACATCACGGCCGGCAGGGCGTTTACGCCCGCCGATTGCATCAGGACGCCCGTCAGCAGGGGACCGCCGCCGCTGGTGATACCCCAGGTGGCGTTGACGATGGCGCTGGCGCTGGTCAGCGACAGCCCCGTGAAACGCTCGCCGCAGGCCACCAGCGCCAGCATGTAGATGCCGCCCGCCGCCGCGCCCAGCAACAGCAGCAGGGTCCACCACAGCCATGGCGTGCCGACGGCAAACGGCAGCAGCGGCAGCAGCAGGCAGACGGCCACGCCGCAGCCCGCGTGCACCCTGGCGCGGCCGAAACGGTCGGCCATCCAGCCCAGCGCGAATTGCAGGCCCGTATCGCCCACCAGCACCACGGTGGCCGACAGCAGGGCCAGGTCCGTGCCGATGCCGTGCTCCATCGCATACAGGGGCAGCAAGCTCAATGCCAGCGTGTCGAACAGGGCAAAGAAGGCGGCACCGAGCACGATCATCGGCATGCGCGGCAGGATCAGGGTCCACTTCACGCCGTGTTCTTGCGGTTCCTTTTCCGGGCCGCTGTTCGAGATCAGCATCAGGCCCGGCACGGCCAGCAGAAACAGCAGGCCGCAGGCGGCGAAGCTCCACGCAATCTTGTCGTTGAAGAGGGCCACGAGGGCGGGGCCGATCAGCTGGAAGAAGGTAAAACTGGTGGTGTACATGGCCACCACGCGCCCGCGCGAATTGTCGGGCGCCAGGCGGTTGACCCACGCTTCGCCGATGGTAAACAGCACGCCCATGGCGCCGCCGAACAGGAAGCGCAGCACGCTCCACGCCAGCAGGTGGTCGCTGAACTGCATGGCGATCGTCGCCAGCGAGGCCACCCAGACGGCGCCCAGCATGGTGGCGCGCGCACCGAAACGCCCCACCCAGCCCGAGACGAACGGCGAGGCGGCCAGGATGCCGAGGGCGCTGACGGCCGTGATCATGCCGATGATGTCCGTGCCCACGCCGCGCTGGTGCAGGGTCAGGGCGGTGAGCGGCATGGTGGCTCCCAGGCCCAGGCCGACCACGCCGATGCTGACCACGAGGGCGAAGAAGTCGCGCCACGGCATGGTCTTCATGGCTGCCCCCGCAAGGGGGAAAAGGTGTTCGGGAGGGCGGGAAAACGGTGTGGATGCATGGGAAAGTAGGCAACTGTGCCTGCGGCGCTGGTGTTTGGCGCCGGACGGGCATATGATGATTTTAATAAAGGCAATATTGCAAAGCCGTAGTGTAGGCGATGTGTGCCGCCGCTGGCCACGTCCATCGGTGTGGCCGACTATACCGGCTCTGCTGTACAGTGAAGCGAGCGGCAGCGCTGTCATGGCGCTGTCATTGGATCGTCACGCCAGCGAGGTAGCACCATGCGCCATCCCATCGTTCTCGTTCCCGCCTGCCAGCGCCAGCTGGGCAGCCATGCCTGGCACATGGCGCAGGACAAATACCTGCACGCCGTGCTGCGCGGCGCCGGCTGCATGCCGCTGCTGCTGCCGGCCCTGGGCGCCGATGCGGACCTGGAAGTGGTGCTGCGGATCGCCGACGGCGTCATGCTGACCGGTTCCGCCTCGAACGTCGACGCGCGCCTGTATGGCGAAGAGATCCTGCATCCCGACCTGCCGCAGGACCCCGCGCGCGACGCCACCACCTTGCCCCTGATCCGCGCCGCACTGACGTTGCAGTTGCCGCTGCTGGCCATCTGCCGCGGCTTCCAGGAAGTCAACGTGGCCCTGGGCGGCAGCCTGCACCAGGCCGTGCAGGCGGTGCCGGGCATGCAGGACCACCGCGAGAACGTGCTCGATCCGCTGGCGCGCCAGTATGCGCCCGCGCACCGCATCAAGCTGATGCCCGACGGCGTGCTGTCACGGTTGCTGGGCGGCGAGAGCGAAATGATGGTCAATTCCCTGCATGGCCAGGGCATCGCCCGGCTGGCCGATGGCTTGCTGGTGGAAGCGCTGGCCGACGACGGCCTGGTGGAAGCGTACACGGTGGCCAGCGCCGCCGGCTTTGCGCTGGCCGTGCAATGGCACCCGGAATGGCAGGTCGAGGACAATCCGCAGTCCATGCGGCTGTTCGGCGCCTTCGGCCAGGCTTGCCGCGACTACCAGGAGCAGCACAGAAAGACAGAATGACAGGCGCACCGCCCGCAGTACGCGGTGTTTGATCAAGACCAGCGAGAGGGAAACATGGCAATACGCGAAAATTTCACTTATACGGATATGGATTTGTGGCTCAATGAAAAGCGCGTCACGGAAATTGAATGCCTGGTACCCGACTTGACGGGCGTGGCGCGGGGGAAGATCCTGCCGCGCGGGAAATTCACCCAGGAACGCGGCATGCGCATCCCGGAAGCGGTACTGGGCATGACGGTGACGGGCAATTACCCGGTCGACGATGGCGGCTACGACCGCGCCATTTCCAGCACCGACCGCGACATGATTTTAAAGGCCGATCCCACCACCATCACCATGGTGCCGTGGGCTACCGACCCCACCGCGCAAGTCATCCACGACTGCTATTTTGCCGATGGCGCGCTGGTCGATTTTGCTCCCCGCTCCGTGCTGCGGCGCGTGCTGAAACTGTATGCGGACAAGGGCTGGAAGCCCGTGGTGGCGCCGGAGCTGGAGTTCTACCTGACGGCGAAAAACACGGACCCCGATTTGCCATTGAAACCGCCCATTGGCCGCAGCGGCCGGGCCGAGACGAGCCGCCAGGTGTACAGCATCGACGCCGTCAACGAATTCGATCCGCTGTTCGAGGATATCTACGATTATTGCGAACTGATGAACCTTGACGTCGATACGCTGATCCACGAAATCGGCGCGGGTCAGATGGAAATCAACTTCCTGCACGGCGATCCGCTGGGCCTGGCCGACAAGGTCTTCTTCTTCAAGCGCACCTTGCGCGAAGCGGCGTTAAAACACGATATGTACGCCACCTTCATGGCCAAGCCCATGGCGGGCGAGCCGGGTTCCGCCATGCACGTGCACCAGAGCGTCGTCGATGCGAAGACGGGCATGAACATCTTCAGCAACGAGGACGGTTCGGCCGCGCCCATCTTCAAGCATTACATCGCGGGCCTGCAGCGCTACATGCCGTCGGCCATGGCCATCGTCGCGCCCTACGTGAATTCCTACCGCCGCATCGTGCGCCACACTGCCGCGCCGATCAACATCCAGTGGGGCCTGGACAACCGCACGGTGGGCTTCCGCGTGCCCGAGTCGGGCGTGCAGGACCGCCGCGTGGAAAACCGCATCATCGGCGCCGACGCGAATCCCTACCTGGCCCTGGCCGTCACCCTGGCCTGCGGCTACCTGGGCATGACGGAGCAGCTGGAAGCGACGCCGATGATGGTGGGCAGCGCCTACGACATGAAATTCGAGCTGCCGCAAGGCTTGCCCGAGGCCCTGCAGCTGCTGCGCGCGGAAGACAAGCTGCGCACGGTGCTGGGCGAGCGCTTCATCGACGTGTATGCGGCCATCAAGGACCTGGAGCACCAGGAATTCATGACCGTCATCAGTCCGTGGGAGCGCGAACACCTGTTATTACACGTTTAAAAGGAACACGCATGAGCACATCCAACAATCCGCTGGCGCCGAGCGCCGCTTTTGTATCGTCCGTGGCGCAAAAGAATGCGGCGCCGCAGGTGTACGACACGGCCGCCATCCAGCAGATGGACTCGGCCCACTACCTGCATCCGTTCACCGACTTCCAGGACCTGGCAAGCAAGGGTGCCAGGGTGATGGTGCGCGGCGACGGCGTCTACCTGTGGGATAGCCAGGGCAAGAAGATCGTCGACGGCATGTCGGGCCTGTGGTGCGTGAACGTGGGCTACGGCCGCACGTCGATTTCGCAAGCCGTGTACAAACAGATGGAGACGCTGCCCTTCTATAACAGCTTCTTTGGCACGACGAACGTGCCGGCCGCGCAGCTGGCGGCCAAGCTGGCGCAGATATCGCCGCCGCAGTTCCAGCACGTGTTCTTCACCAGTTCCGGCTCGGAAGGCAACGACACGAATTTGCGCATGGTGCGCCGCTACTGGGATATCCTCGGCTACAAGGAGCGCCACACCATCATCAGCCGCCACAACGCGTATCACGGCAGCACGGTGGCGGGAGCATCGCTGGGCGGCATGGACGGCATGCATGCGCAGGGCGGCTTGCCGATACCGGGCATCGCGCATATCGGCCAGCCCAATTACCTGGAGTCGGGCCATGGCTTGTCTCCGGAAGCCTTCGGCTTGAAGGCGGCCGGCTGGCTGGAAGACAAGATCCTCGAAATCGGCGCCGACAAGGTGGCCGCCTTCATCGGCGAGCCGGTGCAGGGGGCCGGCGGCGTCATCATCCCGCCATCGACCTACTGGCCCGAGATCCAGCGCATCTGTGACAAGTACGGCATTTTGCTGATCGCCGATGAAGTCATCTGCGGCTTCGGCCGCCTGGGGCGCTGGTTCGGCTCCGAACTGTTCGGCATCAAGCCCGACCTGATCACGTTTGCCAAGGGCGTCACCTCGGGTTACGTGCCGCTGGGCGGCGTGCTGGTGGGCGACAGGGTCGCCAAGGTGCTGATCGAGCAGGGCGGCGAATTCACGCACGGTTTCACGTATTCCGGCCACCCCGTGGCCTGCGCGGCCGCGCTGGAAAACATCCGCATCATCGAGGAAGAGCAGCTGGTGGCCAAGGTGGCCGATGATACGGGACCATACCTGAAGCAGTGCTTCGCCAGCCTGGGCGAGCATCCGCTGGTCGGCTATGCTGACAGCTGCGGCCTTGTCGCGGGCCTGAACCTGGTGCGTAAAAAGGGCGCCACCGTGCACGACAACGAGCTGTTCGACGAGGACCAGGGCGTGGGCATGATCTGCCGCGGCCACATGTTCGACAACGGCGTCATCATGCGCGCCGTGGGCGAGCGCATGATCGTCGCCCCGCCCCTGGTCATGACGCGGGCGCAGATCGATGAGATGGTGGCGCTGATACGGCTGTGCCTGGACAAGACGTATGCGGACGTGAAAGCGAAGGGCTGGGTTTAGCTCTGAGCTGGCTTAAATACCGGGGTCAGACCCGCCGGGTCTGACCCCAGTCTTTGCCGTTGGGTTTTTACCCAAATAAGCAGCATCTATGCATTTTTTGGACCGCAAAGGCGGCAGTTCCGCTAAACTTCCATCCTGGCCGCTCCTGTAGTGGCCAGTTTTTCATTTTGACACCCTCTTACCCAGAAGCTACCCACACATGACGATAGCAACACCTGCCGCGTCGGCCAGCGACGCCCAAGCGCCTTTCTTGCTGATTGATCAGCTGGTCAAGGAATTCGATGGCGTGCGCGCCGTCGATGGCATTTCCGTGACGATCAACAAGGGCGAGATCTTTGCCCTGCTGGGCAGTTCAGGTTGCGGCAAGTCGACCCTGCTGCGCATGCTGGCCGGTTTCGAGACGCCGACCTCGGGGCGCATCGCCCTGGCGGGCAACAGCATCGTCGACGTGCCGCCGCACCAGCGGCCCATCAACATGATGTTCCAGTCGTACGCGCTGTTCCCCCACCTGTCCGTGTGGGACAACATCGCTTTCGGCCTGCGCCGCGACGGCTTGCCGAAAGCGGAAGTGGCGGCGCGGGTCGAACAGATGCTGGCGCTGGTGCAGCTGGGCCAATACGCGAAGCGCAAGCCGCACCAGCTGTCGGGCGGCCAGCAGCAGCGTGTGGCGCTGGCGCGCAGCCTGGCCAAGCGTCCGCAATTGCTGCTGCTCGACGAGCCGCTGGGCGCGCTCGACAAGAAACTGCGCGAACGCACGCAGATGGAACTGGTCAACATCATCGAGCAGGTGGGCGTGACGTGCGTGATGGTCACGCACGACCAGGATGAAGCCATGAGCATGGCCACGCGCATCGCCGTCATGAGCGAAGGGCGCATCCTGCAGGTGGGCGCGCCCGGTGAAATCTACGAGACGCCGAATTGCCGCTTCGTCGCCGACTTCATCGGCAGCGTCAATCTGTTCGACGGCCGCATCACGGAAGACGAACCCGATCACGTGGTGATCGACACGCCCGACGGCCGCCACTATGTCGCGCATGGCATCACGGGCAACCTGGGCATGGATGTCTCGGTGGCCGTGCGCCCCGAAAAGATCGGCATCCAGACCGAACCACCCTCCTTGGAAGAACGGGCTTCGCCAGCGGAACACGGCTATAACTGCGCCCAGGGCGTGATCGTCGCCATGGCGTATTTTGGCAATGAAACCAGCTACCACGTGCGCCTCGACAGCGGCACGGTGGTGAAAGTCTCGCGCACCAACGCGGCCCGCCACGACGCCGCGCGCCTCGAGCGCGAGCAGCGCGTGTGGGTGTGGTGGGATGGCGCCGACATCGTCGTGCTGACCAGCTGAGGCCATCATGACGTCCATTTTGCAATCGCTGCGCAAGCTCGTCACCCTGCGTTGGGTCACTGGGCGCAACGCCGTCATCGCCGTGCCCGCGCTGTTCCTGACGGCCGCCTTTTTGGTACCGTTCCTGATCGTGCTGCGTATCAGCCTGTCCGACATGGACACGGCCGGCAGCCCGTTCGGCGGCCTGCTGTCGTATGTCGACGGCATCGTCGTGCTGAAGGTCAAAATCGCCAACTATCTGTTCATCGCCGCCGACGAACTGTATCTGCTCACCTACCTCAGTTCCATCAAGTACGCGGCCATCACCACGGCCATTTGCCTGTTCATCGGCTACCCGTTCGCCTACTTCATGGCGCGCGCCAGGCCATCGATCCGCCCCGTGCTGATGATGCTGGTGATGCTGCCGTTCTGGACTTCGTTCCTGCTGCGCGTGTATGCGTGGAAGGGCATCCTGGCCAACCACGGCTTGCTCAACGATCTCTTGATCGCGCTGGGCGTGGTGCAGGAACCGCTGCATATGATGAACACCTCGTTTTCGCTGGTCGTCGGCATGGTGTATGCCTATCTGCCGTTCATGATCCTGCCCCTGTACGCGAACCTGGTGAAAATGGACGTGCGCTATCTGGAAGCGGCGGCCGACCTGGGCGCCACGCCTTTGCAGGCGTTCTGGCGCATCACCGTGCCCCTGTCGAAGTCGGGCATCATCGCCGGCGCCATGCTGGTGTTCATTCCGTCCGTGGGCGAATACGTGATTCCCGAGCTGCTGGGCGGCCCGGAAACCCTGATGATCGGCCGCGTGCTGTGGGATGAGTATTTCACGAATAACGACTGGGCCATGGCTTCGTCCGTGACGGTGCTGGTGATCCTGCTGATCCTCGTGCCGATGGCCATTTTTAACAAATACAAGACCGACCAGGACGCGGAGGAGCGCACATGAACGGACGTACCTTCCTGCAGCGCTGGTTCGGACGCGGCTGGCTCTCGCTGGGCTATTTGTTCCTGTACCTGCCCATCATCGTGCTGATCGTCTTCTCGTTCAACAGCTCGCGCCAGGACATGGTGTGGAGCGGCTTCTCGCTGCGCTGGTACAGCGAGTTGATGAGCGATGCGGAAATCATCTCGGGCTTCGGTTTATCCCTGAAGATCGCCTTCATGTCGGCCACCTCGTCCGTCATCCTCGGCACCTTTGCCGCCTTTGCCTTGAGCAGTTACCAGCGCTTCCGCGGCCGCACGGTGTTTTCCGCCATGGTCAGCGCGCCCTTGGTGATGCCGGAAGTGATCATCGGCCTGTCCCTGCTGCTGATGCTGGTGTCCATGCAAAAGGTCTTCGGTTTCCCCGAGCGGGGCGTGCTGACCATCTGGCTCGGCCACACCCTGCTGGGCATGGCGTATGCGGCCGTGGTGGTGCAATCGCGCCTGCAGGAAATGAGCAAGTCGCTGGCGGAAGCGGCCATGGACCTCGGCTGCCGCGCGCACCAGGTATTCTTCCTCGTGACCCTGCCGAACATCACGCAGGCACTGGCATCAAGCTGGCTGCTGACGTTCACCTTGTCGCTGGACGACGTGGTGCTCTCCGCTTTCCTGTCCGGCCCCGGTTCGACGACGATGCCGCTGGTGATCTTCTCGCGCGCGCGCCTGGGGCTCGACCCGCGCGTCAATGCCATCGCCGCGCTGACCATCCTCGTCGTGACGATTGCCGTGATCGCGTATGCCGTGATGCTGGCGCGCGCCGACCGCAGACGCCGCAAGCAGATGTCTGCGGCGTATTCGGCGGACCAGGAGTAAGCTGCTTGTAAACTGACACAGGAGACGACCATGACGGAAAACACCAGTTGGCATGCACGGGCCGCAGAGATCAAGATCGATGGGCGCGCCTTCATCAACGGCGAGCGCGCCTGGGCCAGGTCCGGCCAGACCTTCGACAATCTGTCGCCCATCGACGGGCGTCAGCTGGGGCAGGTGGCCCGCTGCGACGGCGCCGACGTGGAGGCGGCCGTGCAGGCCGCGCGCGCCGCCTTTGACGACCGCCGCTGGGCCGGCAAGTCGCCGGCGCAGCGCAAGCGGATATTGATCAAGTTCGCCGACCTGGTACAGAAATACGGTCCCGAGCTGGCCCTGCTGGAAACCCTGGACATGGGTAAACCGATCAAGTACAGCCAGAGCGTGGACGTGGGCGCCACGGCCAACTGCCTGCGCTGGTATGGCGAGGCGATCGACAAGGTCTACGATGAAATCGCCCCGACGCCCGCCAACAGCCTGGCCCTGATCACGCGCGAACCGGTGGGCGTCGTCGCCGCCATCGTGCCGTGGAATTACCCGATGATCATGGCCGCCTGGAAGATCGCGCCCGCCCTCGCGGCCGGCAACAGCGTGATATTGAAACCGTCGGAAAAATCGCCGCTGACGGCCCTGCGCCTGGCCGACATCGCGCTGGAAGCGGGCGTGCCGGCGGGCGTGTTCAACGTGCTGCCCGGCTACGGCAACGAGGCCGGCGCCGCGCTGGCGCTGCACATGGATGTCGATTGCATCGGCTTTACGGGTTCCACGCGCACGGGGAAACTGATCGTGCAGATGGCGGGCCAGTCGAATCTGAAACGGGCGTGGACGGAACTGGGCGGCAAGTCCGCCAACATCGTGTGCGCCGATTGTCCGGACCTGGACAAGGCCGTGGCGGCCGCCGTCGGCTCCATCTTTTTCAACCAGGGCGAAAGCTGCAATGCGCCCTCGCGCCTGTTCGTGGAAGAATCGGTCAAGGATGCATTTATCGCCAAGGCGCTGGCCATGCTGCCCCGCTTCCAGCCAGGCGATCCGCTCGATGAAGCCACCGTCATGGGCGCCATCGTCGACGCCACGCAGATGCAAACAGTGATGGGCTATATCGCGTCCGGCAAGAACGAAGGCGCGCAATTGCTGGGCGGCGGCGAGGCCGTGCGCCTTGATACGGGCGGCTATTACGTGCAGCCGACCATCTTCGGCGTGGACGCCGGCATGACGATCGCGCGCGAAGAGATCTTCGGGCCCGTCCTGTCCGTGTTGGGCTTTACGGATATCGCCGAAGCCATCCAACAGGCCAACGCCACGCCCTACGGCTTGCAGGCGGCCGTGTGGACCTCGGACATCAGCAAGGCCATCCAGACGTCGCGCGCCCTGCGCGCGGGCACCGTGCACGTCAACCAGTACGACGGCGACGACATCACCGTGCCGTTCGGCGGTTATAAACAGTCGGGCAACGGGCGCGACAAGTCGCTCCATGCGCTGGACAAGTACACGGAGCTGAAGACGACGTGGATACAGGTGGGATAATTTCTATAAGGGTACTTAAAAGGGCTAATTAAGGGTATTTTTGGCTTAAAATAGTCCTTTTGGGTGCTATTAAATTTTTCATGGCGCTGCACTTGCTAAAATTTGGATCGTATAAGTGCTAATTTAAGGGTAAACTGAACACAATTAGCTACTATAAGATCCAATTGGAGCGGCCATGCAATGCCATTTTCAAATTTTTCATGATGATGCGTGGCACGATTGCGCATCGCTGACTTTGCTTGAGCCTGCAGGCGGCAATCCACGTACCGCTGCCCTGTTCGAGTATGACCTCGATTATGCCTTCTTCAAGCTTGAGAGTGGGCCTGTCTCGCTGCGTTTTCCCGTCACGGCAGAGATGCAGAAGCTGGCGCAATGGCCAGCCTTTATCTTTGACCTGATTCCCCAGGGAAGCGGACGGACATATCTGCTTGGGCAGCTGCAGCTGGCCGATGGTCCGGCTGCCGATTTTCCTCTGATGTGCGCCGGCGCGTTCAATCCCGTCGGGCGCGTGCGCATTGCCGAGGCCGTGCAGTACTACGCACAACATATGCATCGCCATGACCAGGGCAAGCCGCTGAGCGGCTTTTCACTGGACGAGATCATAGGTCGCGGCGATGCCTTCAATGAGCGCATGCTGATGCATGGCATGCTGGCCGCCGGCAGTCTGGGGGTGCAAGGAGCGGCGCCGAAATATCTGCTGACCACTGACCATGCCGGTCTCTGGCATGCCGATGGCGCTTTGGCGGATCAGGACGCGGCTGCTCATTTCATCGTCAAGCGTCCGCGCGGAAAGACCGCCAGCGACGCCAAGGTGTTGCGGAATGAGGCCGCATACATGACTGTGGCGCGCGCGGTCGGCTTGCGCACCGAAGGCCAGCTGCGCTACCAGGACGATACCTTGTTCATTCCCCGTTTTGACCGCCGCATCCTCGATGGAAAAGTGCTGCGACTGCATCAGGAAAGCGCCGCTTCGCTGGCAGGTATCGTTGGCTTTGAAGCCACGCCCAGCCAGTTCGACCTATTGCAGGCGCTGCGCGCCGTCGTCAGCGACAAGACTGCGGAAACCATCGAATTTCTCAAGCGCGATATCTTGAACCTGGCCATGCGCAATACCGATAATCACGCACGCAATACGGCGGTGCAGCAAATTGGTGCCGAGGTGCGCCTCACGCCGCTGTTCGATTTTGCACCGATGTACCTGGACCCGGATGGCATACCACGCGCGGCGCGCTGGTATCACCCGGATACCAAAAACGAGCTGCATGACTGGACGACGATACTAGCTACGATCGGCATGCCGGACGTGGAGCGCCAGCAGATCCGCCTCGCGCTATACGGATTTTCCCAGCACCTGGTTGCGCTGGAACAGCATATGCAGGAGGCTGGCGTGGATGATGACATCATTGCTTTCCTCCGGCCACATATCGCCGGGCAGATCGAACAGCTCAAGGCATTGGGAGAGCACTGACATGGCGCGTACAAAGAAGACCGTTGACAAGGAAGAGTTGCGGCAGCGCAGGGCAGTGCTTTACGAAGCCATTGAAGCAGGAGCCGTCACGCTACAGCATGCCGTCAAGGAAATGCGCGCCATCTCGCGCATGACGCAGGCAGAGTTTGCGATGCATCGGGGCGTGAGCACGAAGGTTATCAAGGAGATCGAGAGCGGCAAGGGCAACCCGACCATCCAGACGCTGAACCGTATCGGGCAATTCTTTGGCCTGGAGGTGGCCTTTGTACGGACAGAAACGCTGCGCGAAAAAAAAATCGCCCCGGCGAGTGCCGGGGCGATATCACCTCAATAGACTAGATCAGAAGCAGTGTTCCAGCGCCGGGAAGCTGCCGTCCTTGACGGCTTTGACATAGCCGGTGACGGCGTCGTCGATGCTGGCCGCGCCTTCCATGAAGTTGCGCACGAAGCGCGCCTTGCGGCCTGGGAAGACGCCCAGCATGTCGTGCATGACGAGGACCTGGCCCGAGCAGTCTGGGCCGGCGCCGATGCCGATGGTGGGAATCGTCAGCATGTCGGTCACTTCCTTGCCCAGCTGCGACGGCATGGCTTCCATCAGCACGATGGCGGCGCCCGCGTTTTGCAGCACCAGTGCGTCGTTTTTCAGCTCGGCGGCGCTTTCCGTGCTCTTGCCCTGCACCTTATAGCCGCCCAACTGGTGCACGAATTGCGGCGTCAGGCCGATGTGGGCGCAGATGGGGATGCCGCGCTCGGTGAGGAAACGGACGGTCTCGGCCAGCCAGGCGCCGCCTTCGATCTTGATCATGTGCGCGCCCGCCTGCATCAGGATGACGGCGTTGGCGTAAGCCGTTTCAGGCGTGCCGTATGCGCCGAACGGCAGGTCGGACAGGATCATGGCCGACTTGCTGCCGCGCGCGACGGAAGCCGTGTGGTAAGCCAGTTCGGCCACGGTGACGGGCAGGGTGGAGTTCAGGCCGTTGCAGACCATGCCGAGCGAATCGCCGATCAGCAGGATCTCCACGCCGCAGCGGTCCATCAGCGACGCGAAGCTGGCGTCATAGCAGGTCAGCATGGAGATCTTTTCGCCGGCGGCGCGCAACGTGGCCAGGGTATGGATGGTCACGGCCTTGTTGGCGACAGGCTTGGATGGCGCCGGCGCCGGTGTGGCGGCCTTGTCTTTTGCGGCCAGATCTGTTCCTTGCAAATAAGCGGACATAGGTATTCTCTAGAGTGAAAGGGGGGTGATGCTATTGCGACGCCGCTAGTGTAGTACTTTATAGGGCGGCGTGCAGGGGCGGCATTGTAGAGCAATGCCGCGCGGCGCTCAGAGCTGGCTGATGGCCTGGTCTGCCACGCCCGCCAGGTAGCCTTGCGCCGGGCCGAGGCCGGGCACGGCGATGGCCGGCGCCAGGGCCAGCAGCGGCACCAGCACGAAGGCGCGCTCGGTGAGGCGCGGATGCGGTACCGTCAGGGTGGCGCTGGCGATCTGTGCATCGCCGTACAGCAGCAAGTCCAGGTCCAGGGTGCGCGGGGCGTTGCGGTAGGGCCGTTCGCGCCCGTGCGCCGCCTCGATGGCGTGCAGGGCCAGCAGCAGTTCCTCCGCCGGCAGGGTGGTCGCGATGCGCGCCACGGCGTTGATGTAGTCGTCGCCGCTGGAATCGATGGGCGCCGTGCGGTAGCTGGCCGAAGCGTCCACGAGGGATGCACCGGGCAGGCGCGCCAGGCGCGCGATCGCCTCCTGCACATTCGCGCGCGCGTCGCCCAGGTTGGCCCCGATGCCGATGTAAGCGATCACTGACATTATTCGCCGCTGGTGCTGCCGGTGGTGGTGCCGCCGCCCGTTTTGCTGCGCGTGCTGCGGCGCGGCGGGCGCTTCTTCTTGACGGCGCCCGGCGCGGCATTGGCGCTGACGAGCAGCGCTTCGCGCGTTTCCTCGTCGCCTTCATAAAAGGCCGTCCACCATTCGCCGATGTCCGCGTCGATCTCGCCCGAGGCGCAGCGCAGCAGCAGGAAGTCGTAGCCGGCGCGGAAGCGCAGGTGCTCGAGCAGTTTGTACGGCGCCTTGCCGACCCGGCGCTCGAAGCGAGGCTGCATCGACCAGATGTCGCGCATGTCGGAACCGATCTTGCGCTGCAAGGCCAGTTTTTCCGTCTGCGAATCGAGCACGTCGTCGGCCGCCAGGTGCAGCGCGGGAATCGTCGACTCGCCGGCGGCGCGGTAGGCCGTCCATTTTTCCAGCACCTGGTGCCACAGCAGCGAGGCAAACAAAAAGCCCGGCGAGACGGTCTTGCCGGCGGCGATGCGCTGGTCCGTGGCGTCCAGCGCCAGGGTGACGAATTTCGCGCCCAGCGGCTGTTCCAGCACCACGTCGAGCAGCGGCAGCAGGCCGTGATGCAAGCCTTCTTTGCGCAGCTGCTGCAGGCAGGCCAGCGCGTGGCCGCTCATCAGGAGCTTGAGCATTTCATCGAACACGCGCGGCGCCGGCACGTTGTTGATCAGCGGCGCCATGACGGGAATCGGCGCGGCCGTGTGCGGCTCGATGGTGAATTTCAGCTTGGCGGCGAAGCGCACCACGCGCAGCATGCGCACGGGGTCTTCGCGGTAGCGCTCTTCCGGCTTGCCGATCATGCGCAAGGTCTTGGCGCGGATGTCTTCCACGCCGCCGTGGTAATCGAGCACCTCCTGCGTGGCCGGGTTGTAGTACATGGCGTTGATGGTGAAGTCGCGGCGCAGCGCGTCTTCATGCTGCAAACCGAAGGTGTTGTCGCGCAGGACGCGGCCATGTTCATCCTTGGGCGCGGAATCGGCGCCGGCGCCGCGGAAGGTCGTCACTTCCAGCAAATCCTGGCCGAACATCACGTGCACGATCTGGAAGCGCTTGCCGATGATGAAGGCGCGGCGGAACAAGCGCTTGACCTGTTCCGGCGTGGCGTTGGTGGCGATGTCGAAGTCTTTGGGTTTGACGCCCAACAGCAGGTCGCGCACGGCGCCGCCGACGACAAAGGCCTCGAAGCCTGCTTCCTGCAGGCTGCTGGTGACGCGGATGGCATTCGACGATACCAGTTTCGGGTCGATTCCGTGTTGCGCAGGACCGAGCACGATGGGTGCCGTGGTGTCGCGCGCTGCCTCTTTTTTAACGCCGAGGATCTTGCGGATGAATTTTTTAATCATTGAATAAGTGGAGTGATGGCCAGCCGTGGAGGGATGCGTGTGCGCTCAAAGCGGTGTTGGGATTGGTCGCGACCGGGTGGGTCACGACCGACAGCAAGGGAATATCGTTGTGCGAATCGCTGTAAAAATAGCTGCGCTCGAACTGCCCCAGTTCCTTGCCCATCTTTTCCAGCCAGGCATGGGTGTGGGTCAGCTTGCCCGCGCCCAGGGTCGGCGTGCCCAGCAGCTTGCCCGTGACATTGCCTGCGTCGTCATATTCGGGCATGGCGGCCAGCAGGTGCTCGACGCCGAGCGCATCGGCGATGGGTTTGGTGATGAAATGGTTGGTGGCCGTGACGATGGCCAGCAGGTCGCCCGCGTCCTGGTGTTGCTTGATCAGCGCCACGACTTCCGGGCGGATGGCCGGCAAGACCACTTCGGCCATGAATTGGCGGTGCAGCGCTTCGAGGCGTTCGCGCGGGAATTGCGCCAGGGTGCCGAGCGAGAATTCCAGGTACTCCACCGGATCGAGCGTGCCGGCCTGGTATTGCGCGAAAAATTCGTCGTTGCGGCGGGTGAATTCGGCGGCGTCCACGGCACCGATGCGTACCAGGAATTCGCCCCACTCGTGATCCGAGTCGATGGGCAGCAGGGTGTGGTCGAGGTCAAACAGGGCCAGATTCATCATTCTTTCGCTTCCGCCTGCAGCAACTCGCGCAACAATGGCAAGGTGATCGGGCGTTGGGTTTCCAGGGAGTAGAGGTCGAGAGAGTCCAGCATCGTCGACAGCGAACGCATGTCGCGCCGGAAATGGGACAGCAGATAGGGTAACACGCCGGGCGACAAGGTCAAGCCGCGGGTGGTGGCCGCCTGGGTCAGGGCGGCGATTTTTTCATCGTCCGTCAAGCCGTGGATCTGGTAGATCAGGCCCCAGCCCATGCGCGTGCGCAAATCTTCGCGCACGGGCAGCACGGCCGGCGGCACGGCGCCGCTGCACACCATGAAGGCCTTGTTGGCGCGGATTTCATTGAACAGGGCAAAGGCGTCGATCTGCGCCAGCGGCGACAGCTTTTCGCAGTCGTCGAGCAGGTACAGATCCACGTCGGGCGAATACACGAATTCGGACTCGATCGAGAATGGCGAAATGTAGCGCGCGCGCTCGGTGCTGGCCAGGGCCTTGAGCAGATGGCTCTTGCCGGCGGCCAGTTCGCCCCACAGGTAGGCAAAATGTTCGCGCGACGTGCGCGCGGCGAACTGGCGCATCAGCTGCGCCACTTCGGCATTCTGTCCCACCTCGAAGGTATCGAGGCTGTGCGCCTGGTCTGTGCCTAAATCGAGCACCAGTTGTTTCATGGCGTACGCCTTGTCCTGTTTTTCATTACTGCATGTGCATCGTGGTATTGCTAGGTTGATATGATATCCGCTTTTACTAGGTATTATAGAAGCTGCTGGAGAGGTAGTGGCGTCTTAGATGCTTAAAAGCGACCATCAGGACGGCAGAAGCGGGTAAAGCGAGCAAAACGCCGACGAAACCGAACAATTGTCCGAAAGCCAATAAGGCGAAGATCACGGCCAGCGGGTTCAGGCCGATGCGCTCGCCCACCAGGCGCGGCGTGAGGAAAAAGCCTTCGATGACCTGGCCGCAGCCATAGATGACGGCCACGGCGATGACGCCGCTCCAGTCGGCAAATTGCAGCAGGGCGGCGATCAGCGCCAGCATCAGGCCCAGGCCGAAGCCTAGGTAGGGGATGAACACCAGCAAACCCGTGATGATGCCCACAGGCAATGCGACTTCAAAACCGGCGATGGCCAGCGCCACCGAGTAATAGGTCGCCAGCACCAGCATGACGAGCAACTGGCCGCGCAAGTATTGCGCCAGCAGGGTGTCGACTTCCTGCGCCATGCCCACCGTACGGCCCACCCAACGGCGCGGCACGGCGCCGGCGATGCGCGCCAGCATCGGATGCCAGTCCAGCAACAGGTAGAACAGCACCACGGGAATCAAGACCACGGTGGCCAGCCAGCCCAGCACGGCCGTGCCGCCGATGCGGGCCGAGGCCAGCACGGTGCTCCAGATTTCATCGCCGCTGGTGGCCATCTGCTGGCTCAGCATGCGCTTGATGCCCGTGCCGTCCAGGCGCACGCGGATGCCCAGGTCGCGCAGTTTCGGCGCCAGGAACTCGTTCGCCTTGCTGATGAATTGCGGAATCTGCGCCTGCAGCAGCGGGATTTCCTTTTGCAATACGGGCACGACGATCAGCACGAGCGCCGTGATGGCGAGGAAAAACAACACTACGACGACCAGCACGGCCAGCGGACGGGGCACGTAAAAGCACCGGTAATGCAGGCGCTGCAAGCGGTCCACGCCGGGATTGAGCACGTAGGCGAGGATGGCGGCGGCCAGGAAGGGCGTCAGGATGGGGCCCAGGCTGACGAGCAGCAGCAAGAATGCCAGCCAGACCGCGATCCAAAATGCTGTTTGCTTCTGTTCGGCGGTGATGGCGAATGGCATGGAGTTTGTGCTGTTGCGTTAAAAAAAGGCAGTTAATTACGAAATGGCGGGGCAGTTTGATAAAATAGCGTCTTGATCGACCGAATTCACCCGCTGGCGCCCTGCCGCACGATGTTGAAAAACATGCTTGCGCGCGCGTGCCGGCGGGTATCCGCCTTCTATTTTACCGCCTCCGCTGCCACCACACCATGAACCAGACTTCTAATGTTTCCCTTTCCTACCGTGACGCTGGCGTCGATATCGACGCAGGCGACGCTTTAGTCGAAGCAATCAAGCCGTTTGCCAAGCGCACCCTGCGCGAAGGCGTGATGGGCGGCCTGGGCGGTTTTGGCGCCATGTTTGAAATCAGCAAGAAGTACAAGGAACCGGTGCTCGTCTCGGGCACCGACGGCGTGGGCACGAAATTGCGCCTGGCGTTCGAACTGAACCGCCATGACACGGTCGGCATCGACCTCGTCGCCATGAGCGTCAACGACATCCTCGTGCAAGGCGCCGAACCGCTGTTCTTCCTCGATTATTTTGCCTGCGGCAAGCTGGACGTGGCCATCGCCACCGACGTCATCAAGGGCATCGCCCAGGGTTGCGAACAGGCGGGTTGCGCGCTGATCGGCGGCGAAACGGCGGAAATGCCGAGCATGTACCCGGCCGGCGAATACGACCTGGCAGGTTTTGCCGTCGGCGCCGTGGAAAAATCGAAAATCATCGACGGCACCAAGATCGCCCCGGGCGACGTGGTGCTGGGCCTGGCCTCGTCGGGCGTGCACTCGAACGGTTACTCGCTGGTGCGCAAGATTATTGAAGTGGCAAAACCGGATCTGGAAGGCGACTTCCACGGCCGTAAACTCGCTGACGTGCTGATGCAGCCGACGCGCATCTACGTCAAGCCGTTGCTGGCGCTGATGGATGCCATGGAAGTGAAGGGCATGGTGCACATCACCGGCGGCGGCCTGGTGGAAAACATCCCGCGCGTGCTGCAGCCCGGCCTGGTGGCCGAACTGGACTCGAAGGCATGGACCATGCCGCCGCTGTTCACGTGGCTGCAACAGCACGGCGGCGTGGCTGACGCCGAGATGCACCGCGTCTTCAACTGCGGCATCGGCATGACCGTCATCGTCGCGCAGGAAAACGCCGACGCCGCCATCGCGCAATTGCAAGCGGCCGGCGAAACCGTCTCGCGCATCGGCACCATCCGCGCCCGCGTAGGCGATGAGCATCAGACCATCGTGATCTGAGCGTTACTGGCGCTGAGGGCATATGAGGCAAGGCATTCATGCCTTGCCTCACACTGGCAGAAAAAAAGCAGGCACTCGACAGTGTGCCTGCTTTTTTTTATGCAGCTGCTCGCGTTACGCAAACAGGCGGATGTACGATTTTGTCAGCGACCGCGCGCGTGTTTTTTCCCATACGCCATCCCCGCTATTGCTGTCGCGCTCACCTTTGCCGTTGGTATTGCCTTCAATTGTCATGATCGCACCAGCTTGAGAAGGTTGATCCTTGATGACCAAGCCAATATGTGAAAAGTCGTAGACAACGAAGTCGCCGGCCCTGGCGGCTTCTGTTTCTGGTAATAGCTCGATGTTTTTCTGTGCCGCCCACTTTTCCCAGCCAAATGCACTGGCGTCGCGGCAGCGCCACTTTTCGGCAGCGTTGACGGAATCGATGCCCAACGCGTCACGCACGCTTTCTTCGTGCAGCCATTCGCGCATGAGCCAGGCTGTAAAGGCTGCACACCAAGGCCAGGCACCCGGCATCATCCAAGTCGCTGACTGAAACTCTTCGATCCGCTGTCCGGTGTTATTGATGGGGCCTTCGCGCACTCCTTTTTCTTTACGCGCAAGAAAAATGAGTTTTTCTATGCTTGTGTTCATGATCCCGTCCTTTCGTGAAATTGCATACCAGCGCTTGTTCGTTATTGGAATCCGTTATTGATAAGTTTTTCTCCGACTAAATATGCGGACGTAAAGCGTTCCAGGCCATTGCTGCCGTTATTAACCTGCTTTCTGGCTAAAATAAAATTGTGTTGCAATAATGCTTGTTTTATTTCTATTTTTTTATCCGAGAGAAAAAGCGCCAGAATATTGGCCGCACATTCAGGCATATTCGCACGCTCGGGGGCATTCAATAAATCTTGTGATGGTGTCAAACGCGTTCCATAGCGCGCATAATTGTCGCGACCTGTTAGTTGGATGAAGCCACGGCCATGAAAGCGGTCCCCGTCGGGAGGCCCCTGATTACCCAGACTCTTTTTATAGTCATACAAATCGTAGGGCCGTCTGGAAGAGGGAGAGGTGTTGTATCTGGAAATGCCTTCATCGACAGGCAGGAATGCCTCTGTTTCTGCCCGGATTGTGGCTAACGCGGCCAATACCATGATTTTGTCTCCCAGGCCATGATTGCCCAATGCATCGAGTACAGGCGGCAGATAGCGCTTGATGTTATCGATGCGCGTATCGGGAAACATCTGGCTCACCACTTGCACCGAAACTTGTGTCCTGACGTCAGGCAAGTCATCGTTGTCGCACAGGTCAAGCAATGACAAGGTACGGGGGCCAGCTTCGCCATCAATGAGCAAGCCTTCGCTTTCCTGGAAGGCGACCACGGCGGCGGCCGTTGCTTGCCCGAACATGCCATCTTGCGCACCGGGATTGAACCCCCGTTCTGCCAGAGCCAATTGCAGGGCCACAACATCGCTGCCACTGCTATTGATTTTCAATAGACATTTTTTCATTATCTCTCCTTATTAAATTATTTTCTGCGCCAGAAAATTACGTATGATTATTTTTAATTGGCAGGGAGCCTGAAATGTCTATTTTTTGCCGGGGCATGCGTTATTAAATTCGGAAGGTTATGGTAGGTCCTGCTGGTGCTGGTGGTTTGATGAATGTCAAATGGACTTATTTTTATAAAAAATCCTTTCTGTGAAAATAAGAAAGTTTTTTGAGTGAATATATGTTATGGGGAATTGACTTGCAGTAAATGTGGTGGCGTGCATGATTATTTTGAGACGGCAATGCAGAAAAGCAGGCCTCTTCGAGAGCCTGCTTTTTTACGCCTGTTGCCAGCTTACCTTGCGTGCGCCGGCTTCATGCGGCCATCCGGCTGCGAGCCGCCCCTGCCGATCATGGCCACGCTGACGGCCGAGACGAGGGAGGCGAACAGGATGTAGCCGACGATGTGCCACGGCTCGCCATTGCCCGTCTTGAGCAGGTAGGTGGCGATGATGGGCGTCAGGCCGCTGGCGAAGATGCCGGAGAACTGGTACACGAAGGAGATGCCCGTGTAGCGCACCCTGGCGTCGAACAGGTCGCAGAAGAGGGCCGCCTCCGGGCCGTACACGGCCGAATACAGCACGCCCAGCGGGATGATCACGGAACACCACAGCAGCAGCGGATTGCCGGCGTGGTGCAGCATGATCCAGAAGGCGGGGATGGCCGACACGCCCGTGATCAGGGAGCCCCAGAAAAACACCTTGCTGCGGCCGATGCGGTCCGACAGGCGGCCGAAGAAGGGGATGCAGAAGCACATCACGACGGCCGACGCCATCACGCCCATCAGCGCTTCCGTGCGGTCTATCTTGATGGTGTTGGTCAGATAGGTGATGGAAAACACGCCGAAGATATTGAAGAACACGCCGTCGATATAGCGCGCGCCCATGCCTTTTAATACATTGCCCGGATAGCGCTTCAGCAGGTCGAAAAATGGAATCTGCGTCTCCGCGTTCTTTTCCTTGACGGCCTGGAACTCGGGCGTTTCCATCACGTTCAGGCGTATCCACATGCCGATGAAGACGAGGGCGGCCGACAGGATGAAGGCGACGCGCCAGCCCCAGGACAGGAATTGCGCGTCGCTCAAGCTGTACGACAGGATGGCCACCACGCCGGAGGCGAGGCACAGGCCGATGGCCAGGCCGATCTGCGGCAGGCTGGCGTAGAAGCCGCGCTCTTTTGGGGGCGCATATTCGTACGCCATCAGCACGGCGCCGCCCCATTCGCCGCCGAGGCCGATGCCTTGCAGCACGCGCAGGAACAGCAGCAGGCCCGGCGCCCAGTAGCCGATGTAGTCATAGGTGGGCAGCACGCCGATCAGGAAAGTGGAGATGCCCATGATCATCAGGGTCATGACCAGCATGCTCTTGCGGCCGATCTTGTCGCCGAAGTGGCCGAAGATCACGCCGCCGATGGGACGGGACAGAAAGCCCACGGCGAAGGTGCCGTAGGCCAGCATGGTCGAGACGAGCGGATCGCCGCCCGGGAAATACAGTTTGCTGAATACGATGCCGGCCACGACGCCGTATAAAAAGAAGTCGTACCATTCGATGGTGGCGCCGATCACGCTGGCCATCACGACTTTCCGCAGCTCTTGGGCTTTTTTCGGATTGCTGGGATTGTTGTCCATATCTAGTCTCCAATCGATATCGATTATGTGTTTGATGCCTGGCTTGTCGCCGGGTCATTGGAGGCGGGGCCGCCTGCCCGCCGCTGACATCCTCCTTGCCGGGAATGGAATGGGTGGGTCAGGCCGCCTGCGGCAGCCGCACGGCGTCCGCCAGGATCATGTCGGCCGCTTTTTCGGCGATCATGATGGTGGGCGCGTTCGTATTGCCCGAGACGATTTCCGGCATGATCGACGCATCGACCACGCGCAAATTCTGCATGCCGTGCACGCGCAGGCGCTCGTCGACGACGGCCATGGCGTCGTGGCCCATCTTGCAGGTGCCGCTCGGGTGATAGATCGACTGGCTGAAACGCCGTGCCGCGTCCAGCAGCTGCGCATCCGTCTCGAACTGCGGGCCGGGCACGAACTCTGAAATGATGTGCGGCGCCAGCGACGGCGCGGCGGCGATTTTTCGGGCCACGCGCAGGGCGGCAATCGCCGTCCGCTGGTCGCGCGGGTCGGACAGGTAGTTCGGGTAGATGCCCGGATAGGCGAGGGGATCGGCGGACTTGATCGACACGTGGCCGCGGCTGTGCGGACGCAGCTGGCACACGGACGACGTAAACGCGGAAAACGGATGGGCGCCTTCGCCCGGCTTGTCGGCGCTCAGCGGCTGCATGTGGAACTGAATGTCGGGCCGCTCCACTTCGGGCGAGGAGCGGGTAAATACCGTCACCTGGCTGGCTGCCAGAGTGAGGGGGCCGGAGCGGGAAAACACATATTGCATGCCCACCCACAGCTTGCCCCACAGGCTGTTGACTTCATCGTTCAGGGTTTTCAGCCGCGTCTTGAAGACGAGGCGGATTTGCAGATGGTCTTGCAGGTTCTGTCCCACGCCGGGCAAGTCGTGCACGAGCGGCACGCCCACTTGCTCGAGCAGCGTGCGTGGCCCGACGCCCGAGCATTGCAGGATTTGCGGCGAGCCGATGGCGCCCGCGCATAAAATCACTTCGCCGCTGGCGCGCGCCTGGCGCAGCTGGCCATCCTGCCGGAACTCGATGCCGACGGCGCGCTTGCCCTCGAACAGCACGCGCGTGATTTGCGCGCGCACTTCCACGCGCAGATTGGCGCGCTTGCGGGCAGGCCGCAAAAAGGCTTTGGCCGTGCTCCAGCGCAAGCCCTTGCTGGCCGTCTGCTGGAAGTAGCCGACGCCTTCCTGCGTGGCGCCGTTGTAATCGGCATTGAAGGGGATGCCGCTTTCCGTGGCGCCGGCGATGAAGTGCTCGGCGATGGGGCGGCGCAGCCGCAGGTCCGACACCTTTAACGGGCCGCCCACGCCGTGGTAGTCGCTGGCGCCGCGTTCCTGGTCTTCCGATTTTTTAAAATAGGGCAGCACCTCGGCATAGCTCCAGCCTGCGTTGCCCAGTTCGGCCCAGCGGTCGTAATCCTCTTTCTGTCCGCGCACGTACAGCAAGCCGTTGAGCGAGCTGGAGCCGCCCAGGACCTTGCCGCGTGGCCATTGCAACTGGCGCCCGGCGATGCCGGCGTCCGCTTCCGTACGGTAGCACCAGTCCAGCTTCGGGTCGTGCATGGTCTTGAAATAGCCGACCGGCACGTGTATCCAGGGATTGTTGTCCTTGCCGCCAGCTTCCAGCAGCAATACCCGGTTGTTGCTGTCGTGCGACAGGCGGTTGGCCAGCACGCAGCCGGCGGAACCGGCGCCGACAACGATGTAATCGTAGTGTGTTTGCAACATGGTGCTTGTCTCCTGCGTTGCGGTATCAGCTTGCCTCGGCGGGCGTTTTTTGCGATACACTGGTCTTTATTGATTATTTTTGGAACGTCTGGTTCCATTTATAAAAGACGTGCAGCACCGGGACAAGCGGAAACCGCCGCATACGCGAGAGGTGAAACAGAACATGCATGATGCGTTTCAAAAACGGCAGGCCGAGGCCGAAGAAGATAGCCCGGCGGGTGGAGCGGTTGGGGCCGGCGCGGCGGCCAGCCATGGCGACGAGGCGCGCGGCTTGCGCGTGCTGCGCCTGATCGAGCACCTGGCCAGCGCCAGCCAGCCCCTGACCCTGTCGCAGCTGGCGGCGCGCATGCAGGTGCCCAAGGCCAGCATGATGCGCCTGCTCGATACCCTGGAGCAACATGGCTATGTGCTGCGCACGCCCGTGGGGCGTGGCTATGTACCGGGTGCCGCTTCGACCAACCTGGCGCTGGCGACCTTGCGCAACAATGCCCTGATCCGCGTGAGCCGCAGCATCCTGGGCAGCCTGGTGGCGGCCACGGGCGAGACGTGCAATCTGGCCATTCCCGAGGGCAATGCCGTCGTCTACGTGGACCGCGTGGAAACGCAGGAACCGCTGCGCCTGCACCTGGTGCTGGGCACGCGCGCGCCCATGCATTGCACGGCCAGCGGCAAGCTGTTCTTGGCGTACATGAGTTTGCTGGAGCGGCGCGAATTGCTGGCCATGCTGACCCTGGAGGCGCGCACGCCGAAAAGCATCACGGATCCCGTGCTGCTCGAGCGCGAGATCGTGCGCATCGCGCGGCTGGGCATCGGCATCGACGACGAGGAATTCGTGCACGGCATGGTGGCCGTGGCCGTGCCCATCTGCGCGGCCGACGGGCGCATCGTGGCGGCCGTCGCCTGCCACGCGCCCGTGGCGAGAAAGTCCGTGGAGCAGTTGATGCAGCACGTGCCGCAGTTAAAAGAAGCGGCCGTCAAGCTGCGGCCGCTGCTGCTGGCAGAAACGGTTCACAACACCTAACAAAACCGTAGCGAGCGGATGTGAGTCGTGACCGAGACGCGCAGCTGTGCTGGGCACGGGGCCGCCGAGGCAGTGAGCATCGCAGGCCGCGACGCGCGACGCGCAGTAGGTTTGGTCAGGTGTTTAAGGTTTCAGGACCTTCGCCACCTTGGCCGCCCGCAGGCGGAACGCATCGGGCATGCCCGAGCCCAGCAGCGGACGCAGATACAGGCGGAAAGCATCGGTCACGTCCGTGCCGCTGGCGCTGATGAACTCGTCTTCCATGGTGCGCGTCTTGCCCGCGACCTCGGTCAGCGGCAGCAGTTCGTAGTCGACGGAATAAAAGCCCGTGCGCTTGATGGCGACGGAGCCGTCGCGGTCGCCCCACATGGCGAACTGCACGGCCTTCTCGCCCACTTCGCGGGCTTCGCGCTGGTCGACGTCGGAAACGCAGCCGATGAAGGAGCGTTGCAGATAGCCGAAGGTATCGCCGCGCACGCGCTTGATGCCGAGCTTGGCCTTGATTTCGTCGCACAGCAGGTCGGCCAGCGCGCCCGTGCCCGACAATTGCACATTGCCGTGCGCATCGCGTTCCACCTCATTGCCCACCTGCCTGGCCAGCAGGCTGGCGATCGGCTCGCCCGATGCATCGTGGATGCCTTCCGACACGGCGATCACGCAACGGCCATACTTTTCATAGGTGGCCTTCACGTCGGCAAGGAATTGCTCCAGCACGAAGACGCGCTCGGGCAGGTAGATCAGGTGCGGGCCATCGTCGGGGAACTTCTTGCCCAGCGCCGAGGCGGCCGTCAGAAAGCCCGCATGGCGGCCCATCACCACGCCCACGTACACGCCGGGCAAGGCCGCGTTGTCGAGGTTGGCACCGGCGAACGCTTGCGCGACGAAGCGCGCGGCCGAGGGAAAGCCGGGCGTGTGGTCGCTGCCCACCAGGTCGTTGTCGATGGTTTTCGGGATGTGGATGCAGCGCAGCGGATAGCCGGCCTTGTGCGCTTCCTCGCTGACGATGCGCACCGTGTCGGACGAGTCGTTGCCGCCGATGTAAAAGAAGTGTTCGATTTCGTGCGCGCGCAGCACTTCGAAGATTTGCTGGCAGTAGGCGATGTCGGGCTTGTCGCGCGTGGAACCGAGCGCCGAGGACGGTGTGGCCGCCACCAGTTCCAGGTTGTGGCTGGTTTCCTGCGTCAGATCGACGAACTCTTCATTGATGATGCCGCGCACGCCATGCAGGGCGCCATACACGCGCGTGACGTGCTGAAAACGCCGCGATTCGAGCACCACGCCCACCAGCGACTGGTTGATGACGGCGGTGGGGCCGCCTCCCTGGGCAACAAGAATTTTTCCAGACGGCATGGGATCTCCTCGTAAGTAAAACGGCCCTCCAGCCTACTCCTTTTTTAGCGGGGCGCTGTCTTTTCCCTATGCCGCAAGGGGAATTGATCTGGCGGGCCGGCCTGCCTATTCATTCCGGCGCCCGGATGTGCTCGACCAGTCCCCTGCTGCGCCGTCCCGGCGCCGGCGTCAGCCAGCTGACCAGCACGGCGGCGGCCAGGCCGGCCGGCACGCCGAAGATGCCGGCGGAAATCGGTGCGATATGGAACCATTGTCCGCTGGCATTGCCGCCCAGCATGGTGCTCGTATGCAGCATGTAGTACAGGCAGACGCCAAAGCCCGTCAGCATGCCGGCCAGCGCGCCCTGGTAATTGGCGCGTTGCCAGAAGACACCGAGCACCAGCGGCGGGAACAGGGTCGAGGCGGCCAGGGAGAAGGCCACGCCCACCAGCGACAAAATGTCGGCCGGCTTTTGCGAGGCCGCATAGGCGGCGATGAAGGCCACGGCCAGCAGCAGCAGTTTGGAAATCGTCACGCGCTTTTGCGTCGAGGCGCTGGGATCGACCACCTTGTAATAGACGTCGTGCGACAGGGCGTTGGAAATGGCCAGCAGCAAGCCATCGGCCGTCGACAGGGCGGCGGCCAGGCCGCCGGCCGCCACCAGGCCGGAAATCACGTAGGGCAGGCCGGCGATCTCGGGCGTGGCCAGCACCAGCACGTCGGCGTCGATGGAAATTTCCGCCAGTTGCACGATGCCGTCACGGTTGACGTCGACGATGCTGATCAGGGGACTGAGCTTGTCCACGTTGGCCCAGTACGATACCCAGGTGGGCAGGTTCGCGTATTGCGTGCCGACCAGTGCCGAGTAAATATCGTACTTGACCAGCACGGCCAGCGCGGGAATCGTGAGATAGATCAACAGGATGAAGAACAGGGTCCAGAACACGGAGACGCGCGTTTCGTGCACGGACGGCGTGGTGTACGATCGCATGAGGATGTGGGGCAGGGCGGCCGTGCCCAGCATCATGCAAAACACGAGGGCCAGGAAATTGTTGCGCTTGATATCGGATTGCTCGCGGTCGGCGGCGGGAAACGGCTGCGCGTGCGGAATGATCGGCTCGGCGCGTTTCTGGTTTTGCGCCTGCATCGCCTGCCACAGCACGCGTGCCTCGTCGGGGCTCTTCGGATAGGCGATCAGGTAGCGCTCCGCGTTGCGGATGTCGAACAGCGAGGTATTGCGCTGGCGCAAACTGTCGAGCTGGCGCTGGGCCGCCAGGCGGCCTTGCTCCCAGGAGCCGGGCAAGCCGTCGATGCGCGCCTGGTAGCTTTGCGCGCGCTGGCGGAAGATGGCCCGCACTTCGTTTTCTTTCGGGTCCGTTTCCAGCACGTGTTCGCGCGCGCTTAGTTGCGGCAGCACCTTGCCATAGGCGATCTGCGGCACGGGATTGTCCGCATGCTTGACCGACAGCCACATGGCGGGAATCAGAAAGGCGACGAGGATGATGATGTACTGCGCCACCTGCGTCCAGGTGATGGCGCGCATGCCGCCCAGAAAGGAGCAGACGAGGATGCTGGCCAGGCCCAGGAAGATGCCGACGGAAAAATCCACGCCCGTGAAGCGCGAGGCGATCAGGCCGACGGCGTAGATCTGCGCCACGACATACGTGAACGACACGATGATGGTGGCGGCCACGGCCACCACGCGCACGCTGGCGCCCCGTTTGTCGGTGCCGCTGCCGTAGCGCGCGGCGAGGAAATCGGGAATCGTGTATTGGCTGAACTTGCGCAGGTAGGGGGCGATCAATAGCGCCACCAGGCAATAGCCGCCCGTCCAGCCCATGATGAAGGCCAGGCCGTCGAAGCCGTTCAGGTACAGGCCGCCCGCCAGGCTGATGAAGCTGGCGGCCGAAATCCAGTCGGCGGCCGTGGCCATGCCGTTGAACATGGCCGGCACCCGGCGCCCCGCCACATAGTATTCGGTGACGTTCGAGGTGCGGCTGATGACGCCGATGGTGGCGTACAGGGTGATGGTGACGAGCATGAACAGGTAGCCGATCCACGCGCGCGGCATGCCTTCCTGTTCCAGCACCGACAGGGCCAGCAGGAAAGCGGCGAAACCGGCGGTAAACAGCAGGTAGTAGCGGCACAGGCGCGCAAAGAAGCTGCGCTGGCCGCTCATGCGTGCTCCTCGGCATGGAAAGCCCGGTCCAGGCGCCGCATGCGCCAGGCATACAAGGCGATGATGGACAGGTAGACGAGCGAGGCGCCCTGGGCCGCCATGTAGAAGGGCAGGGGCCAGCCGAACAGGTTCAGGTGCAAGAGCTCGCGCGCATAGAACACGGTCAGGAAGCCTGTCAGCAGCCAGACCAGCAGCAGGATGGCCGTCAGGCGCCGCGTCTTGCGCCAGTGCACGTCGCGGCGCGCCTGCAGTTCGGGGCCGGGCGCGCGCGCGGGCTGCAGTGGCGCTGCGGGAAGGCTGGGCTTATCCATACGTGATGTCATCCTCTTCTGGCGCTTCCGGCAACAGCAGGGCGATGCTCAGGCGCAGCAGGGTGCCTGGCAACTTGGGCGAAGTGGCGCGCGGATTGTTAAAAATATCGACTTCGGCACCATGCTGCTGCGCAATCTCGCGCACGATGGCCAGCCCCAGGCCGCTGCCGTCGACATTGCTGCCAAGAATGCGGTAAAAACGTTCGAACACGTGGGCCCGCTCTGCCGGCGCAATGCCGGGCCCCGTATCTTCCACTTCCAGGATGGCCAGTTCCAGGGTGCTGCGCACGCGCACCGTGACGCTGCCGCCAGCTGGCGTGTAGCGCAGGGCATTGTCGATCAGATTGCTCAGCAGCTCGCGCAGCATCATGGCATTGCCGGAAATCATGATCGAATAGGCGGGCTGTTCGAAGCCCAGGTCGATATGCTGGGCAAACGAGGCTTGCACCCAGTCCTGCACCACGCCGCGCGCCAGTTCGCTCAGTTCGATCGGCTCGAACGCCGTGCCCGCCTGCGGCTGGTTTTCCGCGCGTGCCAGGGCCAGCAGCTGGTTGACCAGGCGCGTGGCCGCTTCCGAACTTTTCGCCAGCTGCAGCAGCGAGCGGTGAATCTCGTCGTGGTCGGTCTGGCGCAGTGCCAGCTCCGATTGCATGCGCATGCCGGCCAGCGGCGTCTTCATCTGGTGCGCCGCATCGGCGATGAAGCGTTTCTGCATGTCGATCGACAGCGACAGGCGCGCCAGCATCTCGTTGAGCGAACCGACCAGCGGCGTGATTTCCTCGGGCACCTGGCCCGATTCGATGGGAGATAAATCGTCGGGCGGCCGGGCGCGTATGCGTTCCTGCAATTGCGCCAGCGGCGACAGCCCGCGCGCCAGGGCGAACCAGACCAGGGCCAGGATCACGGGCAGGATGATGAACTGCGGCAAAATCACGCCCTTGATGATTTCATTGGCCAGCTGGGCGCGCTTTTCCAGCGTCTCGGCCACTTGCACCAGCGCGCGGTGCGGTTCATCGTCGTTGCCGGCGGGAATATCGAGATAGCTGAACGCCACGCGCACGGGCGTACCGTGGATGGTGTCGTTGCGAAACAGCACCATGCCGCTGCGGTATTTGTCGGGGTCCTGCGGCGGCGGCAAGTCGCGGTCGCCGTCGAGGTATTCGCCGCGCGGACCCACCACCAGGTAATACAGGGTATCGACGTCGTCGCCGCGCAGGAAGTCGCGGCCCTTGTTATTGCTGTTCTTGTCCGGCACGCGGCGCAGCGGCGCGCCGTCGGCCTGCTTGACCTGTTGCGTCAGCACGGTGACGCTGTCTTCCAGCGCATGGTCGAACGGCTGATTGGCGATGCCCTTGGCCACCAGATAGGTGATGGCGATGCTCATCGGCCACAGCAGCAGCAGGGGCGCCAGCATCCAGTCGAGGATTTCGCCGAACAGCGAATGCTCGATGGTGTCGTCCTGCTCCGTTGTGGGCGGCTCGAACCAGTCGTCGTCGCCCGGCTCGTCCGCTGGCGCCTCGCGTGCCTTCACTTGCTGGCGGACCCGCTGGCCGGGGCTGCCGACTCGCCCGCTTCGGCGTTCAGGCGCGCCGCTTCCGAGTATTTTTCCAGGCAATAGCCGAGGCCGCGCACGGTGGCGATGCGCACGCCGCCCACCTCGATCTTCTTGCGCAGGCGGTGCACATACACTTCGATGGCGTTGTTCGACACTTCCTCGCCCCATTCGCACAGGTGGTCGACCAGCTGCTCTTTCGAGACGAGGCGGCCGGTGCGGCCCAGCAGGATTTCCAGCAAGCCCAGTTCGCGCGCCGACAGGTCGAGCATCTGGTCGTTGATGTAGGCGCTGCGCCCCACCTGGTCGTAGCTGAGGGGACCGTGCTTGATGATGGTGGCGCCGCCGCCGGCGCCGCGGCGCGTCAGGGCGCGCACTCTTGCCTCCAGTTCCGACAGGGCGAACGGCTTGGCCATATAATCATCGGCACCGAGGTCGAGGCCATTCACGCGTTGCTCGATGGAATCGGCGGCCGTCAGGATCAGCACGGGCAGCAGCGAGGCGCGCGCGCGCAGGCGGCGCAGCACTTCCAGGCCCGACATCTTCGGCAGGCCCAGGTCGAGGATCAGCAAGTCGAATTCCTGGGTGGACAGGGCCGTATCGGCTTCCTGCCCATTTTTGACGCAGTCGATGGCATAGCCCGACTGGCGCAGCGAACGGGTCAGGCCATCGGCCAGTACGCTGTCATCTTCGGCAAGTAAAATACGCATGGTGAGACTTCCTCGGCTTGCGGCATAGAAGCTTGTATTGTGTTTCATTTCCCGCAAGGTGGCGAGTTTTTGTGAAAAACCAGGCTTGTATTGATCTGTTTCAAAACAAATCCACGTTCCGCTTGCATTGATCACTGTTTTTTTATACAGTACTGTCTGTGTAAAGAATTTAACCCACTGGCGCTATCGCAGGCTGCACGGTTCACGTAGATGCGTCACGTGAATCCGCAACTGTAGAACGGCTGAAAGAACATATGGACGATAAAAAAGCTGTAGTACCCGCATCGGAAAAAGCCAAGGCGCTCGCCGCCGCACTGGCGCAGATCGAGAAGCAGTTTGGCAAAGGTTCGGTCATGCGCATGGATGCCAGCGCACCGATCGAAGAAGTGCAAGTCGTGTCGACCGGTTCGCTCGGCCTCGATATCGCGCTGGGCGTGGGCGGCTTGCCGCGCGGCCGCGTGGTGGAAATCTACGGTCCGGAATCGTCGGGTAAAACCACGCTGACCCTGCAAACCATCGCCGAAATGCAAAAACTGGGCGGCACCTGCGCCTTTATCGATGCCGAGCACGCGCTCGACGTCGGTTACGCGCAAAAGCTGGGCGTGAACCTGCATGAATTGCTGATCTCGCAACCGGACACGGGCGAGCAGGCACTGGAAATCTGCGACGCCCTCGTGCGTTCGGGCAGCGTTGACCTCGTCGTCATCGACTCCGTGGCCGCACTGACGCCACGCGCCGAGATCGAAGGCGACATGGGCGATTCCCTGCCAGGTTTGCAGGCGCGCCTGATGTCGCAAGCGCTGCGCAAGCTGACCGGCTCCATCAACCGCACGAATACCCTGGTCATCTTCATCAACCAGATCCGCATGAAGATCGGCGTGATGTTCGGCAGCCCGGAAACGACCACGGGCGGCAATGCGCTGAAATTCTACGCTTCCGTGCGCCTGGACATCCGCCGCACCGGCTCGATCAAGTCCGGCGATGAAGTGATCGGCAACGAAACCAAGGTCAAGGTCGTCAAGAACAAGATCGCGCCGCCGTTCAAGGAAGCGCACTTCGACATTCTGTACGGCGCCGGCACCTCGCGCGAAGGCGAAATCCTGGACCTGGGTTCGGATGCCAAGATCGTGGAAAAATCCGGTTCGTGGTACAGCTACAACGGCGAACGCATCGGCCAGGGCAAGGACAACGCCCGTGCCTTCCTGCAAGAGCGTCCGGCGCTGGCCCGCGAAATTGAAAACAAGGTCCGCGCTTCGCTGGGCGTGCGCGAACTGCCGCCGCTGGCCGCTGAAAAGCCGGAAAAAGCGGATAAGGCCGCCGACAAGGCTGCCAAGGCTGCGGAAACCAAGGCAGAGTAGGTCGGATTAGCGCGGCAAAGCCGCGCGTAATCCGACAACACCACAGACATCAACAATGTTGTCGGATCAGACGTCAACAATGTTGTCGGATTACGGCCCAAGGGGCCTAATCCGACCTACGCATGGCTTGTTGCAAGGTGTGACCATGATCGCCGTCCCGCGCTGTTGCGCCGGGCGGCGATTGTGTTTGGGTGATGTGATTGTGGAATGAAAGACAAGGTGGGTGTATGGCCGCAGTACAACTAAGCCTGAAGGGCAGGGCGCTACGCTTTCTGTCGATGCGCGAACACAGCCGCATGGAATTGCGGCGCAAGCTGCAGCGCCATGCGCAGGAAGGCGACGACGTGGAAGCCTTGCTCGACAGCCTGGAACAAGCCAACTGGCTGTCGCAGGAGCGCTTTTCCGAGTCGCTGATCCACCGCCGCTCGGCCCGTTTCGGCAACAGCCGCATCATGGCGGAACTGCAAAGCCATGGCATCGGGGGCGAAGCGTTGCAGGAACTCAAGGCGGGCCTGGCCGAAGGGGAAGTGGCGCGCGCCTGCGAGGTGTGGCGCCGCAAGTTTGGTCAGGTGGCGCAGGATGCCGAGCAGCGCAACAAGCAGATGCGTTTTTTGATGCAGCGCGGTTTTTCGCAGCGCGCCGTGCAGGTGGCCTTGAAGGGGCTGGATCCCGACGAGGAATAGCTCATCCAGGGCTGCCCGGCCGCCACGCCGTGACGCCAAGAACTGCGCTTTCAAACATCGTCTGATTCCAGTATGGTCACGCTGCGCGATCGGGTATGCTGGCGCTCGAACGCTGTGCGATGCGCGCAGCACCACTGATCGTGACAGGATGCAAGATGAGCAACTGGAATGCCGGCTATGTGGCCGAAATCGCCTATACCTATGGCTATTACGAAGAATTGAACCCTCTGCGCCTGCGCCTGCCCTTGCTGGCCGCCGGCCTGGCCTTGCCGGCCAGCGGCACGGCTTGCGAGCTGGGCTTTGGCCAGGGCATCAGCGCCAACATCCATGCGGCGGCGTCCGCCACGCGCTGGCATGGCAATGATTTCAATCCGTCCCAGGCCGCCTTTGCGCAGGAGCTGGCCAACGCGGCCGACGCTGGCGCGCAGTTCACGGATGAATCGTTCGCGCAGTTTTGTTGCCGCGACGACTTGCCCGATTTTGACTTTATCTGCCTGCACGGGATCTGGAGCTGGGTTTCGGCGGAAAATCGCGCGCTCATCGTCGACTTCCTGCGGCGCAAGCTGAGGGTGGGCGGTGTCGTCTTCATCAGCTACAACACGCAGCCAGGCTGGGCCGCAATGATGCCGATGCGCGACTTGCTGGCCGAACATAGCCGCGTCATGAGCGCCCCGGGCCAGGGCGTGCTGGCCAGAGTCGCTGGCGCCATCGATTTCGTCGACAGGATGATCGCCACGCAACCGCGCTACCTGGACGCCAACCCGCAACTGGCGGACCGCTTCGAAAAACTCAAGGCGATGGATGGACATTATCTTGCCCATGAGTATTTCAATGCCGATTGGCAGCCTATGGCCTTTTCCAGCGTCGCGGCCATGCTGGGCGAGGCCAAGCTCGAGTTCGCCGCGTCCGCCAACTATACCGCTCTGGTCGACATGCTGAACATGACGGCTGAGCACCAGCAGTTCCTGGCCGAGATACCCGATCCTATTTTTCGCGAGACGACGCGCTCCTTCCTCGTCAACGAGCAATTCCGCAGGGATTACTGGGTCAAGGGCGCACGCAGGCTGACGCCGTTCGCCCAGGCCAGTGCCTTGCGGGCCGTGCGCGTGATGCTGGCCGTGCCCCGCGACGAAGTGGTGTTGAGCGTGCATGGCGTGCTGGGCGACGCCGATATGGACGAGCGCGTCTATGCGCCCGTGCTGGACGCCATGGCTGACCATCGCGTGTACACGATAGGCGAACTGGAGCAGCAACTGGCTGGCAGCGAAGCCAGTCTGGCCGCCTTGCTGCAGATTATGCTGGTACTGGCCAGCAAGGGCAGCGTGGCTGCCGTCCAGGACGAGGCCGGCATCGCCGCGGCGCGGCCGCAGACGGCACGCCTGAATGCACACTTGCTGGAGCAGGCGCTGGCAAGAAGCGATTTGCACATCCTCGCCAGCCCCCTGACGGGCGGCGGTGTGGTTGTATCGCATTTACAACAGCTCTTCCTGTGGGCGAAACTGCAAGGTTGTCCAACGCCGCAAGACTGGGTGCGCACGACGTGGCCCGTGCTGCTGCGCCTGAAGCAGTTGATGACGAAGGATGGGCAGCCCTTGTTGACGGAAGAGGAAAACCTGGCCGAATTGTTGGCGCAGGCACAGTATTTTTCCGCGCGCATCTTGCCTGTTTTACGCGCACTGGGTGTGACTGACTGAGGCACGGTGCCGGCCAGCCTGCCGGTGCCGGCAAGCCTGCTGCCAAGTTATTTGAATTGCGAATGATCGTCATTGATTTTGCGATTTTCGTTAATGATTTGCGGCGGGCGGCACAAGCAATAAAAAATTATGTTGCGGCGCAACTAGCGCCCTGTGTGCTACACTTTTAGGGTTTTTGCGGCGCCGCAGGTGCGGTTGCTGTTCGTAGAAGCTGCGAACAGAGTGCTTTAGGCACATGGCTGCTTACTAATTATGGCCGCGCAAGCGGCATCGGTCTTATGCCCCTGTCAACTCCCGTATCCCGGCGCGCCCTACGGCACTCCCGCGTTATCGACGTCCAAGCGTATATGCGCGACGACGGCCTGTGGGATATTGACGCCCATATCACCGATATCAAAAGCTATGACGCGACCCTGGCCTCCGGCCCCCGTCCCGCCGGCGCCCCTCTGCATGACCTCCATTTACGCATTACCGTCGATCGCGCACTGACCATTGTCGAGGCCGAAGCTGCCTCCGATGCCGTGCCCTATCCCGGTTTTTGCGATACCATCGGCCCCGCTTACAGGGCGCTGATCGGATTGAATTTATTGAAGAATTTCCGCCGCGACTTGAAACAGCGCCTGGCGGGAATCGCCGGCTGTACCCATTTGACCGAACTGGCGCAAGTCTTGCCGACTGCGACGGTTCAGGCATTTGCCGGCGATGTCTGGTCGACCCGTGACGGTGCGAATGCTGACTTATCGCATGAAAAGCCGTTTCAACTCGACAAATGCCACGCCCTGCGCACCGATGGCGGGGCGGTTGCACAGTATTACCCGCGCTGGGTAGCCAAAGCGTGACCCCGGCGCTGTATTTCCTGTTTTTTTGCACCACTAACCGTATTTTTACACATCAGTATCAGAAGGGAAGCCAGCATGAAAATCCATGAGTATCAAGCCAAAGAAATCCTCCGGCAGCACGGAGTGACGGTACCACGCGGTATTCCGTGCATGTCCGTCGAAGAAGCCGTCAAGGCTGCGGAAACCCTGGGCGGCCCGGTATGGGTTGTCAAGGCGCAGATCCACGCAGGTGGCCGCGGCAAGGGCGGCGGCGTGAAAGTGGCAAAATCGATGGAACAGGTCAAGGAATACGCTGACCAGATCATGGGCATGCAGCTGATCACGCACCAGACCAGCGCCGAAGGCCAGAAAGTCAACCGCCTGCTGGTGGAAGAAGGCGCCGACATCAAGCAGGAACTGTACGTTTCGCTGGTCACCGACCGCGTTACCCAGAAAATCGTCCTGATGGCATCGTCCGAAGGCGGCATGGACATCGAAGAAGTGGCCGAGAGCCACCCTGAGAAGATCCACCACGTCACCATCGATCCGGGCGTTGGCCTGACCGATGCCCAGGCAGACGACATCGCCGCCAAGATCGGCGTGCCTGCCGGTTCCATCGCCGACGCGCGCGCCAACCTGCAAGGCCTGTACAAAGCCTACTGGGAAACCGACTGCTCGCTGGCCGAAATCAACCCGCTGATCGTCACCGGCAGCGGCAAGGTCATCGCCCTGGACGCCAAGTTCAACTTTGACCCGAACGCCCTGTTCCGTCATCCGGAAATCGTCGCCCTGCGCGACCTGGACGAAGAAGATCCAGCTGAAATCGAAGCGTCGAAATTCGACCTGGCTTACATTTCGCTCGACGGCAACATCGGTTGCCTGGTGAATGGCGCCGGCCTGGCCATGGCCACCATGGACACGATTAAACTGTTCGGCGGCGAGCCAGCCAACTTCCTGGACGTCGGCGGCGGCGCCACGGCAGAAAAAGTGACCGAAGCGTTCAAGATCATGCTGAAAAACCCAGGCCTGAAAGCCATCCTGGTGAACATTTTCGGCGGCATCATGCGTTGCGACGTGATCGCTGAAGGCGTCATCGCCGCAGTGAAAGCCGTTTCGCTGAACGTACCGCTGGTCGTGCGCATGAAGGGCACCAACGAAGACCTGGGCAAAAAGATGCTGGCCGATTCCGGTCTGCCTATCATCGCAGCCGACACCATGGAAGATGCAGCCAAGAGCGTCGTTGCCGCTGCTGCCGGTCAAGCTTAATTAAGGAATCAACATGTCCATTCTGATCAATAAAGATACCAAAGTCGTTACCCAAGGGATCACCGGCAAGACCGGCCAGTTCCACACCCGCGGTTGCCGCGACTACGCGAACGGCAAAGCTGCCTTCGTGGCAGGCGTGAACCCGAAGAAAGCCGGCGAAGATTTCGAAGGCATTCCTATTTTCGCTAACGTTACCGAAGCGAAAAAAGAAACCGGCGCCAACGTTTCCGTGATCTACGTGCCGCCAGCAGGCGCGGCCGCGGCAATATGGGAAGCTGTCGAAGCTGAAATGGATCTGGCCATTTGCATCACCGAAGGCATTCCTGTCCGCGACATGATGGCCCTGAAAGACCGCATGGCTAAAGCCAACAGCAAAACCTTGCTGCTGGGCCCTAACTGCCCAGGCCTGATCACGCCAGACGAAATCAAGATCGGCATCATGCCAGGTCACATCCACAAGAAGGGCCGTATCGGCGTGGTTTCCCGTTCGGGCACCCTGACCTATGAAGCAGTGGGTCAGCTGACCGCACTGGGCCTGGGCCAATCGTCGGCAGTCGGCATCGGCGGCGACCCGATCAACGGTCTGAAGCACATCGACATCATGAAGATGTTCAATGATGATCCAGATACCGACGCGGTCATCATGATCGGCGAAATCGGCGGTCCGGACGAAGCCAACGCGGCTTATTGGATCAAAGACAACATGAAAAAACCGGTCGTCGGCTTCATCGCTGGCGTAACGGCTCCTCCAGGCAAGCGCATGGGCCACGCCGGCGCGCTGATCTCGGGCGGTGCCGATACGGCGCAAGCCAAGCTGGAAATCATGGAAGCTTGCGGCATCACCGTGACCAAAAACCCGTCGGAAATGGCGCGTCTGCTGAAAGCCATGCTGTAATTTCAGCCTGATTCATGCAGTATAAAAAAAGGAGCTTCGGCTCCTTTTTTTTTGTCCGCAAGACAGGCCGATTCCCGCCCTGGGGCGACGGCGCTGGTCCGAATCCGCCCAAATGCGTCGCTTTTCTTTCCATGTCTGCCAACGCCGCCCCGGGGCGCCGCTGGCACGGCGCTTGCACCATGCACGGCGTGACCAACTGCACTCCGGGAGGATGCGATGCGCGCGCAAAGCGGATTTACCCTGATAGAACTGATGATCGTGGTGGCCATCGCCAGCATCCTGGCGGCCGTGGCCATTCCCCAGTACGGCGACTATACGATGCGGGCCAAGGTCAGCAACGTGCTGGCCGCGGCCGCGCCCCTGAAGACGGCCGTGGCCCTGTGCGTGCAGGAAAATGGCGGCGAGGCGGCCGCCTGCAGCACCCCCACCGAGGCCGTGCCCAGCGCCATCCCCGTGTTCAGCCCGACGCGCGAAGTGGCCGGCGCCAAGGTCGACAAGGGCAATATCGAGCTGACCCTGGCGGGCGACCTGGGCAGCGGCTTGGGCGGTCAGAAGGTGAACATGGAGTTGCAGCTCGGCACCAGCAGCCTGAGCTGGTTTAACAGCACCACCGTGACGAATGCGGCAGCCAAGGAAGCGATTACCCGCACGAATATTCCCAAGGTGGTGGCGACGCAGTAAGCGGCACCTGCCGCGCCCGTGTCAGACGATTTTTTGCCGGTCCGCGATCAGCGCTTCATAGGTGAGGTTTTGCAGCAGCGTGTAGTGGGTCGGTTCCAGGTCGATGAATTGCACGCCATACGTATAGATTTCGGACACTCCGGCGGCGTGGCCATTGGACGGCTTGCCCACGCTGACGTTCTGGATGCGGGCGCGCGTGTTGACGCGCATCTGATGCTTGTTCGGCTGCACCAGCAGGGTAAAGCTCAGTGCGACGCCTTCTTCATCGGGCGTGAGCATGCTGGGTGCCTCGATCAGCGCGCCCGAGACGCTGAGGTTGACGATGAACACGGGCACGGCCGCCACGTCGCGGTAGCTCAGCTGCGCGGGAATCTCCACCTTGACGCGCATGGCCGTGCGCAGGCTGGTGCCCTGGATGGCGTCGGGAAAGCTCAGGTGCACATAGTTGAGCGGACGGCCGAAGAGGCGCAGCACGCTGCACGCAAACGAACAGACGGTGACGCCGGAAAACACGCGGATGGTCAGCTTGTCGCCTTCGTTGAGCACGATGGAGGCGCCGTTTTCCATGGGAATCTTGACGATCAGGTATTCGTCTTTCACATAGCCGATCACGGTCGAGAAATGCTGGATCGGTTTGATGGTGCGGTGCGTGATGAACTGGATGCGTCCCCCCACCTGCAGATTCATGGCCTCGAATTCGAAGTCCTGGAGCTTGCTTTCCGCGGCGGGCTTGTTGCTTGTCATGCGATGCTCATCTGGATATGGTCGACTCGCAGTATGCATGATTTCTTGATGAAAAAGCATTCCTATCAATGAAATTCACTTTCGCATCGAAAAATACCATGGGCACGTGCCGGTGCGCGGTGCAGGCTTTACAATTGCGTCAATATTGACGAATGTAAATCTTATGCCACGCAGCTACTTCTGGACCATGTTGTTCCTGATCCTGCATCAAATCGACGCTGCCTACTGGAAAGAGTGGGAGATGTTTCACGTGCCGGGCGGCGTGCAGGGTTTTCTCGTGTTTAACCTGGTGGCGATTGCCGTGGTGCTGGCCGGTTACCGGCACGTGCTGCTGGCCACCCCGCGAGCGCCTCTGTATGCTTGTGCCTGCGCCGCGCTGGGCGTGGGAACGTGCCTGATCCATACCGGCTTTGCGCTGGCAGGACTGGAACAATTCCACTTGCCCCTGTCCATGGCCATCATCGCGTTGTGCCTGGGCTGCGCCGTCTGGCTGCTGTGCGACTTGCGCCGCATCCGGGGCCGGCTGGCGCGCCAGGCGGCATAGTTACACTTCCGCGTGCCAATCGCCCGACTTGCCGCCATGCTTTTCCAGCACGCGCACGTTGGTCATGACCATGCCCCGGTCGACGGCCTTGCACATGTCATAGATCGTCAGCAAGCCGATCTGCACGGAAGTGAGCGCTTCCATTTCCACGCCCGTCTTGCCCGTGGTGTCGACCTGGGCGCGGCAATGCACGCTGTTGGCCGCTTCATCCACGTCGAAATCGACGGTGACGCGCGTGAGGGCCAGCGGGTGGCACAGGGGAATCAGGTCGCTGGTGCGCTTGGCGCCCATGATGGCGGCGATGCGGGCGATGCCCAGCACGTCGCCTTTCTTGGCGTTGCCGGAAATGATCAAGGCCAGGGTGGCCGGCTGCATGCGGATGGTGCCGGCGGCCACGGCGCTGCGGCGCGTGTCTTCCTTGCTGCCCACGTCGACCATATGGGCTTGGCCCGTAGCGTCGAAATGGGTCAGTTCCCCGGCGGGGGCTTGCTTGTCTGCTGTTGTCATGGCGTCAAAATAGGTGAGGAACGGGGGCGCGGCAGGCCGAATCACGGCCCCATGCCACTGGCATGGCGCGTGGGAATGGGCGCCGCTAACAAGGTATGATAGCACCCGTGAATTCAAAAACTCCCCTTCCGATCCTCGTTGAAAACGCCGCTGCGGCATGGCTGCGCCGCTTGCGGCGCGCATCCGTGCTGGCTGCATTGTCGCTGGCGGCGCCCTGTGCGCTGGCGCAAACCTATACGTCCGCGCCAGCGGCGCCATCTGCCGGCGCGGCGGCCAAGCCGGGAAGCGGCTGGACGCCCCTGGCCGTGCCGCCGGCGCCGAACCTGCCGAACCTGGGCGATACCTCGCGCGAAGACCTGTCGCCGGCGATGGAGCGCAAGATCGGCGAGGAAATCATGCGCGGCATCCGCGGCGACCGCGACTATCTCGATGACGCGCCTTTGCTCGAATACCTGAATACCTTCGGCAACGCCCTCGTGGCGGCGCGCCCCAGCGTGCGCGGCGAAACGAATTACGACTATTTCTTCTTTGCCGTGCGCGACCCCCAGTTGAACGCGTTTGCCTTGCCGGGCGGTTTCATCGGTGTGCACTCGGCCCTGGTGCTGGCGGCGCAAACGGAGGCGGAACTGGCGTCCGTGCTGTCGCACGAGATCGGTCACGTGGCGCAGCGCCATATCGCGCGCATGCTGGGCCAGCAGCGCCAGGATGCCCTGATGCCTCTGGCCGCCATGCTGCTGGCGGCGCTCGCGTCGCGTGCGGGCGGCGACGTGGCCATGGGCGTGTTTGCCGCCGGCCAGGGCCTGGCCATCCAGCGCCAGCTCAATTTCGGCCGCGACGCCGAACGCGAGGCGGACCGCATCGGTTTCCAGATCATGGGCGAAGCCGGTTTCGACACCACCGGCATGGTGGCCTTTTTCGGCCGCATGCAGGCGGCCAGCCGTTCGTACAGCGACCTGATGCCCGCCTATCTGCAGACCCACCCGCTGACGACGGAACGCATCGCCGACATCCAGGCGCGCATCCGCGAGCAGCCGTACAAGCAGCGTGCGGACAGCCTGAGTTTCCACCTGGCCCGCGCGCGCGCCCGCGTGCTGCAGGATGAAAGCGTGCAAGGCTTGCTGAACGCCAAGGCCGTCTTCAAGACGCAGCTGGAACAGCAAAGCCGCTTCCAGGTGACGGCCGCCCATTACGGCTTGTCCTTTGTCGCCGTCAAGCAGGGCAAGCCGGCGGAGGCGCAAAAGGAACTCGATGCGGCCAATGCCGCCCTGCACCAGCCGGCCGGGCCGAATGTGCTGACGTCGGGCGGCACGCAGGGCCCCAATTCGCTGCTGGCGGCGATGGGGCTGGAAGTGCTGCTGATGCCGGCGCAAAAGAAGGAAGTGGCGCAACAGGCTTTGAAGGCGGCCGATGCGGCGCGCCAGCAGTTTCCCCTCTCGCGCGGCATTGCCCACCAATATGCGGAAGCGCTGATGGCTGCCGGCAAGCTGGAGCAAGCCACCTTGTACCTGCGCGAGCAGGTGCAGCTCTACAAGGAAGAGCCGGAACTGTACGATTTACTGGCGAAAGCCTATGCGGATCAGGGCAAGATGACCTTGCAGCATATGGCGCTGGCCGAATCGTACGTGCTGCAGGGCGCCACCATGGCCGCGCTGGACCAGCTGACGATCGCCCGCAAATCGACGGACGCGACCTTTTATGACCAGGCCGTGATTGATGCGCGCGAGCGCGAATTGCAGGAAAAGCGCCGCGAACAGATCAAGGACCAGAAGGGATAAGCCTTATTCGGCTTGCGGCATCGGCTGGAAGTCGAAGGTTTGCGGCACGGCGTCGTAGCGCAGCGGCTGCACGGCGATCTCCTTGCCGTCATGCAATAGGGTCAGCTTGCCCCGGCGCTCTTCCAGCCACGCCAGCAAGGCCTCGTCGCTGGCCACCTGGCCATCGACGTGCAGGGCGTCCAGCACTTGCGCCATGTCGCGGTCATCGACCTGCGCCACGACCTCGCCCTGGCGCAAGATCAAGACGCCGTTGTCGCACCAATACACCTGCTCGATCTGCTCCAGCGGCGCGCCCGTCTGCAAGACAAAACCGTGCCGCGGGTCGCTGCGGGCAATGTAGGGTGTCGCTTCCAGATTTACATACACGCGCTGCGGGCCGTTCTGGAAGAACCAGCAGCCGCGTTCGTCATGGCCGTAATTGCGGTTGATAAATCCCAGTAGGGCCTCGTGGGCGATCTTGTCGCCAGGCAGTTGTCGCTGTTGCGCATGCTGGTCGCGCATGCGCCAGTGGCCGCGCGCGTCCAGGCCCAGCCAGCCGTAGCAGTGCGGTACGTTCGGCCATTTGGCCAGGGCCTGTTTGACGAGTTCATCCATGTGTAGCGTTTTCCGTGTGCGTTTGCGAACTGCCAGCGTGACAGGTTTGCGGGGCCGGCGGCGCCATGTTGCCGCCCTCAAAAAAATGGAGCAGGCGCTGCGGCAGCCAGCGTGTGCTACCCGGCAACTTGCCTGCCGCAAAGCCGACGTGGCCGCCGTGGCGCGGATACTCGAGCGTGACCGTCGGCGCGGCGCTGCGCGGCAGGAAGCGCCCGGGCAGGAAGGGATCATTCTGCGCATTCAGTACCAGGGTCGGCACGGTGATGTCCTGCAAGACGTGCTTGGCGCTGGCGCGGTGCCAGTAATCGTCGGCGTCGCGGTAGCCGTGCAGGGGCGCCGTGACGACATTGTCGAAGGCATGCAAGTCGCGCGCGGCCAGCATGGCGTCGCGCGCGAACAGGCCGGGGAATTGCTCCAGCTTGGCCAGGCATTTCGGTTTGAGCGTGTTCAGGAACATGCGCGTGTAGAGCCGGTTGGCGCCGGACGACAAGGCCTTGCCCCCTTGCTCCAGGTCCAGCGGGGCCGACACGGCGGCCGCCGCATCGATGAAATCGGCCTGGTGCTGCGACTGTCCCAGCCAGCACAGCAGGGCATTGCCGCCCAGCGAGACGCCGGCCGCGTAAAACTTGCCGGTCGCGCGCGGGCGCATGCGCTGCACGATCCAGTCCACTTCCTGCGCATCGCCCGAATGGTAGAAGCGGGGCGCCAGGTTCGCTTCGCCCGAGCAGCCGCGAAAGTGCGGCACGGCGCCCGACCAGCCGCGCGCGGCGACCTCAGCCATCAGGGCGCGCGCGTAATGGCTGTTCGACGAGCCTTCCAGGCCGTGGAACAGCAGCACGAAGGGCTGGCCCGGCTGGCCGTCGACCAGGTCGACGTCGACGAAGTCGCCATCGGGCGCTTGCCAGCGTTCACGGCGGAAGGCCACGGCCGGCTTGGCGATGCACACGGCAGGATAAATCGTCTGCGCGTGGCCGCCAGGCAGCCAGAGCGGGGCGGTGTAGGGGGCGTTGTCAATAAGAGGCAAGGACATCAGTGCAGGATTTGCGTCCCTGCAACGTCGGCCGGCGCGCCGCCCGGGGCGATGGACGCGTGGTGCAGCACGATGCGCCAGCCGCGCGGCGTTTTCACGTACACATTCGTCGCCAGCAGATGCGCCGGGCCGCCTTCTTCCTGGGTCACGCCTTCGATGACCGTGTGCACCGAACTCATCAGATTGTGCGTTTCATGCAGCTGCGCCGGCACGATGTGCAGGCCGCCGCCGGCCAGGATGGTTTCCCACGAGGCGCGGATGGCGGCATGGCCGATCAGGCGCGCGCCGCCCGGGTGGATGCAGACGATTTCTTCATCGTCGGCCCATAGCGCCATCAGCGCTTCGAGGTCGGCGCGGTGCAAGGCATCGTAGAACGCCGCTTCGACTTCCGCGGCGCTGCCATTGAGTTCTTTCAGACGTTTCATGACGACTCCGGGCTGGTGCACATAAAAACGGCGCGCTGGGGGCGCGCCGCTGGGCAGTTTAATGATGGCCGGCGCTGGCGCCTTCCTTCAGGGTGTAGGCCGTGCCGCAGTACGGGCACTTGGCGATACCGTCTTTGTTGAATTCCAGAAACACGCGCGGATGCGATGACCACAGCGGCATGGCCGGGTTAGGGCAGTGGGCTGGCAAGTCTTTACCGTCGAGTTCGACCGCTGGCTGGGTGGTTTTTGTCATCTTGTCATGCTCCGTGAGGCTGTATGGATGGAAGTCGGCTGCTGCCAAAAGTACGATTTTAACGGATTCAGGCAGACAGCAAAAATCATGGCTAAAATGGCGGCTTGATCATCTTCGGCTGCGGCGCGGGTTTTCGCGGAAATATGGCGGCTGCAGCGCCACACTGACTGGATTTGCCTTGCCGGTATCACCGTTGCCGCCCTTGTCGTCTTGCACCATTGTTGTGCAGTTACCACACTCAGCCTGCCGGGGGCTCGCATGAACACCCGCGTGAACGCCGTCCCGGCCAGCAGCGATCATGCCGTGCTGAAAGATGCCTGGCGCGCCGGCCTGAACCTGGGGGCGCCCACCCTGCTGGGCATCGCCGCCTGGGGCATGGTGGTGGGCGTGGCCATGGTGAAAAGCGGCCTGACTGTCGCGCAGGCGGGGGCCATGACCCTGTTTGTCTTTGCCGGCTCGGCCCAGCTCGCATCCTTGCCCCTGCTGGCCGCGCAAGCGCCCGTGTGGGTGATCTTCGCCACGGCCCTCGTCGTTAATTTGCGTTTTGTCATCTTTTCCGTGCTGCTGGCCCCGCATTTCGCCCATCTGCCGTGGCGCCAGCGCTTTGCGCTCGGCTATGTGGCCGGCGACATCACCGTGGGCCTGTTCCTGCAGCGTTACCCGCACGAAACGCCGGACCCGGCCAAGCTGCCTTTCCTGAAAGGCTTGATCTACCCCAACTGGCTGGCCTGGCAAATCGGTTCCTTCATCGGCATCGTGCTGGGCGCCGTCGTGCCGGCCGAATGGGGGCTGGGTTTTGCGGGCACGCTGGCGATCCTGTGCGTGACGGTGCCGCTGATTCTGAGCCGCGCCGCCCTGTGCGGCGTGCTGGTGGCGGGCACGGTGGCCGTGCTGGCGTTCAGCCTGCCGTATAAGCTGGGCTTGCTTGTGGCTGTGGTGGTGGGCATGGTCAGCGCCATGGCCGTGGAAGAATTGACAGAAAAATGGACAAAACGCCATGTTTGACGGCATAGCCTTGGGCAGAGCAGACGTGTGGATCGCCATCGCCGTGCTGGTGGTGGCGACTGCCGCCACGCGCAGCACCTTCTGGCTGATCGGCCACCATATTACCATTCCGCGCCGCGTGGGCGAGATGCTGCGCTATGCGCCGGCCTGCGCGCTGGCCGCCATCATCGCGCCCGACATGCTGATGGAAGGGCCGCAAGTGCACTTTGACTTGTCGAATCTGAAACTCTTGTCGGGTATTGCCGCCACGCTCTTTTTCGTGATTCGCCGCAATATGCTGCAAACCATCGTGTTCGGCATGCTGGTTTTCACGGGCTTGCGACTGTTGCATGTTTTTCAGTAAAGCAGGACAAATCGGCGATTTGGTCTGGTCATTGCGGTAAAATAGCGCACTTCCTTCCACTCGTCATTTGGATCGCCATGTCAGCTGTTCTCAACTTCATCCGTCTGCAAGATTTGATCGCCCAAAATGCACTGCAAGGCAAGCGCGTATTCATCCGCGCCGACCTGAACGTTCCGCAAGATGACAGTGGTAAGATCACCGAAGATACGCGCATCCGCGCTTCGGTGCCGGCCATCCGTGCCGCCCTCGACGCTGGCGCCGCCGTCATGGTGACGTCGCACCTGGGCCGTCCCACGGAAGGCGAGTTCAAGCCGGCCGACAGCCTGGCGCCCGTGGCGGCCCGCTTGTCCGAGCTGCTGGGCCAGGAAGTTGCATTGAAACAAAACTGGGTCGACGGCGCCGGCCTGGAATCCCTGGCTGCCGGCCAGGTCGTCCTGCTGGAAAACGTGCGCGTCAACAAGGGCGAAAAGAAAAACAGCGATGAGCTGGCGCAAAAAATGGCGAAATTGTGCGATATCTACGTCAATGACGCGTTCGGCACGGCCCACCGCGCCGAAGCGTCCACGCACGGCATCGCCAAGTTCGCCCCTGTCGCCTGCGCCGGCCCGCTGCTGGCCGCCGAACTCGATGCGCTGGGCAAAGCGCTGCACGCGCCCGCCCGCCCGCTGCTGGCCATCGTTGCCGGTTCGAAAGTATCGAGCAAGCTGACCATTTTGAAAGCCCTGTCCGACAAGGTCGATAACCTGATCGTCGGCGGCGGCATCGCCAATACCTTCATGAAAGCCGTTGGCTTGAACGTCGGCAAGTCGCTGGTGGAAGCGGAACTCGTCGACGAAGCGAAAGCTATCATCGACATCATGGCCAAACGGGGCGCGCAAGTGCCGATTCCCGTCGACGTCGTGTGCGCCAAGGAGTTTGCGCCGACGGCCGCCGCCACCGTCAAGGACGTGGCCGACGTGGCGGATGACGACATGATCCTCGATATCGGCCCGAAAACGGCAGCCCTGCTGGCGCAGCAGATCGCCGCCGCCGGCACCATCGTGTGGAACGGCCCCGTGGGCGTGTTCGAATTCGACCAGTTCGGCAACGGCACCAAGACCCTGGCCCTGGCGATTGCCGAGTCGAAAGCATTTTCGATCGCCGGCGGTGGCGACACTCTGGCGGCGATTGCCAAATACGATATTACGGATAAAATCAGCTATATCTCGACGGGCGGCGGCGCTTTCCTGGAGTTCCTTGAAGGCAAGACACTACCGGCAGTGGAAATCCTGATGCAACGCGCCGGCTAAGACGGAGCGTTCAGCAGTTCAGTACCAAGCGCAGCCTGACCGCTGCGCTTTTACCTTGCCGGCGGCTGTCTCAAACCGGCCTTGCTCACCTTCGCTCGCGCACAAGGATTCCTATGCCACGTGGTACAAAAATCGTAGCAACAATCGGCCCCGCCTCCACCGACTTCGATATCCTGGTCAAAATGATACGTGCGGGCGTCGACGTGGTGCGCTTGAATTTTTCCCACGGCAAGGCGCAGGACCATATCGACCGCGCCGCGCTGGTGCGCCTGGCGGCGGCCGAGTGTGGCCGCGAAGTGGCCATCATGGCCGATATGCAAGGGCCGAAGATTCGCGTCGGCAAGTTTGAAAACACGCGCATTCAGCTCGAAGCGGGCGAGCGCTTCATCCTCGACGCCAAGTGGGGAGAAAACGGCGAGCTGGGCAACCAGGAACGGGTCGGCCTCGACTACAAGGCCTTGCCACGCGACTTGCACAAGGGCGACGTGCTGCTGCTGAATGATGGCCTCATCGTGCTGATCGTCGAGCGCATCCACGGCAGCGAAATCCACACCACCGTCAAGATCGGCGGTGAGTTGTCGAATAACAAGGGCATCAACCGCCAGGGCGGCGGCCTGTCCGCGCCCGCGCTGACGGCCAAGGATATGGAAGATATCAAGACGGCCATGAGTTTCCAGGCCGACTATCTCGCCATTTCCTTCCCGAAATGCGCGACCGACATGGAAATGGCGCGCCAGCTGGCCAATATCGCCGGCGAACCGTACCACCACAAGCCGATGATGATCGCCAAGATCGAGCGGGCGGAAGCCATTCCCGCGCTGCAGGAAATCCTCGATGCCTCCGACGGCATCATGGTGGCGCGCGGCGATTTGGCCGTCGAGGTGGGCAACGCGGCCGTGCCGGCCTTGCAGAAGCGCATGATCAAGATGGCGCGCGCGTCGAATAAATTAGCCATCACGGCCACGCAGATGATGGAATCGATGATCGTCAACGCCGTGCCCACGCGCGCCGAAGTGTCCGACGTGGCCAATGCCGTGCTCGACGGCACGGATGCCGTCATGACGTCGGCCGAAACGGCCTCGGGCAAGTACCCGATCGAGACGGTGGAAATGATGGCCGCCATCTGCGTCGAAGCGGAGCAGTCCGAATACAACAAGCTCGATGCCGACTTCCTCAACGTCACGTTTACCCGCATCGACCAGTCGATCGCCTACGGCGCGCTGTTTACGGCCCACCACCTGCGCGTGAAAGCCATCGTGGCGCTGACGGAATCGGGTTCCACCGCCTTGTGGATGAGCCGCCACAGTATCGATACGCCGATCTATGCGCTCACGCCGAGCGTCACGACATTGCGCAAAGCCGCGCTGTACCGCAATGTTCGGGCGTATCATCTGATGCAGAACGCTCCCAGCGCGCAAGTGCTTAAGCAGGCGGAAGAGCTGCTGGTGGCGCAGGGCATCGTCAAAAAAGGTGACATGATCGTCGTCACCTGGGGCGAGCCGATGGGCCAGGTGGGCGGTACGAATGCATTAAAGATTGTGACAGTCGGCGAATTTGAATAAGGCCCAAGAATTCAGGCGCCGGCGCGGTTATTGACCACCGCGAAGCGCCGCAACGGTTTCTATTGTTATCTGGAGTATTACCATGTCTCTCGTATCCATGCGTCAACTGCTGGACCATGCCGCCGAAAACGGCTATGGCATTCCTGCTTTCAACGTCAACAACCTGGAACAAGTGCAAGCCATCATGGCTGCCGCCGATGCGCTCAACAGCCCGGTGATCATGCAGGCGTCCGCCGGCGCGCGCAAGTACGCCGGTGAAGCGTTCCTGCGCCACCTGATCGACGCCGCCGTCGAAGCGTATCCGCACATCCCCGTCGTCATGCACCAGGATCACGGCCAGTCGCCGGCCGTCTGCATGGCCGCCATCCGCTCGGGTTTTACTTCCGTGATGATGGACGGTTCGCTGGAAGCGGACGGCAAGTCGGTCGCGTCGTACGAATACAACGTGGAAGTGTCGCGTGAAGTGGTGAAATTCTCGCACGCCATCGGCGTGACGGTGGAAGCGGAACTGGGCGTGCTCGGTTCGCTGGAAACCATGAAAGGCGACAAGGAAGACGGCCACGGCGCCGACGGCACCATGACGCGCGAGCAACTGCTGACGGATGTGGCGCAAGCGGCCGATTTCGTGCAGCGCACCCAGTGCGACGCCCTGGCGATCGCCATCGGCACCTCGCACGGCGCCTACAAATTCACGCGCAAGCCGACGGGCGACATCCTGGCCATCGACCGCATCAAGGAGATCCACGCGCGCATCCCGAACACCCACCTGGTGATGCACGGTTCCTCGTCGGTGCCGCAGGAATTGCTGGCCATCATCCGCGAATTTGGCGGCGACATGAAGGAAACCTACGGCGTGCCAGTCGAAGAAATCCAGGAAGGCATCCGTCACGGCGTGCGCAAGATCAACATCGACACCGATATCCGCCTGGCGATGACGGCCGCGATCCGCAAGTATCTGTTCGAAAACCCGTCGAAATTCGACCCGCGCGACTTCCTGAAGCCAGCCCGCACCGCCGCCGAGCAAATCGTGCGCGCGCGCATGCAGGCTTTCGGCTGCGAAGGCCAGGCGTCGAAAATCAAGGTCATCACGATGGAAAAAATGGCCGAGCGCTACAAGGCCGGCGAGCTGTCGCAAATTGTGAAGTAAAATTCTGTCTGGAACGGGCCGGAAGCAATGCTCCGTGCCCGATTTTCTCGACCGGCGGGCGCCTTCCCTGCCAGCCGGTTTCGTTTCATCCAACTATTCCCCCGCTATGAACAGCCTCTATCAGACTTCCATCCATTCCCTGCCATTGCTGGGCCACGGCAAGGTCCGCGACAATTACGCCGTTGGCGACGACAAGATTCTGATCGTCACCACGGACCGCCTGTCGGCCTTCGATGTCGTCATGAATGAGCCTATCCCCGGCAAGGGCAAGGTCCTCAATCAGATGAGCGATTTCTGGTTCGAGAAACTGGGCCATATCGTGCCGAACCACCTGACCGGCGTGGCGCCGGAGTCCGTGGTGGCGCCCGAGGAAGTGGAGCAAGTCAAGGGCCGCGCCGTCGTGGCCAAGCGCCTGAAGCCCATCATGGTCGAGGCAGTCGTGCGCGGCTACATCATTGGTTCGGGCTGGAAAGATTACCAGGACACGGGCAGCATCTGCGGCATCAAGCTGCCAGCCGGCCTGCAACAGGCGGAAAAGCTGCCGGAACCGATCTTCACCCCGGCGGCCAAGGCCGAACTGGGCGAGCATGACGAAAACATCAGCTTTGCGGAAATGGAAGAGCGCATCGGCGCGGAACTGGCCGCCAAGATGCGCGACGTCGCCATTGCCCTGTACAAGACGGCCGCCGAGTACGCGGCCACGCGCGGCATCATCATCGCCGACACCAAGTTCGAATTCGGCCTGGACGACAACGGCGTCATGCATCTGATGGATGAAGTGCTGACGGCCGACTCCTCGCGCTTCTGGCCAGCGGACTCGTATCAGCCTGGCATTTCGCCGCCGTCGTTCGACAAGCAATTCGTGCGCGACTACCTGGAAACACTGACCTGGGGCAAGACCGCACCGGCGCCGGCGCTGCCGGCCGACGTCATTGAAAAAACCCAGGCCAAGTACTTTGAAGCCATCGAACGCCTGACGGGCGAGAAGCTGAAGGCCTGAGATGAGCGAGCAGAATAAGCCGCTGGTCGGCGTCATCATGGGTTCGTCTTCGGACTGGGACGTGATGCAGAACGCGGTCGCCATCCTGAAACAGTTTGGCGTGCCGTACGAAGCGCAAGTCATTTCCGCGCACCGCATGCCCGACGAGATGTATGCGTATGCGAAAGGCGCACGCGCGCGCGGCTTGCGCGCCATCATCGCCGGCGCCGGCGGCGCCGCCCACCTGCCTGGCATGGTGGCGGCGATGACCATCGTGCCCGTGCTGGGCGTGCCCGTGCCGTCGAAGTATTTGCGCGGCGAAGATTCCATGCTGTCGATCCTGCAAATGCCCAAGGGCGTGCCCGTGGCCACCTTCGCCATCGGCGAAGCGGGCGCGGCGAATGCGGCGCTGACGGCCGTGGCGATGCTTGCCGCCAACGACGACGCTCTGGCCGAGCAGCTGGAAGCCTTCCGTGCCACGCAAACGGCCGCCGCCAAGGCCATGGTCTTGCCTGAATAATGTGCTTGAAAAATAATGAATAGTAAATCGACTTCCCCATTGCTGCCCGCCGCCAACCCACCGGCATGGCTGGGCGTGATGGGCGGCGGCCAGCTCGGCCGCATGTTTGCCCAGGCCGCCCAGAGCATGGGCTACCAAGTGGCCGTGCTGGAACCATCGGACGCCTGCCCTGCGGGGCAGGTGGCGCAGCGCCTGGTCAATGCCGGCTACAGCGATGCGGCCGGACTCGACGCCCTGGCCGCGCAGTGTCTGGCCGTCACCACGGAATTCGAGAACGTGCCGGCCGACAGCCTGTCGCGCCTGGCCGAACGCGTGTTTGTGGCGCCCAACGCCCACGGCGTGTCGGTGGCGCAAGACCGCATCGCGGAAAAACGTTTCTTTGTCGCCTGCGCCCCGAAATCGGGCGTGCTGCCGGCGCCGCATACGGTGATCGCCACGCAGCTGGACATCGACGGCATCGCCGACGACTTGCTGCCGGGCATTTTGAAAACCGTGCGCATGGGCTATGACGGCAAGGGCCAGTTCCGCGTGCGCACGCGCGACGAGGTGCGCGCCGCGTTTGCGGAAATGGGCGAGGTAACTTGCCTGTTGGAAAAGATGCTGCCGCTGGCCTATGAAGTGTCCGTGCTGACGGCGCGCGGCGTGGACGGCGCATCGGTCGTGTATCCGATCGCCGAAAACGTGCACCGCGACGGCGTGCTGTTTACCACCACGGTGCCGGGCCCGAACGTGTCGGACGACTGCGCCGCCAGGGCGCAGCGGGCGGCGCAGGCCATGGTTGCCGAACTCGGCTATGTCGGCGTGCTGTGCATCGAATTTTTCGTGCTGGAAGATGGCAGCCTTGTGGTCAACGAAATGGCGCCGCGCCCGCATAACAGCGGCCACTACACGATGGATGCCTGCGTCACCAGCCAGTTCGCGCAGCAGGTGCGGGCCATGGCGCGCCTGCCGCTGGGCGAGGTGCGCCAGCATTCGCCGGCCGTGATGCTCAACCTCCTCGGCGACGCCTGGTTTGCCGACGGCAGCGATGTCGCCAGCGAGCCGGCCTGGGACCGCATCCTGGCCTTGCCGGGCGCGTGTCTGCACCTGTACGGCAAGGACGATCCGCGCCGTGGCCGCAAGATGGGTCACCTGACCTTCATCGCCGCCACCTTGCAAGAGGCGCAGCAGCGCCTGCGCGATGCGTGCCTGATCCTGGGAATCGCGCCGTGAGCGTGCCCGCACACGACCTGGCGGCGGCGGCCGCCGTGCTGGAAGCGGGCGGCCTCGTCGCTTTCCCGACGGAAACCGTGTACGGCCTGGGCGCCGATGCGGAAAACCCGGCCGCCGTGGCGCGCATCTATGAAGCCAAGGGCCGTCCCTCGGACCATCCCGTGATCGTGCACGTGGCGCCGGGCGCCGACCTGGCGCACTGGTCCGATGATATTCCAGTCGAGGCGGAACAGCTGGTGGCGGCCTTCTGGCCCGGCCCGCTGACCCTGATCGTCAAGCGCGCCGCGCATATCCCCGATGCCGTTTCCGGCGGCCAGGATACGGTGGGCTTGCGCTGCCCCTCGCATCCGGTGGCTATCGAACTGCTACGCACTTTCAAGGGCGGCAACGGCGGCCTGGCGGCGCCGTCGGCGAACAAGTTCGGCAACGTCAGCCCCACCACGGCGCAGCACGTGCGCGATGAATTCACGGCGGAGCTCGACAGCGGCTTGCTGGGCCTGGTGCTCGACGGCGGGCAGAGCGACGTGGGCATCGAGTCGACCATCGTCGACCTGTCGCGCCTGGCCACGCACGGTCCCGTGTTGTTGCGTCCCGGCCATATCAGCAGCGAGCAGATCGCCGCCGTCATTGGCCGCGCACCGGCCGTGGCCGACGCGGCCGCACCGCGTGCCTCGGGCACCCTGGAATCGCACTATGCGCCACACACGCCTGTTGCGATGCAGCACAGCGACGACGTGCGCGCCACCTTGAACCGCCTGCTCAATGACGGGCGCCGCGTGGCGCTGATCCACTACTCGGATCTGCCGCCGGCCAGCGCCAGCGTGCGCCTGGCCGCCAGCCCGGAAAACTACGCACATGCGCTGTATGCCTCGCTGCGCACGATGGACCAGGTCGGCGCCGAGCTGATCCTCGTCGAAGCGCCACCGACGGGCCCCGCGTGGCTCGGCGTCAACGACCGTTTGCGGCGTGCCGCATTCGGCTCAAGTGGTATCTTGCAGCAATTCCTGTCCGTCTGAAAAAAGCCCCGCAAGGGGCTTTTTCTTGATGCAGCGCAATAGCAATGCTTGCCACGAAACATAGTAAATCCTCCATAATTCAGCAGATCGCCCGGCCATCACAGGGCGCAGGCGGTGTTGTTATTTCGTTGATTTTTAAAGCATATTTTCTATACAAGCCTCTGGAACGATGGCATATTAGTTGGGTAACGAATAGCACGCCCGTTCGTTTAGAAACCATAAAAAAGACCGAGGAGACAAAATGCATCAAACAAAATTTGCGCTGGCCGTGCTGGCTGCGGCTGTCCTTGCAGGTTGCGGCGGCGCCAGTGGCGGTGATCAAACCTTGAAAGTCAAGTACACGGCGCAGGTGTCGTTCGGCGACAGCCTGTCCGATGTCGGTTCGTATGCCGTGGGCACAGTGCTGGCGAAAGGTGGCGGCAAGTTCACCATCAATGGCGACAATACCAAGATCAATCCTGAACTGACAGGCAAGAACTGGACCGAGCACCTGGCCGCGCAATTCGGCCTGGCCGCCCCATGCGCCGCCGAGACTGGCCTGGAAGGCAATGCGGCAAAAGGCTTGTCTGTTCCACGCGTCAAGCATCCGGGCTGCTACGGCTACGCCATGGGCGGTTCGCGCGTGACCAACCCCGTCGGTCCGAACAACAAGTTGACGGGCAGCGAGCTCGGTGCCCTGACCGTGCCCGTGGTGACGCAGATCGCGAACCACCTGGCTGCTTCCGGGGGCAAGTTCAGCGGCACGGAAGCCGTTTTCGTGATGGCGGGCGGCAATGACGTGCTGTTCCAGCTCGGCGCATTGCAGGCCGGTGCGACGGCGGCCGGCAAGACGGCGGGCGCCGATGCGGGCGCCAAGGCTTTTGCCACCAATTTAACCATGGCCCTGGCCGCCGGCGCGCCCAATCCCGCCACGGCGGCCGCCTCCATCGGCGCCGCCATCAAGACGGCCAGCGCGGCGCCTGGCGCCACCTCGGCGACCATCGTCGGTGCCGCGGTGCAAGCGGCCGTGATTGCCGGCAATACGGCGGTAGGCGCGCTGGAAGTGTATGGTCCGCTGGTCACCAAGGCGCAAGCCGATGCGACGGTCACCGGCAATGCTGCCGGCGCCAAGGCCGGCGCCGATTATGCGGCGGCCCAGGGGCCGTTGCTGATTGCCGCCATGAAACAAGCGGGTACTGAACTGGTGGCGCTGGTCAAGGATCAGATCATCGCCAAGGGCGCCAACTATGTCATCGTCAACAACTTGCCGGACGTGGCCGGTACGCCATCGGGCTTGAGCAAGGATGCCAATACCAAGACGCTCATCAATGCCATGGTCAGCGCCTTCAATGGCGAACTGAGCGGTGGCCTGAGCGGCAATGCGAAAGTCTTGCTGGTCGACGTGTTTGCCGTCAGCCATGACCAGGGCGTCAACCCTGGCCCGTATGGCTTGACCAATGTCAGCGAGACGGCGTGCGACCTGAGCGCACCTGGCAATATCCTGGGTAGCTCGCTGGTGTGCAATGGCTCGAACCTGAAAGCGGGCGACGTCAGCCACTACGCGTATGCCGACGATGTGCACCCTACGCCGTTCAACAACCTGTTGCTGGCCCGTTATGTGGCCAAGGACATGGTCGTGCGGGGCTGGCTGTAAGGAATCGCCGCGCCAGCCGCGTCCCGGGGACGGGGCTGGCGCCGGCAGCGACAAGACTGGATAGCCCGGCTATCCGCACATAATGATCAGGAGACAAGATGAAAAATCGTTTGAATACCGCTGTACGCGTGCTGGCCGCCGCCGCCGCGATGGCCATGGCGACGGGCGCTTCTGCGCAAAGCGCAGGCACCTGGATGGCCAAGGTCGGCCTCAACAAAATCACGCCCCACGTCGATAGTGGCGACATTTCTGCGCCGGCACTGCCGGGCACGAAGGCCGACGTCAAGGCGGATACCAAGCCCATCCTGACCTTTGCCTACATGATCACGGACAATATTTCCGCTGAAATGATCCTGGGCGTGCCGTACAAGCATGACCTGATGGGCGATGGTGCCATCAAGGGCACGGGCAAGCTGGGGACGGCGGAAGCCTTGCCGCCGACGGCCTTCATCCAGTACCGTTTCTTCCAGCCCAATGCGATGATCCGTCCTTACGTGGGCGCGGGCTTGACGTATGCATATTTCCAGAAGGAAAAAGGCTCGGGCCAGATGACGGCCTTGCTGGATCCGGGTGGAGCGCCCGTCACTTACCGCATGGACAACAAGCTGGCAGGCAGCCTGGTGGTCGGCAGCACCCTGTCCTTCAACGAGCGCTGGTTTGCCGACGTGGCCGTGGTCAAGACCTTCCTGAAAACCAAGGCGAAATTCTCGACGGGGCAGACGCAGGACATCAAGCTCGATCCGCTCGCCGTGAGTGTCAGCATCGGGTATAAATTTACCCTGTAAAACAAAAAATCCGCCTCGGCGGATTTTTTTTTGTCCCGCTCAGGCTGGCGGTGTATTGAACTTACCATTGTGGAAGATCAAGGGCGGCTGCGCGGCAAACGCGCATTGTTCTACTTCGCCCACGAAAATGACGTGGTCGCCTTCTGGATAGCGGCTGCGGTTGTGGCATTCGAACCAGGCCGACGCGCCTTTCAGGATGGGCTGGCCCGTGCGCGACAGTTCGTATTCCACGTCATCGAAGGGATTCGGCGTGCGCCGTGCAAAGCGCTGCGCCAGTTCCGCCTGCTCGGCGCCCAGCACATTGATGACGTAATGCGAGTTGCCGCTGAAAATCGGCATGCTGTTCGCCACCGTGCCCAGACTCCACAGCACCAGGGGCGGCGACAGCGAGACGGAATTGAAGGAACTGGCCGTCAGACCGCGGAAACTGCCGTCGGCCAGGCGCGTCGTGATGACCGTCACGCCGGTGGCAAACTGTGACAATGCCTGCCGAAAATGTGCCGTATCGAATTCTTGCGCTGGCGCGCGGGGAGAGCGTGTGTTCATGGGTGACCTGTCTATTTGCTGACATTATGCCAAAAATCGGCCACGCCAGCGCAATCGTGGCCGGCATGCCCCTTATGTGCGGTGCATCACGCGCCGTTTCAAGCGGCACTGCAGGCCATGGCGCTTTGCGTTACAGTAATGAAATGATACGTCGCACAGGCGTTGCGGGAGGACATCATGAACCAACAGACGGAAGTGGCGGTATTCGGCGGTGGCTGTTTCTGGTGCCTCGCTGCCGTGTATGGGGAAGTGCGCGGCGTGACGCGCGTCGAGTCCGGCTACACGGGCGGCACGGTGCCCAACCCCACATATGATCAGGTGTGCACGGGCGAGACGGGCCACGCGGAAGTGGTACGGCTGGAATTCGATCCCGCCGTCATCCCTTACCACGATTTGCTGGAAATCTTTTTTACCTTGCACGATCCTACCACCCTGAACCGGCAGGGCAATGATGTCGGCACGCAATTTCGCTCCGTTATCCATTATCAGTCGGCGGAGCAGGAAAGCGTGGCGCGCAAGGTGCTGGCCGAGATGGCCGGCGTGTGGGATGCACCGATCGTCACGCAGCTGGCGCCGGCATCGGTCTTTTATCCGGCCGAGGATTACCACCAGAATTATGTCGAGCAGCATCCCTTGCAGGGCTATTGCGCCCTCGTTGTCGTGCCCAAGGTGGAAAAATTCCGCGCCATGTACGCCGAGCGCCTGAAGTAAGCGCCCCGCGTGGGCATCAGGATCAGGTCGCCAGCAGGGGCGCCGGCCTGGCGTCCTGCGCATACATGTAGTTGCGCGACCAGGGCAGGGTGGCGGAGCGCCGGCCCGCCTTCACGCAGACGATCTGGTACAGGCTGATCAAATCTTGCTCAAAGGCATAGGCGCAGCCGGCCAGGTAGACGTGCCAGATGCGGAAGCGCCGCTCGCCCGCCAACGGACGGATCTGCTCGGCATGGGCTTCGAAATTTTCCGTCCACAGGGCGCAGGTGCGCGCATAGTGGCGCCGCAGGTTTTCCACGTCCAGCACTTCCAGCCCCCCTTGCTGCATGGTTTTCAGGACATTGCCGATATGGGCCAGTTCGCCGTGCGGAAACACATATTTTTCGATGAATTCGCCGCCGCCATACGGCGTTTCGCCATTCTCCGGGTCGGTCGAGGTGATGCCGTGGTTCATCGCCATGCCGTCCGGCGCCAGCAGCTTGTTGATGATGGAAAAATAATCGGGCAAATGTTTCAAACCCACGTGCTCGAACATGCCCACGCTGGTGATGCGGTCGAACTGGCCCGTCACGTCGCGGTAGTCTTGCAGGCGGATGTCGATCAGGTGGGCCAGGCCGGCCGCCGCCACGCGCTCGCGCGCCAGCGCGTACTGGTTTTCCGACAGGGTCACGCCCACGCAGCGGGCGCCATATTGTTGGGCGGCACGCATGACGAGCGCGCCCCAGCCGCAGCCGATGTCGAGCAGGGTCTGGCCCGGCTGCAGCTGGATTTTCTTCAGGATATGGTCGATCTTCTTGACTTGCGCCTGCGCCAGCGTTTCATCGCCGTGTTCGAAATAGGCGCAGGAATACACGAGGGCGGGGTCGAGGAATTGCTCGTAGAAGGCATTCGACACGTCATAGTGGTAGCGGATGGCTTCGGCATCCTTGCTCTTGTCGTGCGTAAAGCTGCGCACGATGCGGGCCAGCTTGCCTTCCGGTTTCAAGGTGTTGCGGGCCAGGGCATTGCAGATGGCAATCATGTCCTGGGCCGTGCCCTTGACTTCGATATTGCCTTCCACATAGGCCGAGCCCAGGTTGGCCAGCGAGGGGTTCAGCAGATAGCGGGCCGAGGCGACGGTCGGCAGGCGGATGGTGACTGTGGGCGTTTCGCTGGACAGGTCGACATGCTGGCCGTTCCACAATTCTATGCGCAGCGGCAAGGCAGTCTTGCTGCGGATACCGGCAATCCAGGACTTGAGTTGGTTTTGTACAAACAAAATAGCCTCCAATGAAGCGGCCGCTGTTGCGGCCGCAAATTGAGAAACAATGTCATTTAGTAACTTCTACCCTCATAGCCTACACCGATATTGACCAGCTTGCTTTGCGCCGCCTTGACTGTCCTGCTTATGGTTGCAAGCGTTGCATGCTCCATTGCCCGTCAGCACCGCGTGTAAACACGATGCGGTCGTGGAAGCGCGAACGGCGCCCCTGCCAGAATTCGATGCGTTCCGGTTGCAAACGGTAGCCGCCCCAGTGGGCCGGGCGCGGCGGTGGCGCGTCGCCGACGGCGGCCACCACGGCCTCGTAATTGCTTTCCAGCGCGGCACGGTCGGCGATGGGGGCGCTTTGCTGCGAGGCAATTGCCGACAAGCGGCTTTGCACGGGGCGCACATTGAAATACTCGTCGCTCTCGGCGGCCGTGGTTTTCACCACCGTGCCCTCGATGCGCACTTGCCGCTCCAGCTCGCCCCAGAAGAACAGCAGGGCGGCGTGCGGGTTGTGTTCGAGCTGCTGGCCCTTGTCGCTCTGGTAATTCGTGTACCAGGTAAAGCCGCGCTCGTCGAACTGCTTGATCAGCACGATGCGCGAGCTGGGCTTGCCGTCGGGACTGACGGTGGACAAGCTCATGGCGTTCGGCTCCAGCACCTGGGCTTTGACGGCCTCGGCAAACCATTTCTGGAACTGGGCGATGGGATCGGCCAGCACATCCGTCTCGCTCAGGCTCGATTGCACGTAATCGGTGCGCATGGCCGCCAGCACGGCGGCCGCGTCCGGCTGGGCTGCCGTTGCGGGCGCCTCGGGAGCGATGCCGCGGCGGCGCTGCATGGCTGTGCCCAGCTGCTCCATCTGTTGCGCGCTGAACAGGCGCTTGGCCATCGGTGCCAGCTGGCCCTCTTCCTTGCTCATGTGGGCCTGGTAGGCGGCCACATAGTCGCGCACGCCATGGGCGGACAGTTGCACGCCCGTGCCGGCCGCGATGGCGTCCAGTTCCGGGCGCAGGGTCAGCCAGGCCTGGTCCATGCGCTGGTGGTCGGCCAGGATTTCCGGCACCAGGGTCACCAGCAGGGCCGCATCGTCGCCCGTGGCCGTGGCCTGCAGCATGGGCATCAGGTCCTGCTCTTCATCGTCATGGTGCAGATGGGCGGCTTTATTGAAATATTGCAACACCGCCTTGGCCGCCTGCTGCGCGTCCGCCGTGTTGCCATGCTGCACCAGGTGGGCCAGCAGGTTTTGCAGGGTCGTCAGTTGCTTGCGGATCTTGTCGTGGCAATGCTTGAGCACGGCGATGGGCTGGTCAAAGCCGGGAACGGAGTCGAACAGGGGAGCGGTCATGGCGAGTTCTCGTGGTGAACGGTGTGGGGGCGCGGCGACAAACGGAGCTTGTCGCTGTGTCAATTCGGCTATTTTAGAATATCCGCCAGCGCAGTGTCCGTTAAAATGGCGCCATGCATACCTCCACCAATGAACTAATTTCCATGGACTTGACCGAGATCGATTTTGAACGGCGTTTCGGCGGCATAGCCCGCCTGTACGGCGCCCCCGCGCTGGAACGTTTTCGCGCGGCCCACGTGTGTGTGATCGGCGTGGGCGGCGTCGGTTCCTGGATCGTCGAAGCGCTGGCGCGCAGCGCCGTCGGCCGCCTGACCCTGATCGACCTCGATAATGTTGCCGAATCGAACATCAACCGCCAGATCCAGGCCATGAGCGACACCATCGGCAAGGCCAAGATCACGGCCCTGGCCGAACGCATCGAACTGATCAACCCGTTTTGCCAGGTCACGCAGATCGAGGATTTCATTACCCCCGATAACCTGGAGCAGTTGCTGGGCGGGCGCGATTTCGACTACCTGGTCGACGCCATCGACAATGCCAAGGCGAAAGCGGCCGTGATCGCGTATTGCCGTGCGCGCAATGTACCGATGCTGACCATCGGCAGCGCGGGCGGGCAGACGGACCCTACCCTGATCGCCGTGCGCGATTTGTCGAAGACGGAGCAGGAACCGCTGCTCAAGCGCGTACGAAAACTGTTGCGCACCGAATATGGTTTCCCTCGTGGCGTGAAAAACAAATTCAATATCGACGCCGTGTTTTCCATGGAGCCGTTGAGCACGCCCGAGAGCGCGGAAGCGTGCGCCATCGACGGCACGCCCGCCGGCGTCACGGGCCTGAACTGTGCCGGCTTCGGCTCCAGCGTGGTGGTGACGGCCAGCTTCGGCATGGTGGCGGCCGCCCATGCGCTGAAAAGCTTGCGCCAGGACAAACTGGCCGCCGAGCCAGTGGCGGTGCCGGACGCCGCCTAAGCCACGCCGCTTAAGTCAGTTTGCGGCTGGCCACGATGCGGTAGTCGCCGCTGCTTTTCAGCGATTCCACCAGCACCAGTTCGTCCGCCTGCCAGGCGATGGGCGCGAAGTCCTGGCTTGCCGGCGGCGGCGCCTGGCGCGCCAGGGTCACGTGCGGCGTAAAACGGTCGTGCTCGAAGCGGGGCGCCAACCCCTGTTGCGCCAGCGCGCGCATGCAGGCCGCGCGCAAGTCCAGCAGGGCCGGCGAGGGCTGCGCCAGGGCGGCCCAGGCCAGCGCCAGCTTGGTAAAGTGGCTGGCGTGGTCGAACAGCAAGGGCATGGGACGCTCCGGCAATTGTGCCAGGATAGCCAGCAGGGCCGGCAGGTCGCTGGCCGGGCGTTGGCCCAGGAAGGCCAGGGTCAGGTGCAACTTGTCCGCGCGCACGGGTTTGCCTTGCAGGCGCGCCTGCCAGGCGACCAGCGCCGCGCGCGTGGCCGCGTCGGGCCACAGCGCGTAAAACAGGCGGGGCAATGGGTATCGGGCGACAAGTTTTTCCTATCGTTGCGGCGGTTTGCTATGATTGGCGTTCCCTGCCCACTCGCATTGGCAGAGATCTCACCGAAACTTACTGAAAGAATATATCATGACGCGTAGCTCCGTTTTGTTTGCCCTGATCTGCTCCGTCGCCGCGTCGCTGGCGCAGGCACAGGCGCCGGCGCCTGTTCCCGCCTCGGCCGTCTCGCTGAGCCCTGGCCCTGTCGCCGATAAATTGATTCTGATCGACAACAAGGTCGGCACGGGCAAGGAAGCGTCCGCCGGCAGCAACGTCACCGTGCACTACACGGGCTGGCTGTATCGTCCCCTGGCGAAAGATTCGCGCGGCAAGAAGTTCGACAGCTCCGTGGGCCGTGGCCCGTTCGACTTCCCGCTGGGCAAGGGCATGGTCATCAAGGGCTGGGACCAGGGCGTGGCCGGCATGAAAGTGGGCGGCAAGCGCACCCTGATCATTCCAGGCGAACTGGCTTACGGCCCGCGCGGTGCCGGCAATGGCGACATTCCGCCGAACTCGGCACTGATCTTCGACGTGGAACTGCTGGACGTTAAGTAATTGTTCAGTTTGGCGGCGGCGCATGCTCGCGCTGCCGCCAAAACGCGGTAGACTGGATTCTTCTGTAATTGCTGTGGAGACTCCCATGAACATCGCCAACGACGTCACTGAACTGATCGGCAACACCCCCCTGGTGCGCATCAACCGCATCGCCGCCGGCAGTGTGGCCACCATCCTGGCCAAACTCGAATTCTACAATCCCGCGCACAGCGTCAAGGACCGCATCGGCCTGTCCATGATCGTCGCCGCGGAAGCCGCAGGCAAGATCCATCCCGATACCGTCATCGTCGAGCCCACCAGCGGCAACACGGGCATTGCGCTGGCCATGGTCTGCGCCGCGCGCGGCTACCGCTGTACCCTCGTCATGCCCGATACCATGAGCCGCGAACGGCGCATCCTGCTGCGCGCCTACGGCGCCGAGCTGGTGCTCACGCCCGGCAGCGAAGGCATGCTGGGCGCCATCCGCAAGGCCGAGGAAATGGTGGCGGCCGACCCGCGCTATCTGATGTTGCAGCAATTTAATAATCCCGCCAACCCCGCCATCCACCGCGCCACGACGGCCGAGGAAATCTGGCGCGACACGGAGGGGCAAGTCGACATCGTCGTCGCCGGCGTAGGCACGGGCGGCACGATTACCGGCATCGGTGAAGTGTTGAAGGAGCGCAAGCCCGGCCTGCAAGTGATCGCCGTGGAACCGGAAGCGTCGCCGATGCTGTCGAAGGGTACCAAGGGGCCGCATCCGATCCAGGGCATCGGCGCCGGTTTCGTGCCGCAGATACTGAACACGGCCATCTACGACGAAATCATTTGCGTCAAGAACGACGACGCCTTCGCCACGGCGCGCCTGGCCGCCAGCGATGAAGGCTTGCTGGTCGGCATCTCGTCGGGCGCCGCCCTGTGGGCCGCCCTGCAAGTGGCGCGCCGCCCGGAAAACGCGGGCAAGACCATCGTCACCATCATCCCGTCGTTCGGCGAACGCTACCTGAGCACGGCCTTGTACGCTGGACTCGGCGATTGATTTTTATTAAGCAGCAGCGGCAGGTCTATCCCTTCCGCCAGCGCCCGGTTGCCCGCATCGCCCGGGTGCAGATGGTCGCCCGAGTCGTAGGCGGGCAGCAGGCGCAGCGGATGGGCGGGATCGCGCGCCAGTGCGTCGAAGTCGAGCACGGCGTCAAACAGGCCGCTGGTGCGTATCCACGCGTTCAATTGCTGGCGCAGCGCATCTTTTTCTTTTTGATAATAGTCGCTCAAGGGCGTGCCGGGCAGGGCGCCTTCGAACGGCGTCACAGTGGCGCCGATGACGCGCACGCCGCGGCTGCGCGCCTGGGCCACCAGCTGCGCGTAGCCGCTGCTTAATTCTTCCAGTGTCGGTCTTTGTGCCCGAGGCGCGAACGCCGTGCCGGGCCAGCTGATGTCATTGATCCCCAACAAGACGACGACCGTGCGCACACCGGGCTGCGCCAGCACGTCGCGCTCGAAGCGGGCCAGGGCGTTCTCTCCCATGCCGTCGGACAACAGCCGTCCACCGGAAATGCCCGCATTGATCACGGCCACGCCGTGCGGCGCCAGGCGTTCGGCCAGGAAATCGGGCCAGCGCGCATCGATCCCCAGGCTGGCGCTGGCGCCATCGGTGATCGAGTCGCCGAGGATGGCCACCGCTTGCGCCCCCGGCGCCGCCTCCACCTCGATGGCACTCAGTAAAAGGCGCGCCGTGGTGGTCTGCACGCCGGGTGCGTCATCGATGCGGAGGGAGCGCGTCTGGTCCTGCGGCGCAATCCACGCCGTCTCGCGGCCATCCCAGTGAAACGTGGCAGTCGCGCTGGGCTGCGGCAGGTGCACGCTCACCGTCAGGCGCGCCAGGTCCGGCACGGACAGGTCGATGGGGTCGCTGACGAGCGGCGCGCCCGGCGCCATGGTGGCCGCCGGCTGGCCGGAAAACGTCAGCGTGCGCAGGCTGCCCGCTTCGATGGCCGAACCGGAAGCGGCCAGGGCCACGGTGGCCGCGCCGATGCGCAGCGGCACCTTGCCGTAGGCATTCGACAGCACGATGCGCACGCGCGGGCCGCCCACGCTGAGGCGCGCCACCTGGCGCACGGTCTGTCCATGCAGCACGGCGGGCACGTTGGCGGGAAGCACAAAGTCGCTGCCCCACACGGCTTGTGGGCTGGCCGTCCAGCTGGCCAGCCAGCTGGTATCGGCGTTGGCGGCCTGGGCAGGGCTGGCGCTGAATGCCAGGCTCAGCAGGGCGGCGGGGAGGGTGGGAAATCGTTGCATGGCGGCTCGCTTTATCAAGGGGAATGTGCGCATGATGAAAGCAAAGCCATTTATGTACTAGACTATCCCATCGAAGAACATTTATGAGTTGAATTCACAATGGCCAGACTGGAAGTGAACCGTTCCGGCGAGCTGGAGGTGTTTGTGCGCGTGGTCGAGCTGGGCGGCTTTTCCGCCGCCGCGCGCGCCTGCGGCATGACGCCGTCGGCCGTCAGCAAGCTCGTGTCTCGGCTGGAAGAGCGCCTGGGCGCGCGCCTGCTGAACCGCTCCACGCGTCAGCTGCAGCTGACGGCCGAAGGCTGCGGCCTGTATGAACGGGGCAGGCAGGTGCTGGCGGCGCTGGACGAGGCCGAGCGCTGCGCGGGCGTGCAGGATGTGCCGCGCGGCAAGATCAGGGTGAATGCGAACGTGCCGTTCGGCCAGCATTTTCTGCTGCCGCTGGCGCCGCTTTTTCTCGAGCGCTATCCCGAGGTGACGCTCGACATCGTGCTGACCGATACCGTGGTCGATATCCTCGAGCAGCGCACGGACGTGGCCGTGCGGGCCGGTCCCCTGAAAAGCTCCAGCCTGCTGGCGCGCAAGCTGGGCCAGACGCGCATGGCGATCGTGGCATCGCCCGCCTATCTGGCGCGGCGCGGCACGCCGCGGGCGCCGGCCGAGCTGGCGTCGCACAATCTGCTCGACGCCAATTACGCGCGCGCCCGCTCGGGCTGGCCGCTGCGCCTGCCCGAGGGCGACATCGTCGTGCCCGTCGTTGGCAATGCGCAGGCCAGCGATGGCGAAGCCTTGCGGCAACTGGCGCTGGCGGGACTGGGACTGGCGCGCCTAGCGGCGTTCCAGGTGCGCGCCGATATCGCGGCGGGCCGATTGCAGGCCGTGCTGGAAGCGTTCAACCCCGGCGACAGCGAAGACGTGCATGCCGTCTTCGTGGGGCAGGGCGGGCACGTGCCGCTGCGCGTGCGCGTTTTTCTCGACTTTCTGGCGCAGCATGTCGACCTGGCTTGATGCGATAGGCTGCAGGCGGACACGGCCGCGCAGTACAATATCGGACGGGCCGCAATGGTTCGGCCCGTATTGTGCCTTTGAATGGAAATATGTTCCTGGTAAAACCTGAACGCCGCCGCCTGCTGCAGGTGGGCGCAACCGTGGCTGTCATCGCGCTGGGCCTGGCCTCGCGCGCCTATCCCCAATTCCTCCCCGCCGCGCTCGGCAAGTATCCGGGCGACGCCCTGTGGGCCATGATGATCGTCTTTGCGCTGGGTATCTTCGCCACGCGCATGCGCACGTGGCAGCTGGCGCTGACTGCGCTGCTGATCTGCTTTGCCGTGGAATTCGGCCAGCTGGTCCAGATGCCCTGGCTCGTCGCGCTGCGCGCGCATCCGCTGGGGCACCTGGTGCTCGGTTCCACCTTCGGCTGGGGTGATTTGATCGCCTACACGGCCGGGGTGGCCGTGGCGGCGTTCATCGACAAGCTGGCGCTGTTCAAGCGCCGCTAGTCTTATTTGACGTTACCCTCCGCATCGCGCAGTTCCACGGGCGCCAGTTTCAGCTTGCTCAACTGCGGCGCGATCTTCGCCCGGTCGCCCACGCCGATGACGATCAGCTTTTCCGGCTGCAGGTATTTTTTGGCCACCTGCTGCACCTGCTTGTCCGTCACACCCGCAAAGCGCTGCGGCAAGGTCGCGTAATAGTCGAGGCCCAGGCCGTAGATATACGTGTTGGCCATGCTGGCGCTGATGCTGGCATTCGTCTCGAACTGGCCCGGCAGGGACAGCACCTGCGAATTGCGCGCATTCGACAATTCCTTGGCCGTCAAGGGTTTGGCCATCATGGCGCGGATTTCCTTGAAGGTTTCCGACACGGCCGCGCCCGTCACGTCGGTGCGCACGCCGGCCGCGATCGAGAACGGTCCCGGCTGGCTGCGGTACTGGAATTGCGAGCGCACGCCATACGTGTAGCCCTTCTCTTCGCGCAGGTTATTGCTTAGCCGACTCGTAAACAAGCCGCCCAGCGCCGCGTTCATCACTTGCAGCGGCGCATAGTCGGGTGTCGCGCGGGCCACGGCGATGGTCGACAGGCGCACGGCCGTCTGCGGCGCGCCCGGCTTGTCGACGAGGATCAGCCTGGCTTTCGTCGTGGCCGGCGCCGCCGTCACGGACGGCGCCACCGTACCCGCCTTCCAGCCGCCGAACTTGGCTTCGGCCAGTGCCTTCAATTGCGCCGCATCGATGTCGCCCGAGACGATCAGCGCCGCATTGTTGGGCACGTAATGCTGCTGCCAGAACGCCTGCAGGTCGGCGCGGCTGGTGGCTTTCAGGGCCGCTTCCGTGCCCAGCTGGATGGTGCCGTACGGATGCTGCGGACCGTACAGGGCGGCCGCTTCCACGCGGGCCGCCACGGCCGCCGCGTTTTCGCGCTGCTGCGCCAGTTCGCCGATGCGGCTGGCGCGCTGGCGTTCCACCTCTTCTTGCGGGAATTGCGGGTGCTGGACCACGTCGGCCAGCACGTCGAGCGCTTGCGGGAAGGTGGTTTTCAGCGACGTCAGCTGGGCGAACGAGGCATCAGCGCCGGAACCCGTGCCCAGAAAAGCACCGAGTTGCGCCACGTCATCGGCTATCTGCGGCGCGCTGCGCGTACTGGTCCCTTCCTGCAGCAATTGCGCCGTAAAGCCCGACAAGCCCGGCTGCGCCAGCGGATTGGCGCCCGAACCGCTCTTGATGACCAGCTGGCTGGACACGAGCGGCACGGCCGGGTTGTAGTTGTGGATCACGGTCAAGCCATTGCTCAGGGTGAAGGAGGTCGCTTGCGGCAGCACGATCTTCGGCGCGGGACCGGCCTTCGGCACCGCGTTGCGCCATGGCTCGTCCGCGTTGATGGCCGTGCCTGGCGCCGGCTTGACCTTGCCCGGCGCCGGCGTCGCCACTTCCGGACCCAGGTCCGGCTTGCCCGGTACTCCATACACGACCACGCGCGCCTGGTTTTTCAGGTAGGTGTCGACGGCGCGCTGCACGCCGGCCGCCGTCACCTGGCGGTAGCGCTCGATATCCTTGCCCAGGTAGCCGGGGTCGCCCAGGTACTGGTTGTACTGGTTCATCATGTTGGCATTGCCACCCACTTTTTCCACCTGGCTCAGCATGGCTGTTTCGATGCTGTTGCGGGCCCGTTCGATTTCCTTCTCGCTGGGCCCCTGGGCGCGCAATTGCTCCAGCTCCGCCTGCATGGCTTGCTCGATTTCCTCGGGCTGGTGGCCGGGGCGCGCCGTCACGTCGAGGGTGAACACGGAGGTGAGGGCGTTCGAGCTCTGGTTGGCGCCCACGTCCTGCGCGATCTGCTTGTCGTACACCAGCGATTTATATAAACGGCTGGACTTGCCGCCGGCCAGTATCTGCGCGGCCATCGACAGTTCCGCATCGTCCTTGGCATAGGCGGACGGCGTCAGCCAGGCCATGAAGACGCGCGGCAGCTCGACCCGGTCCTGCACCACGATGCGGCGCTCCTGCGTGATGGGCGGCGTCACGACGTCGGGCTTGGCCACGGCGGGGCCGCTCTTGAAGCTGCCGAAGTATTTATTGACCAGTTCCTTGGTCTTGGCCTTGTCGATGTCGCCCGCGATCACCAGGCTGGCATTGTTGGGACCATAGTATTTGGTGAAGAATTCCTTGATGTCGGCCAGTTTCGCGTTCTGGATGTCCGCGTGCGAACCGATGACGCTGGCGTAATACGGGTGGCTCTTCGGGAACAGCTGGTGGTACAGGGCTTCCTGCACGATGCCGTAGGGCGCGTTTTCCACGCTCTGGCGGCGCTCGTTGCGCACCACGTCCTGCTGGTTCGTCAGCGCCGTCTGGTCGAGGACGTCGAGCAGATAGCCCATGCGGTCGGAATGGGCCCACAGGGCCAGTTCCAGCTGGTTCGACGGCACCGTGTCGAAATAATTGGTGCGGTCAAAATCCGTGCTGCCGTTCGAATCGGTGGCGCCCGCGCCTTCGAGCAACTGGTCGGCCATGCCGCGCGGCACGTGCTTGGTGGCGGCAAACATCATGTGCTCGAACAGATGGGCAAAGCCCGTCAGGCCCGGCGCTTCATTCGCCGGTCCCACGTGGTACCAGATGTTGACGGCCGTGACGGGCAATTTATGGTCTTCCACGAGGATCACGTCGAGGCCGTTCGGCAAGGTGTATTTTTCGTAGGCGACATTGGGCACGGCCGTGGCTGCCGTCGCGGCAGCGGCGCCGGCGGCGTGGGCGAGCGTGAGCGGGGCGCCGTACAGCGACAGCATCAGGGCGGGAATGGCCAGCAATTTGATCGGTTTCATGCATGCTTCCAGGCTAGGGTGGGGAAGACGCTGCGGCCCGCTCGTGGCTGGCCCAGCGCGATGGTGCTACGGTCGGTGCTACGGTTGATACAGCAGGGCCGCGCCGCCCAGCACCAGCAGCGCGCAGGCGAGCGAGACGATGGCCGCCGCGCCCAGCAAACGCCATTCGCGCGGCGTAAAAAGGGGGACAGGCCCGGGCGCTTGCTGCATGGGCTGCGGCATGGCTGCGGCCGGTTCGGGCGGCAAGCCGCCCGTGGCGCGCGCCTGCGCCGCCAGCGCCTGCGTGGCGGCGTCCAGCAGGGCCAGCTGGCGCTCGACGGTGTCCGCCAGCACGGCTTCGTTCAGCGCCACGAGGGCGAATATCGGGTCGTCGACGTCGACCTTGATGCCCGTCTTGTCGAACACGTGGCTGCGCAGAGTGTGCCGGTCCATCTACCACTGCACCTTGTCGAGCTGTTCGAAGATGTCGCGGTAGACGACCTTGATGCGCTGCTTTTCCATGATGTTGAACTTGTCGTTCTGCAGCACTTCCTGCATCGTCAGGCGCGCCGTGTTCATTTTCTTGACGTCCGCGCCGAAGGTGTCGGGGTTGCGCTGGCTCAAAGTGATGCTGCCTTTTACGCGCGCGCGGTTGTCGGCATACGACTGCGATTCGACGAATTGCTTGCCGGACGCCGATTGCAGCAGGCCGAAGTGTTCGTTTTGCCACAGCACCAGCGGCACCTTCGTCGCTTGGGCCGTCGCGACAAAACCCGTAGCCGTGTCGTGCAGGGTGTCGCCGCCGCCGACGATGGTGTGGATGTACACCTTGCGGCCCGATTCTTCCAGCAGCGAAAAACAGTCGTTTTCCAGCAGGTAGCCCATCAGCGGCGAAAACGTGTTCGCGCCATTGTCGACCACGCAGTTGCCGTCCGTGTCGAGGATATCGATCATCAGCGCGTCGAAGCGTTTCGGATCGATGTTGCGCGCATCCGTCATCACGGGCACATGCTTGACGTTCATCGCCTTGTAGCGCGAGAACGTGGCGTTTTCCTGATCGGTGTCGTAGCAGCGCAGCGGCGTGTCGTCCTTGCCGCCTATCCACTGGGCCAGCAGGGTCGAGACGAGGGTCTTGCCGATGCCGCCCTTGCCCTGCAGGATGAAATGTACCGTGTTTTGCATTGCGACTACTCCAAGTTGTTGCGTCAGTGACAATCAAAGATCCGTGACAGCGGCGATGGCGCCCGGCCAGGCCACGACTGGCATTTTTACCACAATCCTTTGCAAAGATGCCATGCGCGCGCGCGAATCTGGTTATGATGTTAATCAGGATACCATTGATACAAAGCAAGTTTTGTGTGAAAAATGCACCCCAGAGTGTGAACGAGGACGCAGTGCCGATCTCCAGTCTCGATAAAGCCGACATTGACCGTTTGAATCAGCAAGCCCTGTCCTGTCTGATCGGCAACCGCCGCCAGGCACGCCGGCTGGCGCAGATGGCGCTGGCGGCGGCGCAACGACAACAGTATGCGCGCGGCGGCGCATATGCGGAACTCAATCATTGCTGGCTGTCCTATTATGCGGGCGAAACGGAGCCGTCGTGCGAGCGTCTGCGCGACTATTTCAAGCAGACCTGCGACCTGGAAGGGGGCATGGAAGTGGCCGCCCTGCAGGGCGCGTATGCGAGCCGGCGCGGCGACTTTGCCGATGCCGAGCAGCACTTCCTGCAGGCGCGCAGCCAGGCCGCGCAGATCCCCGACTCGCTGCACAAGTTCATGCTGTACGCGCGCCTGGGCGTCGATGCCCTGAACCGTGGCGATACGCAGGACGGCCCGCGCAATTTCCTGCTGGCGCTCGACATCGCCGAGCGTTTCGGCAGCCCCGCGCACCGGGTCAACAGCCTGTCGAACCTGGCGTCCTCGCAGCATGACCTGGGCAACGATGAAGACGCCATTCCCCTGCTGGTCGAGGCGCTCGACATCATCGGCACGCAAAAGCTCAAATACCAGCAAACCATCGTTTCGGCCAACCTGGCCATGTGTTTATTAGCCACCGGCAAGCCGGCCGAGGCGCTGGCGCTGGTCGAGCCGTTTTACGAGTGGCCGGAAGAAGACCTGGCCGTGCGCGCCTTCCTGTTCTGCATCGCCGCCCATGCCGCCATCCTGCTGCGCCAGCCCGAGAAGGCCTTGCAATTGCTGCTGCGGGCCGAAGACTATGCGCGCCGGGGCCAGGACCTGGAGGAGCAGATGCATGCGTGGCTGGTGCGCGGCAAGCTGGACTTGCACGCGGGCCAGACGGCGCAGGCGCTGGCCTCGCTGACGCAGGCGCACAGCCTGCTGAGCTGGACGCGCAATCCGTTTCACCAGCAACAGATCCTGCGCGGCCTGGCCGACATCAATGCCCAGCTGGGCGAATGGCAAACCGCGTACGGTTTCCTGCAGCAATTCCAGGCCGTGTACGAGGCCAGCAGCAAGTCGGCGCGCGCCTCGCGCAGCCTGATGCGCAATCTGGAAAAGGAAATGCACAGCCTGAAGGCCGAGCGCGACAAGGCGCTGGAGCTGCAGGCGGCGCGCGAATCGGAAAACGTCAAGCTCGAGCACCTGAACCGTGAACTGGCGCACCAGATCCTGCACGTCAATTCCCTGCAGGACAGCCTGAAGGAACAGGCCATGCGCGACCACCTGACGGGCTTGTACAACCGCCGCCATTTTGAAACCTGCCTCAATGCCATCCTGCACGAGGCCGATGCGGATGCGCCCGTGGCCATCGCCATCATCGACCTGGATTTTTTCAAGCGCGTCAACGACACTTACGGGCATAATTTTGGCGACGAAGTGCTGATCCAGTTCGCGCGCCTGGTGGAAGGCCAGCTGCGCGGCAGCGACATGGTGTGCCGCTATGGCGGCGAGGAATTCTGCCTGCTGTTGCGCGAAGCCGACAGCCTCATCGCCGCGCACAAGATCGACGATATCGCCGCGCGCTACCGCCAGCTGCTGATCCAGCAGGCGCCGCACAGCTTGACGGGCTGCACCTTTTCGGCCGGTATTGCCGAATATCCGCGCCACGGCGCCGGCCGCCATGAATTGCTGATGCGCGCCGACAGCGCCCTGTACGCGGCCAAGCAGGCGGGCCGCGACCGCGCCTGCATCGCCGGCGCTACTGAATAAAACGCAGCAGTTCCCGCAAGGCGTGCGCCACCGCCTGCTCGCGCACGGCTTGCCGGTCGCCCGCGAACACCAGCCGCTGCGTCTGCACGCGCCCGTCCATGGCCCAGCCGAAGCAGACGGTGCCGACGGGCTTGCCCGGCACGCCGCCCGTGGGGCCGGCGATGCCCGTGGTCGAGACGGCCACCTGGGCTTCGCTGTGGGCCAGGGTGCCTTGCGCCATGGCGGCCGCCACTTCCTCGCTGACGGCGCCGTGTGCGGCGATCAGTTCGGCGGGCACGTCCAGCATGCCGGTCTTGGCCCCGTTGGAATAGGTGACGAAGCCCCGTTCGAACCAGGCGCTCGAGCCCGAGATATCGGTGACGGCCTGCGCCACGCCGCCGCCCGTGCACGATTCGGCCGTGGCCAGCAGCAGGCCTTTCGCCTGCAAGGCCAGGCCGACGGCGGTGGAGAGGGGGACGAGTTCCTTGCTCATGGATGGCTCCTGTGTGCGGTGAAAATGGTGGCAAGACTGTAGCATGGCCGACAGTAAAAGAAACTTTCCCCGGTCACAGCGAAAATGCGTACACTCTTTTATACATTTGCTACCACTTCGGGCCGGCAGGCGCTCTGTCGCTGCGCCACCCTGGTGCGCATCGCTCGAACAGGCAGGCGGCATGGTGCCGCGCCTTCATATGCATTATCTTTACTCGGTTGTCATGGCAATTCTGAACTGGACCTGGTGGCGTCATCCTGGCCCCCTGCGCCGCCCTGTGCGCGGCGCTGCTCGCCGCTCCCTGCGCTGGGGCTGGCTAATGCTGCTCCTGGGCGTGCTATGCGCCGATGCGCGGGCGCAGGTGCCGGGGGAGCTGGAACGCCAGGTCAAGGCCGGATATCTGTACAAGTTTGCCGGCTATGTCGAGTGGCCCGACGGCAGCTTTGCCCGGCCCGACTCCCCGCTGGTGATCGGCGTGGCGGGCGCCGATGCGCTGGCCGAGCAGCTCGAACAGAGCGTGGCCGGGCACAGCGTCAACGGCCGCGCCGTGCAGGTGAAAAAAGTGCGCCGCGGCGACGCGCTGGCCGGGCTGCACGTGCTGTACCTGGGCGCGCTGGATAAAATGGCGCTGCAGGAAATGCTGGCCGCCAGCCGTGGCCTGGCGTTGCTGACGGTGTCCGATTCGGATGAGGTCTACGCGATGGGCAGCATGATCAATTTTGTGATGGCCGAAGACAAGGTGCGCTTCGACGTGGCGCTGAAACCCGTGGCGCAGGCGCATATCCGCATCAGCGCACGCATGCTGCTGGCCGCCTACCGCGTGCAGACGGGAGGCGCCTAGATGATACGACTGCGTTCCATCCGCCACAAGCTGATGTCGGTGGTCTTGCTGACCACCCTGGTGGCGCTCGTCATTTCGCTGGGCACCATCGTCGCCTACGACTTGCGCGCCTACCACCGCAATCTGGTGGCCGACATCAGTACCCAGGCCGAACTGCTCGGGCACATGAGTTCGGCCGCGCTGGCCTTCGACGACGAGCGCCTGGCGCTGGAAAACCTCAATCTGATGCGCATCCGCCCGCGCGTGACGGCCGGCGCCCTGTACAAGGCCGACGGCAGCCTGTTTGCCAGCTACCGCGCGAATGAACGCTTGGGCGAGCTGCCGGCGAAGGCGGGCAAGGAAGGCGTCAGCATCGCGGGCAAATCCGTCGAATTGTTCAAGCCCATCGTCGACAATGGCGAGCTGCTGGGCACCGTGTATCTGCGCGCCGATTACGAACTGGCAGGCCGCACGGCCGATTACCTGGCCATCGCGCTGGGCGTGACGGTGCTGGCGCTGCTGGTGGCCTTGCTGCTGCTGCGCCGCCTCGATTTCGTCATCACGCAGCCCATCCTCGACATCGCCGACGTGGCGCGCGAAGTGATCGAGACGGGCGACTACTCGCGCCGCGCGCGCAAGCTCAGCGTCGACGAGGTGGCGCAGCTGGTCGATTCCTTCAACAAGATGCTGGCCGAGATCGAGCTGCGCACGCAGGCGCTGGAGCGCTCGAACGGCGAGCTGGCGCGCGAGGGCGAGCAGCGCACCCAGGCGCAGCAGGAAGTCATGCGCCTGAATCAGGAGCTGGAAGTACGCGTGCACGAGCGCACGATGCAGCTGGAAATGACGAATGGCGAACTGGCCATGGCGATGGAAGAGGCGCGCAGCGCCAACTATGCCAAGTCGGCGTTTTTGTCGTCGATGAGCCATGAATTGCGCACGCCGCTCAACGCCATCCTGGGCTTCGCGCAAATCCTCAGTTCCGACCGCCTGCCGTCGACCCTGGAGCAAAAGAAGGAGTTCGCCGGGCATATCCTGAAATCGGGGCGCCACCTGCTGACCTTGATCAATGAAATCCTCGACCTGGCGAAGGTGGAATCGGGCACCGTCAGCCTGTCGCTCGAACCGGTGGGCCTGGACGCCATCTTGCAGGAGTGCCGCGACATGATCGCGCCGCTGGCCAGCCAGCGCGGCATCGGCATGACCTTTCCCGACGCTTGCCCCCTGAACGTGCTGGCCGACCGCACGCGCCTCAAGCAGATTCTGTTGAACCTGCTGTCGAATGCGCTCAAGTACAACCGCGAGCAGGGACAGGTGGCCATCGATTGCGCGCCGCAGGCGGACGGACGGGTGCGCATCAGCGTGCGCGATACGGGCGTGGGCCTGGACGGCGAACAGGTGGCGCTGCTGTTCCAGCCCTTCAACCGGCTGGGGCAGGAGGGCGGCACGGAAGAAGGCAGCGGCATCGGCCTGGTGGTCACCAAGCGCCTGGTGGAGCTGATGGATGGCAGCATCGGCGTGAGCAGCGCGCCCGGCGAGGGCAGCACCTTCTGGATCGAGCTGCGCGTGGTCGACGCCTTGCCCGCACCCGACCTGCTGGCCTTGCCGCGGCCCGACCTGGCCGGGGCGCTGCTCGATCACAGCGCCCCCGTGACCTTGCTGTACGTGGAAGACAATCCCGCCAACCTGACCCTGGTCGAGGAAATCGTCCGCTACTGCCCGCAATTGCAGCTGCTGACGGCCACGGATGGCCGCCTGGGCGTGGAAATGGCGCGCACGCACCTGCCGCAGCTGATCCTGATGGACATCAATCTGCCGCACGTGAACGGCACGGAAGCGCTGAAGCTGCTGCGCGCCGACCCCCGCACGGCGCACATTCCCGTCATCGCCCTGACGGCCAACGCCATGCCGGGCGACGTCGAGCGCAGCATGGCGCTGGGCTTTTACCGCTACCTGACCAAGCCGATCAACCTCGATGAATTTACCGAGGCGATCAACAGCACCCTGGCCTATGTGGCGCAGCAGCGCCGGCAGAAGGGAACAGGCGCGCCATGATCAGCCAGGCCGATATCTATGCGGCGAAAATTCTCATCGTCGACGACCAGGACGTCAATTTGCGCCTGCTCGAGCATTTGCTGCAAAGCGGCGGCTACACGGCCATCAGCAGCACCCTCGACGCGCGCGCCGTGGCCGGCCTGCACCAGCGGCACCAGTTCGACCTGATCATCCTCGACCTGGTGATGCCCGGCATGAGCGGCTATGAGGTGATGGATGCCTTGCGTCCGCTGGAGCGGGAAGGCTATCTGCCCGTGCTGGTGATCGCCGCCGACCCGGACGCCAAACTGGCGGCGCTGGAAGCGGGCGCGCGCGACTTCATCAGCAAGCCCTTCGACGCGCTCGAAGTGCTCACGCGCATCCGCAACATGCTTGAAGTGCGGCTGCTGCACCGCGCCGCGCGCCACTACAACACCTTGCTCGAACGCACGGTGAGCCAGCGCACGGCCGAACTGCAGCGCTTTCGCGGCGCCATGGACGCCACCACGGACGCCATCTTCCTCGTCGACGTGCTGGGCATGACCCTGGTCGACGTCAACGACGGCGCGTGCCGCCTGCTCGGCTATGCGCGCGCCGAACTGCTGGCGCTGGCGCCCGGCAGCCTGCTGCCGTCGCCGCCGGCCCCGCCGCTGGCCGCGCTGCCGGGCGGCCCGGCCCACCTGGCCACGGAAGTGACGGAATGCGAACTGGTGCGGCGCGACCTGAGCCTGATACCCGTGGAGCTGGGCTGGCACTGGTATGCGCAGGCGCCCGTGATGGGCGGGCAGGCTGCGGGCGGCCTGCTGCTGATCGCCGTGGCGCGCGACATCAGCGAGCGGCGCCAGGCGCAGGAGCGCCTGAAACACCTGGCCCATTACGACGGCTTGACGGGCCTGCCGAACCGCAGCCTGTTCTACCAGACCCTGGCCCAGGCCGTCGAACTGGCGCAGGAAAAAAGCTGGCGCATCGTGGTGCTGTTCATCGCGCTGGACCGCTTCAAAAGCATCAACGACACCCTGGGCGCGGCGCTGGGCGACGAACTGCTGCGCCAGTTCAGCAACCGCCTGGTCGAATGCGTGCGCCTGCGCGACACGGTGGGGCGCCTGGGCAACGACGAATTCGCGCTGATACTGACCATGAGCCGTAACCAGCAGGAAGCCGTGGCCGTGGCCAACCAGGTGCGCGAAGCCCTGCGCGCGCCGTTCGACTTGCGCGGCCACGCGGCCACCCTGACGGCCAGCATCGGCATCGCCATGTATCCGGACGACGCCACCGACCCGGAAACGCTGATCAAGTACGCGAATACGGCCATGGGCGGCGCCAAGCAGGCGGGCCGCGACGGCTACCGCTTTTTCACGGCCGGCATGAACGTGCAGGTGCTGGCGCGCCTGGACCTGGAACTGGCGCTGCGCCATGCGCTCGAACACGAGCAATTCATCCTGTATTACCAGCCGAAGGTGGATTTGCGCACGGGCCGCATCAGCGGCGTGGAAGCGCTGCTGCGCTGGCGCCGCCCCGGCTACGGCCTGGTGGCGCCGGCCGAATTCGTGCCCGTGCTGGAAGACACGGGCCTGATCGTGCGCGTGGGCGCCTGGGTGATCCAGGCCGCCTGCCGCCAGATCGCCGAGTGGCGCGACAGCGAAGTGGGCCCCGTGCACGTGGCCGTGAACGTGTCGAGCCGCCAGTTTGCCGAAGGCGACCTGGAAGGCGAAGTGACGCGCGCGCTGACACGGCACAACGTGGCGCCCGAGCTGCTGGAACTGGAACTGACGGAAACGGCGCTGATGTCGAACGCCGAGCGCACCATCGTCGTGCTGGGAAAATTGAAGAAGATCGGCGTGAAGGTGGCCATCGACGATTTCGGCACCGGTTACTCGAGCCTCGCGTATCTGCAGCGCTTCCCCATCGACAAGCTGAAAATCGACATCGCCTTCGTGCGCAACATCACCAGCAACCCGAACGACGCGGCCATCGCGCTGGCCATCGTCAGCATGGCGCACAGCCTGAAACTGAGCGTGGTGGCCGAGGGCGTGGAATCGCGCCCGCAGCTCGAATACCTGCGGCGCAACCGCTGCGACGAAATCCAGGGCTTTTATTTCAGCCGCGCCCTGCCGGCACTGGAACTGGGGCAGATGATCGCCGCGGGCGCCGGCCTGCCGCCCGGCCACGACCCGGCCGCCCAGCCGGCGCAAACCCTGCTCATCGTCGACGACGACGTCAACGTGCTGTCGTCGCTGCACCGCCTGTTCCGTCCCGAAGGCTACCAGATCCTCACGGCCAGCACGCCGGCCGAAGGGTTTGAAATGCTGGCCCTGCACCGGGTGCACGTGATCGTCTGCGACCAGCGCATGCCGAGCATGAGCGGCACGGAATTCCTCAGCAAAGTAAAAGAGCTGTACCCGGAAACCATCCGCATCATCCTGTCCGGCTACACGGGCCTGGAAGCGGTGCTCGACTCGATCAACCGGGGCGCCATCTACCGTTTTTACACGAAGCCGTGGGACGACACCCAGCTGCGCGACAACATCCGCCTGGCCTTCCAGCACTACTGGATGGTGAACCAGCCGGGGCTGGCGCGCGTGGCGGTACGCTAGCTCAGTCGCTGAAGTGGTCGAACGAGCTCAGTTGTAAATCCAGCGGCTGTCCGGCCGCATCCACCAGCCGCAAGCCTGCATGCGTCTCGATGCGGCCCACGCGCGTGGCGGGCGTGCCGCAGCTGATCGCCAGTGCGGCGATGGCGTCGCGCGACGATGCGGGCGCCGTGAAGCACAGTTCATAATCGTCGCCGCCGGCGGCCGTGTAGCGGCGGCGCAGTTGCGCATCCTGCCGCGCCAGCACGGGGCCGGCCGGCAGGGCGTCGACGTCCAGGGTGGCGCCCACGCGCGACGCTTTCAAGATGTGACCGAGGTCGCCGACCAGGCCGTCCGAAATGTCGATGGCGGCATGCGCGAGGCCCGCTTCGGCCAGCGCGCAACCGAGCGTCACGCGCGGCGTCGGTGTGTGCATGCGCGCGCCTGCAGTGGCCAGGTCCGCTGGCGATAATTCCTGTTCCATGCGGTAGCCGGCCAGTGCCAGGCGCGCGTCGCCCAGGGTGCCGCTGACCCAGATGTCGTCGCCCGCCACGGCCGCGCTGCGGCGCAGGGCCTGGCCCGGCGCCAGTTCGCCAAACACGGTGATGCAGATATTTAAGGGACCCTTGGTGGTGTCGCCGCCGATGAGTTCGCAATCAAAGGCGTCGGCCAGCGCGAACAGGCCTTCGGCAAAGCCGGCCAGCCAGGCGCGTTCCGCTTGCGGCAGGGCCAGGGCCAAGGTAAATGCCACGGGGCGCGCGCCCATGGCGGCCAGGTCGGACAGGTTCACGGCCAGGCTTTTGTGGCCGAGCATGCGGGCGTCGGCGCCGGCAAAGAAGTGCCGGTCCTCGACCAGCATGTCCGACGAGATGGCGATCTGCTTGCCGGCCGCTGGCGTCATCAGCGCGCAATCGTCGCCGATGCCCAGGGTGGCGCGGCCGGGGCGCTGGCGCACGAAATAGTGTTTGATCAGGTCGAATTCGGAAAGCGCGTCGTGTGGGGCCATGGCGTGGTCTGTTCGTTGAGTGATGGTGTGGCCCGGCTATTATAGGCTGGCCTACAATACAGGCCTTTGTCACTGCCGAGCAACTTGCCATGCCCCTTTCCGATATTCACGACTTACTGCAATCCTGGCTCGACCACGGCTGGCTGCGCGACCCGCAAGCCGTTGGCCTGGCCACCTTCGAGGCGCAGGAGCTGGTGGCGCGCGGCTTCGACGCCATCTGCGACGGTGGTCAGCTGTGCCTGTACGAGGATGAGCGCCTGTTCCGCAGGGGCAAGCGGCCCGTGCAGGCGTCGTTCAAGGCGTATCTGCAGCGCGGCCAGCTGGGCGCGAATGGCCTGGACCTCGGTTACCAGGTGCACCTGGCCGGTTTCCTGCGCGCGGCGCGGCAGCCCTTGCCCGCGTTTCGCGTGCTGCTGGAACAGGGCGGCCGCAGCGGCGCCCTGCTGTTCGACAGCGGCCTGGTGCTGCAGTTTGCCGCCAATTTGCGCGGCAAGCCCCGCCATTATTATCTGACCCTGGTCGAGGGGCACGTGGCCGACGCCCAGCTTGCGGACCGCGACAGCGATATCGACTTGCGCGCGGCCAGCGTGGGCCATGTCCAGGCCCTGTACGACAGCCGCGATCCCGCCGACCTGCGGCGCCTGGCCCGGCGCGGCAATGCGGCGCTGCGCGAGCTGGCGCAGCTGCTCGCTGCTTAGCCCTTCTTCGCCTGTGCCATGCCTTGCAGCAGCTTGGCCAGCAACTGGTCGAGCTGGCGCTGCTCGTCCGCGCTCAAGGCCGACAGCATGGCGCGCTCGTTCTCCACGTGCAGCAGCACCAGCTTTTCAATCAAGGCCAGTCCCTGGGGCGTGAGGGCCACCAGCACGCCGCGCCGGTCCGTCGGGTGCTTCTGGCGTTCAATCAGGCCGGCCGCTTCCAGCCGGTCGATGCGGTTGGTCATGCCGCCCGAGGACAGCATGGCCGCCTCGTACAGGGCCGTCGGCGTCAGGCTGTAGGGCGCGCCCGAGCGGCGCAATGTCGCCAGCACGTCGAATTCGCCCGGCTGCAAGCCGTGTTCGGCGAACAGGGGATTGAGCCAGTCGCGCGCCATCAGCTGCGCCACCGTGCCCAGCTGTCCCACCAGCTGCATGGCGCGCGTATCCATCTGCGGCAGTTCGCGCTGCCATTGTGCGGCGGCAAATTGCGCGCGCGTGTGTTCTTGCGGGGTATCCGTCATGGCGTAGGCATTTATCTCGACATCAAGATAGATTTCTATCTTTATGCTAAGATACTTTTCATCAAGTGATTATGTCACGCATTAAACCATGTGCCTCCCTGCGAGGCAAGGACTACTCTGCCATGCCTGTTGAACGCCCCGTCTCTTCTCCGCTGCCCTCGTCCGCCCTGCTGGTGGCCGCCATCATCCTGCTGGGCCTGAATTTGCGCCCCATCCTGGCCGCCATCGGCCCCTTGCTCGACAGCATCCAGGCCAGCACGGGCCTTAGCAATGCCGACGCGGGCTTGCTGACCACCGTGCCCGTGTTCGCCATGGGCGTGTGCGCGCTGGCGGGCGCCCAGCTGCAGCGCCGCTTGGGCGTGGCGCGCGGCATCAGCCTCGGCATCGCCATCATCGCAGCCGCCTGCGCCTTGCGCTGGCCCTTGCACGGCAGCGGCGGGCTGATCGCCACGGCGGCCTTGGGCGGCCTGGGCATCGCGCTGGTGCAGGCGCTGCTGCCGGCTTTCATCAAGCGCCATTTCCCCGAACGGGCGGGCCAGCTGATGGGTTTTTATACGACGGGCATCATGGGCGGCGCGGCCATCGCCGCCGCCTCCGCTTCGCCCTTGGCGCAAAGCTGGGGCTGGCAAGCGCTGCTGGCCCTGTGGGCGCTGCCCGCCGTGGCCGCCGCGCTGCTGTGGCGCCGCGCCGCCGCCTCGCGCGTGGAGGTGACCGGCGGCGCGGGCGCCAGCCTGCCCGTGGGCAGCCGCCGCGCCTGGCTGCTGATGGTGTTCTTTGGCATCGGCACGGGGGCGTACACGCTGGTGCTGGCCTGGCTGCCGCCGTTTTATACGGAACTGGGCTGGAGCGCGGCCGACAGCGGCTTGCTGCTCGGTGGGCTGACCCTGGTGGAAGTGCTGGCGGGACTGGTGATTTCCAGCATCATCCACCGCTTCCCCGACCGCCGCATCCTGTTATTGTCGGTCTTGCTGGCCGTGCTGGCCGGCCTGGCTTGCCTGATCGTGGCGCCCGCGCAGCTGGCCATTCCCGCCGTAATCCTGCTCGGTTGCGGCATCGGCGCGCTGTTCCCCCTGTCGCTGATCGTCAGCATGGACCACGTGCGTGACCCGGCGGGCGCCGGTGCGTTGCTCGGTTTTGTGCAGGGCGGCGGCTACATCATCGCCAGCAGCATGCCCTTCATCGCCGGCCTGATCCGCCAGCATTCGTCCAGCCTGGCCCAGGCGTGGATGGTGATGGCGGGCGGCGTGGTGCTGTTGCTGCTGATCGCCGTGCGCTTCGCGCCGGGAGCGCGGCTGGCCCAGCCGTGCGCCGGACGCGTATCCTGAACTGCTATATTGCGCCGACCCGTCAATTCAGGAGCCCGCCACGCATGGATATCGTCGACCACTATTTAACCGGCTTGCGCCAGGCCATGCCGCCGGAACCGCTGGCGGAGCTGGCGCTGGCCAGCGGCGCCAGCGCGGCGCAACTGGCCAGCTTGCGCCAGGCCTATCCGCTGTGCCCGGACAGCCTGCTGCGCCTGCTGGGCCAGTACAACGGCACCTATTACCAGGAGTATCCCGGCGGCATGGTGCTGGTGTACATGCTGGGCTCGGACGTGTTCGAGTACCCGTATTACCTGAGTTCCGTCGAACAGATCCTGGAAGACAGGCAAGCGAACCAGCGCAGCATCGCCGATATCTACGGCCATTACCTGGACGACGACCCCGGCATCGTCGATACCCGCATCGACGCGGGCATCCAACAGGGCCAGCGCCTGTGTTTTTCGCATTGCATGAACAATGGCGGCTCCTCGCGCCTGTATGTCGATTTCACGCCCACGGCGTCGGGCAAGGTGGGGCAGGTCGTGCGCTTCCTGCACGATCCCGACAACTACCAGGTCATCGCCGACAGCTTCGACGCGTATCTGCAAATGCTGATCGATGACGGCTACGGCTTCCTGATCGATGACAATTTCGAATAACCGGGCCACGCCGCCGTCCCTGCTGCCTGCCAACCGCCGCATCGTGCTGTCCGGCGAGGATGCGCTGCGCATCCTGCGCGAGATCGAATTTCTGCTGCAGTCGCTGCATCACATCGGCCGCCATTATTATCCCGACGGCGACGATGACGGCGCCGATGTGCTGCGCCGCGCGCAGTATTGTGCGGAGACGACGCGCTTCATCGACGAAGAGCAAGCGACGACGCGCCTGGCGCTGATGCGCCGCATCCTGTCCGCCCCATTCGACACCAGCCTGGGCGGCGACGACATGGACGATCTCGAGCGCGCCGTCGCCGCGCTGCCGCTGTGGCGTGCTCCCGGCGACTGATCACAAAAACTAATTGAAATATAAAATTTGATAGTTTTTCCTGTTGAGGACGTTTGTGCCGCCGGACGGCCTTACAATGCTAGGTTATGCGTTTTCGTGATATCAGACTGTGGCTAGCGGAAAATACCTAGCTAATTGAAAGAATCGGTCTGATAAAATCCGGAACACCCGATCGACCAAACAGGAAGGCAGCACAGCATGGATTCGTCATCTGATAAAAAAGAAGAATTGCGTCAACAATTGCGCTTGGCCGCACTCGAGTATCACGAGTGCCCGCGCCCCGGCAAAATCAGCGTGACGCCGACCAAACAACTGACCAACCAGCGCGACCTGGCACTGGCCTACTCGCCAGGCGTGGCGGCACCGTGCGAAGAAATCGTCATCGATCCGGCGAATGCCTATAAATACACGGCGCGCGGCAACCTGGTGGCCGTCATCACCAACGGCACGGCCGTGCTGGGACTGGGCAATATCGGCCCGCTGGCCGCCAAGCCGGTGATGGAAGGCAAGGGCGTGCTGTTCAAGAAATTCGCCGGCATCGACGTCTTCGACATCGAAATCAACGAATCGGATCCCGATAAACTGGTCGACATCATCGCGTCGCTGGAACCGACCTTCGGCGGCGTGAACCTGGAAGACATCAAGGCGCCCGAGTGCTTCTACATCGAGCGCCAGCTGCGCGACCGCATGAAGATTCCCGTCTTCCATGATGACCAGCACGGCACCGCCATCATCGTCGGCGCGGCCATCCTGAACGGCCTGAAAGCCGTCGGCAAGAAGATCGAGGACTGCAAGCTGGTGGTCTCGGGCGCGGGCGCGGCGGCATTGGCCTGCCTGGACCTGATCGTCGACCTGGGCTTCCCCCTGAAAAACATCTACGTCACCGATCTGGCCGGCGTCGTCTACAAGGGCCGCGCGGAACTGATGGATCCGGACAAGGAACGCTTCGCGCAAGACACGCCGCTGCGCACCCTGGGCGAAGTCATCCCGGACGCCGACATCTTCCTCGGCGTTTCCGCCGCCGGCGTGCTGAAACAGGACATGGTGCGCAAGATGGCGCCGAACCCGCTGATCCTTGCGCTGGCCAACCCGAATCCGGAAATCCTGCCGGAAGAAGTCAAGGCCGTGCGCAGCGACGCCATCATCGCCACGGGCCGTTCGGACTATCCGAACCAGGTCAACAACGTGCTGTGCTTCCCCTACATCTTCCGCGGCGCCCTCGATTGCGGCGCCACGACGATCACGCGCGAAATGGAAATCGCCGTCGTGCACGCGATCGCCGACCTGGCGCACGCCGAGCAGTCGGACATCGTCGCCACCACCTACGGCATCAGCAACCTGTCGTTCGGCCCTGAATACCTGATCCCGATGCCGTTCGATCCGCGTTTGCTGATCAAGATCGCGCCGGCCGTGGCCAAGGCGGCCGAGGATTCCGGCGTCGCCACGCGTCCGATCAAGGACTTGCAGGCGTACGCGGACAGCCTGCAGCAATTCGTCTACCGCAGCGGCACCTTCATGAAGCCGCTGTTCCTGATGGCCAAATCCACGCCGGCCGAACTCAAGCGCATCGTCTACGCCGAAGGCGAAGAAGAGCGCGTGCTGCGCGCCGTGCAAGTGGTGGTCGATGAAAAACTGGCGCGTCCCATCCTGGTGGGCCGTCCGCCCGTGCTCGAAGCGCGCATCCAGAAGTTCGGCCTGCGCCTCAAGCAAGGCGTCGATTTCGACGTCATCAACCCGGACTTCGACGAGCGCTATCGCGATTACTGGAACACGTACTACGCGATGACCAGCCGCAAGGGCGTCACCGAGGAATACGCGAAGCTGGAAATGCGCCGCCGCCACACCCTGATCGGTTCGATGATGATCCACAAGGGCGACGCCGACGGCATGATCTGCGGCACCTTCGGCACCACCCAGCTGCACCTGAAATACATCGACCAGGTGCTGGGCAAGCGCGCCGGCAGCAATGTCTACGCCGCCATGAACGTCTTGATCATGCCGGAACGCCAGCTGGTGATGGTCGACACGCACGTCAATGAAAACCCGGACGCCGAGCAGCTGGCCGAGATCACCATCATGGCCGCCGAAGAGATGACCCGTTTCGGCCTGTCGCCGCGCGCGGCCCTGCTGTCGCACTCGAACTTCGGTTCCAGCGACAGCGCCTCGGCGCAAAAGATGCGCGCCGCCCTGGCCATCGTCAAGGAACGTGCGCCGGACCTGGAAATCGACGGCGAAATGCACGGCGATACGGCCCTCGACAGCAAGCTGCGTCAAAAAATCATGCCGAATTCGGCACTGAAGAACGACGCCAACCTGCTCGTCATGCCGAACATCGAATCGGCCAACATCGCCTACAACCTGGTGAAGACGGCGGCCGGCAACGGCATCGCCGTGGGTCCGATCCTGCTCGGCTGCGCCAAGCCCGTGCACATTCTGACGCCATCGGCCACCGTGCGCCGCATCGTCAACATGACGGCCTTGTGCGTGGTCGACGCAGTGGCCCAGCGTAAGGTCTAAGCGTTAGCTGCACATGAAAAGCCGCCCCATCCGCAAGGAGGGGCGGCTTTTTTACGTCGGTGGGACGGGCAGGGCCGTGGCGGCCGGCTGGCGGCGCAGGTAATAGTGGCGGTACAGCATGATCTCGCCCCATACCAGCAGCAGCGCGACCAGCGCGAACAGGGCCAGCGTGATCTTGAGCGAGTTGAAATACGCGCCGGCCTGGCGCTTGATGGCGTCGACGAAAATCATCGGCACTGACTTGTCGAGTTTGCTGAAGTCGGCCTGGCGCGCCACGTCGGTGGTCAGGCGCACGGCCAGGTCGGTGCCCAGCGCGGCCAGCTCGCCCGTCGCCTGGCCACGGAAGTTGGCGCCCTTGAGCGCTTCGCCGAGCAGGCCGACCCTGGCGATCAGCTGTTCCTGCAGCACTTGCGTCAGCAGCACGCTGCCGCGGCGCAGGATGAATTCATTGATCCAGCGCGCCTTGCTGCGTTCCCAGTAGCTGCTGGACGTGGGCTGGTAATACATGCCTTGCACGTAGGGTTCGAGCAGGCTGCGCACGCTGATGGGCTGGCCCGGGGCGATCAGCTTGACCTGCTGCTCCAGGTAGACGCGCAGCGCCGGCATCTGCGCTTCGACCACCGGCTGCAGGTCGCGCTCGAGGGCCTGGTTGACCATGCGGTGTGCGCTGTGCACGGCGCCAAACCCGCCGCCGAGGAGCGGCAGCGCGAGCAGGATCAACACATAGCTGAGCTTGGCGGCCACATGCCAGGCGCGCGGACGGCGCACGAGCAGGCATTTTCTGGCCAGCTGGTAGCAGATGCCGAGCGCCAGCACAAAGCCGAGCATGCCATACAGCAGCATCGATGGCAGGGCGGTCCACAGCAGTTCGCTGCCGAACGGCGCCAGGTTGCTGCCCCAATTGATCATTTGTTGCTTCATCTACATTGCCTTGATATGGAAAATCAGGCAAGTATAGCCATTGTGCAACAGAACGTGGCGCGCAGGATCTCAGTGCGCCATCAGCACGGGCAAGGTCATCTGGCGCAGCACCGTTTCCGTCACGCCGCCCAGCAGGATTTCGCGGAAGCGGGCGTGGCCGTAGCCGCCCATGACCAGCAGGTCCGCATGCACTTCGGCCGTCATGGCCAGCAGCGCCGCGCCGACGTCGCCCGTGGTGACGGCGGGGCGCACCTCGACGGGCACGCCATGGCGGCTCAGGTAGGCGGCGATGTCGGCGCCCGGATGGCGGGCCGGCTGTGCGTGGCCGGCCGGCGGGTGCAGCAGGGCCAGCACCACCAGGCGCGCCGCGCGCAGCAGGGGCAGGGCGTGGCCGATGGCGCGCGTCGCTTCCATGCTGCCATCCCAGGCCACCACCACGGTGTTGTCCACTTGCGCGAATTGACCGCTGCGCGGCACGATCAGCACGGGACGGGCCGCGTTCAGCATGACGTAGGGCACCAGGTCGCTCATGGTGCCGGGCAGCGCTTCGCTGGCGTCGTGCTGGCTGAGCACCGTCAAGTCGCTGTAGCGGGCGCTGACGGCCAGGCCGCCATCCTCGTCGTCTTCGATCAGGCGCCGCTCGAGCGAAACGGCGCCGGCCTGGCGCGCCAGCGTTTCAAACTGGTCCAGCGCCTGCTCCGCCTGCCCGTGCAGGGCATTGATCTGCGCCGCCACGGCGCCGCCGCGCATGCCGCGGTTGTTTTCCAGGGTAAAGCGCGACACGCCCGTCATGGCGGCGCCGATCAGGTGCGCCTGGTGCGTGTGCGCCAGCCGCGCCGCGATGGCGATGCGCTGCGGCGCATGGCGCGACAGGTCGGCGTGGACGAGGATGGATTTGTAAGCCATGGTGTCATTCGCTAGTCAGGGTGGCAACAAGGCTAGAACGGCAACACGGGCAAGTCCAGCATTGCCGTGCTGGACGGCAGTTTTCTTATGCGGGGCTTGACGTGGGTCAAAAAAACACGGGCGATGGCCATCTGCAAGTCCATCGGCAGAAAATTGCGAGGTGTTTGATGTGCATCAAAATGCCTGGCTTCCTGCCGGCGATAATGGCATTGAACTCCTTGCCCTTCCAGTGGTCTGCATCGGCGCCGGCGCCATCTGTCCGGCACTTCTTTGTGTGACGCAACAACGCTGGCCGTGGCGGGAGTTCACTTCTCGGGCTTCCAGGCCTTCTCGTATTCTTTTCGGCCAGCACGCGCAGTGTGGCGCCTTGCCTGGAGTCATGCTACATTCGCGTCCTGTTTTTCTGAAAGGATGACGATGCCTTTAGGTAATAACGGTAACAACTTCTTGCAGCACAATCAGCAAGCCTGGGATGCGCAGGCTGCACGGAACAGCCCGTGGTCGCAGCCCGTCGACAGCGCCACCGTCGCCGCGGCCCGTGCCGGGCAGTGGCAAATCCATCTGACGCCCGGTCCCTTGCCGGCCGGCTGGCTGGGCGAGGTGCGTGGCAAGCGCATCCTGTGCCTGGCCGGTGCCGGCGGGCAGCAGGCGCCCGTGCTGGCTGCCGCCGGCGCGCACGTCACCGTCTTCGATCTGTCTGAACAGCAACTGGCGCAAGACCGCATGGTGGCCGAACGCGACGGCTTGCAACTGGCCACCGTCCAGGGCGATATGCGCGATCTGGCCTGCTTTGCCGACGCCAGCTTCGATGTCATCATCCACCCCGTGTCGAACCAGTACGTGCCCGATATCGCCCCCGTGTGGCGCGAATGCGCGCGCGTGCTGGCCGATGGCGGCGTGCTGCTGAGCAGTTTCTTTAACCCGGCCGTCTTCATCGGCGACCGCGATCCGCAATGGGCACAGCAGGGCTTGATACGGCCACGTTTCGTGCTGCCGTATTCGGATGTGGAGGATATGGATGCCGATGCGCTGGCGGCGCGCATGGAAAAGGGCGAGGCGCTGGTCTTCGGCCACGGCCTGGACAGCCAGATCGGCGGCCAGCTGGCGGCGGGCTTCGTGCTGGCCGGTTACCACGAGGAAATGCATCCCCACCCGCGCTTTGAAATTGAAAAATTCCTGCCCAGCTTTATTGCCACGCGGGCCGTCAGGCTGGCGCGCGCGCTATAGCGATCATTAGTTGTACGGCTGCAAGTCCAGCCAGACGGCGTACGACAGGCGCTTGCCGTTCCACAGGCCGCCGCCGCGGATGACGGCGTCGCACGAGGTCAGCTGGCCCACCAGATCCATGCGGCCCAGGTTGCGGCGCAGGCGCAGGGCGTCGTTGTGCGACAGGTAGCCCACCAGCAGGCCGTCGATGAAGACGGCGATGGCCTTGTCCTGGAACGGATTGGCATCGTCGCAGACGAGCAGGGCCAGGCATTTTTCTTCCGCGTTGCCGGGGCCGTGTTCGCCGGCCAGCTTGGCGATGGCGGGTTGGTACATCGCTTCGTTTTCCACTTCCGACGCAAAGCGCCCCTCGTCGCTCCAGTGGTGCGCCGGTGCGCCCGCAGGGATCGCCGGCACGTACTGGCGCACGGACACGAGCGGCTTGTGCAGCGGTTTGACGGGCGTGCGGCCGCTGAAGACGTAGTACAGCAGGGCGATGACGATCACGATGGCAAGCAGGTAAAGCATGGTATCTCTCTGATTTCTAAGGGGGAAGCCGGGATCGCGGGCATGCCGCGCGGCGTTGCCGCTACTATAGCAAGTTCGCCGCCCGGTCCCGGGTAAATCTGGCCATCAGATGACGCCGCCGGCGCAGCGCCAGCGGATCGTTCAGCACGATGGGCGAGGCGCCCGTCAAGCCCGAATAATACTGGCCGTGCCGGCGCAGGACGAAGGCATAGTCGTGCAGCGCGTGGCCGCGTGCCAGCATGCGCGCATCGCAATCGACCTCGATGGCAAAGCGCAGCCGGTGCAGCTGCCACCACAGGGGCACATTCCACGGCATGATCACGATCAAGCCGTAGGCCAGGGCCAGCAACTGCGGATCGCGCGTGGCCAGCCGGCATTGTGCATGCGCCAGCAGCAGCGCTTGTTGTTGGGGAGGAATCAGTTGCAGCCAGACGGGCATCACGATGCGCGGCCGCAGCAGCCCCGCCACGCAGGGGCCGATGCCGCCGCTCAAGTACACTGGCGTGCCCAGCAGCGATGTTTTCTGCCAGCGGCGCTGGTGCGACAGCAGCCAGATGCTGCGCAGCGCCAGCATCAACAGCATGCCGCTCGATAAGGCAAACCAGCCCAGTTTCAGCTGCGCCTGCTCCGACGGCATGGCCGCCAGCACGCCGGGCAGCCACGCCAGGGGCACGATGGCGGACGCGGCGATGGCCGCCAGCCACAGCCAGCGTGTCGTGCGCCCGCGCCGTTGCCGCGCGCGCTCGGCGCGCCAGGCGGCAGCGCTCAACAGCAGCGCCAGCACCATGCAGCACAGCAGCCAGACCGGCATCGGGCGCCTAACGTTTCAGCGCCATGCCGACGGAGGCGGGCGCCGTATGCTTGAAACCGAACTGCGCATACAGGTCTTGCGCCTGGCCATCGGCGATCAGGCTGACGTACGCGCTTTCCGGCACGTCGCTGTCGATGAACTGGCGGATTTCGCGCATGATCAGCTTGCCCAAGCCCTTGCCCTGGTGGGCCGGCAGCACGGCGATATCGACGACCTGGTAAAAACAGCCGCCATCGCCGATGACCCTGCCCATGCCGACGACCTCGTCGCCATGCAGCACTTGCACGGCAAAAAGGGAATTCGGCAAGCCCTTGGCCGCCGCCTCCGCGGTTTTCGCGCTCAGCCCGGCGGCGACGCGCAGCTGCTGATAGGTGGCGATGGAGGGAATGGCCAGGCGGGTGGTGTAGGGCGATGCGGCAGTCAAGACGGTCTCCTGTGCAATATGGATGGAATGGCCATTATAGGCGGCGAGCGCGGCCGGCGGCGGCACGCTTTATTCGCCGCGCCCTATGTCGTGCGCGGCGCTTTTGCGCTATGGTGGCGTCATTCATTTATTTGTTGAAAGCATGCCATGTCCGCAGGATTTACCGCCACCGAGTTGTCCGTCATCCATGAAGACGACGCCCTGATCACCACCCTGGCCGCGCCAGCGGGCAAAGGCGAGCCCGTCTACTTGATGCTGCAGCGCGCCGATGAATACGACGAGCAGGACGTCGCTACGGGCATGGACGAACCGTATATTGAATATGGCGGCCAGGAATTTGCGTGGTATGGCCACATGCACGCCGTGATCCTGCATCCGAACCGCCTGTCCGTGCAGATGGATGCCGAGGCCGCCATGCAGATGGATGACGACGGCCAGATCGACGTGCGTTTCAACTTGACGCCCGAGCGCTACGCCCAGCTGCAGCAGGCGCTGCGCACCACGTTCGAGGGCTGCGATTACTATCGCGAAGAACGTTGATCTGCGCGGACGGCATTGGCCATGGTGTCGTCTATGCTCGATAGCGGGCATTGACTGGGGGAGAATAAGATGACGGTGCTGATACTCGGTTTGCTGCTGTTCCTGGGCTTGCACTCGGTGCGCATCGTCGCCGACGGCTGGCGCAGCGCCCAGCTGGCTCGCCTCGGCGAAAAGCGCTGGAAGGGGCTGTACTCGCTCGTGGCGTTTGCCGGCCTGGGCCTGATCATCTGGGGCTATGCCCTGGCGCGCCAGCAGCCGCATGTGCTGTGGACGCCGCCCATGGGCTTGCGCCATGCCAGCGGTCTGCTGATGCTGTTTTCGCTGATTTTGCTGGCGGCGGCCAATGTGCCGCGCAACCGCATCAAGACCCTGGTGCACCACCCCATGCTGCTCGGCACGCAACTCTGGGCCGTCGCGCATCTGCTGGCCAACGGCAACGTGGCCGACGTGCTGCTGTTCGGCGGCTTCCTCGCCTGGTCGTCGGTGGATCTGGTTTCCGCCGTGCAGCGCGACCGCGCGGCCGGCGTCGCCTACCAGGGCGGCACCGTCCAAGGCACCCTGATCGCCATAGCCGCGGGCTGTGCGCTGTGGCTGCTGCTGGCGTTCTGGCTGCACGGCGTGCTGTTTGGCGTGCGGCCGTTTGGATAAGGGGATCGAGCAAGCGAGGGGGATCGGCTTGCGTGTGCCGTGGCCTGCGACGAGCTGAGCGACAAACCGGGCGCGGCCAGGGCGTTTACATAAACGCCATAAAAAAACCCGCAGCATCTGTCGATGGGCGGGTTTGATCAGGTGCAACTAAAGTGTTCTGTGGTGCCGGGAGCCGGAATCGAACCGGCACGCTGTTTCCAGCGCGGGATTTTGAGTCCCGTGCGTCTACCTATTCCGCCATCCCGGCAACGCGAGACGCATTATCACTGATTTGTCACAATCTGGCAAGTTTTATGCTTGGCGTGTGTTTTGCCCAAGCCTGCAGAATCTGTGACGATGCCGATTCCAGCGCAAGAAGCGGAGTGCCGCGCCCGGCTTGCCGGCCTATCTTTTCCCTTTCAACCACATGAAGGGGAAGCAAATGCTACAACTGGAAAATAAGGTCGCCATCATCACGGGCGCCAGCTCGGGCATCGGCCATGCGGCGGCGCGCCTGTTCGCGCGCGAGGGGGCGCGGCTGGTGCTGGTGGCGCGGCGGCGGAAGGAACTCGATGCGCTGGTGGCGCAACTGTCTGACGGCGGCGCGCAAGCCGTGGCCTGTGCCGGTGATGTGGCCGACGCGGCATGCGCGCAAGCGGCCGTGGCGCTGGCGCTGCAACGCTTTGGCGGCCTCGATATCGCCTTCAATAATGCGGGCACCCTGGGACCCATGGGGCCCACGCAGGAAGTTGCCCTGGAAGACTGGCGGGCGGCGGTCGACACCAATCTCACCAGCGCCTTCCTGGCCGCCAAATATCAGCTGCCCGCCATGGCGGCGCGCGGCGGCGGCTCGCTGATTTTTACCTCGACCTTTGTCGGCCATACGCTGGGCATGTCCGGCATGGCCGCGTATGCGGCCAGCAAGGCGGGCGTGATCGGCTTGACCAAGGCCCCGGCGGCCGAGTATGGCACGGCGGGTATCCGCGTGAATGCCCTGCTGCCGGGCGGCACCGATACGCCCATGGGGCGCGCAGTGGCGAATACGTCCGAAGCGCTGGCCTTCGTGGCGGGCTTGCATGCGTTAAAACGTCTGGCTACGCCGGACGAGATCGCCCGCTCGGCGCTGTACCTGGCGTCCGATGCCTCGAGCTTCACCACCGGCACGGCGCTGCTGGCCGATGGCGGCGTGTCCATCGTGCGCGCATAAAGCACGCGCAGAAACGCCGACGGCCCGGGGATGAGCCGGGCCGTCGGTGGTGTGCGCTACATCAAGCTCAGTTGTGAACCGAGTTCAGCTGGCGCGCGATGATGTCGTGGTTGAGCCAGACGACGGGCGCTGGCGGTTCCGACATGGTGTGGAACATCAGCGGGCCCGTGCCTTCCAGCACCAGCGAGCTCAGGTGGTCGGTGATCAGTTCCTTGCGGTCCTTGTGCAGCTTGGTGATGTCGTCCGAGGTACCGATCATGACGTCGGCCAGCTCAGGGGTGTTGTCCATCGGCCAGGCGGCGAAGTTGCGGAACTGCACGCTCGTGGCGTCGCCATTGTAGGCGGCGATACGGTCGAGCAAGTCTTGCAGCGACACGCCGTCTTCCAGCAAGCCCTGGCAGATTTTCCATTGCTCTTCGGCCCAGGCTGCGCCGCCTTCTTTTTTCAGTGCGTCGAGCAGGGGGAACAGGGACAGTTCCACGCCGACGAAAATGTCGGACGAATTCGTGCGGATTTCCGGGCAATTGAAGACGGTCGCCTTGATGCCTTTTTCCCACGCGGCCTTGGCCACGTTTTCCAGGCGCATCTTGGCCAGGCCTTGCGTGTAGTTGCTGTAGGTTTGCCACTGGTATTTGCCGTCGATCAAGATCTCGGTGCCGTGGTAGCCGTAGGCGCTGTAGCGCACCTGGCCGCCCGTTTGCTCGATGCGGGCGCGGATGGCGGCGCTGCCGTCGATCAGGTGCTGCAGGGTGTTGGCCGTGACTTCGTCGAAGTTCATCAGGATCAATTTACCCAGGTCGCTGTCGAGCAGGGCGCGCGAAGACATGAAGCGCTCGCCGCGGCCTTTGTAGATGCGGTTGGCGATTGCCAGGAAGACCTTGACCTTTGGAATGCCGCCCGCCATGGTGTGAGCGAAATACACATTGCTGCCGTCAGGAATCAGGCTGTCCAGTTCGGCCATGGCTTTCGCCACGGAAGCGCTGAAGCGGGCGATGCCGGCTTCGCGGCAGCGTTCGATCTGCGCCCAGTCCAGCTTGTCTTCCTGCCAGCTTTTCAGGGTCATGTCGGCCAGCAGGGCCGTCGGCGTCGGTTCGCCGGCGGGCGCGTCGAGGTCGAAACCGGCCATCAGCGGCACATTGATGATGCGGCCGCCCAGGTTGGCTTCGGCCTCGGCCAGCTCTTCCGCGTTCAGCGGGCGCAGCGCCATGTTTTCATCGCGGCGGCCGACCGTCATGCCGACGATATTCATGCCCGCCTTGCGCGCTTCGTCCAGCAAGCCATTCACATAGCCGCGGCCGAACAGCTCGCCGAACAGCACAAAGGTGTCGCCCTTGCGGAAGATATTTTTTTGCGGGATGTCTCTCAGGGACGTGATCTCGGTCATGGTGTCAATTCATTCAAAAATTAGCAGGGCAGATGGCTGTTGCTGCTGCCCGCTGGTTCAACATAGTGTGAAATTATGCGCCATTTCAGCGGGGAAAATCTTCTTGCGAATGATTCTCGTCTGGAATGGCATCTTCTTCTTCATGCAGCTCTTATTCTTTCGCCAAGGCGTATTTTACGCTGCCCCGGCGCACAGCGCCCGCGGACTGGCCCGGCAGGCGCCGATATTACCTCAGCTTGGCCGCGCAGGTCAGTAAAATTGATCTAAAACAAATCCTGTTGTCCCGAGACCAGGCGCGAAAAATCGTCGCCCAGGAAGGGCAAGATGGCGTCCGCCACCGGCTGCAGCTGGCGCGTCAGGTAATGCTGGTAGTCGATGGGCGAGCGCTGCGTTTCCAGCGGTTCCGGCCCCGCCATCGTGATGACATAGCTGATCCAGCCGCCGTTCTGATATTGCAATGGCCGTCCCTGCGCCAGGTTGTAGGCGTCGGCCGTGCGCGCCGCGCGCACATGGGGCGGCACGTTGCGCTGGTAATCGTCGAGCGGGCGGCGCAATCGCTTGCGGTAGACCAATAAAGCATCGAATTCGCCGCGCACGGTGCGTGCCACGTAGTCGCGCACATAGTCCTGGTAGGCGGCGCGCTGGAAGATGCGCAGGTACAAGGCTTGCTGGAATTGCTGCGCCAGCGGCGTCCAGTCGCTGCGCACCGTTTCCAGGCCCTTGTAGACCATCTGTTCGCTGCCGTCGGGCTTGCCCACGAGGCCCGCGTAGCGCTTCTTGCTGCCTTCTTCCGAGCCGCGGATGGTGGGCATCAGGAAACGCCGGTAATGCGTCTCGAATTCCAGTTCCAGCGCATTTTCCAGGCCGAATTCCTCGCGCAGATGGGCGTCCCACCAGGCGTTCACATGCGCCACCAGGGCGCGGCCGATCTTGCCTGCCTCTTCATCCGTATGCGCTGTTTTGAGCCACACAAACGTGGAATCCGTGTCGCCATAGATCACCTGATAACCCTGTTCGGTGATCAGCTCGCGCGTGCGGTGCATGATGTCGTGGCCGCGCAGGGTGATCGACGAGGCCAGGCGCGGATCGAAGAAGCGGCAGCCGCTCGAGCCCAGCACGCCGTAGAACGCGTTCATGATGATCTTTAACGCTTGCGACAGCGGCGCGTTGCGCTCGCGCTTGGCCGTCTCGCGCCCTTGCCACACCTGTTTCACGATGGCGGGCAGGCAATGTTTTACGCGTGAAAACTGCGCGCCCCGGTAGCCGGGCACGGTATCGGCCTCGTCGCCGCTGGTGCCCACCACCAGGCCCACGGGGTCGATCAGGAAAGTGCGGATGATGGACGGGTACAGGCTTTTATAGTCGAGCACCAGTACGGAGTCGTACAGGCCCGACTGCGAATCCATGACGAAGCCGCCGGGGCTGTTTTCGCCGGAGATATCGCCCAGGTTGGGCGCCACGTAACCCTGCCGGTGCATCAGCGGCAAGTACAGGTGCTCGAAGGCGGCCACGGAGCCGCCGCTGCGGTCGGCCGCCAGGCCCGTCACGCTGGCCCGTTCCAGCAGGAAGGTCAGCAACTCGGTCTTGGCGAAGATGCGCGTGACCAGCTCGCAATCCTTGAGGTTGTAGCGGGCCAGCGCGGGCTTGTCTTCGCGGAAACGCCGGTCGATCTCGGCCATGCGCTGATAGGGATTGTCGATGGACTTGCCTTCACCCAGCAAGGTCTGCGCCACGTTTTCCAGGCTGAACGAGGAAAAGTTCCACGTCGCCGAGCGCAAGGCTTCGATGCCGTCGATGATCAGGCGTCCCGCGGCGGCGGCAAAGTAATGCTCTTGCTTGCCGCCATGCTCGCGCCATTCCATCACGGCGCCGCCGCGTCCCAGTTTCAACGGTACCTGGTAGCGCTCGGCGTGTTCGCGCAACACGCGCAAGTCGAACTGCACCAGGTTCCAGCCGATGATGGCGTCCGGATCGTGCCGCTCCATCCACGTGTTCAGGCGCTCGAGGATCTGTGCGCGGCTGTCGCAGTATTCGAGGTCGAAGTCGAGTAGCTCATCGCCGCCGTTTTGCGGCCCCAGCATGTAGACCTGGCGCTGGCCGCAGCCTTCCAGGGCCAGCGAATACAGCTCGCCATGGGCCGTCGTCTCGATGTCGAGCGAGGCCAGTTTCAAGCTTGGCCGGTAGCCGGGCGCCGGTTTCAGCTGCACGTCCTGCCCTGTTTCCGCTTTGACGCTGACCGGCGCCGTGATGAAACGCTCCATCAGGTAGCGCTCGGGCGGGCGGATGTCCGCTTCGTACACGTCGATGCCGTGCGCGCGCAGCTGCTTTTCCAGCTTCAGCAAATGCCGGTATTGCCTGCAGTACAGGCCCAGCACGGGACGGTGGTGAAAATCGCACAGCGACAGGGGACGCAGCTCGGCATGGCGCTCGCCGCGCAGCAGCTGTTGCGCTTGCTCCTGCTGCTCCATGGGGATAAAGGCGACGGCCGTCTGCACGGGCAGGCGCACGTGGCGGGGCCCGGCGTCCGTTGCCAGCCAGAAATCGACCTCTGTGCCATCGCGTGTGTCGCGCCAGTGGCGGGTCAGAATGAAGCCCTGTTCGGGCGTGTGCTGGGTGTTGCCTGTCATGGTGCCGTGAGTGTCTGGTGTGCTGGGCTGCACATTACAGCAAGCTGACGCAGGGCGGGGGCGGTTGCGGCTATAATTTTCTGCATCGAAGACGATAACAAGAGCGCGCCGCGCCACCCACCCCGGAGACAGCATGCAAGCAATGAGTTATGTACACGGCGCCCACGAGACGCCGTTGATCGGCGAAACGATAGGCGCCTACCTGGACGGCATAGCCGCGCGCTACGGCCAGCACGATGCCCTGATCGTGGCGCACCAGAACGTGCGCTGGACGTATCTGGAATTCCAGCAGCGCGTGCACAAGCTGGCTGCCGGCCTGCTGAAACTGGGCTTGCAGCCGGGCGACCGGGTCGGCATCTGGTCGCAGAATTGCGCCGAATGGGTGCTGACGCAGTTTGCCACGGCGAAAGCCGGCTTGATCATGGTCAACATCAACCCCGCCTACCGCCGCTCCGAACTTGAATACGTGCTCGACAAGGTGCAATGCAGCGCGCTGATCCTGTCTCCCAGCTTCAAGTCCAGCGATTATCTGGCCATCGTGCAAGACGTGGTGCCGGAAATCGCCCGTTCGCGCGCCGGCGCCCTGCAGTCGCCGCGCCTGCCGCAATTGCGCCACGTCATCCGCCTGGGCGCGGCCGCCACGCCGGGCATGCACAACTTCGACGCGGTGATGGACGGCATCACGGACGCCGACCTGGCGCAGCTGGCCGAAGTGAGTGCTGGCTTGCAGTTTGACGACGCCGTCAACATTCAGTTCACGTCCGGCACCACGGGCGCGCCGAAGGGCGCCACCCTGACGCACCACAATATCCTGAACAACGGTTTCTTCATCGGCGAAGCCATGCGCCTGACGGAACGGGACCGCTTGTGCATCCCCGTGCCCCTGTACCACTGCTTCGGCATGGTGCTGGGCAACCTGGCCTGCGTCACGCACGGCGCGGCCATGGTATTTCCCGGCGAAGGCTTCGATCCGAAAGCCGTGCTGGAAACGGTGCAGGCCGAGCGCTGCACGGGCTTGCATGGCGTGCCCACCATGTTCATCGCCATCCTCGACCATCCTGACTTTAAACAATACGATCTGTCGAACTTGCGCACCGGCATCATGGCCGGCTCGCCATGCCCGATGGAAGTCATGACGAGGGTCATCGAATTGATGCACATGGCGGAAATCACGATTGCGTATGGCATGACGGAAACGTCGCCCGTCAGCTTCCAGACGTCGATCGAAGACCCGCGCGAGATGCGCGTCTCGTCCATCGGCCGCGTCCACCCGCACCTGGAAGTGAAAATCATCGATGCGGAAGGCCGCATCGTGCCGCGCGGCGAAAAGGGCGAATTGCTCACGCGCGGCTATTCCGTGATGCAGGGCTACTGGGGCGACCCGGAAAAAACAGCGGAGGCCATCGACGCGGCGCGCTGGATGCACACGGGCGACCTGGCCGTGATCGATGCCAACGGCTTTTGCAGCATCGTCGGCCGCTCGAAGGACATGGTGATACGCGGCGGCGAAAACATCTACCCGCGCGAAGTCGAGGAATTCCTGTACCGCCACCCGAGCGTGCTCGACGTGCAATGCGTGGGCGTGCCGGACGCCAAGTATGGTGAAGAACTGTGCGCCTGCATCATCCTGCGCCCGGGCACGCAGGCCACCAGCGAGGATATCCGCGCCTTTTGCGACGGGCAGATCGCCTATTACAAGATTCCCCGCTACGTGCGCTTCGTCGAGGAATTTCCCATGACGGTGACGGGCAAGATCCAGAAATATGTATTGCGCCAGCAGGTGGCGACGGATCTGGGGCTGAGCGCGGATTAAGTTTTTCGCCAGCACAATAAAAAACACCGGGACGCTCGCGCGGCCCGGTGTTTTTTATTGATGCGGCGTAAAGCTTAGGCCATCGCGGCTTGCGGTGCGCGCGCTGGCGTGCGGCGGCGCATGAAGGCCAGCAAGCCCAGGCCGGCCAGCAGCATGGCGTAGGTGCCTGGCTCAGGTACGGCCGACACGTTGACCGTGTTGAAGCCGGAACCGTTCATCGCGACGTGGCCATAATTGATCGAGCTGACCGAATTGGCGATCAGGGTGCCGTTCATGTCGCCCGAACCCGAGAACGCGCTGTGCGGCGCCAGGATGCTGCCGTTGATGCCGACGTTCTGCAGGTTGGTGGTGGTGGCGTTGGCGAAGTTGAACAGCGTGCGGTTGGCGAAACTGGCGAAATTGTCAAAGCCGCCGCTCATGGTGATGTCGGTGGCCGTGCCGTTGATGATGATGCTGGCCGTGCTTTTCAGCGAGGACAGGTCCAGCGTCAGGTTATGCAGGTTCGACGCATCGATGTTGAAAATATTCACGTCGGCGTTGACATTGCCGACCAAGGTCATGTTGCCGTACTGCGAGATCACGGTGCCGTTCGATTGCAGCTTGGCCACGTCGCCCGACAGGGTCGTCAGTTGCTGCTTGGCGCCCGCGAAGTCCAGGGTGGAGGCATTGCCTTTGCTGATGTTGTCTTTTGGAAACCACTGTGGCGCCGTCAGGGTGGCGTTGGGGTTGCTGACGCCGTACACGGCCGAACCGCTGAGCGTGCCCCAGCCCGTGTTCAGGTTGCCGCCAGCAACGACCGAATTGACGGCGCTGCCTGGCTTTTTATTCGTGCCGACATTGTAGTTGTCCAGATAGATATTGCCGCCAGCGGCAATGCTGCCGCCGACGCTGGTAAAACCGCTGGCGCCGCTGTTGCCGATGTTGCCAAAGATAAAGGCCGAGTAGCCATTGGCGACGCCGAGGTCGACCACGGTGGCTTGTGCCGAAGCGCTGAAGGAGAAGGCGAACAGGGCGGCGCTGATGAGCGGCAAGGTACGGGTAGCAAATAATTTCATGGACAATCTCATAGTCAATTAGGGGACGATTCGGGCGGGAAAGCAACACACCGCCATCGCGCAGCCGGCTATTATAATATAAAAAACAATGTTAGTTCAATTTAGGTAATTAACTATATTTTAAGGCAACACTTTTCCTATAGTCAGCAATTGTCTGGCGGACATAAAAAAACCGGGGCTGGCCCGGTTTTTTGCTGTTTATCTGACGCGCTGGTACAGGCGGAAGCGTTCCACGTCATCCGTGGGGCGGCGTCCTTCCCACAGCTTGATCCAGTCCGCACCGTGGTGTTCCGGCAGCTTTTCCTTGTTATCCGGAACTTTAATGCTGTCTTGCAACAAGAACACGTCGCAATGCTGTTGGCCCACATTGGCAAATGGCAGGTGGCCGTAGTAGGCGAACGAGGCGCGCTGGGCGGCGCCGACATTGCTGTTGATGCAAGTAGTGCCCGGCGGCAGGTGGACGGAAATTTGGTGCGCGACGCTGGCGTAGCTCTTGCTGTAGTTCAGCGGCGGCAGGAACAGGGTCATGATCAGCACCCAGATCAGGATCAGGCCGCCGGACGACAGCACCACGGCGCGCCACAGCACGGCTGGCTGGCGCGAGATGCGCCAGTGCACCAGCGCCACCCAGCCCGCGCTGGCGCAGGCGGCGACGAAGAAGGCCAGCAAGTCCAGCTCGGGCTTGAAGCCTGGCATGAGTTTCAGGGCGTTATGCGACAGTTTCGGCGGCCAGCCCGTCAGGATGGCGAACCAGAACAGCCACAGCGCGAGGGCGCAGATGGTCAGCACCATCACGGAGAACCAGTCGATGGCGTTGATGGCGCCCCGTTTCATGGTCAGCAAGCCGAACGCGGCCATTACGGCCAGCGGCGGCAGCAGCGGCAGCAGCTGGCTCGGGTCGGGATCGGGATGGCACAGGCCCAGGATGGCCAGCATGGCGACAAAGGTCAGCGGCACGACGATGTGCAGCACGTGGTGCTGGCGGCGCCAGGCATACACGGCCCAGGCGGCGAACGGCCAGGCGGGCCAGAAGAACCAGATGCCGACACGCCAGAAGTATTGCAGGCTCTTCAGGCTGGGGGCGCTGAACTGGCGGCAATTCCATTCCATCCACGCTTGTAGCGGCGAATGGCCGTATGGCTGCAGCAGTTCGCCCGGCAGCAGCCAGACCAGGGTCAGCGCGATGCCGATCAGGATGGCCAGCGCCAGGTGGCGCACGCTGCGCAGCAGCGGCAGGCGCAGGAAGACGGTGCACAGCAGCAAGGCGATGCTCAGCGCCGCCGGCGTGATCCAGCCGCGCGCGAGGGTCAGGCCGCCCAGCGCCAGGCCCAGCAGGGCCGCATTGCGCACGGACGGGCCTTCCACGTAGCGCACGGCGCGGTACAGCAAATAGGCCATCAGGGACACGTACAGCGCTTCGGCCGTGATGTCGTGGCTGTGCTGCAGCAGGCCCAGGCAGCCCAGGTAGATGAGCACGGCGGCATCGGCCAGGGTGCGGCCGAAATCGTCCGGCTCGGGTTGGCCGCCGAAGGCCAGGCGCAGCGGCTGGGCGTCGTTGCGCCGGCCCAGGTTGAAGGCGGTGTACCAGACGGACAGGGTGCTGACGACGAAGATGCCGATGGTCGACATGCGCGCGCCAAAGACGTCGCCGTCGATCCAGCCGAACAGCTTGATGAAGATGGCGCCCAGCCAGAAGGCCAGCGGCCCTTCATCGAGCAGCGACAGGCCGGCGATGTTGGGCCACAGCCAGTCGTTCAGGCCGCCATGCGCCATGGTCCACATGATGCCGAAACTGGCGGCATCATCGTTCTTCCACGGTTCGCGGCCGATCAGGCCAGGCAGGATGTACAGCAGGCCGAGCGCAAACAAGGCCCATCGTGGCAGCGCGAGTGTGGCAGCGGCGGGAAGGCGGACTGGCTTCATCGATAATCGGTATCAGAATAGTGGCAAGACGCGACGAATGGCGTCGGGTATGCGCGAGTATAAAGTAAAGCGGCCAAAGACAAAAAAGGCAGCCGTGGCTGCCTTTTCTCTGGCAGCCGGAGCTGCCCTGTTTTGCCGCAAAGCGGCAAAAATCAGCCTGCTGCGACTGCGGTTTTCGAACCAACCGAACCGAACTTCTGACGGAACTTCTCGACGCGACCGGCGGTATCGACGATTTTGTGCTTGCCCGTGAAGAATGGGTGCGATTCAGCCGAAACCTCGATCTTCACCAGCGGGTATTCTTTACCGTCGTGGGTGATTTTTTCGCGGGTTTGGATGGTCGAGCGGGTAACGAATTTGAAATCGCACGACAGATCGTGGAAAACAACTTCGCGGTATTCTGGATGGGTATCGACTTTCATGGTCTTCTCTCTAGTTTGGTAGCCAAACAGCACTTCGTCGGTCGTCCTGCTTCTTGACCCGATTGCCGATCACTTGCCAGGTTTAAAATAATGCAACCGTCGATTATATAGCGCTTTCGGGGCGCAGGCAATAAAAAAGCCGCTCAATGAGCGGCTTTGCATGATCGCGTGTGCTTACGCCGGGCGCAGCGTAGGTCGGATTAGCGCGCTAGCGCGTAATCCGACACCAGCACCGTCTTCGCCAACAATGTTGTCGGATTGCAGCCCTGCGGGCCTAATCCGACCTACGATACACGGCAGGGGAATTTAGCCGCCCCGGCGCATCATGTCGAAGAATTCGGCGTTGTTTTTGGTCGCCTTCATCTTGTCGAGAATGAACTCCATCGCCTCGATCTCGTCCATCGAGTACAGCAACTTACGCAGGATCCAGATTTTTTGCAGCTCGTTCGGCTTGATCAGCAGTTCTTCGCGGCGGGTACCCGATTTGTTCAGGTTGATTGCCGGGTAGACGCGTTTTTCGGCCAAACGGCGTTCCAGATGCACTTCCATGTTGCCGGTACCCTTGAATTCTTCAAAGATCACGTCATCCATGCGCGAACCCGTTTCGATCAGCGCCGTGGCGATGATGGTCAGCGAGCCGCCTTCTTCGATATTGCGCGCGGCGCCGAAGAAGCGTTTTGGGCGTTGCAGCGCGTTCGCGTCGACACCACCGGTCAGGACCTTGCCCGAGGCAGGGATGACGGTGTTGTAGGCGCGCGCCAGGCGGGTGATCGAGTCGAGCAGGATGACCACGTCTTTTTTCATTTCGACCAGGCGCTTGGCTTTTTCCAGCACCATCTCGGCCACTTGCACGTGGCGCGTGGCCGGCTCGTCGAAGGTCGAGGCGACGACTTCGCCGCGTACCGAGCGTTGCATTTCGGTCACTTCTTCCGGACGTTCGTCGATCAGCAGCACGATCAGCGTGATGTCCGGGTGGTTGGCCGTGATCGCATGGGCGATGTGCTGCAGGATCACGGATTTGCCGGATTTCGGCGACGCCACCAGCAAGCCGCGCTGGCCTTTGCCGATCGGGGCGATCAGGTCGATGATGCGGCCGGTGATGTTTTCCTGGCCATTCATTTCACGTTCCAGGCGCAGCGGCTCGTTCGGGTGCAGCGGCGTCAGGTTTTCAAACAGGATGCGGTGTTTCGACATCTCCGGCGATTCGCCGTTGACCTTGTCGACTTTGACCAGTGCGAAATAGCGTTCGCCATCTTTCGGGGTCCGTACCTCGCCTTCGATCGAATCGCCGGTGTGCAGATTGAAGCGGCGGATTTGCGAAGGGGAGATGTAAATATCGTCGGTGGACGCCATGTAGCTGGCGTCAGGCGAGCGCAGGAAGCCGAAGCCGTCAGGCAGCACTTCCAGGGCGCCGTCGCCAAAAATCTGTTCGCCGGACTTGGCGCGTTTTTTCAGGATAGCGAACATCAGCTCCTGTTTGCGCAAGCGGGCTGCGTTGTCAATGTCAAGACCGATCGCCATCTCAAGCAGGGCGGATACGTGTAGGGCCTTTAGTTCGGATAAATGCATATGTGTTGAGTGTCCCGAGACGGGATGTAAAGGTAGGGGAGGGGACTGCGTGGCGTTGATTAATTATTGGGGAAGGCTGTGCACGAATGAGGCAAAGCCGCTTCCCGGTCTATCCAGTCAGGCGGCGCTGCGGGCGCAGCGCTGCCCATCATACATTAAATGTTGCTGTCGACGAAAGCGGTCAACTGGCCCTTGGCCATGGCGCCCACTTTTTGAGCAGCTGCAGCACCATCCTTGAACAGGATCAGGGTCGGGATGCCGCGGATGCCGAACTTGGCAGGTACCGCCTGGTTGGCGTCCACGTCCATCTTGGCGATCACGATGCGGCCGGCGTATTCCTTGGCCACTTCTTCCAGGATCGGGGCGATGGCCTTGCAGGGACCGCACCATTCTGCCCAGAAGTCGACCAGTACTGGCAACTCGGATTTCAGGACGTCTGCTTCAAAAGATGCATCGCTAATGTGTTTGATATTTTCGCTCATATTTTCCTCAAATGAGGGTGGGATCAATAATGCCTGGAATTCACCATACGCTGGTTCGCCATCCATGCTTCCTGGAATGCAGTGAGAAGATGGGGGCAATGGGCACAAATTCAATGTTCTTGGAAGGTGCGACCAGAGGTATGCAGGCGGGGATGGCTGAAATAATAACCCATTTTTTCAAAGCGTGGCGATTATTGCAGAAAAACTTGAGGCATATCGCCAGCATATCGCTCCAGCGCGTGCCGCCAGGGCGGCAAAGCCGCATGCCTGCTGGCTTGCGGCGCCGTGTCCCGCCTCCCGGCCTGGCTGCGCGCTCAGGCTTGCGCGCCGGCCTGACGCGCCGTGTGCTGCAGTTGCAAGTTCACCATGAGCTGCAATTCCGCGCTTTCCATCGGCTTGCGGAAGGTGCCTAATATATGCAGGCCGTTGGCCATGGCCAGGCGTTCGGCCGCCAGGCGCACGGCCGAATGCAGTCCCGACAGCAGGACTACGCCGCCGCGAAAACCGTTTTCAGCCGCCATGCGCAAAAATTCGATGCCGTCGATGTCGGGCATGGACAGGTCGCAGATCAGCAGGTCGGGCTGGTGCTGCTTCAGAGTGGCCAGCGCCTGTTCGCTGTGCGACTCGCAGCGGATGTCGAACGGGCCCATCTGCTCGAGCATGTCGCTGAGCACGTCGAGCATGAAAACGTCGTCGTCCAGCAGCAATACGCGCAATGGCGCCAGGCCTGCTTCGCTGTGTTCACGGCTTGCTTGGTTTGATACAGTAGTCATCGTCCTGTCTTCCTATTGATATGCTGCATCGCTGTCGATGCCGATACCTTGCCTTAACGGAATTTGGCGGTAGCTAATCGTCATTGGCAAAGCTGGTGTTATTCATGATTTGTTCGGTAATCTGTTCCAGCAGGGGCCACAGGCGCGCGACGATGTGCCGGGCCCGTTCTGCCTCGTCGGCCGCTTCGCCCGGCGCCAGGGTTTCCAGGTTGTGGCACAGTTCGGCCAGTCCCAGGGCGCCCACGGTGCGCGCCGACGACTTGATGCGGTGTCCCAGTTCCCGCACCTGGTGCACGTCGCCGCGCGCCAGGGCCGCATCGATGTCGCCAAAGCCGTCCTGCGTCGTCTGCAGGAACTTGAAGGCGAATTTGCGCACCTTTTCCGGGTTATAACCGAGCAGCTTGGCCAGGATCGACAGGTCGATCACCTGCGGGTCGCCCGCCAGCGTCGTCTTGAAGGCGGGTGCGGCGCGGCTGCGTGCCGGTGGCGGCGGCGTGTCGCGCGCCGGCAGCCAGCTGGCGATGGTCTGGTACATCATGGCCGGCTGGATGGGCTTGGAAATGAAATCGTCCATGCCCGCGTCCAGGCAGCGCACGCGGTCTTCGCTGGTGGCCGTGGCCGTCATGGCCAGCACGCGCAGGTGTGCCAGCTGCGGGTCGGCGCGGATGTGGCGCGTCGCCTGCAAGCCATCCATCAGCGGCATCTGCACGTCCATCAGCACGCAGTCGAACTGGGTCTGGCGCAGCAGGTCGAGCGCTTCCTCGCCATTGTTGGCCAGACAGACGGAGGCGCCCGCTTCTTCCAGCAATTCCAGTGCCACCTGCTGATTAAACGTGTTGTCTTCCACCAGCAGGATGCGCGCATGCTTGAGCGTGCGCATCACCAGGGCCGCGTCGGCGCTGGCGCGCATGGCCGCCGCCGTCTGCACCATGCTGTCGAGCATGGCGGGCGCCGCCTGGTCGGAAATGCCCAGGTTGGCCGTGAACCAGAAGGTGCTGCCGGCGCCGGGACGGCTGTCGACGCCCACGTCGCCGCCCATCAGCTGCGCCAGCTGCTTGCAGATGGCCAGGCCCAGGCCCGTGCCGCCATATTCGCGCGTGGTGGACGTGTCGGCCTGCTGGAAGGACTGGAACAGCTTGCTCATTTCATCCTGCGACAGGCCGATGCCGTGGTCGCATACTTCGAAGCGCACCAGGCAGTGCCTGGCGTCCGCCACCACCTTGCGCACCTTCACGGTGATGCTGCCCTGTTCGCTGAACTTGATGGCGTTATTGGCGTAGTTGATCAGCACTTGTCCCAGGCGCAGCGGGTCGCCCACGAGCACGGCCGGCAATTGCGGGTCGATTTCAAACAGCAACTCCAGGTTCTTGCCGGCGGCGCGCGGCGCCACTACCGTCATCAGCGTTTGCACGACGTGGTCGAAACTGAAGTTGACGCGCTCGATTTCCAGCTTGCCCGCCTCGATTTTCGAAATGTCGAGAATGTCGTCGATGATGCCCAGCAGATGTTCGCCGGCAAAACGGATTTTTTCCAGGTAATCGCGCTGGCGCGGTTCCAGGTCCGTTTTCAGGGCCAGATAGGCCATACCGATCACGCCATTCATCGGCGTGCGGATTTCATGGCTCATGTTGGCCAGGAATTGCCCCTTCGCCAGGCTCGCTTCTTCGGCCACCTGCTTGGCCTGGTCCAGCTGCTCCGTGCGCTGCGCCACGCGCTCTTCCAGATGTTCATTGAGTTCGCGCAAGGCGCTCTCGCTGCGCTTGTGATACGTGATGTCCGTCAGGCTGGCCACCACCATGCCCACCTTGCCGTATTCATCGCGGATGGCCTCGGTATTTACGGACAGCCACGACAGGCTGCCGTCGGGCTGTTGCACGCCCATCAGCACGTCGCGCATGGCGACACCCGTCGACAGGGTGATGTGCACGGGATGGCTGCGCTGGTCGAAGGGAGAACCGTCTTCGTGGATCGCTTGCCACAGGCTGTTGCCGGCTGGACTGGCCGCCAGCATGCGCTCGGCAGCGGCATTGCTTTCCAGTATGTGGCCGTGGCTGTCCTGCACCACCAGCCCGTTCGTCACGGCGCCGAACACGGACGCCATGCGCTGGCTCGAGTTCGACAGGGCGATCGACGCCTGGCGCCGCTCCGTGATGTCGGTGATCATCGCCAGGGTGCCGCCCGGCTCGCCGTTGTCCGACTGGATGCTGGTGCTCGACAGCAAGCCCCACAGGCTCGACTGATCCTTGCGGAAGAAGCGGAAATCGACTTGGTCCGGCTGGCTGGCGGCACTGCCGTGGCTGGCCAGGCGGCGCTGCATCAGCAGCTGGCTGTCGCGGTCCATGAAGTCGAGCAGGGGACGGCCCAGCATTTCCTGCACCGTGTAGCCGAGCATGTGCGCCATCTTCGGGTTGACGAAGGTGGTCTTGCCGTCCGCATCCGTCATCCAGATGCCTTCGGCGGCCGTCTGCACGATCAGGCGGTAGCGTTCGGAACTGGCGTGCAGCGCTTCCTCGGCGCGTTGCCGCTGCGTCATGTCGCGCAGCGAGACGATGGAAAATACTTGCCCGGCCATGCGCAGCGGCGACAGGCTGACCTTGGCCGGGAAGTGCGTGCCGTCGCGGCGGCGCGCCATCATCACCCGGCCCGGCAGGCTGTGCCGCGCTTGCGGGTCGCCCACGGAGTTGCTGGCCGTGCTTTCCGGTACCAATTGCTCCAACGACATGCCCGTCAATTCGGCCAGCGGATAGCCGAAGCAGCGCGCGCCGATCTGGTTGGCGTAGTGCACCTTGCCTTCGACGTCGGCCACCAGCATGGCTTCGGGTGCCGCTTCCAGCATCGAGCGCATGCGCGATTGCTCATCCTGTTTGCGTTCGCTGATATCGCAGACGATGCCGCTGGCCTGCGTGGCGGCGCCATCCGAGGCGCGTGTCAGCACGGCGCCGCGCGCCAGCAGCCAGCGCCAGTGGCCGTCGCTGTGGCGCAAGCGGAATTCGCAATTGAAGGTGCCGGGCGCCTGGCCATCCAGATGCTGGCGAAAGGCCAGGCTCAGGCGCGCGCGGTCGTCGCGGTGCACTTCGGCCAGCCACTCGTCCAGTGCATGGTCGAGCCTGGCGCTTTTGTCGCCCAGCACGTCCTGGTACTGGGGCGCGAACTGCAGCCGGTCGGCCTGTCGCCGCCAGGTCCAGCCAGCCATGGCCGCGCCGCGCAAGGCTTGCCCGGCGTCCTGTTCGGCCAGGGCATGCGCGGGCAGCAGCAGGCGGCGCAACTGTTGCCGCAGCCGCCAGGCTTGCCAGCAAGCCACTCCCGCCAGGGCGGTGGCGCTGGCGGCAGCGTAAGGCCATAGCAGTGTTGGCGCCATGCCGTGTACCGCCGCCTGCACCGGCAAGGAAAGCGTCATGCCTGCCGCCAGCATCGTATGAGCGAGACGACGCAGCGCAGGGCGCCGTCGGCGTGATGCGCTGAAACTCGTGTGGCTGCAATACGACAAATGCATCCCTTTCTGGGGCATGATGGAACTGGGCTGACAGTGCATGATGCGCGCTCAAATAAACGCCTGCGGCGCTTTCTGGCGGCAACTATAGCATCGAATATTTGCTCGGGGTATTTAAGTTCTGAAACAGCCAAAACGGGATTTTTTTTGCCCCGGAATGGCTGTTTTTTTCGCGATTTGGTGAGAATCTGAGAGAAAGTCGGCGCGAAATCGTGCTACGGAATCAGCGATCTGTAGAACACCTGATAAAACCGTAGCGAGCGGCAGCGATTTGTGGCCGAGAAGCGCAACCGTGCTTGAGCACGGTGAGCATCACAGGCCGCAAAGCGCGACGCGCAGTAGGTTTTTTCAGGTGTTCTCAGGTGAAACTGCCGGCAAACTGATATCGGTGCCCGGGATGCCACATGGTGGCGATCGAGGCGATCTTGCCGCCCGAGCGCGTCTGGCGGCGCAGGACCAGGCACGCCTGTTTCGTGTCGATGGCCAGCATTTCCGCGATGTCGCGCGGTGCCGACAGCGCTTCGATGCTGTAGGTGGCGCCTTGCAGGGGCGCGGCGGCCATCAGGTATTCGTTCGGCGTGATGCTGGAAAAATCCTGCGTCATGTAGTCTGGTGCGCACTCGGGGTTGACCCAGCGGTCTTCCACCTGGATCGGCACGCCGTTTTCAAAATGCACGATCAGCGAGTGGAACAGCGGGTGTTCCGGCGGCAGGCCGAATTGCTTGGCCAGCAAATCCGAGGCTTTCGTACGTTCCAGCAATTGCAGGCTGCTGCGGTGGATATGTCCGCGCGCCCGCACTTCATCGGCGATACTCTTGATTTCCAACAAGGTCGCCTGGTATTTTTGCTGCGCCACATAGGTGCCGGAACCCTGGCGCCGCGTCAGCACCTGTTCGCTGGTCAGTTCGCGCACGGCGCGGTTGACCGTCATGCGCGAGACGCCGAATTGTTTCACGAGGGCTTGCTCGGAGGGAATCACGTCGCCTTCCTTCCAGCGTCCGGCGGCGATGCCGGCCAGCAGAAAATCCTTGATGCGCTGGAAAATGGGCGTATTTTCCTGGGTAGTATGATCGTCCAATGCGGTTTCTCCGAGGCGCGGGCAGGGCGCGCCGCCGGCTGGAGGCGCGATGGCCGATTTTAGCACCGAGCACGATGCCTGCCGCCAGCCTTTTTTTGAATTCAAAAGCAAGCGCCGGAGTGTGGCGCGCGCGGGTGCTGGCTATGCTGGTGACTTATTATTGATTTGCACGGAGTTCGCCATGGAACACGCTTACCTGACTGACGATGAACGCTGGGACGCCCTGCAGCGGCGCGCGCCCGATGCCGACGGCGTCTTTTATTACTCGGTGCGCACGACGGGCGTGTATTGCCGCCCTTCCTGCGCGGCGCGTCCCGCCCTGCGCCGCAACGTGGCTTTTCACGCCACGTGCGAGCAGGCGGAGGCGGCCGGCTTTCGCCCCTGCCTGCGCTGCAAGCCGAACTTGCCGCCCCTGGCCCAGCGCCAGGCGGCCATCGTGGCCGACATCTGCCGTTTGATCGATGCCAGCGACGAGCTGCCCGACCTGGACGCGCTGGCGCAGGCGGCCGGCATGAGCCGCTTTCACTTCCACCGCGTCTTCAAGGCGCACACGGGCATCACGCCGAAAGCCTACGCGGCGGCGCGGCGCGGCGAGCGCCTCAAGGCCGGCTTGCAGGGGGCGGCGAACGTCACGGAAACGTTATATGCGGCCGGCTTCAATTCCAGCGGCCGCCTGTATGCCGCCACGCCGGGCTTGCTGGGCATGACGCCGGGCGCATTCCGCGCCGGCGGCAGCGGGGCCGTGATCCGCTTTGCCATCGGCGCCTGCTCGCTGGGCGCCATCCTCGTGGCCAGCACGGACAAGGGCATCTGCGCGATTCTGATCGACGACGACCCGGAAATGCTGCTGCGCGACTTGCAGGACCGCTTTCCGCAAGCCGAGCTGCGCGGCGCCGAGCCTGACTATGAACAGACGGTGGCGCAGGTGGTGGGCCTGGTCGAGGCGCCGGCGATCGGCCTGGACTTGCCGCTCGACGTGCGCGGCACCGTGTTCCAGCAGCGCGTGTGGCAAGCCTTGCGCGAAATTCCCGCCGGCAGCACGGTCAGCTATGCCGAGCTGGCCAGCCGCATCGGCGCGCCGAAAGGTGCGCGCGCCGTGGCGGGCGCCTGCGCCGCCAATGCCCTGGCCGTCGCCATCCCCTGCCACAGGGTGGTGCGCAACGATGGCGCCTTGTCCGGCTACCGCTGGGGCGTGGAACGCAAGCAGGCGCTGCTGGAACGCGAGGGCGAACGGTGAGGGCGCTCGATTGGCGGCAGATCGAGGATGAGCTGAATGCGCATGGCTATGCCGTCGTGCCGGGCTTGCTCAATCCCGCACAGTGCGCGGCGCTGGCGGCGCAGTATGACGATGCGTCGCGCTTTCGCAGCCGTGTGGTGATGCAGCGCCATGGCTTTGGACAGGGCGAGTACCAGTATTGGGCGCATCCGCTGCCCGACGTGGTGGCCGCCTTGCGCGAACAGTTGTACGGGCCGCTGGCGGCGATTGCCAACCGCTGGCAGGCCAGCATGGGCCTGGAGACGCGCTTTCCCTCCAGCCACGCCGATTTTCTCGCGCGCTGCCATGCGGCGGGGCAGACGCGGCCCACGCCCTTGCTGCTGCGCTACCGCGAAGGCGATTACAACTGCCTGCACCAGGACCTGTATGGCGAGCACGTGTTTCCGCTGCAGCTGGCCGTGCTGCTGTCGCGCCCGCAGGACGATTTCACGGGCGGCGAATTCGTGCTGACGGAGCAGCGCCCGCGCATGCAGTCGCGTGCCGAAGTGGTGCCGCTGGCGCAGGGCGACGCCGTCATCTTTCCCGTGGCGCGACGCCCCGTCAACGGCGCGCGCGGCAGTTACCGCGTCAACATGCGCCATGGCGTGTCGCGCCTGCGCTCGGGCATGCGCCACACCCTGGGCATCATTTTTCATGATGCGAGCTGAACGCTAGGTGCGGCGCTTGAGTTTCCGCAATTACATGGCATGATGGCTACTCCCTGTCACTTTTCACTGTTGCCATGTCCGCGTTGCTCCGCCTGTTGTGCCTGTTGACCATCTTCCTGCTGCCCGCAGCCCACGCGGACGAGGGCGCATCCTCGCTCGTTGCGGAAGCCGCGACCGCCATCGCGCCGTCACAGGCCGCCGCCGTCAAGACGGCGCCATTGATGTTTGCCAACCGCAAGGTATTCGTCTTCCGCGCCGCGCTGGCCGGCTATCCGCCCGATGAACGGGCCATCGGCGCGCAGCGCCGCCTGGAAAGCGTGCTGGCGAAAAACGGTCCCTTGCAGGCGAGCACGCGCATGATTCCAGAAGGCACGCAAGTGCTGCTCGACGGCGTGCAGCTGTTCGTCGTCGTGCCTGGCGACGTCAACTTGCTGGCCGGCGACACGACGGAAAGCGTGGCGAAAACGGCGGCCGAGGAGCTGAGCAAGGCCGTGTTTGACTATCGCGAACAGGGCAGCTGGCGCTACCTGGCGATCGCCGCCGCCGTGTGCGCGGCCGCCACGCTCGTGTTCTGGCTGGTGTGGATGGGCTTGACGCGTCTGTACCGCTGGGCCAAGCGCCGCAGCGGCATCCTGCTCGCTTCGCGCCTGCGCGACGTGCGCCTGAAAAATGTGCGCGTGCTCGACGCCGAACACTACATCGCCTTCGCGTATCAGTTGCTCAGCGCCGTGCTGTGGGGCTTGCGTCTGATGGCCACGTATCTGTGGGCCGCCTTCGTGCTGGGCCGCCTGCCTTACACGCGCTCCTGGGGCGAAAGTCTGAGCGGCTACCTGTTCGACGTGGCGGCCGACGTCTTCCACGCCATTATCGGCGCCTTGCCGGGGCTGGTGCTGGTCTGCGTGATCTTCGCCATCGCGCGCCTGATCGCCGCCACGGCCGCTTCGCTGTTCAAGCGCGTGGAAAGCGGCGAATTGCAGATCGGCTGGCTCGACAAGGACACGGCCCTGCCCACGCGCCGCATCGCCAGCGTGGTGATCTGGCTGTTCGCGCTGGCCATGGCGTATCCGTATTTGCCCGGTTCGCACACGGCCGCTTTCCAGGGGCTGTCCGTGCTGGTGGGCTTGATGGTGTCGATCGGCGCGTCGAGCATCGTGGGCCAGGGCGCCAGCGGCCTGATCCTGATGTACACGCGCGCCCTGCGCAAGGGCGAATATGTGCGCGTGGGTGACTGCGAGGGCACGGTGGTCGAGTTGGGCATGTTCGAGACGCGCCTGCGCACGGGCCTGGGCGAGGAGGTGGCCTTGCCGAACGCCTGGGTGATGTCGCAAACGACCAAGAATTATTCGCGCGCCCAGCCCGGCGGCGGCTTCGTGCTCGACTCCACCGTCACCATCGGCTACGCCACGCCGTGGCGGCAAGTGCACGCCATGCTGGAACTGGCAGCGTCGCGCACGACGGAACTGTCGACCACGCCGAAACCGTACGTGATGCAGCTGGCCTTGCAGGATTACTATGTGCAATACCGCCTCGTCGCCTACGCCAGTGCCGAAGTCCCCCGCCAACGCGCCGAAGTGCTGAACCGCTTGCACCAGAACATCATCGACGTCTTCAACGAATTCGACGTGCAGATCACCTCGCCGCACTACATCGACGACCCGAAAGAGTCGCACGTGGTGCCGCCCGGTGAATGGTTCAGGGCGCCGGCGAAGCGGGGGGAGGAATCGATTGAGGTGGTTCCGCCCAAGTCTTGAACGCGAGGCGTGGTCTGTGCGTGACGGATGCAATGGCACGCGCTATCTTGGTTTTTCCTCGGGAGCGCAGGTATTCTTGCCATTTGTCAGCTGAATCACCTGGAATCCCCCGGCGGGTGCCGCGAGCAGGCAGAAATCTGCCGAGTAGCGCGAAGTGGGATCGGACGCGGATGGCGGCCTTCCCAGGAAGGATACGCCATACACTTTTCCCGCCACCAGCGGCGCGGCAGCGCTGCTCTCGGCCCCCTCGGGAGCCTTGCCATAGCGCACGCATCCCTTGTTTGGCAGACGATAGCTGGGATCGCCAAACGAGGCATTCGGAAACATGACCGTCCATACATCTTTCCAGCCATTCGGCCCAGGCGTGCTGATCGTCAGCATCTTCAGGCTGACTGGCCCCCTTGAGCGTTCCTCTTCGCTGGCAATTTTGAAGCAGGGAAGGCCAGCCTCCGTCATGACGGCGGCAGTGCCCATGCGCGACCACGCCGAGGCATTGATGCTCGTCAAGGTCGCCAGCAGACAAAGAATAAGGTGGCGGTGATTCATGGCATGCCTTGCGTTATCGGGAAGAATTTCTGGCTGGGAACGTATCATCCATCCAGGCCTGTGTATCGCTTTTGATGACGACGAGGCGTGGCTTGGCAGAGACCTGCTGTATGAGACAGAACTTTGCCACATATCCATAGGTAGGATCGGCAGGATCGGCTGGCCTGCCATTCAGAAATACCTCGTACACTCTGCCGGTCTTCAATTCAGGCGCGGGCGCAGCGTCGGCATGAGCCGGAATATTCCCGTAGGGAATGCAATTTGTTGAAGACAGCGGAATTTTCTTATCGTCCGTCATGAGAAACCCCCATATTTCCGTCGTTGGCTTGACCGTCACGTCGGACACGCTCAAGGCGCCGAGGAAGGGCTGGCCGTTGCGCCTCTCTTCCTGTTTGGAAATGCTAAAGCAGGGCACGCCATTGACCGAGGTAACTTCGGCATCGGCCATGCGTGAGCGCGCGTAGCCGTTCATACTTGAGAGCGCGAGCAGTATGAACAGCGTTGGATTGATGCTAGCGGGGCGTTGGGCAGACTTCATCGATCCAGGCCTGCATGTCGCTGTTGACGGGAATGATTTGCTGGCCGCCAGCAGCCGTAGTTCTCACGCAGAATTTTCCTTGGTAACCATAGGTTGGATCGGACGGATCTTTAGGGCGGCCATTCAGAAATACGCTATAGAAATGTCCTGGAATAAGAATTTTTGGTTTAATTCCTGTAGCAGTAGGGGGCAAATCTCCATAACGAATGCACGAATCTGCATGGATTGGAATAGGCCAATCTGGAGGTGCAGAGAAAGACCATACCTTCTTGACGGGTTGAACGGACAGATCGGAAACGATCAATGCCCCGAGCATTGGTGTGCCATTGCGTGCCTCTTCTTTTTTTGTAATGGAAAAGCACGGCATGCCGTTGACAGAGTGAATGTGGGCATCAGCGATGCGCGACCACGCCGAGGCATCGATAGCCGCCAGTGCGGCAAGTAGAAATAACAGTGTGTGACAATATGGCATGGCGATCCTCGCACTATCTGATGAGCGAATGCTCCGGGCAACTATCCTGTTTCCACGCGGGCGTGTCGCTGCCAATGGCGATGATTTTTCGTTCACCAGCGGGCGTGGCAACGATACAGAATTTCCCTCTGTAGCCATAGGTCGGGTCGGAAGGATCATCTGGACGCCCATTCAAGAAGACGCTGTAAACCCGCCCGGTTTGCAGTTCAGGGGCAGGCGTGCCATTTACGCCCTGTGGAATATCGCCATAGAGAAGGCAGATTTTTGATGAAAGCGGAATTTTTCTTCCTCCGGTCATCACATAGCTCCATACTTTGGTAGCCGGTTTTACTGACAGGTCTGAAATACTGAGTGCCCCCAAGAGTGGCTGACCGTTACGTTTCTCTTCCGTTTGTGAGATTGTGAAGCAGGGCGTGCCATTCACTGAATTGATTTCAGCATCGGCGATGCGTGATGTTGCACCCGCATCAAGGTATGTCGACGAGAGGAGTACGCTCGATATACCCGCCAGGTAAATTCTTTTCACTTTTTCTATTGATGAAAAAATCATTGAGTACCTCTTCATAAACTGCTTGGTCATTAGCATATTGCTCCTGGCGCATTGCGGAGGAATCCTTTAAGTATTTCAATGCGTAGTAGTCGGCTAACAAGTCTCCTTGTGCCTCCATGTTGTAGTCGGCTAATTTTTTTTGGGACGACAAAACGTACTTGTAGTCCAGTCCTATTCTGAATGCTCCACGCATTGCCACCGGATATTTCAGTTGATATTGCCAAACATGGACCATTTCATGAATGAACCAATGACGCTCGGTATTATCTGCATTGGAAAAATCGTCCAGAAATCTCGACTCATGAAAGTACATTTCCCCATTGGGTGTCATGGCAGTGTTTTTTGGTTGGAACAGCCATAGATAAGGCCTCTTGTGAATTTTGACTTTGCTATAGTCGACGGCATCCTCGAAAATCATCCATGCCATGTCTATTTCACCCTGGGTAAGCGGGCGAGCAATGCTATCGATTTTTACCTGTTTTACTGATGTATCGATATCCTTGTCGGTTGTTTTTACGTCTTGTAGCTCAAGTATGATCGCCGTTGGCGCCACAGGGGCAGGTGCAGCGGAGCAGCAGGGAAGGCTGTCTTCTTGTGGGAAAAACTCCACCATCGTTATTTGCTCTTCCCGCTTGCTGGCGATGCGCCCCGTGCGTCCCTTCGCATCCGTCGTGCCCGTCCACGTTTCGCCATTGCTCAAGGTGAGCCGGTAGTCGGCGTGGGCCAGCGGCACCTTGTTTTGCGAGACGAATTCCAGCTGTTCGTCGTAGCCGCAGCACCAGCATTCGTCGGGCTGGCCGGCCAGGCGGTGCAGTTCGCAGCCGCTTGTCGCGTTGCGCAGGGTGGCGCCCAGCACGGGCTGGCCGTCGGCGCTGAAGGTGACGATCATGCTGTCGAAGCGCGCGCCCAGGCTTTTCTTTTGATGGGCCACGAGCTTGAAGAACACGTCGCACGCGGTGGTGCTGATGACATGGTGCCTGGCCATGGAACCTCCGCGATAAAACGCCAGCGTAGGCCAGCGGCGGCGGGGAGGTATTGACTGGGCGCAAGGCTTGGGCGCTTGCGTTAAGATGCCGGGCGTCGCAAGATACAACGAACAGAAAGAGAACCATGTCCAGCGCACCCCATACTGAAGCATCGCAAGCCGCCCGCAGCCTGGCCGCCGCCCTGATCGGCGACCCGTTTTACCGCGCGGTCACGGTGGCCTGCGGCGACGACGAAACGGCACGGCTGGCCATGCTGGAAGCGTATTTTGCGCTGGCGCTGACCGAGGGCGAGCAGGCGGGGCGCGTCGACCTGGCCGATGCGGTAGGCAATGGCGCCGCCATCTGGACGACGGATGCGCCGGCAGCCGAGCGTCAGGCCGCCTACGCGCAGCGCGAAGCAGCCTTGCGCGTGCTGCTGGGAGAGCAGGGCTACGCGCATTTCACGGCCATCGTCGGGAACATGGAGCACGCGCTGGCGCCGCATGGTCTGCAGGACGCGTGGTATCTGTCGATCGCCGGCATCGCCCCGGACGCACAGGGGCGGGGACTGGGCGCGTCCGTGCTGGCGCCGGGCCTGGCGGCCGTCGATGCGGCCGGCGCCGCGTGCTTCCTGGAGACCTACAATGAACGCAGCCTGCCGTTTTATGCCCGAATGGGCTTCGTGGTGGCAGGGCGTTATGCGGAAGCCGTCACGGGCTGCGATTACTGGCTGATGCTGCGGCAACCCACTGCTGCCTGATTGACCATTTTGCCAATTTCTATACACTCGTCTTTTCACTCATTTACTTAAATTAAAAGACCTGGAGATGGAAATGCCGACCCTGCCACTGCGCCGTACCCTGCTCGTTCTTGCCTGCCTGGGCACCTTGGGCCAGGCCCATGCCGATACCGTCATCGACAATGCGAACGGCTACACGCTCGACGCGCATGGCAAGGTGGTGCGCTTCACGGCGCTGGCATTTGACGACGCGGGCAAGCTGCTCGCCGTCGGCAGCGCCGCGCAGGTGAAACGCAAGGCGGCCAAGGGCGCCCTGCACATCGACGTGCAGGGCAAGACTGTGCTCCCCGGCCTGATCGACGCGCACGGCCACGTGTTCGGCCTGGGGACGATCGCCAGCGGCGTGATGTTGTACGGTTCGTCGTCGCTGCCGGCCGCCGTGCAGGCCGTGGGCGACTTCGCCCGCGCGCATCCCGAGCGCAGCTGGGTCGTCGGCAGCGGCTGGAACCAGGAAATCTGGAAGCTGGGCCGCTTTCCCACGGCCGCGGAACTCGATGCGGTGGAAAGCGCGCGGCCAGTGTGGCTGCGCCGGGTCGATGGCCACGCGGGCTGGGCCAACAGCCGCGCGCTGGCGCTGGCCGGCATCACGCGCGCCACGCAAGACCCGGCCGGCGGCAAGATAGTCCGCGATGCGGACGGCAACGCCACCGGCGTGCTGGTCGACAGCGCCATGGACTTGATGGATGCCGTGCTGCCCAAGCCGGGCGACGTGGAAAACCGCGCCGCCCTCGATGGCGCGCTGTCGCAGCTGTCGCAGGCGGGCCTGACCAGCGTACACGATGCGGGCATCGGCCAGATGCAGGACCGGCTGTTCCGCGACTACGCGGACCACGGCAAGCTGACGGTGCGCGTCTACGGCATGATTGCCGATACCACGGAAGATTTTGACGCGCTGTCGAAAAGCGGCCCATTAAAAGGCTATGCGCGCGACATGTACGCCTTGCGCGCCGTCAAACTGCTGTCCGACGGCGCCCTGGGCAGCCGCGGCGCGGCCCTGCTGGCGCCGTACAGCGACGATCCTTCCACCCGCGGCCTGCTGTTCTACAAGGACGCCGCCATGCGCGCGAAAATGGAAAAAGCCATGCGCGCCGGCTACCAGGTGAACGTGCACGCCATCGGCGACGCGGGCAACCATCAAATCCTCGACGCCTATGAAGCCTTGATCGCGCAATACCATAGCGCGGGCCTGCGCCACCGCATGGAGCACGCGCAGGTGGTGCAGTTGTCCGACATCCCCCGTTTCAAGGCGCTGGGCATCGTGCCGTCGATGCAGCCCACGCACGCGACGTCCGACCAGAACATGGCTGAGCAGCGCGTCGGCCACGAACGCATCAAGGGCGCATATGCGTGGCGCACCTTCCTCAAGCAGGGTTCGCGCATTGCCTGCGGTTCGGACTTCCCCATCGAGTCGCCGAACCCGTTCGAGGGCATCCACGCGGCCGTCACGCGGCAAAACAGCGAGGGGTTCCCGGCCGGCGGCTGGTATCCGCAGCAGGCGATGACGGTGACGCAAGCGCTGCGCTGCTTCACCCTGGACGCGGCCTGGGCGGCGCACCAGGAAAAGGTCATCGGCACCCTGGAAGCGGGAAAATGGGCGGATTTCGTCGTCATCGACCAGGACCTGTTCACCGTCGAGCCCAAGGCCATCGGCAAGACGCAGGTGCTGCAGACGTGGGTGGCGGGCAAGCGCGTGTTCGAGAAAAAATGAGGGCCGGGGTCTGACCCGCCGGGTCTGACCCCAAAAGAAAACCTGTTGACTTGGTTGTATAGACAACCTATGCTGGGAGTACCAGAGCGGTCTAAATACGCCCGCTCGCACCCTACGAGGAGACAGCATGAACAGCACAATGGACACCGATCCACGCTTTGATGCCAGCCGTACCATCCGCGCGCCGCGCGGCACGGTCATGGCTTGCAAGAGTTGGCAGGCCGAGGCGGCCTACCGCATGTTGCAAAACAACCTGGACCCGGAAGTGGCGGAAAATCCGCAGCACCTGGTCGTCTACGGCGGCATCGGCCGCGCCGCCCGCAACTGGGCCTGTTTCGACCAGATCCTCGCCTCGCTGCGTGAACTGGAAGACGACCAGACCCTCCTGATCCAGTCCGGCAAGCCGGTGGGCGTGTTCCAGACCCACGCGGACGCGCCGCGCGTGCTGATCGCCAATTCCAACCTGGTGCCGAAATGGGCCAATTGGGAACACTTCAACGAACTCGATCGGCAAGGCCTGTTCATGTACGGCCAGATGACGGCCGGCAGCTGGATTTACATCGGCACGCAGGGCATCGTGCAGGGCACGTATGAAACCTTCGCCGAGGCGGGCCGCCAGCATTTCGGCGGCGACTGGGGCGGGCGCTGGATCTTGACGGCGGGCCTGGGCGGCATGGGCGGCGCGCAGCCGCTGGCCGCCACCATGGCGGGCGCCGTCTCGCTCAATATCGAATGCCAGCAAAGCAGCATCGACTTCCGCCTGCGCACGCGCTACCTGGACAAGCAGGCGGCGAGCCTGGACGAAGCTTTGGCGCTAGTGAAATATCACACCGAACGCAAGGAAGCCATTTCGATTGGCCTCCTGGGCAACGCGGCCGAAGTGCTGCCGGAATTGGTGCGCCGCGCCAAGGCGGGCGGCCTGGTGCCGGACCTGGTGACGGACCAGACGTCCGCGCACGACCTGGTCAACGGCTACCTGCCGCGCGGCTGGAGCGTGTCGGACTGGAAGGCGGCGCAGCAGGACCCGCAGCGCCACGCGCGCCTGACGGTGGCCGCTGCCGATTCCTGCGCCGCCCACGTGCAGGCCATGCTCGATTTCCACGCCATGGGCGTGCACACTGTCGATTACGGCAACAACATCCGCCAGGTGGCGTTTGATCAGGGCGTGCAGAACGCCTTCGACTTCCCCGGTTTCGTGCCCGCGTATATCCGCCCGCAGTTCTGCGAAGGACGTGGCCCGTTCCGCTGGGTGGCCCTGTCGGGCGACCCGGAAGACATCTATAAAACGGATGCGAAGATCAAGGAGCTGTTCCCGCACCACAAGCAGGTGCACCACTGGCTGGACATGGCGCGCGAGCGCATCGCCTTCCAGGGCCTGCCGGCGCGCATCTGCTGGCTGGGACTGGGCGAGCGCCACATCGCCGGCCTGGCCTTCAACGAGATGGTGCGCACGGGCGAACTGAAAGCGCCCATCGTCATCGGCCGCGACCACCTGGACACGGGTTCCGTCGCCAGCCCGAACCGCGAGACGGAAAGCATGAAGGACGGCACGGACGCCGTCTCCGACTGGCCGCTGCTGAACGCCATGCTGAACACGGCCGGCGGCGCCACCTGGGTCTCGCTGCACCATGGCGGCGGCGTGGGAATGGGGTATTCTCAGCATGCGGGCATGGTCATCGTGGCCGACGGCACGGACAGCGCGGCGAAACGCCTGGCCCGGGTGCTGGTCAACGACAGCGGCTCGGGCGTCATGCGCCATGCCGATGCCGGTTATGAAACCGCGGCCGCCTGCGCCAAGCGCAACGGCCTGATTCTTCCAATGCTTCCTTGAGACCTTGATGCGAATGACTATGACACAGCATGCAAAAAGTTGGACCCTGAAACCGGGCGCGATGACCCTGGGCGACCTGCGCGCCGTCTGGGCCGCGCCCGCCAAACTGATCCTCGCCGCCGAGGCCTATCCCGTCATCGAGGCATCGGCGGCCGCCGTGCAAGCCATCGTCGCCAAGGGCGATGCGGCCTACGGCATCAACACGGGCTTCGGCCTGCTCGCCAAGACGCGCATCCCCGATGAAAAGCTCGAGCAATTGCAGCGCAACCTGATCCTGTCGCACTCCGTCGGCACGGGAGAGCTGCTGTCGGACGCCGTCGTGCGCCTGATCATGCTGATGAAGATCGGCAGCCTGGCGCGCGGCTTTTCCGGCGTGCGCCCGCTGATCGTCGATACCTTGATCGCTCTGTACAACGCGGGCATCATGCCGGCCATTCCCGCCAAGGGCTCCGTCGGTGCCTCGGGCGACCTGGCACCGCTGTCGCACATGACCCTGGCCATGCTGGGCGTGGGCGAGGTGCGCGTCAACGGCGAATTGATGGCGGCGCCCGATGCCTTGGCGCAGGCGGGCATCGCGCCCGTCGTGCTGGCGGCGAAAGAAGGCCTGGCCCTGATCAACGGCACGCAAGTGTCGAACGCGCTGGCGCTGCATGGCCTGTTCATGGCCGAGCGCCTGCTGGAAGCGGCCATGGTCACGGGCGCGCTGTCGCTCGATGCGGCCAAGGGCAGCGATGCGCCGTTCGACGCGCGCGTGCACGCCGTGCGGGGACAGCCGGGGCAGATACTGGCCGCGCAGATGTACCGCCAGCTGGTAGCCAACAGCGCGATCCGCGCTTCGCACCTGGAAGGCGACGAGCGCGTGCAGGACCCGTACAGCCTGCGCTGCCAGCCGCAAGTCATGGGCGCTTGCCTCGATCTGATCGGCAACGTGGGCCGTACCCTGCTGATCGAAGCCAATGCCGTCACGGACAATCCGCTGATCTTCCAGGATGGCCCCAACGGGCAGGCGGAAATCGTCTCGGGCGGGAACTTCCATGCCGAGCCGGTGGCCTTTGCCGCCGACACCCTGGCGCTGGCGATCGCCGAAATCGGCGCGCTGGCCGAGCGCCGCATCGCGCTGCTGATCGACGCCACGTTGTCCGGCCTGCCACCGTTTCTCGTGCGCGACCCGGGCGTCAATTCCGGCTTCATGATCGCCCACGTGACGGCGGCCGCGCTGGCGTCGGAAAACAAGTCGCTCGCCCATCCAGCCAGCGTCGACAGCCTGCCCACGTCCGCGAACCAGGAAGACCACGTGAGCATGGCCACGTTCGCCGGGCGCCGCCTGGACGACATGGCGCACAACACGGCCGTCATCGTCGGCATCGAGCTGCTGGCCGCCGCGCAGGGCATCGATTTCCACCGTCCGCTGAAAACCTCGCCGCACCTGGAACACGTGCACCACCAGCTGCGCCAGAAGGTGCCGTTCTTCGACGCCGACCGCTTCTTTGCGCCCGACATCGAGGCGGCCAAGCAGATGGTGCTGCAGGGCGAATTGAGCAGCACCTGCAAGAATTTGTTCGCCCCGCTGTACGCTTGAGCGGGCGCAAGGAGACAGGCATGGATTTCCGTTTCAACGAAGGCAGCATCCCGCTGCTCGTGTCGATGCCCCACGTGGGCACCGACATACCGGACTATATCGCCGCGCGCATGACGCCGCAGGCCCTGATCAAGGCCGACACGGACTGGCATTTGCGCGAGCTGTACGGCTTTTTGCAGGAGATGGACGCGTCCGTGCTGTCGGCGCGCTGGTCGCGCTACGCCATCGACTTGAACCGCCCGCAGGAAGACACGAATCTGTATCCGGGGCAGGATACGACGGGCTTGCTGCCCAACGATACCTTCCACCGCGAGCCGCTGTACCTGGCCGGCAAGGAGCCCGATGCGGCCGACGTGCAGCGCCGGTTGCAGCGCTACTGGGCGCCGTATCATGCGCAGCTGCGCGCGGAACTGGACCGCCTGCTGCGCGTGCATGGCGCCGTGGTGCTGTGGGATGCCCATTCCATCGCCTCGCATGTGCCGCGCTTCTTCGACGGCAAGCTGCCCGACCTGAACTTCGGCACGGCCGATGGCACCAGCTGCGATGCGGGCCTGACGTCCGCCGTGGTCGATATCGCGCGCGCGCAGGATGCATTTACCGTGGCCTTGAATGGCCGCTTCAAAGGCGGGCATATCACGCGCCATTACGGCCAGCCGGCCAGCCGCGTGCATGCGATCCAGCTGGAGATGTGCCAGTGCCTGTACATGAATGAACCTGGCATGGACGAGGCGGCGCCTTTCGGCTACCGGCCCGACCTGGCGGCCCGGGTGCAGCCGCTGCTGCGCCAGATGATGGAAGCGGCCGTGGCATGGGTGGCGCATTGAGTACCTGTCTGTTCGCGCGCCACGCGCTGCTGCCGCAAGGCTGGCGCCGCGACGTGCTGCTGGAATGGGATGCGGCCGGCGACTTGACGGCGGTGACGGAGGGCGCCACAGTGCCGCCCGGCGCGGAAGTGGCCGAGTATGTCTTGCCCGGCATGGTCAACCTGCATTCGCATGCCTTCCAGCGCGCGCTGGGCGGCATGACGGAGGTTGCGGGTGACGAGGTTAATCATGTAGCGGACAGCTTCTGGACCTGGCGCGAGCTGATGTACCGCTTCGCGCGCCGCATCACGCCGGAACAGATGGAAGCCATCGCCGCGCAGCTGTTTGCCGAATGCCTGCGCCATGGCTACACGTCCGTCTGCGAATTCCACTACCTGCAGCGCGATGCGGCTGGCGCCCTGTATGCGCGTCCCGCCGAAACGGCAGAACGGGTGCTGGCGGCGGCGCGCGTCAGCGGCATCGGCATGACCATGCTGCCCGTGCTGTACAGCCATGCGGGCTTCGGCGAGCAGCCCCTCAAACCCGAGCAGGCGCGCTTCCGCACCGGTGCGGACGATGTCTTGAGCATCATCGAGGCGCTGGCGCCGCAGCGCGGCGGGCAGGTGGAAGTGGGCTTTGCACCGCATTCGCTGCGCGCGGCCGGTGTGGCGCAGATCCGCGAAGTGGCGCAAGCGCTGCCCGTGGATCGCCCTATCCATATCCACATCGCCGAGCAGCAGGGCGAGGTGCGCCAGTGCCTCGACTACAGCGGCCGGCGCCCGGTGCAGTATTTGTACGACCAGGTCGACGTCGATGCGCGCTGGTGCCTCGTGCATGCCACGCATGTGCAGCCCGACGAGGTGGCGCGGATGGCCGCCAGCGGCGCGGTCGCGGGCCTGTGCCCGACGACGGAAGCGAACCTGGGCGATGGCCTGTTCCCGCTGGCCGAATTCATCGCCGCTGGCGGGCGTTTCGGCGTCGGCAGCGACAGCCACGTGTCGCAGTCGCCCGTGGAAGAATTGCGCTGGCTCGAATACGGCCAGCGCTTGCAGCGCCAGCAGCGCAATGTGGCCGCCACGCCGGAGCAGCGGCATGTGGGCGACTATCTGTGGCAGGCAGCCTTGCGGGGCGGCGCGCAGGCGGCCGGACGCAAGCTCGGTGCTTTGGCGCCGGGTTGCCGCGCCGATGTGCTTGTGCTCGACGACGCGCATGTGAACCTGTGCGGCGTGGACATCGCCGACGTGCTGGGCAGTTTTATCTTCTGCGGCAACGACAAGCTGGTGCGCGACGTGCTGTGCGGCGGCCAGTGGCAGGTGCGCGATGGGCGCCACGTGGCGCAGGACGCGATCGCCACCGCCTACAAGCGCGCCCTGGTGCAACTGAGGGCGCTCTGATGGCGACCTTCATCCCACAGGAATACTTGCGCGCCGCGCCGTGGAAAAACGGCGGCGGCAGCACGACGGAAATCGCCATTTCTCCGCCGGACGCCGGTTTCGACGATTTTGACTGGCGTATCAGCCTGGCGACGATCACGGCCAGCGGGCCGTTTTCCAGCTTTCCCGGCATTGACCGCAGCCTGATGCTGGTCGATGGCGACAGCGTGCAGCTGACGCTCGACGGTACGCGCAAGGTAACCTTGAATGCGGCACAACCGATGCTGTGGTTTCCCGGCGAAGCGGCCGTGGTTGCGCAGGTCAAGGGGCCGACGACGGATTTCAATGTGATGACGCGGCGCGACCGCTGCCGCCATCAGCTGGAAAAAATCACGGCGCCGGGCAAGCTGGCGCGGCGCAGCGCGGCGACCCTGCTGTTTGTCGTCGGCGAAGGCCACGTGCTGGCGCGCGGTGGCGAGCAGCAGTTCGCGCTGGCCCGCCATGACGCGCTGCTGCTGGACGCCGACGACGCGCCGGACTGGCGGCTCGACGCCTTGCAGCGCACGGCCGTGTTCCGCGTCGACCTGTTCATCTAGGAGAGAAAAGCGATGCAAGACTGGGATATGGTCATCCACAACGTCCACCTGGCCACCATGGAACATGGCTATGGCGAACTGCTCGACGCGGCCATCGCCGTCAAGGATGGCCGCATCGCCTGGTTCGGTCCCGGCGACGAGCTGCCGGCCAGCGGCGCGGTGCTGCACGACGGCCAGGGCTGCTGGCTGACGCCCGGCCTGATCGACTGCCATACGCACATCGTCCACGCGGGCAACCGCAGCGACGAATTCGAGGCGCGCCTGAATGGCGCCAGCTATGAAGACATCAGCCGCGCCGGCGGCGGCATCATGTCCACCGTGCGCGCCACGCGCGCGGCCAGCGACGATGAATTGCTGCGGCAAAGCCTGCCCCGCGTGCTGGCGCTGCTGGCCGAAGGCATGACCACGCTGGAGATCAAGTCCGGCTACGGCCTCGATGCGGACAGCGAGGCGAAGATGCTGCGCGTGGCGCGCAGGATAGGCGAACAGCTGCCCGTATCCGTGCGCACCACGTTTCTTGGCGCGCACGCGCTGCCGCCCGAATACGCGGGACAGGCCGATGCGTATATCGAGCTGCTGTGCGCGCAGATGCTGCCCCGGCTGGCCGGCGATGGACTGGTTGACGCCGTCGACGCCTTTTGCGAGCGCATCGGCTTTACGCCGGCGCAAACCGAAACGGTGTTCGAGGCGGCGCAGGCGCTGGGCCTGCCCGTCAAACTGCATGCGGAGCAGCTGTCGGATTTGGGCGGGGCGGCGCTGGTGGCCCGCTACGGCGGCCTGTCGGCCGACCACCTGGAATTCCTGTCGGACGAGGGCATCGCCGCCATGGCGCGGCATGGCACGGTGGCCGTGCTGCTGCCGGGCGCCTATTATTTTTTGCGCGAAGTACAGCAACCTCCCATCTCAGATTTGCGCGCGGCCGGCGTGCCGATGGCCGTGTCCACCGATTGCAATCCGGGCACGTCGCCGATGACGTCATTGCTGCTGGCGATGAACATGGCGTGCACCTTGTGGCGCTTGACGCCGCAGGAAGCGCTGGCCGGTGTTACGTGCCATGCGGCGCGCGCGCTGGGCTTGCAGCAGGAAACGGGCAGCCTGGCAGTGGGCAAGCGCGCCGATTTCGCCCTGTGGCGCATCGCGCGCCCGGCCGACCTGGCGTATGCACTGGGCCTGAACCCGTGCGCGGGCGTGGTGTACGGCGGTGTCTGGCGCGCGCCGGTGGTAAGCTTGCCGGATTGATCATCCGTCCTGGAGCGCCGCGTGCGTGCTGCCTATTTGCCGTTTTACTTGCTGTTGTTACTAGTCTTCGCCGCCGCGCCCATGTCCTCCCTTGCCATGGACGGCGGCACCCTGAAGGTGGGTTCGAAGCGCTTTACGGAATCGTACATCCTCGGCGAGATCATCCAGCAGAGCGCCGCGCCGCACGTCAGGGCGCAGCACCGCCAGGGCCTGGGCAACACGGCCATCGTGCTGGCCGCGCTGCAGGCAGGCAGCATCGACGTATATGCCGAATACATGGGCACCATCGCCAGCGAAATCCTCAAGCAAGACAAACCGATTGATCTGAATCAGATGCGGCGCGAGCTGGCGGCGCTGGGGCTGGGCGTGGCCGTGCCGCTGGGCTTTAACAATACGTATGCGCTGGCCATGCGCGGCGATGAACAATCCATCGCCAGCCTGGCGCAGCTGGCGCAGCACCCGGCCTTGACATTCGGCCTGTCGCATGAATTCATCGGCAGGGTCGATGGCTGGCCGGGGCTGGCCGCGCGCTATGGACTGCCGCAGCGCCCGCGCGGACTCGATCACGGCATCGCCTATGAAGCGCTGGCGCAGCGCCAGGTGGATGTGATCGACATCTATTCGACGGACGCGAAGATCCGCCAGTATGGCTTGCGCGTGCTGGCTGACACGCAGCAGTATTTTCCCCGCTACGACGCCATGCTGCTGTACCGGCTCGACGTGCCGCAGCGCTTTCCTGCTGCCTGGCAAGCCTTGCAAGGGTTGCAGGGGCGCATCAGCGAGGGCGACATGATCGCCATGAATGCGGCCGTGGAAATCGACGGCAAGAGCTTTGCCGGCGTGGCGCGGCAGTGGCTGGCATCGGGCACGCGGGCGAACAAACCGGCCGCCGCGCGCAGCGGTTTGCTCGATAAAATCATCGGCGACGATCTGTGGACCCTGACGCGCCAGCACCTGACGCTGGTACTGCTGTCGGTGGCCCTGGCGTGCCTGATCGGCATTCCGCTGGGCGTGCTGGCGGCGTTTTCGGCGCCGCTGCGGCAAACCGTGCTGGCCTTCGTCGGCGTGCTGCAGACGGTGCCGTCGCTGGCCCTGCTGGCGATATTGATTCCCGTGCTGGGCATGATCGGATTGGTGCCAGCGCTGGTGGCGCTATTCGTGTACGCCTTGCTGCCCATCGTGCGCAACACGTGCACGGGCATCTTGCAGGTGCCGCAAGGCTTGCGCATGGCGGCGCTGGCGCTGGGCTTGAGCCGGCGCGACCGCCTGCTGCATGTGGACTTGCCGCTGGCCTTGCCCGTGATGCTGGCGGGCGTGAAAACGGCGGCCGTGATGAGCGTGGGCACGGCCACCATCGCCGCCTTCATCGGCGCGGGCGGCTATGGCGAACGCATCACCATCGGCCTGGCGCTGAATGACAACGACATGCTGCTGGCCGGCGCGATCCCCGCAGCCGTGCTGGCCCTGCTGACGCAAGGCCTGTTCGAACTGGTGGAGCGTTGGGCCGTGGCCGGCCGGCAGCGCTGACGGCATCACGGTTACAGCGAGTGCAGTTTCGAGCGCACCGAGACGACGGCCTGGTGCAGGATGCGTTCGGCCTGGAAGTCGTTTTCGCGCTGTTCGGCGATGGCTTGCAAGTCGCGCGTGTAGCGTTCCAGGCGGGAACGCAGGTAGGCGCGGTAGATCTTCATGACGAGCGGTTTGGCAGAGACATTCATGATGTGGCTCCCGGATGCGAAATGATGCGTTCATTTTGTGTGAGCGGAATGCCGCCACTTTGCGTCATATCAAACGCCATGACCCCGTCAAATTGGCGCGTTTGACATTGCGCAATGCCCCCAACGTCGCAGATGCCACACTGAATCTTCCCTGCTCGCCTGGACATCATCAGCCGCGAGCCCTGATCCCATCAAGCATACTCAAGGAGCGTCGCATGGTCATTTTTGCCGTGGTTGCTGGCTGCATCGCCTGCCTGACAGTGTACCAAATCTATAAAAATTCGCAGGGTGGCAGTGGGGTTGCGCAACAACATATCGGCTTGCACGGCACATTGATTGAACCACGGAAATAATCAGTGTCATCCGAGCGACACTTGGTGACACTTGGTTAGCAGATTTAAGTCAAATGTAAGGCCCGGTAAGCAAATGTAAAGGTCTGCGCCATCGCAAGCAGCTGCGTTTATATTGATAACCGTTGATTGCATTCTCCCCCTCCCACTTGACAATGGGTTCACCCCGCGGTGCCGCTAGCCCGCGGGGATTTTTTTTGGGGAACTTACTCTGACGGTTCGAATGCAATGGCTTTCGGCGTGCCCGCCGACAATTGCGTCAAGGCATCGCCAGCCACGCGGCAGATGCGCCAGTCCGGCATCACGTCCGCGCCCATGCCCTGGTAGAAGTTGATCGCGTTTTCATTCCAGTCCAGCACCGACCATTCGAAGCGGCCGCAATCGCGTTCGACGGCCAGTTGCGCCAGCGCCACGAGCATCTGCTTGCCATAGCCCTTGCCGCGCACCGATTGCTTCACGTACAGGTCTTCCAGGTACAGGCCCTTGCGGCACAGGAAGGTGGAAAAGTTGTGGAAGAACAGGGCGAACGTCACTACTTCACCATGTTCCTCACCGACCAGCGCTTCGCACGCGGGGTGCTTGCCGAACAGGCTGTCGTGCAGCATGGATTCCTTGGCGATCATCATGTGTTCGAGTTTTTCAAACACGGCCAGTTCATGGATCATGCCGAAGATGGCGGCCACGTCGGATGCGGTCGCGGGACGGATGGCGAGGGAGGAAGAGGTGCTCATGTTGCCTTTGCGGATGAAGTGGTGGAAAGAGAGGAAACGGCAGCCGTCTTGCGCGCGCCCGACGTCAGGGCCCATGCCACGCTGGACAGGCACAGCACCATGCCCACCCATTCGATGGGAGCGGGCCGGTAATGTTCGAACTGCACCGACAGCAGCACGGAAATGACGGGCGTGACGACGCCGATATACACGGTCTTTTGCGTGCCGATGCGGGCGATCAGGGTGAAATACGCGCTGAAGGCGATCACCGAGCCGAAGAGGGCCAGGTACAACAATCCCATCCAGTAACTGGGGCGCGTGGGCAGCTGCCAGGACTGGCCTGTGGCGATGGCCCAGCAGGCCACCATCAAGGTGCCCCACAGCATGGTCCAGGCCATGGTCAGCATCACATTGCCGGACTGTTCGCGCACTTTCATGACGAGGGCATTGCCTGCCGTGCTGGAGACGGTGGCCACCAGGGCCAGCATGAAACCGAGCAGAAAGTGGCCATTGCCGCCGCCGAGCATATCGTGCAGCGCCGCGCCGATGGACTGGTAAAACAGCAGCACGATACCGCAGATGGCAACGAACGCGGCGCAGCAGGTGCTCCAGGTGATCGGTGTGCCGAAGGCAATGCGGTTAAGCAAGGGCGTCCAGAACACCATTAGCGCGAACAGCACGCTGACGAGGGCCGACACCAGGTATTGCTCCGAACTATACGTACACACATAGCTGAGGGCAAACGAGGCCAGGCCCTGCAGCAGCATCCATTTTTGCGCGCGCCAGGGCAGGCGCAGGCGGTCGCCGCGCACGGCGCACCAGGCAAACAGGGTGGCGGACGCGAGACCAAAGCGGTAGACCACGGAAACGGCGGGGGCGACGTCGCCCAGCTGCAAGGTGATGGCCCAGAAGGTGGAGCCCCAGATCAGGCAGGCAATGATGAACAGGAGAGGAGAGGACATCGCGCAAGTATACGGGCATCGCGCAGCGATGGCGAGCGGGCATCGTGCAGCGATGGCGAGTGCGGTCGAGCTTGCTCGATGTGTTGCCAAGAAACACCAGGCATTTAGCCAGCGCAGTGCTTCTGGAAAATATTGAATTTATGAAAATATTTACATTAATATCAAGTAAATATTTTCCGGATTGCATCTTTGAAGGGGACCGCCATGCCAGCCTCACTGCACATCAAAGTATGGAGCGTGCTTGTGTATGTCGTCGTGACTGCTGTGATTGCCATCTGGCTGCACCCTTCTGCCTTGCTCGCTGCCGGCGCATTCGGCTGAGCGCATGCGCCGGCAAGCAGATCAGTGGGTGACGCGGGTCTTGCGGCCGTCCGACAGCAGGCGCACGCGCTCGCCGGGGCGGAACAGCTCGTCGGCGTCTTGCACGATGGCGCGCATGTCGCCATTGTCCAGGCGCACGGTGATTTCCAGGCCGGGTTTGTTGGACGCGTTCGCTTCGATGCTCTTGCCGGCCATGCCGCCGGCGACGGCGCCGAGGATGCTGGCCGCAATGGCGCCCTTGCCGCCCCCGACTGTCGAGCCGGCCACGCCGCCCAGCGCCGCGCCAGCCAGCACGCCCGTGCCCGTTTCGCCCTTGTCGATGGTTACCTGGCGCACGGATTCAACCGTGCCCATGCGAACCGATTGTTCATTCTGCGCCTGGCGCGCGTTGTAGACATTTGCCGAGTTCGGTTGTACGGCGCAGCCGGCCAGGGTGGCGAGCAATGCCACTGCAATAATTGGTGCTTTCATGTAGGACTCCCTTGGACAAAAGTTGGTTGCCGATTGCGTCGACCGGCAGATGATGACTTATCATAAGGACACTTGCCTAAGATAACTAGTTGCGAATAGTAAAAATCTGTTACTGGCCCCGCGTGACCGAGTGGCCACGTGACCGCCTGCCGCTCAATACGCCAGCCGCAGGCGCCGGTACAAAAATCCCAGCACGAAGAGCGGACCCACCAGCAAAAAGCGCACATCGTCGAGAAACGACGGCTTCTTTCCTTCGATCTGGTGGCCGATGAACTGGCCTATCCAGGCCAGCACGAACAGCGCCAGCGACGCGGGCAGGATGGTCAGCGGCGGCATGAGCAGCAGCAGGCCCAGCATGGCGGCCAGCATCGCCAGCATGCCCGTCGCAAACGGGCGCGACAGCTTGTAGTAATAGTATAAGGCCAGGATACTGCCGAGCAGCGCCACGCTGGGATGCACGCTCCACAGCAGCCCCAGCAAGCTGAAAACGATCAGCGGCACGCACACGATGTGCACCCATTCATTGACGTGGTTGCGGTGGCTTTCGCCATACTGGGCCAGCAGGGTGTCGATGGTGCGCATGGGCGGTCTCTTGTGTGGTGTTCTGGCTGGAAATTCTACACCGGAACTCAGGCAACCGAACGCAGCGAACCGCCCGCAGAATTGTTGTATTGGAAATTCTGGGCTATTATTTCCAATTGGAAATGTTTTCACTCACTGCACAGATGGAATAAAGGTATCCGTGACATTGCAAGCCAGCCACCCTGATTACCAGCGCTATTCGATGGCGTCCCTGCAACAAGCCCTGTCCGGCGCCGACGGAGCCGATGCGGCACGGCGCCAGCGCATCGAAGCGGAAATTGCCCAGCGCCAGCAGGATGACCATGCGGCAGAACAGCGCCAGTGGGCCGCGCGGCCGCAGGACAAGCCGCTCGATCCGGCCACTGCCGCGCTCAAGGAAGCAGCCGGCCCCTTTCTGCGGTCTGCGGGCTATGTGTTGCTGTTCGCATGGGTGGTGTTGCGAGTTGCGGGCTTGCTGGAAACCTTGCAGACAGGTAGCCGGACCTATGTGTTTGGCAATCTCGGTTTGCTGATCTTTGGTGCCTGCCTGGTGCGCGGCAAGCTGCGCGCGGCAGTCTGGCTGCGCTGGCTGGCGGTATTCTGGATCGTGCCTGCCGTGCTGGCGATCGATTTCCTGTTTCTGCAGCCGATGTCCCTGACGGTGATGCAATTCAAGCTCGCACCCGGCTATCGTATCTGGTCGGTGCTGGAAGCCGTGCTGTCATTGTGGGTCATTCATTACCTGTATCGTCAGCTTGGTATGCCTGCCGTCATGGCCGCCTGCGATGCCAGGGGCTACAAGCGACGCGATCTGCGCATCCCTGCCATCTGCGGCCTGATCCTCGGCATGGCTGGCGTGGCTTTCCAGCTGCATGCCTCCCATGGAGATATGGCTACGCAGGCGCGTGCGATCGTGGCGCAGCGCTATGGATCGGGCTACCAATACCATGTCAACGGCGTCGGCAATGCCGTCACACCGCAAGGCAGATTTCATACGGCACAGGTACTGGTGTGGGATGACAAGGGCATCATGTCTGTGCCCGTGCAATGGCCCCAGTAAAATAGGCGCTGCCCCCACTTCTGCAGGATGCCGCTTTTGACCCGCTTATTGTCTGTTGAACCGGCCATGCCGGACCCGCGCAAGCGCTGTTTCGCCCCTGTCGTCGATGCCGGCACGCGCCTGCTGATACTGGGCAGCTTGCCCGGCGAAAAATCGCTGGCGCATAGCCAGTACTATGCGCACCCGCAAAACAAGTTCTGGATGCTGCTGGGCGAAGTGCTGGGCGTGGAGTTGACCAGCCTGCCCTATGAAGAGCGTTTGGCCACCTTGCTGGCGCACGGCGTGGGCCTGTGGGATGTGGTGGCGCAGGCGCAGCGCGCGGGCAGCCTGGACAGCAATATCCGCGCCCGCGACGACAATGACCTGGTCGCCCTGGCCGCCAGCCTGCCGCGGCTGCACACGATCGCCTTCAACGGCGGCACGGCCGCCAAGCTGGGCCTCAAGGTGCTGGGTGAGCACGCGCAGCGTTACCGCATCGTCAGCTTGCCGTCGAGCAGCCCGGCGTACACGCTCGCGTATGCGCAGAAATTGCAGGCGTGGCTGTCGCTGCGTGGCCAACCGGAGCCGGCCGCGCGTTAATCGTGTTGCCGGCCTTTACGCAGGCGCGTACGGCTGCGCTTCCAGTGGTTGCCCCTTGGCATCGAATCTCAGCGCCACGGACAAGTTGGTGACGCCGATGGTGGCCAGCGCGTCGCAGATGTCGTCGACTTCGTCCTGCAGGTCGGCGGCCAGGTCCAGCGGCTTGTCGGCGCTGTGCAGCAGTGCGCCGCCCGCCGTGCTGACGTTGACGCGCAGCAGCATTTCACCGTGTTCATCGGCCGGGCCGACGACCACCGAGACGTCACCGGCGTCCACCTTGTTTTCCGCCAGTGCATGGTTGATGCCGGACATCATCTGCAGCATCGCATATTCGCTCATGCCTTGTTCCTTGCCGCCGTGGAACAAGTCCTGGTAGAGGAAGCTCACTTCCAGCGCGCTGCCGGCCGGCGCCAGGCAGCGTTTCACCAGGTCGCCCACTTCCGTCGTCCACTGCTGGTAGCGGGCCATGCGCGCGTCAAACCAGGCGTCGAGCGCCGCTTCATCCTTCGGTTCCGCATAGAACGGGTCGTCCACGCGCTTCAGGGCAAAGCCCAGCAGGAAGCGCAGTTCGACGGCCGTGTCCTGCGGGCCGAAAGCCGTCTCGCTCCAGCCGACGATGCTGCTTTCCAGGCCCGGCGTGGCGACGATCTTCTTGTCCGTCATCGACGAATAGGCATCGCGCACCATCTCATGCAAATGACTATAGGTAATGCGGTCGATTTCATCGAGGTCATAGGCATGGCTCATCAAGACCACCTTGGCCTTGGCGCTTTCCAGTTCTGCTTGCTGGAAACTTTTCACCAGCGCTTCGAACGCATCCTGGTCCTGGAAACTGTCCGCTTCTTTCAGGCCGCCCGTGCTTTGCACCAGCAAGGGCACGACGAAGGCGTTGATTTCCATGGCCGGGGCGTTTTCGCGGCGGATCACGGAAATGGACGCCGCTTCCTCGATATGGCTGCGCAGATACTGGTAGGCGCCCACGTCTTCGTACTTGGAACGCTCGATGGCGTCGTACAGGATTTCATCCTTCTTTTGATTCAAGGCCTTGCGGATCAGGCGGCCGAATTCGACGGCTTGCTCGGCCAGCACCGTGCCCTGCGATTCGCTGTCTTCCTGCTCCGCCAGGTTCAGGGCCATCGTGCACAGCATGCGCGTGACGGATTCGTCCTTGTCTTCAGGCGTGTTGGCGGATTTACGGGGGACAGGGCGCTTATTTTTGGGCATGGCGATCAACAGGTTAAGGAATACGGGTCAGGCAAACGGAAACGGGCGCCAAGGCTTTGCCAGGCGCCGGAACGGATCATACAGGCGGACGCGGCCGCCTGATACTTCAATGGTCGGTATCGAACATCTCGTGCAGCTCGTCGAGCAGGTCGGCCGCTTCTTCCTGCGACAGGCCAAGATGCTGGCATGCAAGCTCACCGCCCTTGTCCCACTCGAGCGAGGTACTGTTGCCATGGTAGCGCTGAATGCCTTTTTCGGCCAGCAGCGACAGGGCGACGAGCGAGCGGATGGCATCGTCCGTGGACGGGTCGGCCAGCACCGTGTAGTCGTGGTGGTGCAAAATCGCCCATGAAACGTCGGAGGACAGGCCCCAGTTGCGTGCCAGCAAGCAGCCGATGGCTGCGTGGTTGGTCTGGTGGCGCGCGTCTTCCAGGGCCGTAAAACAGTTGTGCGCATCGTTGGCCGCCGCCGCATACGTGTTGACGTAGTCGGGGAAGCGGTTCATCAGCAGGGGCACGCCGATGTCGCAGAACAGGCCGAAGGTATGCGCGATATCGGGCGGGGCGATGCGCAGCTTGCGCGAGGTAAATACCAGGGCGCGCGCGCGCTTGGCCGACACATCCCAGAAGTGGGTCAGTTCCACGCCTTCCGCTTCCAACGCCTGGCGCGCCAGCAAGCCCGTCATCATGGCGCTGCATTGGTTGATGCCGAGAAAGTTGATGCCTTGCTCGACGGATTTGGCCTTGCGCGCGGCGCCATAGAAGGGCGAATTCGCCAGTTTCAGCAGGGCGCCCGACATGCCGACATCGTCGGCGATAATGCGCGCGATGCGCCGCGGCGAGGGGTCTTCTTCTGCCAATTCGCGCTGCAAGTCGACCAGCAGGCTGGGACGCGGCGGGATACGGATGGAACGCATCAGGGCGTCAACCGGATCTTCCTGCACTACCTGCTTTTGCGCTGCCGCTCTCATCATCATTGCCTTGCCTGTGGTTATTCTGTTGCGCGCTGCCGCTGCCGGCCTCGTGGGCGTCTGGTGCAGTGCCCGACGATTATCGCTGTTTATGCATGGCAATAGTTCGTCTCTGCAAATTATTCTGGAAAAAATCCCCGTTTTGGTTTGCTCCATCCCCTATTTTCCACATTTTACGACGCTCCCTATCCCGATATTCATGATGAAAAAATCAAGTTTTATTTGTTTTCAAGGTGGGGCCAGGCGTGCTGCGGACAGTGCGGCAGTACAATTGCCGGATGAAAAAAATCCTCGCGGGTATCGATTTTGCGGACGATTCCAGCAGCGTGGCGCGCCAGTTGATCGGCGTGACCGTGCTGGTGGACGGCGTGGGCGGGCGCATCGTGGAAACGGAAGCGTATGACCGGCTGGACCCCGCCTCGCACACGTATGGCGGCATGACGCCGCGCAATGCGGCCATGTTCGGCCCGCCCGCGCACGCCTATGTCTACCGTTCGTACGGCATTCACTGGTGCCTGAACTTTGTGTGCCGCGAAGCGGGCCATGGCGCGGGCGTGTTGATCCGCGCCATCGAACCGCTCGTGGGACTCGATACCATGCGCGAACGGCGCGGCGTCGAGGATGCCCGGCTGCTGTGTTCGGGGCCGGGCAAGGTGTGCCAGGCGCTCGGTGTGAGCCATCTGCAGAACCGGCTGGCGCTCGATGCTCCGCCGTTCATGCTGCTGGCCCGCGAGGACGAGGTTGCGGTACAGGCGGGGCCGCGCATCGGCATTTCCAGGGCGATGGAGACGCCGTGGCGTTTCGTGCTGGCAGGCTCACGCTACCTGAGCAAGCCGATGCGCGCGCCTGTCATCGAGTTACCTCGCTAGCCGCGCCGGCGCTGGGGCGCATCCTTGGCGTTACGCATGCCGGGCTTGCCGCGCAGCGGACTGTGCAGCGCGCGCCGGTCCTGGGGCGGCGTCCTGGCGGGGTCTTGAAAGGCGTCGTCGTCCGCGCCGGCGGGCGTGGCTGGCGCGGCTGGATCCAGGGTAAAGACGCTGACCGCCGCCGACAGTTTGACGGCCTGGTCCTGCAAACTGGCCGCCGCCGCTGCCGCCTGCTCCACCAGGGCCGCGTTTTGCTGCGTGACGTCATCCATTTGCGCGACGGCCTGGTTTACTTCCGTGATGCCCGACGCCTGCTCGGCGCTGGCCTCTTTCACGCGCTGGATGATCTCGTTGACTTGCTGCACCGAGGCCACGATGGCGCCCATGCTGTCGCCCGCCTGCTGCACGGCCACGCTGCCGCCGTCGATGGTGGTGACGGAGGTGGCGATCAGGGTCTTGATTTCCTTGGCCGCCTGCGCCGAGCGCTGCGCCAAGGTGCGCACTTCCGACGCCACCACGGCAAAGCCGCGGCCCTGCTCGCCCGCGCGCGCCGCCTCCACCGCCGCATTCAGCGCGAGGATATTGGTCTGAAAGGAAATGCCGTCGATCACGCCGATAATATCCACGATCTGGCGCGAATTGGCCCGTATCGTCGCCATTGTCGCTACCGCCTGCTGCATCGATGCTCCCCCTTGCACGGCCAGGGTCGACGCTTGTCCCGCCAGCTCGCAGGCCAGCTGGGCATTGTCCGCATTGTTGTTGACGGCTGCCGTCAAGGTTTCCATGGCGCTCGATGTTTCTTCCAGCGAACTGGCTTGCATTTCCGTGCGCGCCGACAGGTCCAGGTTGCCGGTGGCAATTTCGCGCGAGGCCGTGTCGATCGATTGCACGGCGCCCGTGATGGTGCGCAAGGTCTGGTTCAGGTGGGCGATGGTCTGGTCCAGCACGCGCGACGTGGCGGCGATTTCGTCATTGCCCGGCTTGGGAGCGCCGGCCATCAGCTTGCCCGCCGCCAGGTCTTGCACGGCGTCGGCAATGCCGCGGATTTCCACCAGCATGGCGCGGCGCACCAGCATGGTCACGACGATGGAGACGAGGATGGACAGCAGGACCGTCAGCAGCAGGCTCCAGCCCAGGCTGCGGAACTCGGCGCTGGCCGTCGCGTGGGCCTGGCTGCTGAGCGTTGTTTCCAGGGCAGACAGTTGCGCCAGCTGCGTATTGAACTGGACGAATTGGGTTTCCGCCTTGAGCATGGAGTTGGTGGCGATCGACTGGTCCATCTGCGCCATTTCCATGGTTTCCAGTACCGCCTTGCGATAGCCGGCCAGGGCCGTGATGGCCGCATCGACCAGGGTGCGCTCGGCGCCCGTGGCCGTGGAACGCAGCGTGCCCAGCTGGGCGCCGATGGCCGCGTGGCGCGCCTTGATCTGTTGCTCCAGCGCATCGAGGCGGGCCTTGGCGAAGCTGCCATTCGTCCATGACAGCAACTGGTACATATTGCCATGTACGTGTTTGGCCTCGCCTAGTACGTCCGCGGCCGCCTTCAAATGCGTGATGCGTACCCGCACCATGTTTTCCAGCGAGGCATTTTGCCGCACCATGCCATACCAGGCGCCGCTCGAGCTGAGTATCAGCAACAGCAAGACCAGGGTGGGCGCCAGCAATAATTTTGGTCCGATGCGTAATTGATTGAGCATGCTTGACTCCTGGCTATGGCTGATCAAACCGCAGGCGGCGCGCGGCGTGCGCGCCGCCCCTGCCTTATTTTTTGTAGATGCCCGCTTCCAGCACCACATCGTTGACGCGCAGGATGTAGGTGGTCTTCGGCTCGATCTTGCCGCTGGTGGGATTCTTGTACTGGTAATCGACCCAGCCCTTGCCCTGTTTTTGCGCCAGCTCGATGATTTCACGCCGATATTTCTTGCCATTCGCATCGGGCACATCCGTCAAATCCTTGCCCACGATGGAAGGATTGATGGGGTGGGCCAGCACGATGCCCGTCTTGATGTCGCGCATGTCCACGTACAGCGAGCCCTGCACGAAGTCCGGGTCTTTCGCCGTGATTTTCTTCATCATTTCTTCCTTGCCATGCGCCTTCATGAAGGCGGCGCCCCGTTCGGCCATGGCGATGGCGTCTTTTTCCGTTGGTTCGACCGCGGCACTGACGCTGCCGCCGGCAAATGCCAGGCACAGCAGGCTACCCGTGAATAAGCGTTTCATGAAAGCTCCTTGTGATATCGAGGGATGTGTTGCCAAGCCGTAATTTACGTCGCCGACAGTCCCATCAAATTGCGGTGGAACAAACTTAGGTGTTGCTTGTAGGCAGCATGCAACGTATCGACCGCTTGTTGATATGTAGCAATTTGATTCCTATAGGCAAGAACTATGATGACTTTCACAGCATGCCGAGCTGGACTGGCATGGAGAGAGGAAAAAGCTGGAATTGACCGATATACGGCCGATTTCATGAAAGTTATCGCCATTTACAGGCAAGGAGCTGATCGTGTCCGCACTCATTACCGAGCCGTTTGCACCCAAGTTCAAGCCGTACACGCGGCAAACCATTCAACAGGCGCGGCAGTGGGAATGGCTGCCGGAAGAGCAGCGTGAAGCCGTGCAGGTGGTCTCGCACGTCCTGCCGTTTCGCACCAATGAATATGTGCTTGATCAATTGATCGACTGGAACAACATCCCTGACGATCCCATCTACCGCCTCGTCTTTCCCCACCGCGACATGCTGCCGCCGGAGCAGTACGCGCACCTGCGCGACCTGGTGCTGGTGCAGCGGGACAAGGCGGCCATCGACGCCTATGTGCATGGCTTGCGCCTGGGAATGAATCCCCATCCTGCCGGGCAGATGACGCATAACGTGCCGCGGGTCAACGATGCGCCCGTGCGCGGCCTGCAGCATAAGTATGCGCAGACGGTGCTGTTTTTTCCCAGCGCGGGCCAGACCTGCCACGCGTATTGCACTTTCTGTTTTCGCTGGCCCCAGTTCGTCGGCATGGACGACATGAAGTTCGATGCGCGCGAATCGAACGAGCTGGCCGCCTACCTGAAACTGCATCCGGAAGTGACGGACGTGCTGATCACGGGCGGCGATCCGATGATCATGAACACGCGGCAACTGGCGGCCTACCTGGAGCCGTTGCTGGCGCCGGGCCTGGAACACATCCAGAACATCCGCATCGGCACCAAGGCGGTGGCGTACTGGCCGCAGCGCTTTGTCTCGGACCGCGATGCGGATGACTTGATGCGCCTGTTCGAGCGCATCGTCAAGGCGGGCAAGAACCTGGCCGTGATGGGCCATTACAGCCATGCCGTCGAGTTGCGCCAGGACATCGCGCAGCAAGCCGTGAAACGCATCGTTTCCACGGGCGCCACCTTGCGCATGCAGGGGCCGCTGATCCGCCACATCAATGAAGATCCGGCAAGCTGGGCCGAACTGTGGCAGACGGGCACGCGCCTGGGAGCGATTCCGTATTACATGTTTGTCGAACGGGACACGGGCCCGCGCGGTTATTTCGAGTTGCCGCTGGCGAAGGCGCACGCAATTTTCCAGGCCGCCTACCAGATGGTGTCGGGCCTGTCGCGCACGGTGCGGGGACCGTCCATGAGCGCCTTTCCCGGCAAGATCGTCATCGACGGCATCGTCACCATCAATGGCGAAAAACTGTTTGCCCTGCAATTCTTGCAGGCACGCAACCCGGACTGGGTGCGCCGGCCGTTCTTTGCGAAATTCGATGCGGAAGCGACGTGGATGGACGATTTGAAGCCCGCGTTCGGCCACGATAAATTCTTCTTCGAGACGGATGAACCTGTGCCGCAGCTGCCGCATAAAATCATCCGCCTGGCGCAGGCTGCCTGAGCATGCACGCGGCCGGTGCGCCCGCCCGTTCCGGCGTGGCCGTGTTTTGCCTGGTGTTCCTGCCATTCGCGCTCGGGCATTACCTGTCGTGCCTGCTGCGCGGCGTCAATGCCGTGCTGACGGCGGAATTGCTGGGCGCCATCGCCCTGACGCCAGCGCAGCTGGGCCTGCTGACCAGCGCCTTTTTTCTTGCCTTTGCGCTGGTGCAATTACCGGTCGGCATGGCGCTGGACCGCTACGGCCCTCGCACGGTGCAACTGTGGCTGCTGGCGCTGGCGGCTCTGGGCGTGTGGTTGTTCAGCCGGGGCCACAGCTTTGCCGAGCTGATGTGGGCGCGCGCCCTGATGGGGGCGGGGCTGGGCGGCTGTTTCATGGCTGCCGTGAAAGCGATCTCGTGCGCCATCGCGCCGTCGCGGCTGCCCTCCGTGCATGGCTATCTGATCGCCGTGGGTGGCCTGGGCGCGGCCACGGCCACCATGCCCGTCAAGCTGGCCCTGCATTACACGGACTGGCGCGGCGTGTTCCTGGGACTGGCGCTGGCGGCGCTGGCCGTCGGCTTGCTGATCCGCCTGCTGTCGCCGGCCATGCCCGCGCCTGCCGCAGGCATGCACAAGGTGAGCAAGGTCAGCGTCTGGAGCGTGTACCGCGATCCCGGCTTTCGCCGCACCATCGCGCTGATCCTGTTGCCGCACACGGTGTTCTTTGGCGTGCAGGGCTTGTGGGTGGGGCGCTGGCTGGCCGACGTGGGCGGCTTGTCCGATGACAACGTGGCGTATTTGCTGTACCTGGGCATGGCGGCCGTCATCTTCGGCGCCATCGGCATGGGCATGCTGACGGAATGGGCCGGACGGCGTGGCATTGCGCCCATGCAAGTGGCGGCCGCCGGTATCGTCCTGTTTGTCGCCGTGCAAGCGGCGATGGCGTGTAATGTGGTGCCCAGCCTGCCGTTGCTGTCCGTGCTGTTTACCTTGCTGGGCACGGTGACGGGCCTCGAGTATGCGATCGTCGCGCAAAGCATGCCGACCAGCCTGACGGGCAGGGCGGCCACCTGTCTGAATTTGCTCATTTTTACGGGCGCCTTCCTGGTGCAGGCGGGTTTTGGCCTGATCCTCGGCTGCTGGCCCCTGAACAGCCAGCAGCAGTACCCGCCGCAGGCGTACCAGGTGGCGTTTGGCGTGCTGGCAGCCTTGCAACTGCCGGGACTTGCGATGTTTTTCATCAACCGCTACAGGCGTGCCGGGCCATCCGGTAAAATGGCAGCCTGCACAGCGGCAATGATCAACTCCAAGGAAGACTATGAAACTCGTTCGTTATGGACGTCCAGGCAAGGAAAAACCGGGCCTGATCGATGAAGAAGGCAAACTGCGCGACCTGTCCGGCGTGATTGCCGATATTGACGGCGCACAACTGTCCGACAAGGCCTTGCGCAAGCTGGCCAAGCTCGACGAAAAGACCTTGCCCCTGGTGCGCGGCAACCCGCGCTTCGGCGTGCCGCTGGCGAAAGTCGGCAAGTTCATCGGCATCGGCCTGAACTACGCGGACCACGCGGCCGAATCGGGCATGCCGATCCCGGCCGAACCCATCGTGTTCATGAAGGCGATCACTTGCCTGAACGGCCCGGACGACAATGTCGTGCTGCCGAAAGGCTCGAAAAAGACGGACTGGGAAGTGGAGCTGGGCGTGATCATCGGCACGCGCGCGCAGTACGTGAGCGAAGAGGACGCCTTGAAATACGTGGCCGGCTATTGCGTCGTCAACGATATTTCCGAGCGCTCGTTCCAGCTGGAACGGGGCGGCCAATGGGATAAAGGCAAGGGCTGCGACACCTTCGGCCCTGTCGGCCCGTGGCTGGTGACGCGCGATGAAGTCATCGACGAGCAGGACCTGGACCTGTACCTGGAAGTCAACGGCAAGCGCATGCAGACTGGCAATACGCAAACCATGATCTTCACGGTGGCGCAGATCGTCAGCTACCTGTCGCAATTCATGACCCTGGAACCGGGCGACGTGATCGCCACGGGCACGCCGCCGGGCGTGGGCCAGGGCCGCAAGCCGCAGCGCTTCCTCAAAAAGGGCGACAGCCTGCGCCTGGGCATCGCCGGCCTGGGTGAACAGCAGCAGGACGTGGTCGCCTGGACGGCCTGATGGCCGGTAGCGATATCGACCGTTTGCCGCCGCTGCCGCTGGACCGGCTGGACCCGCAGCAGCGCGCCGCCGCGCAAGCCATCATCGATGGTCCGCGCGGTGCCCTGTACGGCCCCTTCGTGCCGCTGATCCGCAGCCCCGAGCTGATGGCAACGGCGCAGCGCATGGGCGAATACTTGCGCTACCGCAGCGCCATCGGCACGCGGCTGTCGGAGCTGGCGATCCTGGTGACGGCGCGCCAGTGGGACCAGCAAGTCGAGTGGGCCATCCACGCGCCGCTGGCCGTGCAGAACGGTATCGCGCAAGCGGCCGTGGACGCCATCGCCGCGCGGCGCGCGCCGCTTGCCCTGAAGGAAGACGAGCAAGCCGTGCATGACTTCTGCATCGAGCTGCAGCAAAACAAGCGCGTCAGCGACGTCACGTATGCGCGCGCGCTGGCGCTGTTCGGCGAGCATGGCGTGGTCGACTTGATGGGCATCAATGGCTATTACACCTTCCTGGCCATGGTGATGAATGGCGCGCAGACGGCCGTGCCGGCCTTGGGCGTCACGCCTTTGCCCGATTAGAATAGTTCTTCGGCAAAGATGGACAAAGTGTAATGAAGTTGAAATTATTCAATATATAATTTTGCTTCCCTTCCATTGCCCATTAGCTCAATGAAAACTCGTCCGTGCATCACCCTGATGGGCCGCGCCTTCCTGGCGCTGGCCCTTTCTTTTTCCCCCTTGATGACGCTGCGGGCGCTTGCCGCCGAGACCACCGCCAGCGCTTCGGCGCTGGAAAATTCCGTCGTCAAGGTGTTTTCCACCCTGCGCGGGCCGGACCCGTATAAACCGTGGAGCAAGGCCGCGCCGCAGGAGGTGACGGGCTCCGGCGTCGTCATCGAAGGCCGCCGCATCCTCACCAATGCGCACGTGGTCGGCTATGCCAGCCAGGTGCAGATCCAGGCCAATGGCGCGGGCGACAAGATACCGGCCACCGTGCTGGCCATTTCGCGCGGCATGGACCTGGCCTTGCTGAAGATCGACGACGACAGTTTTTTCGCCAGCCACAAGGCGGTGCCGCGCGCCAATGTCTTGCCCGACGTGCGCGATGCCGTGCTGGCGTATGGCTATCCGACGGGCGGCACCTCGCTGTCGATCACCAAGGGTATCGTGTCGCGCATCGAATTCGTGCGCTACAACTTTCCCGTCTCCGGCCTGCGCATCCAGATCGATGCGGCTATCAACCCGGGCAATAGCGGCGGCCCCGTGATTGCCGGTGACAAGATGATCGGCCTGGCCTTTGCGGGCATGCTCAATGCGCAAAACATCGGCTACATCATCCCCAACGAGGAAATCGAGCTGTTCCTGCGCGACCAGGAAGGCGGCGCGCCCAAGGGCAAGCCGGCCATGCGCGACGTGACGCAAACGCTGGAAAACCCCGCGTTGCGCACCTACCTGAAACTGGCCAAGGGTGTCGAGGGCGCCGTCGTGATGACGCCGGCCAGCAAGGATGCCGCCTATCCGCTCAAGGAGTGGGATGTCATCACGCATATCGGCGATTTTCCGGTCGATAACCAAGGCATGGTCAAGCTGAATGCCAACAGCCGCGTGCGCTTCCAGTACCGGGTGCAGCAGTTGGCGAAAGACGGCGAATTGCCGTTGACGGTGGTGCGCCAGGGCGCGCCCCTGAAAATCAAGGTGCCCGTCTCGGCGGCGCACCCGATGCTCATCAGCGGCCTGCAGGGCAGTTATCCTTCCTATTTCATCTTCGGCCCCATGGTGTTTTCGCGCGCCACGACGGAATTCATGGCGGCGCCCAATGGCAACCCGGCGATCTTGGGCGGCATGGCGTTCGCCGGCAATCCGCTGGCCACGCGGCGCGGCGATGCGCCCGATGCCGAGCGCGAAGAGCTGGTGGTGATCGCCGCGCCGTTCTTCCCGCACAAGCTGATGAATGGCTACAGCACCCGTTTCTTCTCGGTCGTCGATTCCGTCAATGGCGTGCGCGTGCGCAGCCTGGCGCACCTGGTGGCCTTGCTGCGCGACCAGACCGATGAATTGCTGACATTCCGCTTTCAGCAGCGCGATGCGGAAATGGTCGTCGTGCCCCGCAAGGAGATGCTGGCCGCGACGGAATCGGTGCTGACGGACAACGGCATCCGCTCGGAAGCGTCGGCCGACATGCTGAAAATCTGGAATGCAAAAACGCCGGCGAACTGATCGTTCCCGGCGCTTCGTACTTTACGTACAGGTACAACAACAGGCGCGGCGCACACCGCGCCTGTTTTTTTTAAGCCAATACTTTTTTCAGCCACGCGCCGATGGCGTCGATTTCTTCCTGGCATAGCGAGTGCTGCATCATGTATTCATGCCATTCCACCTTGTAACCCATGCCGGTGAGCAAGTCGCGCGACTGCTGCGCGCGGCCGATCGGCACCACGGGGTCGGCTGTGCCATGCGCCATGAAGATCGGTGTTTCCAGGCTGGCTGGGGTGCGCTCAAGAGCCGTCTTGTCGGCCAGGGGCAGGTAGCCGGACAGGCACATCAGGCCGGCCAGCGGTTCCGCATGGCGCAAGCCCGTTTGCAAGGTCATGGCGCAGCCTTGCGAGAAGCCGGCCAGGATGATGCGGCTGGCGGGAATGCCGCGCGCCTTTTCGCGCGCGATCAGCGCTTCGATTTGTCCCTGCGAGGCGCGCAAGCCGCCTTCGTCTTCGCGGCGCACGAGGTCGTTTACGAGGATGTCGTACCAGGCGCGCATCACATAACCGTTGTTGATGGTGACGGGCATGGTGCCGGCGCTGGGGAAGATGAAGCGGATGGCGGGGCAGCCGCGCAGGTCCAGCTCCTTCACCAGGGGCACGAAATCGTTGCCGTCGGCGCCCAGGCCGTGCATCCAGATGATGGAAACGGTGGGATTCGGTGCGCTGTCGAGTTCTATGGTTTCCAGCAAGGTGCTCATGTATTTTCCTCAGGTAATGGTTGCGCCGGACGCAGCGCCGATTTGGGACGGAAGGCCTTGCAGATGGCCGGGTCGGTTTCCATGTAGGGACCTCCGATGAGGTCGATGCAATACGGCACGGCGGCAAAGATGCCGTTCACCAGTTGCACGCCGTCGGCGTCTTTCAAGCCTTCCAGGGTTTCCTTGATGGCTTTCGGCTGGCCCGGCAAGTTCATGATCAGGCAAGCGCGCTCGGGCGTTTCGCGGATCACGGCCACCTGGCGCGACAGGATGGCCGTCGGCACGAATTGCAGGCTGATCTGGCGCATCTGTTCGCCGAAACCGGGCATTTCCTTGGTGCCCACGCTGAGCGTGGCGTCCGGCGTGACGTCGCGCCGCGCCGGGCCAGTGCCGCCCGTCGTCAGGATCAGGTGGCAGTGGTTCAGGTCGACCATGTCGATCAGGGTGTTTTCAATTTGCGAGCGCTCGTCCGGGATCAGGCGCTTTTCCAGGCGGAACGGCGTGCGGATGGCGGCGGACAGCCAGCTTTCCAGGGCGGGGATACCCAGGTCTTCATACACGCCGCCGCTGGCGCGGTCCGAGATCGACACGAGGCCGATAATCAATTCGTCTTCTATCGTGGTCATGGGCACCTCTCTATGTCGTAAAAAAACCGGGCTGATCCCGGTTTTTCGCTGCTTTCGGGGTCAGACCCGCCGGGTCTGACCCCAGTTGCTTATTCGTCTTCTTCTTGCTCAACGCCATCTTCATCGGCATCTTTCTTGCCGCTGTTGTTCTTCTTGGCGATCTCTTTCAAGATCTGGAAGATTTCGCGGTAGGCTTTCGGCGGCTTGTTCTCGGCTTGCTCCTTGCGGGCATTGCGGATCAGGGTGCGCAGGTGCTGCACGTCCAGCTCCGGGTTTTCCGACAGCAAGACGGTGAGCGCCTTGTCATCCGTCAACAGCTTGTCGCGGCGGCGTTCCATCGCGTGCATATTGGCCGTGTCGGCTTTCGACAAGCCTTTCCAGCTATCGATGGTGCGTTGGATGGCGGCAACTTCTTCTTCATCCAGGGTGCGCATTTTCTTGCCCACGTATTGCAGCTGACGGCGGCGGCCTTCGTGATCCTTGATTTGCTGGCATTCGAGAATGGCGTCGCGCACGTCTTCCGGCATCGGGACGCGCTTGACGCGGTCGCGTGCCTCATTGACGAGTTCTTCGCCCAGCTTTTGCAGGACGGTCATCTGGCGCTTGAGTTCCGATTTCGACGGACGTTCATATTCCTGTTCGAATTCGGTGGATTGGAAGCCGCAAGCTCCCCGGTTTGGATTTGGCATGATAAGGCGGGATTGGCCGCGTAGGCCGCACCTGTAAACTGTAAACGACTGCTATGATAACCTTTTTAGCGGCTTTCCGAAGAAAACAGCGCATGAACGACTCCGTATTTACCCATAGTCAAGAGCAATTGCAGCAACTGGCCCGTGATGTGTTGTCTTTTGCGCGGGAAGCGGGCGGCACCGACGCTGCCGTCGAGGTCAGCGAAGGCGGCGGCCTGTCCGTTTCTGTACGAAAAGGCAAGATCGAGACGATCGAGCAAAACAAGGACAAGGGCATGGGCGTCACCGTGTTTGTCGGCAAGAAACGCGGCAATGCCAGCACCTCCGACTTTTCGCCGTCCGCCCTGCGCGCCACGGTGGACGCCGCTTACAATATCGCGCGCTTCACGGCCGAGGACGATTGCGCGGGCCTGGCCGACGCCGACATGCTGGAAATGTCCCCCCGCGATTTGCAACTGTTCTATCCCTGGCTCATTTCGACCGAGGAAGCCGTCGCACTGGCCCAACGTGCCGAAGCGGCCGCGTTTGCCGTCGATCCGCGCATCACGAACAGCGAGGGCGCCAGCGTGCACGTGCAGCAATCGCACTTTGTGTCCGCCAATTCGCGCGGCTTCATCGGCGGCTACCCGTTTTCGCGCCACACGCTGTCCGTGGCACCCATCGCCGGCAAGGGCGCGAAGATGCAGCGCGACGACTGGTATTCGTCCGTGCGCGACGCCGCCAAGATGTCGAGCCCGGAAGCCATCGGCCGCTATGCCGCCGAGCGCGCGCTGTCGCGCCTGAACGCGCGCAAGCTGGGCACGCGCACTTGCCCCGTGCTGTTCGAGGCGCCGCTGGCGGCCGGTTTGCTCGGTACCTATGTGCAAGCGACCTCGGGCGGCGCCCTGTACCGCAAATCCACATTCCTGAACGATTCACTGGGCACGCAGGTGCTGCCGTCGCACGTGCAGATCTTTGAAGATCCGCACGTGATCGGCGGCGTCGGTTCGGCGCCGTTCGACGAAGAAGGTGTGAAAACCGTCAGCCGCGACGTCGTCAAGGATGGCGTGGTGCAAGGCTATTTCCTGTCGACTTATACGGCCCGCAAGCTGGGCATGCAGACGACGGGCAACGCGGGCGGTTCGCACAATCTGTACCTGACCTCGAGCCTGACGGCCGCCAGCGACGATTTTAGTGCCATGCTGAAAAAGCTGGGCACGGGCTTGCTGGTGACGGAACTGATGGGACAAGGAACCAATTACGTGACAGGCGACTATTCGCGCGGCGCGTCCGGTTTCTGGGTGGAAAATGGCGTGATCCAGTATCCGGTGGAAGAAATCACGATTGCCGGCAACATGAAGGACATGCTGCGCAACATCGTTGCCGTAGGCGCCGACGTGCTGCGCCGCGGCACCAAAGAGACGGGTTCCATCCTCATCGAGAGCATGGTGGTGGCCGGCGGCTGAGTGCTTGGGGACCCGCCGCGGCTACGCCGCGCAGGCGCCCCATGCTTTACTGCTGGACTTGATAGCCATCCGTCAGGGTGGCCAAAAATTTCACCATATCTTCGATCTCGCCTGCCGTCAGCGCGGGCGCCATGCCCCGCTTGCGGTCGAACGGCCCCTCCTTGACGTTGACGTTGGCGCGGTACCTGGCGGGTAGGTCATTGAATTTCTGCACTTTTCCCCGCTTGTCGCGCGGATACCATTCTTGCGGATGTGTATCGCGCCGCACATAGAAGCGCAGGGCATCGGTCAGGTTGTCGAACACGCCGTTATGGAAAAATACCTGGCGCGTGGCGACATTACGCAGGCTGGGCACCTTGAAGGCGCCGCATAACGCTGCTTTTTTTGCCAGGTCCGTGCGGTCGGGGCCGCACAAGCCCAGGTCGAAATAGGCGGGGTCGGCCGTGGCGGGAATGCGCGTATTGCGCGGCACGCCCAGATTGTCGAAACTGAAGTCCGTAAACAAGGGCGGCGCGCCATGTTCGCCCCGCACGCTGGGGTGGCAAGCGGCGCAATTGCCCTTGCGTTCATCGTTGAACAGGGCCAGGCCCCGCAATTCGGCCAGCTCCAACGGAACCTTGTTGGCCAGGTAGAGGTCATATTTGGAATCGTAGCGGTGAAAATCCGGCTCTTCCTGCTGGAATTGCTGCAAGGCATAGGTGATGCGGCGAAAGGCCTGTTGCGGTTGCGCAAAGATGGCAGCGCCAAAGACGTGCCGGAATGCTTCCGCGTAACTGCCGTTGCGCAGCCGTTCCACCACTTCATCCGTGCTTGCATTGGCCATTTCGTGCGCTGCCAGGAAAGGCCGTTCCGCCTGCTCCGCCAGGCTGGCGGCGCGGCCGTCCCAGTTGATGCCGCCGTTGGGCGCGCCTTCCTCATCAAAGCGGAAGGGCGGAGTGTGTTCCAGGTAGCGCAGCGATGGCGTGGCGCGGTAGCCGTGCGCCCGACCATCGGCGCCTCCCAGTTGCACGGCCAGTTTGTTGCCGGGCGCGTAAGCGTGGGCCGGGTCATGGCAGCTGGCGCACGACTGCTTGCCCGAGGCGGACAGGCTGGCATCGTGGAAGATGCGCCGCCCCAGCTGGGCGGCAGGGCTGAGTTCGGCCGCCGTGCCTGGCATGCCGTGCAAGCCAAGAAACAAGAATATGCACACGTGTGCAAATCGGGTCGGTGAAAATCGCGCCTCAGCGCGTGGCTGGTCTTTGATGGTCATAGGTGGGTGCTTATCGGCAAGGGGAGGGACGAACAATGCTGCGCCCAGTATAGGCAGCAATGGCCGGCGTGGCAACGATTAGCGATGCTGCGCTGCGCCATGCACAGTGCCGCTGCCGTCGCGCCAGACGGCGGCAGCGGCGGCTGGCTGCTGCCCGGTCTGGTCAGTATTGTTCCCACTCGCCTTCCGCCACCATGGCCGGCGCGGTACTCTTGCGGCTGGCGGGGGCGTTGGCGACGAGCCGGGGCTGGGCCGCCGTGGCGGCTGCGGGCCGTGGCGCCGGCTTTGGCTCCGGCCGCGATGCTGGCGCGGCTGGCGCCAGCGCCTGTGTGCCGTCGAGTTTGAACACGCTGACGGCTTCGGCCAGGATGCCCGCTTGATCCTGCAGCGCTTCGGACGCGGCGGCCGCCTCTTCCACGAGGGCTGCATTTTGCTGGGTCACGGCGTCCATTTCCGTGATGGCCTGGTTGATCTGTTCAATGCCCGCTTCCTGCTCGTTGCTGGCGGACGTGATCTCGGCCATGATATCCGTGACGCGCCGCACGCTATTGACGATTTCCTCCATGGTGCTGCCCGCCTGGTTCACGAGGGTGCTGCCAAGACTGACCTGGTGCACGGAATCGTCGATGAGGATCTTGATTTCCTTGGCGGCGGAGGCGGAGCGGTGGGCCAGGTTGCGCACTTCCGTGGCGACCACGGCAAAGCCCCGTCCCTGTTCGCCTGCCCTGGCTGCTTCCACGGCCGCATTCAGCGCCAGGATATTGGTCTGGAAGGCAATGCCGTCGATAACGCTGATGATGTCGACGATTTTCTTCGACGAGGCATTGATGGAATCCATGGTGGTGATTACTTCCGCCACCACCTGGCCGCCCTTGCTGGCCACGCTGGAGGCCGATTGCGCCATCTGGTTGGCCTGGCGCGCGTTTTCGCCATTCTGCTTGACGGTCGACGTCAGTTCTTCCATCGACGAGGCCGTTTCTTCCAGCGAGCTGGCTTGCTGTTCCGTGCGCGAAGACAGGTCCATATTGCCGGAGGCGATTTCACGCGAGCCGTGGGCGATGGCGTCCGTGCCATGGCGCACGCGGGCCACGATGCCTTGCAGATTGTCATTCATCTCTTTCAAGGCGCGCAGCAGCTGGCCCGTTTCATCGTTGCCGCGCGCGTCGATGCTGACCGACAAGTCGCCGGCCGCCACCCGTTGCGCCACCTGGACGGCTTCGGCGATGGGCCGGCTGATGGAACGGCTGATCAGGATGGCCAGCGCGATGGCAATGGCCGTCGCCGCGATGGACAGGGACAAGGTCAGGATGATGGCCATGCGCCCATCGGCGGCGGCTTGCTTGCCTTCGCTTTCCATCAGCGATTCCTGGAAGCTGGTCATGGCCGCCAGGGCCGTCAAGAATTTTTCTTGCGGATAGCGCAACTGCGTCAACAGGAAGATGCCCGCCGTTTCTGATTTGCCTTCTTGTAATAGCTTGATGTTCGCATCGCGCGTCCTGGCATAGCTTTCGCGGCTGCTCATCACGGCCTGGAGCAGTTCCTGGCCCTTGGGCGTGTTGATCATGGTTTTCAGGCGCGCCAGCAGCTCCGTATTCTTTTTGATCGAGGCCTGAATCTTGGTCACGGAACTGCTGACTTCGTCGGCATCGTTGGCGCCGATGATGGCGATGCTCAGCAGGCGGGCCTGGATATTGACCTCGGACTGTATCGTATTCGACAACATGACCTTGACATAGCGGTCGTTGAGAATTTTTTCCGTCGAGGTGTTGATGTTGCGAATGCGGCTGATGGAAACAAATGCCACCATGGCAAGCAGGACAATGATCAAGCCGAAACTGACGGCCAGGCGGGTACTGATTTTAAGCTTATACATAGGTCATTCATCCTCGGCGAAAAGCGGAAAGCGTGCGCAGGGAATCGTCCCGCGGACAGGCTGTGTCCATTCAAGACGATGCTGATGCGGTCAGTTTGCGTTACAGAAAGCTAATTCGGCAGGGACAGGGCCGTGGATGCGTATTGCCGGTGGCCGGGAAGTCATTGGCGACCCGCCCGGCGGGATATTCTTGCGGGGCAGCGCAGCGTGGCGCGGCCCGATTCTGTTGCTTAGTGTAGGACGATAATTTCTGACAGGCAAGATGTTAGGAAAAAAATCCGCTCGGCCAGCAACGCTTGTCGTGCGGTCAAAAAAAATGCCCCGGCGAGCGGGGCAAGGGATCAGGCAGGCCGTGTCGGCCCAGGCGCTCAGGCGCGCAAGGTGGACAGGATAGGTTGCAGCACGGCCGCGCCCAGTGCGGCGCTGCGGGCGCCGCTCCAGCCCGTTTGCGGGTCGGGATCGTTGGCGTTGTCCTTGAACGGTAATTCCAGGGTCAGCGACAGGCAGCCGAAGGCGTGCGTGATGTGGGGCGAGCCCATGGTCAGCACTTCCGGCGTGAACGGGCCGTCTTCATAGCCATGCTCATCCTGGAAGTCGGGGCTGGCCACCTTGAAGTCGGCGATGAAGCGGTCTTGCTCGGCCTTTTGTGCTGGCGTGAAATTTTCCAGCGCATCGCTGCCGGCCACGAAGACGTAGGGCAAGCCTTCGTCGCCATGCACGTCGAGGAACAGGTCGCAACCGATTTCATGCATTTTCTGTTTCACCAGGAATACTTCCGGGCTGCGCTCCATGGTCGGCGTCATCCATTCGCGGTTCAGGTTGGCGCCGGCCGCGTTGGTGCGCAGGTTGCCGTGCACGGAACCGTCCGGGTTCATGTTCGGCACCACGTAGAAGACGGCGTCCTGCAGGCACTGGCGGGCAAAGGGATTGGCCTGGTCCAGCAAGGCTTCAAGCATGCCTTCGACAAACCACTCGGCCATCGTCTCGCCCGGATGCTGGCGCGCGATGACCCAGACTTTTTTCTCGGCATCGGCGTCGCCGACGACCAGCAGATTCATGTCGCGGCCTTCCACCGTGCTGCCCAGGTCGATCAGGCGCACGAGCGGCGACGCTTGCGCGCTGTCGATCAGGGCCAGGTGGCGGTCCCATGGGTACGGTTCGAAATAGGCGTAGTAGACGCTTTCTTCCTCGGGGGTGTGTTCGATGGTCATCACCGTGCCGTCAAAGCTGGTCGGCACGCGGAACCAGGTTTCGCGGTCGTAGCTGGCCACGGCCTGGTAGTCTTTCCAGCCGTCCGGGTAGGCGGACTTGCCGGCATTCATGAAGCGGATCGTGCACGCCTCGCCTTGCGCGCCTTGCAGGCGGAAGTAAAACCACTGCGTGATGTCGGCGTGGGAATCCTTGCGGATGTTCAGTTCGATGGACTGGGCATCGTCGGCGCGCAGCACCTCGATCGCGCCGGCGTCGAATTGCTGGCTGATTTTAATGGTCATGAGTGTTCCTGATAAAAACGTATGGGTTTTGCATCGTGTGCAATGGCCCGATGATACCTGTTTTGCGGTGGCCTTTGTGCTGGCGCAAACGATGACGGACATGCTTTGCTAACGTGGAAGCTCCGACATGGGGAGATCATCATGGACGACCATAGCAACCACATACGCGAACTGGAAAAGAAAATCAGCGCCCTCAGCGACGCGCTGGCGCACCTGGGCAAGGGCACGACCTTGCAGGAATTGCTGCGCATCATACGTTTCCCCGGCTACACGACGCCGGCCGAATTCAGCTTCAACGTCGCCATCCTCGACACCATGCTGGTGCAGGCCAATGCGCTGGAAAAGCTGGGGCAGGATTTGCTGGCGGGGGCCAAGCAGGTGGTGGCAAAACAGTGAGCAGGCGGTGACTTACAACACCTAACAAAACCGTAGCGAGCGGAAGGGAGTTGTGGTTGAGAAGCGCAACTGTACGAAGGTACAGTGAGCATCGCAGGCCGCAAATACCGACGCGCAGTAGGTTTTGATAGGTATTCTTATTCCTGAACACCTGAAAAATGGCCAGGGCAAGGCGCAGGGCCGCAGGCAGTACGAACGTACGCCCAGGCCCTGCAACGCCGCCATGGACGTTTTATCAGGTGTTCAGTCCGCCGAAGCGTTCGTAAAACCACGGCTCCACGTCCGGCGCGTGCTCATCCTCGCGACGCAGGGTGGCCAGGATGTGTTCCTCAGCAGGTGCATACGTGATGCGGTACAGGTCGCGCGCCAGCGCATAGGCTTGCGTGCCAGGCCACGGTTCGGGCAGCAGTTCGACGGGCAGTTGCGGGTCGTGCAACTGCACGCGGCGGTAGGCGTGCGTCAGCAGCGAGCGGATGACGAACGCCTGCTCCGCATCGAACACGGGTTCTTCCTGCAGCAGGGTCAGCAGCGGCTGGAAGCTGGCGATGAATTTTTCGTAGCCGGCCATCACTTCCGACAAGTCCCAGCAGTCGCCCACCATGTCGCGCAGGGGACGCGTGCTGACACCCGGCAACTCTGTTGTGTGGCAGACATACAGCTTGCCCTGCACCTCGTTGCGCACGAGGATATCTTCCAGCGCCTCCGCATTGCTGGCCGGATGGCCAAAGATGCCGGGAGAGATCAAGCCGTAGCCCGCCCACAATAATTCCTTGCGCAGCGCGCCCCGTTCGGCGGCGCCGATGCTGCCGGCCGGACCGATCACCAGGGTCCAGCTGCCATCCCAGTGCACGACCAGCGGCGCGTAGATGCGGCGGTAGGCGCGTTCGAAGCGGGCCAGCGCCTCCGGGCGTATCGCATAGGCGCTGCGGCGGCCGTCGCGCTGCGAGCTGAGCCAGCCTTCCTGCGCCAGGCGGAACACGCTGGTGCGCAATAGCCGGTCATTGACGCCGAATGGCGCCAGCAGTTCGATCAGGCTGCCCAGCCAGATGGCGCCGCCGCGCGGCACGATGGCGTCGCCGAAGATGGTCATCACCAGGGACTTCGAGCGCGGTGGGTCGCTTTCCAGGAAATCGGCTATCCATGCCGTGCAGCGGGTGTTCTTCATGTGGTTCCGGTCTGGCCGTGTTGCGGTCGGTTCAATAAAAGCAGCAGTTTACTTGGCTGCGCGGGTAGCGCGGCAATAATTTGCCGGAAGCGCGGGTAGCGCCCCATGGTGTTTTCTCATAAGCAATATCATACGCACAAAAAAGCTGCACAAGATACGATTTTTTAAAATGATTCACATCAAGTGTATGCAAATCGTTTTTTGTATCGTATTATCTGTTTATCGCACCGCGTTGCTGCGCAAAATCAAAGACATGGGAGACACATCATGTACGCACAAATGGTTGAAACCGGCCTCAAGAACGTCCGCTCCATCGACGACATGGGCCAGGAAGAGCGCGCTTTCCAGGCGCGCATCGACGAAGGCATCAAGATCGAGGCCAAGGACTGGATGCCGGACGCCTACCGCAAGACCCTGATCCGCCAGATTTCGCAGCACGCCCACTCGGAAATCGTCGGCCAATTGCCCGAAGGTAACTGGGTCACGCGCGCACCGACCCTGAAACGCAAATCGATCCTGCTGGCGAAGATCCAGGACGAAGCGGGCCACGGCCTGTACCTGTATAGCGCCGCGGAAACCCTGGGCGTGTCGCGCGACGATTTGCTCGCTGCCTTGCACTCGGGCAAAGCCAAATATTCCAGCATCTTCAACTATCCCACCCTGTCGTGGGCCGACATGGGCGCCATCGGCTGGCTGGTCGACGGCTCCGCCATCATCAACCAGATTCCCCTGTGCCGCTGTTCCTACGGTCCGTATGCGCGCGCCATGATCCGCGTCTGCAAGGAAGAATCGTTCCATGCGCGCCAGGGCTACGACATCATGATGTCGCTGTGCAAGGGTACGCCCGAACAGAAAGCCATGGCGCAGGATGCCTTGAACCGCTGGTGGTGGCCATCGCTGATGATGTTCGGCCCGTCCGACGCCGCCTCCGTCAACAGCGCCCAATCGGCGCAATGGCGCATCAAGCTGTTCTCGAACGATGAATTGCGCCAGCGCATGGTCGACCAGACCGTGCCGCAAATCGAATACCTGGGCTTGACCGTGCCCGATCCCGACCTGAAGTTCAATGCGGAGACGGGCCACTATGAATTCGGCGAGATCGACTGGGCCGAGTTCAACAATGTCCTGAAGGGCAATGGCCCGTGCAATCGCGAACGTTTGCAAACGCGCGTGAAAGCGTATGAAGACGGTGCATGGTTCCGCGATGCCTTGGTCGCGTATGCCGAAAAGCAAGCCGCTAACAAAGCAGCAGCGTAATTACATAAGACAGATAGGGGATAGCAACATGAGCAAAGAATGGCCTTTGTGGGAAGTTTTCATCCGCAGCCAGCACGGCCTGGCGCACAAGCATGTGGGCAGCCTGCACGCCTCCGACGCCGCGATGGCGGTCAACCATGCGCGCGACGTCTACACGCGCCGCAATGAAGGCGTGAGCATCTGGGTGGTGCGCGCGGCCGATATCGTCGCCAGCAGCCCCGGCGACAAGGGCGCCCTGTTCGAACCGTCGAACAGCAAGGTGTACCGCCATCCCACTTTCTTCCCGATGCCGGAAGAAGTCAAGAACCTGTGATGGGAGCGCCTGCAATGGATGACAAGGTCAACTACCTTTTGCGCCTGGGCGACAACGCCCTGATCCTCAGCCAGCAGCTGTCGCAGCTGTGCGGCAAGGGACCGGCGCTGGAAGAAGACATGGCGCTGACCAACGTGGCGCTCGATCTGTTGGGCCAGACGCGCTTGTGGTTCAGCTATGCGGCGGAACTGGAAAACGCGGGCCGCGACGAGGACGACATCGCCTTCTTGCGCGACGCCCACGATTTCAAGAACTGCCTGCTGGTCGAACAGCCGAACGGCAATTACGCCGACACCATGATGCGCCAGTTCTTCTTCGACAGCTGGCACTACTTCCAGCTGCTGGAACTGACGAAATCGTCGGATGGTCGCATCGTCGAAGTGGCGCAAAAGTCGATCAAGGAAGTGACGTATCACTTGCGCCGCAGCGGCGACCTGATCGTGCGCCTCGGCGACGGCACGGCGGACAGCCATGCGAAAACGCAGGCCGCGGCCGACAAGCTGTGGATGTACACGGGCGAGATGTTCACGTACGACGCCGTCGACCAGGCCATGGTCGCGGCCGGCATCGCGCCGCCATCGGACATCCTGCGCCAGGCCTTCCTCGAGCACGTGGCCGAGATCTTCGCCGAAGCGACATTGACCATGCCGGCGCCTGACGCCTGGATGCAAAAGGGCGGCAAGCAGGGCACGCACACGGAGCACCTGGGTTTTATTCTGGCCGAGATGCAGTTCCTGCAGCGCGCCTATCCCGGGGCGGAGTGGTAATGAACACGCCCATGGCAGCGCTGGACGCGGCCCAGGTCTGGGCCTGGCTCGGCGATGTGCCCGACCCGGAAATCCCCGTCATTTCGGTGGTGGACCTGGGCATCGTGCGCGCCGTCGAAGTGACGGATGGCGATGCCTGCATCGTGACGATCACGCCCACGTATTCGGGATGTCCGGCCATGCAGGTGATCGCCGACGCTGTCACGGATGCCTTGCGCAGCCATGGCGTCGCCAAGGTGACCCTGGTGAACCAGCTGGCACCCGCCTGGACCACGGACTGGATGAGCGAGGCGGGCAAGGCCAAGCTGAAAGGCTATGGCATCGCGCCGCCGCAGCAGCAGGTGATCGATATCAGCGGCTTGCGTGGTGGCGTGAAACGGCAACCGATGCCCAAGCTGGACGTCATTTGCCCGAACTGCGGTTCCACGCATACGCAGCTGACCAGCCAGTTCGGCTCCACGCCGTGCAAGGCCCTGTACAAATGCCTGGCTTGCCGCGAACCGTTTGACTACTTCAAGTGCCACTAAAAAAATCAGGCACACGTTCCGAAGAAACTGGAGATGAAGCATGAGTAAATTTTATCCGCTGCGCGTAGCGAACGTGCGCAACGAAACACGCGACACCATCGCCGTCACGTTCGACGTGCCGTCTGAACTGCAGCAGCAGTTCCGCTTCCAGCAGGGCCAGCACCTGACCCTGCGCGCCAACATCAACGCGGAAGACGTGCGCCGTTCGTACTCGATCTGTTCGGCGGTGCAGGACGGCAGCCTGCGCGTGGCCATCAAACGCACGCCGGGCGGCGCCTTTTCCACCTGGGCCAACGACACATTGAAAGCCGGCGCCACCATCGAGGTGATGCCGCCCATGGGCCACTTCAACGTGCCGCTCGATTGCGTCAACCGCAAGCATTACCTGGCGTTTGCGGCCGGCAGCGGCATAACGCCCATCCTCTCCATCATCAAGACGACCCTGCTGACGGAACCCCTGAGCCGTTTTACCCTGTTCTACGGCAATCGCGCCTCGTCCTCCGTCATCTTCAAGGAAGAATTGACGGATTTGAAGGATGTGTACCTGGAGCGCCTGAATCTCGTCTACGTGATGAGCCGCGAGCAGCAGGACATCGAATTGTTCAACGGCCGTATCACGCAGGAAAAATGCGAACAGTTCCTGCAGCACTGGATCAAAGTCGAAGACTACGACAACGCCTTCATCTGCGGCCCGGAAGACATGATGCTCGGCGTGTCCGCTGCCCTGCAGGCGGCCGGCATGCCCAAGCAGAATATCAAGATCGAACTGTTCGCCGCCAGCATCCCGAAAAACGCCCACAAGCCGCGCGCCCAGCTGGCTGCGGATGCCGTGCAGGAAACGGAAGTGACCGTCATCATGGACGGCAACCATACCACCTTCATGATGGACAAGGACAAGGAGTCCATCCTCGACGCGGGACTGCGTCAGGGCATCGACATGCGCTACTCGTGCAAGGGCGGCGTATGCTCGACCTGCCGCTGCAAGATACTCGACGGCAAAGTCGAGATGGACGTCAACTACGCGCTGGAAGACTATGAAGTGGCGCGCGGCTTCGTCCTCAGCTGCCAGAGTTTCCCGCTGACCGACAAGGTCGTCGTCGACTTCGATCAGGCAGAATAAAAGCCGGGGTCAGACCCGCCGGGTCTGACCCCAGATTTCCGCTGCGGGCCAATAAATAAAAATAGCGAGATGCCATGACCTACCAAAACATCCTCTTCACCATCGAGCAGGGTATCGCGACGCTCACCCTGAACCGTCCCGACAAGCTCAATAGCTTTACGCAAGCCATGCACGAGGAAGTGCGCGACGCGCTTGCGCAAGTGAACGCCGACAGTTCCGTGCGCGTCTTCGTGCTGACGGGCGCGGGCCGCGGCTTTTGCGCGGGCCAGGATTTGTCCGACCGCGCCGTGGAACCGGGCTCGAAGGGCGTGGACCTGGGCGAATCGGTGGAAAAGAACTACGCGCCGCTGGTGCTGGCCTTGAAAGCCCTGGCTATGCCCGTGATCTGCGCCGTCAACGGCGTGGCCGCCGGCGCGGGCGCCAACCTGGCGCTGGCTTGCGACATCGTCATCGCCGGCAAGTCGGCCAGTTTCGTCGAAGTGTTCTGCAAGCTGGGCCTGATTCCGGACACGGGCGGTACCTTTTTCCTGCCACGGCTGATCGGTTCGGCACGCGCCATGGGACTGGCCATGCTCGGCGAAAAACTGACGGCGGAAAAGGCCGAGGACTGGGGTTTGATCTGGAAATGCGTGGATGACGCGCAGCTGGCGGAAGAGACGCGCAAGCTGGCCGTGCACTTTTCTACCGCACCGACCAAGGGCCTGGCGTACACCAAGCAGGCGCTGGCTCTCAGTGGCGCCAATACCCTGCCGCAGCAGCTTGCGCTGGAAGCGCGCATGATGAGCGATCTCGGTAACAGCGACGATTACCGCGAAGGCGTGGCCGCCTTCATGGAAAAGCGCACACCGCAATTCAAGGGACACTGATATGGCAGCTTTGGACAACAACAGTATCGTCGCCGTCATCGGCAGCGGCGCCATGGGCGCCGGCATCGCGCAGGTGGCGGCAGCGGCCGGCTACACGGTCAAACTGTACGACACGCGCGCGGAAGCGGTGAGCAAGGCTTTGCTTGATATCGGCAAGATGTATGCGAAGCTGGCCGAGAAGGGCCGCATGACGTTGGACGAAGCCACGGCCGCCACGGCGCGCCTGCAGGCGGCCGGCAGCCTGGCCGATGTGAGCGATTGCGCCCTGGTGGTGGAAGCCATCGTGGAAAACCTCGACGTCAAGCGCGGCCTGTTCGCCGAACTCGAAGCGTTGGTCAGCGACGACTGCATCCTGGCGACGAATACCTCGTCGATCTCCGTCACGGCCATCGCCGCCAAGCTGCGCCGGCCGGAACGCCTGGTCGGCATGCATTTCTTTAATCCCGTGCCCCTGATGGCGCTGGTGGAGGTGATCAGCGGGCTGGCCACCAGCGAGCAGGTCGCTGCCACCGTGTATGACACGTCCATCGCCTGGGGCAAGAAGCCCGTGCATGCGAAATCGACACCGGGCTTCATCGTCAACCGGGTCGCCCGTCCGTTCTATGCGGAAGGCTGGCGCTTGCTGAATGAACAGGCGGGCGATGCCGCCACCATCGATGCCGTGCTGCGCGAAGCGGGCGGCTTCCGCATGGGGCCATTCGAACTGATGGACCTGATCGGCCACGACGTGAATTTCTCCGTCACCCAGTCCGTGTTCGGCGCCTATTTCAACGACCCGCGCTTCACGCCGTCCGTGCTGCAGCAGGAAATGGTCAACGCGGGATTCCTTGGCCGCAAATCGGGCCGCGGTTTTTACCCCTATGGCGAAGGTGCGCCTGCACCCGTGGCGCAGGCGGAAGGCGCGCAGCCGAAGCCGGAATTCGTCGCCCTGTCGGCCGCCATCGGCGGCGACGGGCGGGGCCACAGTGGCATCATCCGCAGCCTGGTGCAGCGCCTGGAGCAGGCCGGCATTACCGTCAGCCGCCGCGTGACGCAGGAAGGCCAGGCGCATGACGAGGCGCCGGCCCTGCATTGCCATGGCGCCGCGATCTATCTGACCGATGGGCGCAGCGCCACCCAGCGCGCACACGACAACCAGCATCCGGACACGGTGCTGTTCGACCTGGCGCTCGATTACGCCAGTGCAAAGCGCATCGCCGTGGCCCGTGCCGACCAGTGCAGCGACGACGCCTACGCGGCCGTCGTCGGCCTGTTCCAGGCGGCCGGTTTCACCGTCACGCGCCTGGACGACGTGCCTGGCCTGGCCGTCATGCGCACCGTCGCCATGCTGGCCAACGAGGCGGCCGACGCCGTCAACCAGGGCGTGTGCACGGCGGATGCCGTCGATATCGCCATGCAGAAGGGCGTCAATTATCCGCGCGGACCGCTGGCCTGGGCCGATGCGGTCGGCGTTCAACAGATCGTGACCGTGCTGCACCACCTGGCGCAAGGCTATGGCGAAGACCGCTACAGGGTCTCGCCGCTGCTGCGCCGCAAACTCGCCAATGGAGCACCGTTTCATGCATAAGGAAGACCATATTCACGCTGCTCAGGCTTTGGCCGAAGCGGCTGCCGCCTCCATGCTGTCGCGCGATAACGCCACCGCCGCCATGGGCATCGCCCTGGCCGACGTGGGTCCCGGCCATGCGCGCATGACGATGACGGTGCGCGCCGACATGCTCAATGGCCACCAGACCTGCCACGGCGGTTTCATTTTTGCCCTGGCCGACAGCGCCTTCGCCTTCGCCTGCAACAGCTACAACATGAACACCGTGGGCGCCGGCTGCACCATCGACTACTTGGCGCCGGGCCGCGAAGGCGACGTGCTGACGGCGCACGCCGTCGAACAGGCGCTGGCGGGCAAGAGCGGCGTCTATGACGTCAAGGTCAGCAACCAGGAAGGCCGCGCCGTCGCGCTCTTCCGGGGCAAGTCGATCCGCGTGGCGGGCGAAGTCATACAAGAGCAGGCTTGAACTGCCGGAACCGATTGAATAGTTAAAGAATTAAACAGGAGACAATGATGGTCCAACGTACGCCTTCCCCGAATGACCTCGAGCCGATCGAGCGCGCCAGCAAGGATGAACTGCAGGCGCTGCAGCTCGAACGCATGAAATGGACGCTCAAGCACGCGTATGACAACGTGCCCCATTACCGTGCCGCTTTTGACGCAGCGGGCGTGCATCCGGATGATCTCAAATCCCTGGCCGACCTGGCCAAATTCCCGTTCACGGACAAAAAAGTCTTGCGCGACAATTACCCGTTCGGCCTGTTCGCCGTGCCGCGCGAGCAGGTGGTGCGCATCCACGCCTCGAGCGGCACCACGGGCAAGGCCACGGTGGTCGGCTACACGCAGAACGACATCGATACCTGGGCCAACGTGGTGGCGCGCTCGATCCGCGCCGGCGGCGGCCGCGCGGGCGATATGGTGCATATCTCGTATGGCTACGGCCTGTTCACGGGCGGCCTGGGCGCGCACTACGGCGCCGAGCGCCTCGGCTGCACGGTCATCCCGATGTCCGGCGGGCAGACGGAAAAGCAGGTGCAGCTGATCCAGGATTTCAAGCCGTCCATCATCATGGTCACGCCGTCGTACATGCTCAACATCATCGAGGAATTCACGCGCCAGGGCCTGGACCCGGCCGAATCGTCGCTGAAGGTGGGCATCTTTGGCGCCGAACCGTGGACGGACGCCATGCGTTCGGAAATCGAAGCGCGCGCCGGCATCGACGCCGTCGACATCTACGGCCTGTCCGAAGTGATGGGACCTGGCGTGGCGTCCGAATGCATCGAGAGCAAGGACGGTCCCGTCATCTGGGAAGACCATTTCTATCCCGAGATCATCGATCCGGAAACGGGCGAAGTGCTGCCGGACGGCGAAGAGGGCGAACTGGTGTTTACCTCCTTGTCGAAAGAGGCGCTGCCCATCATCCGCTACCGCACGCGCGACCTGACCCGCTTGCTGCCGCCGACCTCGCGGGCCATGCGCCGCATCGGCAAGATCACGGGCCGCTCCGACGACATGCTGATCATCCGCGGCGTGAACGTTTTCCCCACGCAGATCGAAGAGCTGATCCTCAAAATGCCGAAGCTGGCGCCGCAGTACCAGCTGGTCGTCACGCGCGACGGCCACCTCGACAAGCTCGAAGTGATCGCCGAGCTGCGCATCGACCTGACGGCCACCCTCTCGGCCAGCGAAACGGACGCCCTGGCGCGCGAACTGGAACACCGCATCAAGACGCACGTGGGCGTGAGCACGCGCGTGCGCCTGGTGGCCGCCGCCGGCATCGAACGCACGCTGACGGGCAAGGCCCGCCGCGTGGTCGACCAGCGCCCGAAGATTTTCTCCTGATAGCCCGAACAAGGAAGCAAACATGAACGAAGCCTTTATCTGTGACGCCGTGCGCACACCTTTCGGCCGCTACGGCGGTGCCTTGTCCAGCGTGCGCGCCGACGACCTGGGCGCGCTGCCGATCGCCGCGCTGATCGCCCGCAACCCGTCCGTCGACTGGTCCGCCATCGACGACGTGTTCTACGGCTGCGCCAACCAGGCGGGCGAAGACAACCGCAACGTGGGCCGCATGGCCGCGCTGCTGGCGGGCTTGCCGGCCGCAGTGCCGGCCAATACCATCAACCGCCTGTGCGGCTCCAGCCTGGACGCCGTGGGCATGGCCGCCCGCTCGATCAAGGCAGGCGAGGCGGAGCTGATCATCGCCGGCGGCGTGGAAAGCATGACGCGCGCACCGTTCGTGATGGGCAAGGCCGACAGCGCGTTCTCGCGCGCGTCGAAAATCGAAGACACGACCCTGGGCTGGCGCTTCGTCAACGGCAAAATGAAGGCGCAGTACGGCATCGATACCATGCCGGAAACGGCGGAAAACGTGGCCGTGGAATTTGGCATCAGCCGCGCCGACCAGGACGCGCTGGCCTTGCGCAGTCAGCAGCGCTGGGCCGCCGCCAACGCGGCCGGCGTGTTCGATCGCGAAATCGTGCCCGTCGCCGTGCCGCAAAAAAAGGGCGAGCCGAAGATGGTGACGATGGATGAACATCCGCGCCCCGATACCTCGCTGGAAATGCTGGCGAAACTGAAAGGCGTGGTGAAGGCGGACGGCACGGTCACGGCCGGCAACGCCTCGGGCTTGAACGACGGCGCCTGCGCGATCTTGCTGGCGTCCGCCGCCGCCGTGGATAAATACAAATTGACGCCGCGCGCAAAGGTGCTGGGCATGGCCACGGCGGGCCTGGCGCCGCGCATCATGGGCTTCGGTCCGTCGCCGGCCTCGCGCAAGGTGCTGGCGCAGACCGGCCTCACCATCGAGCAGATGGACGTGATCGAACTCAATGAAGCGTTTGCCGCGCAGGCCCTGGCCGTCACGCGCGACCTGGGCCTGGCCGACGATGCGGCCCACGTGAACCCGAATGGCGGGGCGATTGCCATCGGCCACCCGCTGGGCGCATCGGGCGCGCGCCTGGTGATGGCGGCGCTGAACCAGCTGGAACGCACGGGCGGGCGCTATGCGCTGTGCACCATGTGCATTGGCGTGGGGCAGGGTATTGCTGTCGTCATTGAACGCGTATAAAAAAGTAAAACAACAAAAAAGGCGCAGGCTTGCAAAAAAAGCGCCAACCATAATTGACCGTAGTGCCAACCTGGTGGAGACCATAATGATTGCCAATATCTTCAAGAAAACCCTGATCGCCGGCGTGCTGGCAATGACTGCCGCGGGTGCGTACGCGGCCGACAACATCAAGATCGGTTCCGTGCTGTCCGTCACGGGCCCGGCCGCCTTTCTGGGCGACCCGGAACTGAAAACCCTGCAGCTGTATATCGAGAAAATCAATGCGGCCGGCGGCGTGCTGGGACGCAAGCTGGAACTGGTGCACTACGACGACGGCAGCGATGCGGCCAAGGCCAACGGTTTTACCAAGCGCCTGATCGAGTCGGACAAGGTCGACGTGCTGATCGGCGGCACCACCACCGGCGCGACGATGGCGATGGCGCCGCTGGTGGACCGCGCCAGCATGCCGTTCATCTCGCTGGCGGGCGCCGTGGTCATCATCGATCCGGTCAAGAAATGGGTTTTCAAGACGCCGCATACGGACCGCATGGCGGCCGAGAAGGTGTTCGAGGATATGAAGAAGCGCGGCATCAGCAAGGTGGGCCTGCTGTCGGAAACGAGCGGCTTCGGCGCCTCGGGCCGCAAGGAATCGCAGATCGTCGCTTCCAAATATGGCATCACCCTGGTGGCCGATGAAACCTACGGTCCGAAAGACACGGACATCACGGCGCAGCTCACGCGCATCAAGAATACGGCCGGTGTGCAGGCCGTCTTCGTGTTCGGCCTGGGCCAGGGCCCGGCGGTCGTGACCAAGAACTACGGCCAGCTGGGCATGGCCGCGCTGCCGCTGTACCAGTCGCATGGCGTGGCGTCGGACGAATACCTGAAGCTGTCGGGCAAGGCTGCCGAAGGCGTGCGCCTGCCGACGCCGGCCCTGTTGATCGGCGCCATGCTGCCCGACAGCGACGCGCAGAAGGCCGTCGTCGTCGGCTACGACAAGACGTATAAAGACCGCTACAAGATCGATCCGTCGACCTTTGGCGGCTATGCGCTCGACGCCCTGAACCTGTCGGTGGACGCCATCAAGCGCGCCGGCGGCACGGACCGCGAAAAAGTGCGCACGGCACTGGAACAGACCAAGGGTTTTGTGGGCACGACCGGCGTGTTCAACATGTCGGCCAAAGACCACATGGGCCTGGACCTGTCGGCTTTCCGCATGGTGGAAGTGAAGAACGGCGAATGGCAATTGTCGAAGTGATGTAAGCCAGAGTACCTGCGCGAGGCTGCCCTCGAAGGCGGCCCGCGCATAGCCGAACATAATGGAGACACCATGGAAGTCGCACAATTTCTACAATTTCTGTATTCCGGGATGACGGTCGGTTCCGCCTACGCGCTGGCGGCGCTGGGCTTTACCATCATCTACAACACCAGCGGCGTGATCAATTTCGCGCAGGGCGAATTCATCATGCTGGGCGGGATGCTGGCCGCCGTGATGTCGGCCGCCGGCGTGCCGCTGCCGCTGGCCATCATCCTGGCCGTCATCGCCACCGGCATCGTTGGCCTATTGATGGAAAAAGCCGTGATCGAACCGGCGCAAAACGCGCAGGTCATCACGCTCTTGATCATTACCATCGGCGCTTCGCTCGTGCTGCGCGGCCTCGTGCAAATCTGGCTGGGCAAGGATACGCACTCGCTGCCGGCCTTTTCCGGCGACGCGCCGATCGAATTTTTTGGCGCGAGCCTGCTGCCGCAAAGCCTGTGGGTGCTGGGCGTGACGGTCGTCATCGTGCTGGTGCTGGGCTGGTTCTTCGGCCGCACGCTGATGGGCAAGGCCATGCTGGCCACCTCGCACAACAAGCTGGCCGCGCAACTGGTGGGCATCAACACGCGCAAGGTGCTGCTGTTCTCGTTCGGCCTGTCGGCCCTGCTGGGCGCGGCGGGCGGCATCCTGGTCGCACCGATCACCTATACATCGTATGACGCGGGCATCATGCTGGGCCTGAAAGGTTTTGTCGCCGCCGTATTGGGTGGCCTCGGTGGCGGCGCGGGCGCGATTGCCGGCGGCCTGATCCTCGGCATCGCCGAAGCCATGACGGCCGGCTACATCTCGTCGGCCTACAAGGATGCGGTGCCGTTCGTGCTGATTCTATTGATCCTGTTCTTCCTGCCGCAAGGCTTGTTTGGCGCTAAAAATTCGGAGCGTGTATGAAGAATTTCCTTACCCGCTCGCGCCATGGCGGCTTGCTGGTGCTGGCGCTCGTGCTGGCCATCCTGCCGCTGTTCCTCAGCAATGCGTTCTACTATGACGTGGCGATCCGCATCGCGCTGAACGCCATCGTCGTCATCGGCCTGAACCTCTTGATGGGCTATACGGGCCAGATCAGCCTCGGTCACGCGGGCTTCTATGGCCTGGGCGCGTATGCGTCGGCCGTGCTGACCACGCACTATGGCTGGCCGCCGCTGGCCGCCCTGGCCGCCGGCGCCGTCGCCACGGGCCTGCTGGCGCTGCTGCTGGCGCGTCCCGTACTGAAACTCAAGGGCCATACCCTGGCCATGGCGACGCTGGGACTGGGCATCATCATTTCCATCGTCATCAACAACGAGACGCAATGGACGGGCGGTCCGGACGGCATCGGCGTCTCCGCCTTCAGTGTCGCCGGCCTGGAAATCGCCGGCGAAAAATCATGGTACCTGGTGTGCGCCGTGCTGCTGTTGCTGGTCACGTGGCTGGCCCTGAACCTCATCGATTCGCCCGTCGGCCGGGCGCTGCAGGCCATCCACGGTTCGGAAGTGGCGGCCCGCGTGGTCGGCGTCGATACGACGCGCTTCAAGGTGCGCGTGTTCGTGCTGTCGGCGGTGATTGCCAGCATCGCGGGCAGCATCAGCGCCCATTACATCGGCTTCATCACGCCCAACCTGGCCGGCTTCTTCCACTCGATCGAGCTGGTGACGATGGTGGTGGTGGGCGGCATGGCGTCGATCTTCGGTTCCATCATCGGCGCCGCGCTGCTGACGGTCTTGCCGCAACTGCTGTCCAGTTTTGAAGGCTGGGAAACGGTAGTGTTCGGCGTGATCCTGATGGCGACCATGATCTTCATGCCCAAGGGCCTGGTGCCGAGCCTGGCCAGCCGTTCGCGCAAGCGTTCTGCCACGCCGAAAGCACCGCCTCAATCTGCACGGGAGGTGTGAGATGCTGACGATTAACAACCTGAGCAAGAGCTTCGGCGGCGTGCACGCGGTGCAGGACGTGAGCTTTACCGTCAAGGAAGGCAATATCCACTCCGTGATCGGGCCGAACGGCGCCGGCAAGACGACCCTGTTCAACCTGATCACCGGTGTCTATACGCCGACCAAAGGCGAGATCCTGCTCAATGGCGAGAACGTGGCCGCCATGTCGCCCGATGCGCTGGCGCGGCGCGGCATGAGCCGCACTTTCCAGAATCTGCAGGTGTGCATGAACATGACAGCGATCGACAATGTGATGGTGGGCGCGCACCTGCGCCTGAACCAGAACCTGTTTGCCTCCATGCTGCGTTTGCCGTCCGTGCGCCGCGCGGATGCGGCCTGCCGCGACGAGGCGGCGGGCCTGATGGAATTTGTCGGCGTCGGCCGCCACATCGGCGACGAGGCAGGGCAGATGTCGTATGGCGCATTAAAACGCCTGGAAATCGCCCGTGCGCTGGCGGCCAAGCCGAAGGTGCTGCTGCTCGACGAACCGGCGGCGGGCCTGAACCACACGGAGACGGGCGAGATCGAAGCCCTGATCCGCAAGGTGGCGCAATCGGGCGTGACGGTGGTGCTGGTCGAGCATGACATGAAACTGGTGATGAATTTGTCGGACCATATCCTGGTGCTCGACTATGGCAAGAAGCTGGCCGAAGGGACCGCTGCCGAAGTGCGCGCCAATCCCGACGTGGTGGCGGCATACCTGGGAGTGGCGGCATGATGAAGATGGAAAAACCCCAGACACCGCTGGTGCTCGATATCGCCGGCCTGACTAGCCATTACGGCCGCATCCAGGCCCTGCACGGCATCGACCTGCAAGTGCGCCAGGGCCAGCTGGTGGCGCTGGTGGGCGCCAATGGCGCCGGCAAGACGACCTTGCTGCGGGCGATCTCCGGCGTGCAGCCGATCAGCGCCGGCAGCATCGCCTTCGCCGGCCAGGACGTCAGCCGCATGAGCGCCGACAAGCGCGTGCGCGCCGGCATCTGCCAGGTGCCGGAAGGGCGGCAAGTGTTCGGCCCCATGACGGTGGAAGACAATCTGCGCCTGGGCGCGTTTACACGCCCCGCACAGGACGTGGCGGGCGACATGGAGCGCATGTACGGCCTGTTTCCGATCCTGAAGGAAAAGCGCCTGCTGCTGGCCGGCACGCTCTCCGGCGGACAGCAGCAGATGCTGGCCATGGCGCGCGCGCTGATGGGCCGCCCGCAACTGCTGCTGCTCGATGAACCGAGCATGGGCCTGGCGCCGCTCCTGATCGCGGAAATCTTCCGCATCGTGGCCGAGCTGCGCGACCAGGGCATCACCATCTTCCTCGTCGAGCAGAACGCGCACGCGGCCCTGTCGATCGCCGACGTGGGCTATGTGATCGAGACGGGCGCGATTACCCTGTCCGGTCCCGGTCCCGAATTGCTGCACAACGAGCAGGTACAAAGCGCGTACCTGGGTATGTGAAGACAGCAGCGGAGGGCCGGGGTCAGACCCGCCGGGTCTGACCCCAGTTTTCCGCTGCGTCTAGTAATAGCGTGCATGGCGCGCAGATGAATAGGAGTTTGTATGGTCAAAGTCTACGAAATCAACGGCGTCACCCCCGTCGTCCACCCCAGCGCCTACGTGCACCCGTCGGCCGTGCTGATCGGCGACGTGATCGTCGGTCCGCGCTGCTATATCGGCCCGCTCGCTTCGATTCGCGGCGACTTCGGCCGCCTGATCCTGGAAGAGGGGGCGAACCTGCAGGACACGTGCGTCATGCACGGCTTCCCCGGCTGCGACACGGTAGTCGAAGTCGATGGCCATATCGGCCATGGCGCCGTGCTGCACGGCTGCCGCATCGGCCGCAATGCGCTCGTCGGCATGAACGCCGTGGTGATGGACAACGCCGTCATCGGCGAGGAATCCATCGTCGCCGCCATGAGTTTCGTGAAGGCGGGCATGGTCGTCGCACCGCGCAGCATGGTGGTGGGCACGCCCGCCAAGGTGATCCGCGCGCTGACCGACGATGAAATCAAATGGAAAAGCTCGGGCACGGGCCAGTACCACGAACTGGCCGTGCGCTCCATGCAGACGATGCGCGAAGTGGAGGCGCTGACGCAAGTCGAGGCGAACCGCCAGCGCCTCAATTTCGAATCGGCCTTGCCGCTGCATTTGCACAAGAACGCCTCGGCGCAATAAACCATATGAGCGTAGGTCGGATTAGCGGGGCAGCGCCCCGCGTCATCCGACACCACCACCAACGTCACCAACACCCTCGTTTTACGGAGAAACCACATGGCTCACATATCCACCCTGCAAAGCCTGATCGCCGGCCGCTGGCTGGGCGAAAGCGCCGCCGTGCCCCTGCACAGCGCCTTGAACAACCGCGTCATCTATCATACGCATGCTGAAAAGATCGACTTCGACGAAGCCGTCACGTATGCGCGCAAGACGGGCGTGCCGGGCCTGATGGCGCTCGATTTCCAGCAGCGCGCCGCGCGCCTGAAGGCGCTGGCCCTGTACCTGGTCGAGCGCAAGGAAGAACTGTATGCGATCTCGCACCTGTCGGGCGCCACGCGCGCCGACAGCTGGGTTGATATCGAAGGCGGCACGGGTACCCTGTTCGCCTACGCCAGCATGGGCAGCAACGAGCTGCCGTCGTCGAACGTGCTGCATGAAGGCCCGGCGATCGCGCTGGGCAAGAAGGGCGGTTTCGCCGGCACGCACATCCTGGTGCCGCGCGGCGGCCTGGCCGTGCACATCAACGCCTTCAACTTCCCCATCTGGGGTCTGCTGGAAAAATTCGCGCCCAGCTTCCTGGCGGCCATGCCCTGCATCGCCAAGCCGGCCACGGCGACCAGCTATCTGACGCAGGCCGTCGTGCGCATGATGCATGAATCGGGCTTGCTGCCGGCCGGCAGCTTGCAGCTGGTGATCGGTTCCACGGGCGACTTGCTGGACCGCCTGAATGGCCAGGATTTCGTCACGTTTACAGGATCGGCCGCCACGGCCGCCAAGCTGCGCACGAATTCCAACCTGATCGCCCAGTCCGTGCCTTTCAACGGCGAAGCCGATTCGCTCAATTGCGCTATCCTGGCACCGGACGTCACGCCCGACGACGTGGAATTCGACCTGTTCGTCAAGGAAGTCGTGCGCGAAATGACGGGCAAGTCGGGCCAGAAGTGCACGGCGATCCGCCGCATCATCGTGCCCGAGCACCTGATGGACGCCGTCGGCTCGCGCCTGCGCGAGCGCCTGGCCAAGGTGGTGGTGGGCGACCCGTCCATCGAAGGCGTGCGCATGGGCGCGCTGGCGTCGAAAGAGCAGCAGAACGACGTGGCCGAGCGTGTCGCCACCCTGTCGCAGGGTAATGAAGTGGTGTTCGGTGCGGCCGACGGATTCAATCCGCTCGGCGATGGCGCGCAGGACGGCAGTTTCTTCTCGCCGACCTTGCTGATGTGTCGCGACGCCTTCGGCAACGATGCCGTGCATGACGTGGAAGCGTTCGGCCCCGTCAGCACCATGATGGGTTACAAGGATATCGATGAAGCGCTGGCCCTGGCCGCGCGCGGCAAGGGCAGCCTGGTGAGCACCCTGGTGACGCGCGATCCGAAGATCGCCGCGCGCGTGGTACCGCAAGTGGCGGCTACGCATGGCCGCGTGCACGTGCTCGAGCGCGTGGCTTCCGTCGATTCGACGGGCCATGGCTCGCCCCTGCCGCAGCTGAAGCATGGCGGCCCTGGCCGCGCGGGCGGCGGCGAGGAACTGGGCGGCGTGCGCGCCGTGCGCCACTATCTGCAACGGGCGGCCGTGCAAGGCTCGCCGACCATGCTGGCGGCCATCACGGGCGAATACGTGCGCGGCGCGGACGTCAACGAAAGTCCGATCCACCCGTTCCGCAAGCACTTCGAGGACTTGAAGACGGGCGACTCGCTGCTCACGCACCGCCGCACAGTCAGCGAAGCGGACATCGTCGCCTTCGGCGGCATCTCGGGCGATTTCTTCTACATGCACTTCGATGAAATCGCGGCGAAGGAATCGCAGTTCGGCAAGCGCATCGCCCACGGCTACTTCGTGCTGTCCGCCGCCGCCGGCCTGTTCGTCTCGCCCGGTGTCGGTCCCGTGCTGGCCAACTACGGTCTGGACAACCTGCGCTTCGTCGCGCCGGTGGCGATTGGCGACACCATCCGCGCCCGCCTGACGTGCAAGCGCAAGGTCGACCGCAACCGCAAGGACGTGTTTGGCGTGGGCCAGGGCGTGGTCGCGTGGGACGTGCAGGTGACCAACCAGAACGAGGAACTGGTGGCCAGCTATGACATTCTGACCCTGGTCTCCAAGCGCGAGTAAGTCCGAGAGTAAGCGTCTCCGGCAGGACCGGTGTGAATGGCGCCACCCGCGAACTTCGCGCGGGTGGCGCTTTTTTTATGGGGGTTCTTTTGGTCTTGAATTATCCATAAGTGTATGAAAAATATAGGCTAAGTGTGGTTTTGCACAGCGTGCTATTTAGATAAACCCCTCTAGAACGCGTGCTTTTTTCATCAAAAGCGGCGAATTCGCTCATTGCCGCAAGAAAACTTTCCAACGTAAAACCTTTTCTATGTAGCATGGTTTTACTCACTGGTCACGTCGCCATGCACGCCCAAGGCGATGGTGGCGCGAAAAAAAACGGACCCGGCCTTTTGCGGCTGGTGAACCCTCGACCGCGAGTTCCATTCCACGATTAACGTTCACCGCTACGGGTATTTAATTACTATGAATAAACACGTCCTGATTTTCCTGTTGGCCATGCCCCTGGCCATCAGCCATGCCTACGCCGAAGAGGCCGTTGGCCCCGCCGTCAAGATCAGCGGTTACGGCACGGCCGCCCTGACCATGGCCGATACGGACAACGCGCAGTTCGCGCGCCCGAACCAGGCTGCCGGCGCCGGCCGCACCGCCCGCACGGGCGTCGATTCCAACCTGGGCTTGCAAGCCAATGTCACCGTCAACCCGTGGCTGTCGGCCACCGTGCAGGGCCTGGCGCGCAAGGATGGCGAAGATGATGTCGGCGCCGAACTGGCGTGGGCCTTCGCCAAGGCCAAGGTATCGGACAGCTTCAGCGTGCGCGTCGGCCGCATGGGCCTGCCCGTCTTCATGATTTCCGATTATCGCAACGTGGGCTATGCCAACACCATGCTGCGCCCGCCCGGCGAAATGTATTCGCAGGTGCCCCTCAATAGCATCGATGGCATCGACGGCACCTACCAGTTCAGCGCGGGCGATACCAGCATCACCACGCAGCTGGCGCTGGGCCGTACCAAGGCCACCCTGGCCACGGGTCCCGCTTCGACCGTGCAGGTGGAAGGCAAGTCCATCGTCGCCTTGAACGTGGTGGCTGAACATGGCCCCGTCACCGTGCGCTTCGGCCGGGCCGAGACCAGGTTGACGATCAACGATTCACCGAGCCTGAACACCTTGATGGGCAGCTTGCGCGCGGCCGGCAGCGGCTACCGGATCGCCCAGCTGGGCGCCCTGGCCGATGCGCTGGAAGTCAAGGACAAGAAGGCGTCGTTTACCTCCGTAGGCCTGGGCCTGGACTGGAACAATGTGCTGCTGCAGTCGGAATATGCGAAGCGCAAGACGGACAGCTATGTCAGCGACAGCACCTCGTGGTATGTGATGGGCGGCTACCGCATCGGTGCCTTCCTGCCCTACTACAGCCACGCCAGCCTGAAGGCCGATGGCCGCGTGAACAACACCGTGCCCGCATCCTGCCCTGCCGGCTATCCGGCCGCCTGTACGCCGACCCTGCGCGCCCTGTCGGCCGGCGTCGAGACTCTGGCCACCATGCGCAACCAGCTCGAGCAATCGACGGACAGCATCGGCGTGCGCTGGGACTTCCACCGTTCGGCCGCGCTGAAAGTGCAGATCGACCGCATCAAGCCGAAGAATGGCCCTGGCCTGTTCGTGCAAGCCAAGCCGGGCTTCCATGGTCCCGTCACGGTGGCTGCCGCCGCCATCGATTTCGTTTTCTGAGGAGCGCCGCATGAAACCATTGATCTTGAATGTGGCTGCCTTGCTGGCGCTGTCGACCGCCGTTCCCGCCATGGCCGAAGTGGTCGTGGTGGTCAATCCGAAAAGCGCCGCTGGCGCCATGACGAATGAACAGGTGGCGCAATTCTTCCTCGGTAAATCGACGGCCATGACGCCGATCGACCAGCCGGAAAGCGCCCCCGTGCGCGCCGAGTTCTACAAGAAGGTGACGGACAAGGAACCGTCGCAAGCGAAGGCCCTGTGGTCCAAGCTGGTCTTCACGGGCAAGGCCACCTTGCCGAAGGAAGTGGCCAATAGCGCCGACGTGAAGAAGGCCGTGGCTGCCGATCCGAAAGCCATCGGCTATATCGAAAAGAGTGCCGTCGACGCCAGCGTCAAAGTGGTGCTGACGGCGCCATAAAGCCGGCCCGGGCCGCACGCCATGCGGCGGCCCGATAATTCATCAGAATCAGGAGACAGCAATGAGCATCAAACGCAAGATATGGGCGCTGCCTGTCGTCTCGGCCGTGATTTTCGGGCTGGGGCTGGCCGTCAGCGCCTACCTGTCCACGGCCACGCTCAATTCCATCCACGCCACGGAAAGCGCGGACTATCCCGTGCTTGACATGGCCAAGTCGCTGACCCTGGACGTGGCCGCCGTCGGCGACGCCCTGCGCGATGCCGTCAGCGAAGGCGACAAGGAACGTATCGGGCAAGTCGGCGGCCAGGCGGTCAAGCTGCGCGAAAAACTGGCCGCCTTTGCGGCGATCCCCGGCCAGCGCGAGCACGGCACGCGGCTGGCCAGCGAATTCGATGCCTACTATGCGCCGGCCCTGAGCGCGGCGCGCATCATGCTGGAAATGGAAGAGGGCGACCCGCAAGCGACCGTGGCGCGCATGCAGGGCGCGCTGGCGGTGCTCAATGCCGACCTGGCAAAGACCAACGAACAGGCGCAAGCGCAGTTCAGGCAGGGCATAGAACGCAGCGCGGCCAATGTGCGCAATGCGCTCAATACCAGCATCGCCGTGGCGCTGGCCGTCATCGTCTGCCTGGTGGCCGTGTCGCATTTCGTCGTGCGCGCCATCTGGCAGCAGCTGGGCGGCGAACCCGAATATGCGCGCCAGATCGCGCGCGCCGTGGCCGATGGCGACCTGTCGATGCACATCGTGACCGAGGCGGGCGACCAGGACAGCCTGCTGGCGGCGCTGAAGGACATGCGCGCCAAGCTTGGCGGCATGGTCTCCGATATCAAGGCGTCGGCCGAAACCATCCAGGTGGCCAGCGCGGAAATCGCCCAGGGCAATGCGGACCTGGCCGCGCGCACGGAATCGCAGGCGGGTAGCCTGGACCAGACGGCGCGCAGCATGGACAGCCTGACTTCCACCGTGCGCGACAACGCCGCCAACGCGGGCCAGGCGCATGCGCTGGTGGTGTCGGCATCGTCGGTTGCCGTGAAGGGCGGGCAGGTGGTCAGCCAGGTGGTCACCACCATGGGCGAGATCAACGATGCATCCAAACGCATCGTCGACATCATCGGCGTCATCGACGGCATCGCCTTCCAGACGAACATCCTGGCCTTGAATGCGGCCGTGGAAGCGGCGCGCGCCGGCGAACAGGGGCGGGGCTTTGCCGTAGTGGCGTCCGAAGTGCGCAACCTGGCGCAGCGCAGCGCGGCAGCGGCGCGCGAGATCAAGCAATTGATCGGCGATTCGGTGGCCAGGGTGAATGTCGGCTCGAAGCTGGTCGACGAGGCGGGTCTGACCATGGGCCAGATCGTCGATTCCGTGAAAAAGGTGGCCGACATCATGGCCGAGATCAGTGCCGCCAGCCAGGCGCAGAGTGCCGGCATCGGCGACATCGGCGTGGCCATCGGCAGCATGGATCAGATGACGCAGCAGAATTCCGCGCTGGTGGAAGAAGCGTCGGCGGCGGCTGAATCGCTGCAGGAACAGGCCGTGCAGCTGGGTACGGCGCTGGCCGTGTTCAAGCTGGCGCAGGGTGCTGTGTCGGATTACGCGCTGCGCGCTAATCCGACCTACCGGGCATTGGCGGTATAGGTTGGATTAGCGCAGCGTAATCCAACACAGCAGTGTAGGTTGGATTAGCGCAGCGTAATCCAACACAGGAGCGCCGGCTTACGTGCGCAAACCGAACGGATCGTCGATGCTGTGCGCCGGTTGCGTGAACCAGCGCGGTCCGTTTTCCGTCATATAAAAATGGTCTTCGTGGCGGATGCCGAATTCGCCGGGGATGCAGATCATCGGCTCGTTCGAGAAGCACATGCCCACGTCGAGCGGCGTCGTGTCGTTGCCCACCAGGTAAGGCCACTCGTGGATATCGAGGCCGATGCCGTGGCCCGTGCGGTGCGGCAGGCCGGGCAGCTTGTAGCCGGGGCCGTAGCCGTCCGCTTCCAGCGAGACGCGCGCGGCGCGGTCCACGTCGCCGCACGGTACGCCCAGTTGGGCGGCCGCGAATGCGGCGGCTTGCGCGGCCTTTTCGCTGTTCCATACGCTGCGCTGGCGCTCGCTGATCTGTCCGAAAACATAGGTGCGCGTGATGTCGGAGATGTAGTTCATCACCTGGCAGCCCGTGTCGATCAGCACCGTGTCGCCCGCCTTCAGGGTCTGCTCGTAGTTGACGCCATGCGGGTAGGCGGTCGCCTCGCCGAACAGCACGATGCAGAAGTACGAGCGGGGCGCGCCTACCTTGCGGTGCGCGCGCTGGATGAATTCCTCCACTTCCACCGTCGTGATGCCTTCGTACAGCATGCTGGCCGTGGCCACGTGCACGGCCAGGGTCATGTCCATCACGCGCTGCATCAGGGCGATTTCCGCCTGTGATTTTCTGCTGCGGCAGTACGCGGTGACGGTGCGCGCGTTTTCCAGTGCATAGCCGGGTGCCAGCGGCTTGATGCCGTCGTAGATGAAGAAGGCGGCGCTTTCGCAGATGCCCACGCGTAGCGGTCGATTCGCGTCCTGGACGATTCCCATGCGCGCCAGCACGTCGACGAACAGCTGGTACGGGCTTTCATGCTCTTCCCAGCAATTGACCTTGCCCTCGATGAGCATGAAGCCTTGCAGGGTGCTTTCCTCGAAGGCGGGGGCGATGTATTCGATCTCGCCGCTGGCCGGCAGGATGGCGCCCACCATGCGTTCGCTGGCATACCATTTGGTGCCCGTGAAATAGGTGAGGTTGGCGCCCGCGTTCAGGTAGATGGCGGCGATGCCCTGTGCGCGCATGAACGCTTGCGCCTTGGCGATGCGTTGCGCATGTTCGTCCTTGCCGATGGCGACCATGCCGCCCGTCATGTCCGACAGCGATGCCAATGCCTGTTCGATGGAAGTGCCACCTATGCTCATGCCTGCTCCTTTGCTCGATGCTGAATATGGAATGCGGGCATGATATCAGTTCGCGCCTTTCGGCTTGAGGCCGGGCGCGCCGCCGGCCGCGTCGGGCGGAGCCAGCACCAGGTCGTGCGGATACGTGAAGTGCCAGTCGGCGTAGCGCTGCTTGCGGCGCAGGCTGGCGTCTTCGTCAAGGAAGTTGTCCTGCTTGATGGGCAGCTGCGGCGACAGCGAATGGATGCCGACGATGCGTCCCTCCTGCCGCAGCACGCCCCATTCCGCCTTGCCCGTGACGGGGTCCGCATACAGGCGGCGCAAATGGCGCCGGGCGTTGGCAAAGCGCGGGTCGCGCAGCAGTTCCTGCAGGGTCAAGGGATAGCGGGGCCGCCCGTCGGCCGGCGTGCTGTCGTAGTAGCGGCCCAACGCGTTGCGGAATTCATGACCGATGAACAGCAGCTCGCGCTCCTTGTCGCGCCGCGCGGCCGTGGCAAACAGTTCGCCGGCCAGCACCAGGCCCACGCCCATGAAGGCCACCAGCATCAGGGTCCAGATATACGCGAAGCCCCGTGCGCCGCGCCGGAAACTAGAGCTGTTCAAACGGAATCCCCTCACGCGTCTTGCCCTTGGCGCCGCTGCGCACGTCGGCCACGCCGCCGATCTCGCCATTTGGCGAAGGGATCAATTGCCAGGTGGCGGCGGACTCCGTGACGGGATCGAGCGGCACGCTGCGGAAGTAATGGTGGGTCACCAGGTCGTCCAGCGCGGCCGGATATTCTCCCTTGTCGGCATAGTATTTATCGAGGCCGCTCCTGAGCACCTGCAGGTTTTCCTTCAGTGCGACTTCCTTCGACTTTTCCACGGAACCGAAATAGCGGGGGATGGCGATCGTCAGCAGCAGCGAGATGATCGCCAGCACCACCAGCAGTTCGACCAGGGTAAAGCCGCGGCGTATGGTCGAGGTCTGCATGGCGGTCACCATTGATTGAGCGGCACGCCGTTCAGGCCCACCTTGGTCGAGCGCGAGGCGACGTCGAACACGTCTTCGCCTTCGCTGGGATTGTCGGGCGGCGAGGCATAGGCGCGCTTGCTCCAGCTGTCGGCCGCGCTGCCGGCTTCCCTGGGCTGGAACGGGTCGCGCGGCAAGCGGCGCAAAAAGTAGATGTTCTGCTTCGACGGGCTGCGCTGGTCGGGCACGCCCTCAACCAGTTCCTCGAGTTTTTTCGGATAGCCGGAAGCGCCCAGCGACAGCTTGATGCGGCCATTGTCCGAAGCGCGCTTGTAGGCATCGATTGCTTCGCGCATCTCGATCAGGGCGCTGCGCAATTGCTGCTCCTTGGCCCGTTGCAAGGCCACCTGCGCCATCGGCACGGCCACCGTGGCCAAGGTCGCCATGATGGCCAGGGTGATCATCAGTTCGATGAAGGTAAAGCCCCGCTCTTTCACTGGCCACCTCACTGGCCACCTTTGCCGGACTTGTCGCCTGCCGCGGGCGCCTCGTCGCCGCCCGTCATGGGCGAGCCGGCGCGCGCAGGGGCTTGCTCGGGCGCGGCGATGGCTTCCGGCGTGCCGCCCACGCTGGCGCGCCCGCCCACGGACGCCTCGGTGCCCGAGTTGAATTCGGCCGTCATCAGGTCCGGGCGGCGGATGCTGCGCAGCAGGCGCGGCGTGATCGACAGCACGATCTCGCTGCGCATGGCGTCATCCTTCTGGCTGCCGAACAGGCGGTTCAGCACGGGCAGTTCGCCCACGCCGGGTACCTTGTTGGCCGTGCCCCGGTCTTCGTCGCTGATCAGGCCCGCCAGCACCTGCGTCTCGCCATCTTTCAAACGCAACACGGTCGAGGCGCTGCGCGTGCCGATCTGGTAAGCCTGCGTGCCCGTTTTGCTGATCACTTCCTTGACGACGTTCGATACTTCCAGGTTGATCTTGATGGCCACTTCGTCGTCCAGGTAGACGTTCGGTTCCACGTCGAGTTTCAGGCCCACGTCGATGTAGTTGACGCTGTCGGAACTGACGCCGTTATTCGTCGTGACGGTAATGACGGGCACGCGGTCGCCGATGAGGATCTTCGCCTTTTCCTTGTTGCGCACGCGGATGCGCGGGTTCGCCAGGATATTGCTGTCGCTGTCCGTCTTGTTGGCGTTGAGGGTGACGCCGCCGATGCCCAGGTTGATATTGTCGCCATTGATGCGGTGCAGGTCCGCCACCTTCAGGCCGCCCAGGCCTCCCGTGCTGCCTGCGACGCCGGCCAGGGTCAGGCTGGCCTGGTCGGGCCAGCGCACGCCCAGTTCCATCAGGCGCGTGCGCTTGACTTCCAGCACCTCGACTTCCAGCATCACTTCCGGGTCGGCCAGGTCCTGCACGTTGATGATGCGCTCGGCCATGCGCACCATTTCCGGCGTATCGCGCAGCATGATGATGCCCAGGCGCTCGTCGGTGACGACATCCTTGGCCTTGAGCAGGGTCTTGATGGAGAACGCCACCGTCTTGACGTCCGCATTGGCGAGGAAAAAAGTGCGTACCACCAGCTGCTGGTAATCCTTTACCTTTTGCGGCGTGTTCGGGTAGATCGTGATCGACTTGTCGCTGGTGACGCTTTGCTCGAGCTGGTTCGCGCCCAGCAGCATGGCGATCGCTTCCTCGATGCTGGTGTCGCGCACGGAAATGGTGGCGCGCAGGGCGGGATCGACTTCCTTGTCGAAGACGAAGTTCAGGCCCGACACCTTGCTGAGAAGATCGAACACGGAGCGCAGGGGCGCGTCGCGAAACTCGAGCGTCACGGGTTTGCGGTAGGCAGCCGCCAGCTTGCCGCCGGCCGGACGGCTTTTGGCCAGCTCGTCGCCGATGCGGCCTTTCAGGGCCAGCGCCTCGCGCTGCGCGGGACGTTCCTGCAGCACCTGGCGCAAGGCTTCCTGCGCCTGCGCGACATTCGCTTCGCCGCCGCGCTGGTAGCTGGACTGCGCCTCCTGCACCAGCTTGCGGTGCCGTTCATCCTGCGCCACGCCGGCCAGGCCCCGCTGCGCCACGTCGTTGCTGGCGTCCAGCGCCAGCGCCTGCTGGTACAGCGCTTGCGCTTCGGGCAGCTTGCCCTGCTGGCGCAGCGCCTCGGCGCGGCCATTGAGGTTGTTCAGCGCGCGCATCCTGCCGTTGGTGACGGCGATGCGGTACTTGGCGTTGGTCGGTTCGGCCTGCGCCGCCTGTTCCAGCAGGGCCAGGCCCTGTTCCGTGCGGCCGGCGCCCAGCATGGCCTGGCCGTCGGTATAGGCCTGGTTGCCGGCGCAGGCGGCCAGCAGGGACAGCATCGGCAGCAGGGTAATGCCAGTACGTGGTGTGCGTCGTTTCAATTGATATCCCCTACGGCGAGTGTCTGTTTCAGGTTGAGCGGCAGATAGGTAAATTGCAGGGCGCCCTGCACCACGCCGTCGAAGCGGTAGCGCTCTTCGAGCGTGTCGCCGGGCCGCGCCACCACGTTGCGTTCGCCCGCCTGCAGGAAATAGGCGGCCTTGCCTTCGTCGACGAAACGGCCAAGGAACTGGAAGGGCAAAGGCGGCGGTGCGTTCGCATCGACGGCGGCGACAGTGCGCGTGGCCTGCGCCGCCTGCTGGTCGAGCATGATCTTTTTCGGCGTCTCCGGCTGCCAGCTTTGCTTGGCGAACAGGGTGGCCGCTTCTTCGTCATCGAGGCCCCGGCGCGGTTCGATGGCCAGCGCGCGATTGGCTGGCGCAGCGGCAGTGGCGACGACGAGGGGCGCGACCGCCACCCGTTCCACCTGGCGCGGCGTGGCAGTGGCCGGCCCCACGATGCTGCCTTCGTCCTCCGGGGCGAAGAGGGCGGCCAGCAAGGTCGCCACGGCGGCGCCCCCCAGTACGGCTTTTTTCATCGGCGCGCCTCCGGCTTCTTGACCAGCAGGATGAACTGGATGCGTGCATCGATCTCGCCCGCTTCGATCTGCTCGCGCTTGAACAGCACGGAGTCGAGCGTCAGCGTGGGCAACGCCTGCAGGGCGTCGACGATAAAGGTTTGCAGCTGCGCGTATTCGGCCTTCACGGGCAAGGTGATCTGGTAGCGCAAAAAGGCCGTGTTGCCGTCTTCCTGCGGCTTGTAGTCGGCCTTGGCCAGGGTGACGCCGCTCTTTTGCGCCACTTCCAGCAAGGCCTTCAGCTGCTCGGGAATGCTGTCGTGCGCGGGCAGGTAGGCGTGAAAGGCGGCCAGGCTGTCCGCATCGGCGTCGAGCGTGACGGGCGCCGGCGGCAGCGCCGCCTGTTTCGCCATCACGGCCAGCTGCGCGCGCAATGGCTGCTGGCGTCCGGCCAGCGCCTCGCCCTGCTGCACGGCGACGGCGGCCAGCGCCAGGCAGGCCGCACCGATGGCGCTGGGCCAGCCCAGGGCACGCCATAGACGCGCCGTTTCCCACGCCACGCGCGGCGGCATATGCAAGTGGAGGCGTGCGCGGGCCACGGGTGTGCCGGCTTTTAACACAGGTTTTATTGCCGCCATTGCGCCTCCAGCTGAAAACGGTAAGGGTGTTCGGGGGCGTTCGCGTGACTGTTCATCTCGTGCTTGAGCAGATACACGGAGCTGAACATGGGCTGCTGGTTCAGGAAGGCCAGGTAGTTGAGCATGTCCTGCGGGGTTTCCGCCTCGGCGGCGATTTTCAGCACGCTGGCGCCATCCTGTCCCTGCTGCGCATTCAGGTCCAGCCCCAGGAGGGCCACGCGCACGTCGCGCGGCGCCTGCACCGTCCTGACCAGGCGCGTGACGGGCAGGTTGAGCTGGCGCACGGCGGCGGCCACCTGTTTCAGTTCGAGGTCGCGCTCGCGCTGCTGGCTTGCCGAGAGCGGAGCACGCACGGGACGCGCGGGCTGCAGCTGCGCCAACTGCGCCTCCAGGCGCCGCGTTTCCTGCGCCTGCACCAGCCAGTACACGGCGGCCGGCAGCAGCATCAAGCCGCCCGCCAGGCACAGGGCCAGGCGCCAGCCCTTGAACGTCTGCGCGGCGCCGGGCGGCAGGAATTCCAGGCGGCTCAGGCCCATGCGGCCTCCCGCATCAGGTGGGCGGCGCCGGCCACGGCGATGGGCACGAAGCGTTCTGGCACGTTCGCCTGCGGCACGCCGCTCAAGTCGATCAGGGCCACGTGTTCGATGGCGTCGAGCTGCGGCGCGCGCAAGTTCCAGCGCCGCCATGCCCGGTCCAGTTCGTCGCCCCAGGCTGCGGCGCAGGACTGGCTGTGCAGGGCCGTGATGCGTCCGCCGCCCGTCGTTGCCAGCAGCAGCCGTCCCGCTTCCACCAGGGCGAAGGCGGCGGGTTTTCCCCCGGCGATGCTGCGCCAGGCCGGCCCGGCGATCGGTTCGATGGACAGGCAGCGCCGGCCATGTGCGGCGGCCGCGTCCTGCACGCCTTGCAGCAGGGCCGCATCGATGCCGCAGGCCAGGCGCGGCGTGCCGTATGGAGCGTCGTCGGCGACCAGGCGCCAGGCGCGCGCCCCCTCGCCATACACGGCGCCGAACTGGCTGTGCAGGAAGCGCTGGGCGCTGCTCCGGTCGAGCAAGGCACCGCTCCACGGTACCATCAGCATGGCGCACCAGCGGCTGGCCAGGCTGACGGCCAGCGGCATTTTTTTGCCGCCATCGTGTTCGAGCCAGCCGCGCAGGGCGGCCAGCGCGACTTCCCAGCTGGCGTCGGGATTCGCAATGGGCAGGTGGAAGGCGCTGTCGGGCAAGGGGCGGCCGGCGCGGCGCAGCACGCCGTGCAGCCCGTGCGGGGCCAGGTGCAGGCACACGGTGGCGCGGGTAAGGCGTTCAATAAGTGACACGATTGAGCTCCGCTAAAGTGGTTTCTCCGCGCCGCACCAGGTCCAGGCCCGCCTCGCGCGCCAGGCGGAAGCCGTTGCGCGCCGCCTCTTCCTTCATCTGGCTCAGGGGCGCGCGCGTGCAGATCATTTCGCGCATCGTATCGCTGAGCATCAAGACCTCGGCGACGGCCTTGCGGCCCTTGTAGCCGGTGCCGCGGCAGTGGCCGCAGCCCTTGCCGGCCATGAATTGCCAGTCCTGCACCTGATGCAGGGCCAGGCCGCTGTCGCGCAGCTGCTGCGCGTCGGCCAGCACCTCGGCGCTGGCGTCGATGGCGCAATGGGCGCAATTGAGGCGCAGCAGGCGCTGCGCCACGATGCCGTTCAGGGCGGCCGCAAAGCTGTAGGCATCGACGCCCATGTGCAGGAAGCGGCCGACCACATCGAACACGTTGTTCGCGTGCACGGTGGTAAATACCAGGTGGCCCGTGAGCGCCGCCTGCACGGCGATCTGCGCCGTTTCGTCGTCGCGGATTTCGCCGATCATGATCTTGTCGGGATCGTGGCGCAGGATGGAACGCAGGCCGCGCGCGAACGTCAGCCCCTTCTTTTCGTTGACGGGTATCTGCAGCACGCGCGGCAGCCGGTATTCGACGGGGTCTTCGATGGTGACGATCTTGTCGCGGCCCGTATTGATTTCCGTGATGGCCGCGTACAGCGTGGTGGTCTTGCCCGAGCCTGTGGGGCCCGTCACCAGCAGCATGCCGTGCGGCTTGGCGGCCAGGCGGCGGATCTGTTCGATGGCATCCTCGTTCAGGCCCAGGCTTTCCAGGCGCAGCGCCTGCGCCGCTTCCGTCAGCGCGCGCCGGTCGAGCAGGCGCAGCACGGCATCCTCGCCAAAGATATTGGGCATGATGGAAACGCGAAAGTCGATCTCCGCCCCTTTCACGCGCACCTTGAAGCGGCCATCCTGCGGGATGCGGCGCTCGGCGATGTCGAGGTCGGCCATGACCTTGATGCGCGAGATGATCTGTTCGGCCATCTGCAGCCCCTGCACCTGGCCCGCCTGCACCAGCACGCCGTCGACGCGGTATTTGATGACCAGGCTGGCCACGTCGCATTCGAGGTGGATGTCGCTGGCCTGGAATTTCAGGGCATCGTAGATGGTGGAGTTCACCAGTTTCACGACCGGGCTGCTGTCTTCGCTGATGCGGATGAGCGAGATGTCTTCGATGCTCTGGTCTAGGCCCGGAAGATCATCCCCATGCTGCATTTCCTGCATCGCCTGCTGCACGCTTTCCTGCTGCTGCAGGTAGGCGGCCAGGTCGTCCGGATGCGCCAGCGCCACCGTGAAGGGCGTGGACAGGGCGAAGTCGGCCCATTGCAGCAGGTCCTCGCTGAAGGGATTGCCGATGACGAGCACGGGCGGCGCGCCCGGAACGCCAGGTTGCAGCAGCACGCAGTCGCGCTGGGCGCAATCGGTGTAGGGCAGCAGGGCAAAGGCGGGCAGGGCGGCCTGCAGTTCGGCCATCGTCCAGGCCGGGTAGCGGAACAGGGCGGCCAGCTGGCGCAAAAACACTTCGGGCGGCAGGGCCGCCGTTTCCTGCAGCACGGCCATCTGCGGACGGCCCTGTTCCAGTGCACTGGCATGGGCGCGGCGCAGCATGGACGCATCGAGCACGGCCCGTTCTTCGTCGCGCGCGTTCATGGCAAGCTCCTCATGGTAAAACCGTCAAGATAAGCTCCCCGCCAGTTCAAAGATCGGCATGTACATCAGCACCACCACGCCGCCGATCACCACGCCGATGATGGTCATCAAGAGCGGCTCAAGCAGGCGTGAAGCCCAGTCCACCCAGCGGGCGAATTCCTCGTCGTGGAACTTGGCCGAGCGTTCCAGCATGTCGCCCAGGCGGCCCGTGTTCTCGCCCACCTTCAGCAGCGATTGCGCCACCGGCGTTGCCATGCCGGCCTGTTCCAGCGCGGTGGAAAACGGCATGCCTTCCTGCACCGCGCGGCGCGCCTGCGTCAGCTGCTCCTGCTGCGCCGGCAGCAGCATGGGGCCGACCATGGCCAGCGCCCTGTGCAGCGGGATGCCCGCGTGCAGCAGCAGGCTCAGGGCGCGGTAGAAGCGCGCCAGGCGGAATTCGGCCGCCTTCCCGGCCAGCACGGGCAGGCGCAGCAGGCGCAAGACCAGGGCCTGGCGCGCGCCGGCATTGGCGATGCCGAAGACCACGGCGCCGACGGCGGCGGCCAGCGCGCCGGCGCACAGCAGCGGATGCGCGGCCAGGGTCTGACCAAAACCGAGCAGCATCTGCGACATCCAGGGAATTTCGCGGCCCGAGCTTTCGTAGACGACGCTGAATTTGGGCACCACATAGCCGAGCAGGAACAGGGTCACCAGGCCGCCGACGACGAGCAGCATGCACGGGTAGATGGCGGCGGAAATGAGTTTTTTGCGGATGGCGTCGAACTGCAGCTGGTAGGCGACGAAGCGCGCCAGCGCCTCGGGCAGGTTGCCCGAGCGTTCGGCCGCGTGCACGGTGGCGATGTAAATGTCGGGGAAGATATCGGGGAAATCGGCCAGGGTGTCGGAGAAGCTTTGCCCCTGCTGCAGGGTGAGCACGATGGCGGCCAGGGTGCTCCTCGCGCCCGGGCGCGTTTCCTTGTTGTGGAGGGTGGCCATGGCCTCGCCCAGGTTCAGGCCCGCTTCGAGAAGGGCCAGCAGCTCCTGGCTGAATTGCAGCAGGGGCAAGCCTTGTTTGCCGGGGCGCAGCGCGGCGCCCGCGTCCGGCGCGGCGCCGTCATCGACGGCCAGCACGCGCCAGCCGCCGCGCACGGCCGCGCGGATCGCCTCGGCCTCGCTGGCGGCGTCGATGGCCAGCGCCTGGCTGCCCGCCGGGCCCTGCACCTGGAGGTGGAACTGCATGGCCGGCTCAGGCGAGCATGGTGGCAGGCGTAAAAATGGACAAGCTGGAATGGGGGAAAGCGCGTGCGGACAAGGTCGAAGTAGGCATCGGTCAGGAACCATCCAAAAAAGTTCAATTCGTCGCGGGTACCGGCAGCAGGCAAGATGCAATCACTGCCTCAGGGTAGACTGGAATTGCCAGGAAATCAATCGTGCTGTGCGGGCAAGCCTCGTTTCGATGACTTGCCCGCATGTTCAGCCGCTTACTGGGTAACCAGGCTGACCTTGTCGATCACGAACGAGGTTTGCAGCGACGCGTCCTCGGTGGCGGCGAACGAGATCTGCACGGTCTGGCCCTTGTAGGCGATCAGGTCGAAAGTGCGGATCTGGTAGCCGGCCGCCTTGTTCACGTTCGAGTACGAGGCCAGGGTGCCCAGCACCGTGCCGGCGCTGTTCTTCACGGTGACGACCAGCTTGTCGTACACGGTATTGCCCGTTTCCGCCGTGTCGATATGCAGCGCGAAGCTCAGGCTGGCGGACGTGGCGGCGGCCGGAATGGCCACGCTTTGCGTCAGCGATTCGCTGGCCGTGACGCCATTGCCGCCCAGCCAGGCGTACTGCGTGCCTTCGTACGCGGTTTGCCCCGTAAACGTGCCGATGGCGCCCGTGGTGCCGCTCCAGCCCGTGGCGCCGGCCTCGAAGCCGCCGTTCGTCACTCTTTCGGTGGCGCTGCTGGTGCCCACCGTCAGCGTAGCGTTGTTCGACGTGGCCGTCACGGCGGGCGACGAGGAATCCGTCACCGTGGCCTTGAACACGGCGCCGCTGTCGGCCGCCACGGCCGTGAAGCTGTAGGCCGGCGACGTGGCGCCGCTGATCACGGCGCCGTTGCGGTACCACTTGTAGGTGTACGGCGCCGTGCCGCCGCCCGCGCCCACGGCGAACGAGGCGGTGGCGCCCGGTGCGACGGTGATGCTGGCCGGCTGGCTGGTGATGGTCACCGCGCCGCCCGTCGTCGATTCATCGACGTCGGTACCCACGTTGATGGCCGCATACGCGCGCTTGACGGCGATCGATTCCGCGCTGCCCACGCCATACAGTTCCTCGGCTGCCTGCAGCACCTTGTTGCGCGCGTCGGCGTAGTTGGTCGACGAGGTGAACTTGGTGGTGGCGGCCTTGAACCAGATGCGGTAAGCCTTGTCGCTGCCGATACCGGTCATTGCCAGCGGGCTTTTGTTCAGGTAGGAGCTGTAGTAATCGCTGCTGGACGTGGAGTTCGAGCCTTGCGACAGGAAGTAGAACATGCGGTTGTTCGGACCGCTGCTGTAGTGGACGTCGAGGTTCTTGATGGTGCTGCTCCACGCATTCGGGCTGCTGCCATCCTTGCTCGGCTTGTACAGCCAGCGCAGCGGCTGGCCGTTCTTGGCGATCTCCTTGCCCGTCATCCAATCGTTGCCCGTGTTCGGAATCGTGGTGCCCGTGCCGCCGGCGCGCGCATACGCTTCCACCATCTCGCCGGCGATGTCCGAGCTCGATTCGTTCAAGCCGCCCGACTCCTGCGAGTAGATCAGGCCCGAGGTGGCGTCCGTGATGCCGTGACCCATCTCATGGCCGATCACGTCGATGGAGCCGAGGTTGTTGAACGCGCTGCCGCCGTCGCCGATGTACATGCATTTGCAGTTGCTGTCGTAATAGGCGTTGTCGTAGGCCGTGTTGACATGGGCGGCGATGTGGGTGGCCGTGTTGTTGCCGTCCAGGCTGGACCAGCCCAGCACGTTCTTGTGCGTGTCGTAGGTGTTCATCAAGCCCCACATCGCATTGACGGCCGCCGTCTGACCGTTGGCGTTGGTGGTGCTGCCGCCGCTGATGTATTGCTGGCCGTCGCCCCAGGTATTGCTGGTGTTGCTGTACACGCTGCCCGAGGTGGTGCCGTGGTTGGCATTCGTGATGGCCATGCCGCCGAAGCTGCCGCCCGTGCCGCGGCTGGGGTCCTTCATGGTGTAGGTGCTGCCCGTGAGCGTGGTGTTGAGCGGCACCTGGCCGTTGTACTGGCTGTTGCCGATGCCGGCGACGGTTTTCAGGGCTTTCCATTGACGCAGGATGCGGCCATCCCGGGCGCTGACGATGGTGTCGTAGTAGACGGGCTTGCTGCCGCTGATCATGCGCGTCTGCACCAGGTAGGCCAGCTCATAGTGGTCGACCACGTCCTGCACGTCGAGGGCGTTCAGCGCGGCTTCCGACTTGTTCTCGGCGCCGGCCACGCGCACGGTTTTCATCACGGGATAGATCAGCAGCTGCGCATGCGGCGGCACATGGTCGACGGCCGGCACGCCGATGCTTTTTACGGCAGCGGCAATGGCGGCGGCGGCGCTGACGGCCGGCGTGGTGTCGATATCGGTGGTGGCGCTGCGGGTGACGGAATTGACGCCGCCGCTGCCGAGGCCCGACGCGCGGTCCGACATGGATTCGCTGACGATGTCGCCGGCGCTGTTGCTGACCACCACCGTCTCGGAACCGAAGACGGGCAAGCCCTTGTAGGTGTGCTGTACGCGGCTCACGCGCGTGCCGCTGACGCCCGGATGCTGGGCGCCGACGGCAAAGCCATGCTCGGTATTCAGACCGCGGCTGCGTGCCTGCGCGGCCAGCTTGTTGACCAGGCTGGCGGTCTCTTGTGGAGAAGCCAGGGCGACCGGCGCGGCCATCAGGGTCTGTGGCAGCGGGGTGGCGGCATCGGCCGTGGTGGCCATCAGCGGCAGGGCGGCGATGGATGCGGCAACTATCGTCAAACGTAAATTCATTTCTGCTCCATGGTATCGGTTAAGGAAATGGTGAATGAGCTGGCCGCGATGCCTGATGGCCACCCCGGCGCGCCTGGCGGTGGGCGGATAGCCTGCCGTTTTGTGGTGGCATGACGCCGGGTAGGGGGACACTAAACTTGTCGAGATCGCCATGTCAAAAAATTCAAGAAATGGGTCATCAGGCGATTTTTTGTTAAGAATTGAACATTTATCGGCATCGCATCGTTGGAAAGTTTGATCTACCACAAGCTGCAACTTTTGTTTTGGACTACTACCCCTATTGGCGCGCTCTGTTGGAAAAACACTGTTGCCTTTTCTAAATGTTGCGATCTACACTAGCTCTTCGCATTGCCCCCCAGCGGAGCACGCGAAGACAAAAAAAGCGCACGCGGCAATGACCGCGTCCAGATACAGCGCATCGGGAAAAAAATCGGGAGTTTCACATGACGTCAGTTCTGTTTTCTGCTGTTGGTTTCAGCCATTTCCCCTCTGGAGCGGCACTCATGCTGCATCCGCCTTCCTAGCGGCCGCCAGCCGGCTCTTCCCCCGCGAGGGGATTCTTTTCTGTAAGTCCGACCGTGCCGCCCGGCGCGGCCGCTGGCGCAGTGCATCTTTTTTTCAGGAAGGGTTGCCGGCTCCTGGTGCGTGCACCGGAATCACCGGCCCGACGAACTATGCTTTCGATAGCGACCAAAGTGGAACAGATCGTGATGGAATCGGCCTTTCTCAGCGAGGGATTGGGCCGTGGCTTGCTCAACCTGTCGGAGCTGGCGCGCCAGCTGCAGCCGCAATTGCAGACCGACTTATGGAAACCGGTGGGGCAGGCCGCCGTGGTGATGGCGCTGCGCCGCCTGGCCGAGCGGATGCCGCAGCAGAAAAACGGCGAGATCGTGCTGGCGCACCGCGCGGGCGAACTGTCCACGCGCAGCGAATTGATGGTTGTTACCTACCGCTATTCCGACCAGACGTATGCCTGCCAGCGCCAGTTGCTGGCGCTGGCAGCGCCGCAGCGGGGCACATTCATCACCATTACGCGCGGCGTCAACGAGGTGATGGTGATCTGCAGCCGTTCGCTGCACGCGCTGGTGGAGGAGGTGTTCGGTGAAGAGCAGGAACTGGCGCGCCTGGAGCGGGTGACGGCCGTGACCCTGCACCTGGCGGCTGAAACCTGCTATACGCCGGGCGTGTATCACGCCATCCTCAAGCGCCTGGCCTGGGAGCGCATCAACCTGATCAACATCATTTGCACGTATACGGAACTGACCTTGCTGCTGGAAGCGTCGCAGACGGGCGCGGCCTTTTCCGTATTGTCGAAAATCGTCGCGCAATGAAAAGGCTCTGTCCCCGTTAAGTAGGGGAAGTTCAGGAATCTTCCTGTATCCCCGCTGTCTGACTGTGCATCGCAGACAAACGGGAGCCTTTCATGCAGATAGCTCAATGGAAAACCTTCATCGCCCAGTTCGCCGCACTGAGCCGTCGCCAGCGCATGGCGGGTATCTCTCTGCTGCGAGGAAACGCACCGCAGGACGCTGCCGCGGCACTGATCGAAAGCGTGGCCCGGCAGCGGTTACACTGTCCCGCCTGCAATAGCAGTCATGCTCACCTGCATGGCCATGCGCACGGACTGCAGCGCTACCGTTGCGTGCCGTGCGGCCGCACCTTCAATGCGCTCACCGGCACGCCGCTGGCGCGCTTGCGCCATAAATCACTGTGGCTTGATTACGCCGATTGCCTGCTGGCATCAGATTCCGTGCGCAAGGCGGCGTTACAACTGGGCGTGCACCGCAACACCACCTTTCGCTGGCGCCACCGGTTTTTAAGCCTGGCCAAGACGGACCGGCCCCATTGCCTGCATGGCATCGCCGAAGCGGACGAGCTGTATGTGCTGGAGTCAGAAAAGGGCGCGCGGCATCTGACGCGTCCGGCGCGCCGCCGTGGCGGTCATGCCCGCCGGCGTGGCATTTCCAATGAGCAGGTCTGCATCCTGGTGGCGCGCGACCGCACGGGGCAGACCCTCGATTTCGTCACCAGAAAAGGAGCACTGACGAAGGCGCAAGTGCGCCATTATTTGTTGCCCATGATCGACAAGGATATCCTGTTGCTCACCGATGGCCATGCCGCCTATCGCGCCTTTGCCAAGGAAGCGGGAATCAGCCACCAGGCCGTCAATGTGCGCGCCGGCATCCGCGTGCAGGGCGCCGCCCACGTGCAGAACGTCAACGCGTATCACAGCCGCTTGCGGGCATGGCTAGGCCCCTTTCACGGCGTGGCGACGCGCTACCTGCCGAATTACCTGGGCTGGCGCTGGATACTGGACGCCGGGCGCATCCGCTCCCCGGAAACATTATTGAAGGCAACGCTGGGAGCACTCCCACATCTGATGGTGACATAGCCAATGAAAAACGCCCCGCTGCATCGCTGCAGCGGGGCGCTTGCCGGCAAGAACCGGTTTTATTTTTCCAGCTGCGTGCGCACGCGGGCGATCGCTTCGCGTACCTGGCGTGGCGCGGTGCCGCCCACGTGGTCGCGCGCGGCAACGGAGCCTTCCAGGGTCAGCACCTCGAATACGTCTTCGCCGGTCAGCGGCGAAAACGCGCGCAGCTGCTCCAAAGACAGGTCGGCCAGGTCGCAGCCGGCATCGACGCAGGCGCGCACGGCCAGGGCCACCGCTTCATGGGCGTCGCGGAACGGCAAGCCTTTCTTGACCAGATAGTCGGCCAGGTCGGTCGCCGTGGCGTAGCCTTGCAGGGCCGCCGCGCGCATCGCTTCCGGTTTCACCGTGATGCCGCCGGCCATGTCGGCGAAGATGCGCAGTGTGTCGATGACGGTATCGACGGTGTCGAACAGCGGTTCCTTGTCTTCCTGGTTGTCCTTGTTGTAGGCCAGCGGCTGGCCTTTCATCAGGGTCAAGAGGCCAATCAGGTGGCCGTAGACGCGGCCCGTCTTGCCACGCGCCAGTTCCGGCACGTCCGGGTTTTTCTTTTGCGGCATGATCGACGAGCCGGTGCAGAAGCGGTCGGCGATGTCGATGAAGCCGATGCGTGGGCTCATCCAGATCACCAGCTCTTCGGCCATGCGCGACACGTGCATCATCAGCACGGCGGAGGCGGCGCAAAATTCGATGGCGAAGTCGCGGTCCGAGACGGCGTCGAGCGAGTTGTGGCAGACGTCGTCAAAGCCCAGCGTTTTTGCCACGCGCAGGCGGTCGATGGGGAAGGTGGTGCCGGCCAGGGCGGCGGCGCCCAGCGGCAGGCGGTTGACGCGCTTGCGGCAGTCGGCCATGCGCTCGGCGTCGCGGCCGAACATTTCGACATACGCCAGCATGTGGTGGCCGAAAGTGATCGGCTGGGCCACCTGCATGTGGGTGAAGCCCGGCATGATGGTGTCGGCATGCTGCTCGGCCAGGTCCGTCAGCGCGCTGCGCAACGTCGCCAGCAGGGCGCTGATGTCGTCGATGGCGGAACGCACGTACAGGCGGATGTCGGTGGCCACCTGGTCGTTGCGCGAACGGCCCGTGTGCAAGCGCTTGCCCGCATCGCCCACCAGTTCGGTCAGGCGTTTTTCGATATTCAGGTGGACATCTTCCAGGTCCAGCAGCCATTCGAACTGGCCGGCGGCGATTTCCTGCGAAATTTGCGCCATGCCACGCTGGATTTCCGCGTAGTCGGCCGGGCTGATGATGGCTTGCGCATGCAGCATTTCCGCATGGGCCAGCGAACCTTCGATGTCGAACAGCGCCAGGCGCTTGTCAAAAAATACAGAAGCTGTGTAGCGCTTGACGAGGTCCGAGACCGGTTCGGAAAACCGGGCCGACCAGGCTTCGCCCTTTTTGGAGAATTGATCAGTCATGAAAGAAGTCCTTTAGTGTACGGCGATTATAAACAAGGTTGGCCGGCGGTAGGGCTTTTAGGGGTTTGCAGGTCGCTGAAATGGCCAGGAATGGGGCTGGCCAGCCTCAAATGCCACGCCGGGTGCCTGTTGTGCGTTTCATCGGGGCTTTTTGTATTCTGTCCCGCGAATCGTGCGTTTGGTCGCAATCCGATGGCAGTTCAGGGGCGATCGGCCTACAGTTCAATCATCGCAGCACACAACCAGCCACCCAAAGGACACCATCATGAACATCGCTAAAAACATGGAAGCCATCTTCGTTGCCATCATCGCCGTCGCTGCCGCCACCAGCCTGGCCACCGCCGCCGTGCCGAAGTTCCGCGCCGCGCCGGCCCCCATCGCCGCCAGCGCCGATCAAGCCACCATGCACACGGTGTACGTCAGCGCCAAGCGTTTGAGCGCCGAAGAAAAAGCCGCCCTGTAAGCGCGGCAGTGCCATGCAGGCAGTACAAGAAGCATCGGCAGCAAACAGCAACACCGCATCATGGACGGGCAGAACGGGCGGCGCCCCCGGTTCTATCGAGCCCTGGTGACAGCCGCAGCAAAAAGGCCGATGATCGTGTTTTCAACGATAGCAGGGCCTGCGCGATGTCACATTTGATGATCAGCACCGACAAGGCGGAACTCGACGTTCCAGCCATTCACCATTTTCTCAGCACGCAATCGACATGGGCCATCGGCATCCCGTTGGCTACCGTACAGCGCGCTATCGACCATTCGCTCTGCTTTGGCGGCACGCTGGACGGCCGTCAGGTGGCGTTTGCCCGCGTGGTCACCGACTACGCCACGTTTGCCTATCTGGTCGACGTGTATGTGCTGGAAGAATACCGCGGCCGCGGCTACAGCCAGCGCCTGATGGAGGCGGTGACGGCGCATCCCGGCTTGCAGGGCCTGCGCCGTTTCATGCTGGCCACCAGCACGGCGCATGATTTGTATGCGCGCTACGGCTTTACGGCGCCGCTCAGGCCGGAGACGCTGATGGAGCGGTATGTGCCGGATATCTACCAGCGTTGATTGCCTGAGCAGCTGGACCGGCGCTCACTGCCAGTGCATCAGGCAGGGCGGAATCAAGAGCAGCAGCGCCAGCACCAGGTAGATCAGCTGCAGCGGGATCATCCATTTGGCCCACGTGATCCAGGGCACGCGCGCCAGCGCCAGCACGCCGACGGTGATGCCGGACGTGGGGATCATCGGCGTGGTGAATTCGCCGAACTGGAAGGCCAGGATGGCCGTCTGGCGCGTCACGCCGACCAGGTCGGCCAGCGGCGCCATGATGGGCATGGTCAGCGCCGCCTGGCCGCTGCCCGAGTGGATGAAGAAGTTGATCACCGACTGCATGAAGAACATCTTTTGCGCGGCGAAGACGGGGCTCGACGAGGCCACCAGGGGCGTCAATGCATGCAGTATGGTGTCGATGATCTGCGCGTCGCGCGCCAGGATCATGGTGCCGCGCGCCAGCGCGATGACCAGCGCCACGCTGACCATGTCGCGCGCGCCCTGCACGAAGGAGGCGACCAGGCTGTCCATGTCGAGCCGGCCGACCAGGCCGACGATGATGGCCATCACCAGGAACAACGCGGCGATTTCATCGATGAACCAGTCGTACTTGACGACGCCGACGACCATCGTCAGCAAGGTCGCCATGAAGATCCACAGCACGGCGCGGTGCGTGCGCGTCATGCCGGCAAAGCTGTCCAGGTCCATCGAATGTTCGCTGCGCTTTTCGATATCGAGCAGGTAGGTCGGGCTTTTTTCCGGATGGCGCTTGATGCGCGCCGCATACCACATCAAAAACACGATGCTGACGGCAGTGGCGATGGCCCACACGATCAGGCGGTAGCCGATGCCGGAAAAGATCGGCACGCCGGCAATGCCCTGCGCAATGCCGACGTTGAACGGATTTAAAAAGGCGGCGGAAAAGCCCACCTGCGAGCCGATGAAGGGTATCGACACGCCCGTGATGGTGTCGTAGCCCAGGGCCAGGGCCAGCGGCACGAAGATCAGGATGAAGGGAATCGCTTCCTCGTTCATGCCGAAGGTGGCGCCGCCCAGCGAAAACATCGTGAAAAAGACGGGGATGATGGCGGCGCGCACGAAGCGCGAACTGGTATGGGCCTTGGCGATGGCCTTGATCAGCGAGTCGAAGGCTTCCGTTTTTTGCAGCACGGCGAAGGCGCCGCCGACGATCAGCACGAAGCCGATGATCAGGCTGGCGTCGACGAAGCCCTTGATGGGCGCCATCATCAGCGCGGCCAGTCCCTGCGGCTTGTTGGCTACGTAATGAAACGTGCCGGGGATGATCAGCTGCTTGCCGTTGACCAGCTGGGTGTCGAATTTCCCGCCCGGCACCAGCCAGGTCGCCAGGGCGATCATGGCCAGGATGGCGCACAGCAGGACGAAGGTATTGGGAAGCTTGAATGTTCTCATGGCGCTTTTTTGTGACATTTATTGGCTCAACAGGCTGCCGCCGCGGAAGGCGATGCTGCCTGCGACCTTGCCGACGTTCATGCCGCGCAGGACGTGGCGGTGGGCGCTGCGCGCAAAAAAGACGCCGGCGACCGTGCAGCGCAAGGTTGTCGTCTCGCCGCTGACGGGGTCGATCAGGTCGGCCACCGCGTCGCCGGTGGCCAATACGTCGCCCATTTCCCGCAGGTAGACCAGCACGCCGTGATGCGGCGCGAGAATCGGTTCCACGCCCGCCAGCGGCGTTGGCGTACATTGCGGCGCGGGCAGGTCGTCGCCGGCGCCGGCGATGTCCAGCACGCCCTCGATGGCGAGAAAGCGCAGCAGGGCGGCGGCGTCGCGTTCGGCCAGGGCGTAGCTCACCTCCACCTCGCCGCGCAGTTCGACGGTGGTCGACAGGCAGGCGGCGGGAATCGGATAGCGGCCGCCGAAGTGCGCGTCAAGATCCCACCACAAGCGGCTGCAGGCTTCGTCGAACGGCTCTTCGCCGGCTGCCAGTTCCAGCAGCACGGCGCGCGCACCCAGGAGCGCGGACAGGGGCGCGATCTGCGCCGCCAGCGGCGTGCCGGTATAGATGTGCAGGGCTGCCTCGTTATCGCAATGCAGGTCGAGCACGATGTCGGCGTCGATGGCCATGCCCAGCAGGGTTTTCTTCAGCGTCTCCGCATCCGTGCCCGGCTGCCAGGCGGCGACGGCGGCGCGCGCGTGCTCGCGTATCAGCGCCACGTTGGCTTGCGCATCCTGCCCCAGCTGGCCATCGAGCGTGGTTTTCAATTCATCGGCCACGTGGCGGTAGGCGCGGTTGAAGTTGATGCCGGTGGTCAGGTCGAAACGGCCGAACGGCGCGCCATGGATGGCTTGCGCCAGGCCGATCGGGTTGGCGGCCGGCACCAGGATGATTTCGCCGTGCACCTTGCCGGCCGCTTCCAGCGCCAGCAGTTCGCGGCGCAAAAATTGCGACACCAGCATGCCCGGTACCTCGTCCGCGTGCAGGGCCGCCTGGATGTAGACCTTCTTGCCGCTGCAGCTGGTGGCGGCCGCGGTGCCGAAGTGGAAGCTGCTCAATTGGCATGACATGCTGGCGTGCGCGGTGGAGATGGAATGCTGCTGTACTTGCATGGTGGGCGCCCCGAAAAGGTGCATGGTTGATGGATTCCGGTCGATTATGTAGCAATATTTTCACGAAGTAAATCAATGAAAATCCTTTTACAAATATTTGTTGAGTTTTCTTTTTGATATGAGTACAGTAAGTTCCAGCGACCCGATTTCCCCCTCCGCCAGTGATCAGCAGTGCCCAAGAATACAGGCCGCCAGTGATATGAGAGCATCCGCCAGTCCTGCCAGAAGCAGCGCCCCCACGCCACTTGCCACCACGCTGGCGTCGCCCGATGCCGCCTTCGCGCAATCGCCGCTGGGGCAGGCGCTGATGCACGTGCTGGCCGGCGGCTCGGCTTCGCAGCGGCAGATCGCCGATTACCTGCTGCGCAACCAGATGCGCGTGACGGCGCTGGGCATCGAGGAACTGGCCGACAGCTGCCAGGTGTCGACGGCCACCATCAGTCGCTTCGCGCGCGATATCGGTCAGAAGAATTACTCGGCCATGCGCGGCGCCATGGCCGAAACCCTGCAATCGCTGCTGCAGCCGGTCGACAAACTGCGCCGCACGATAGAACGGCGCGCGCGCGCCACCTCGCCCATCACGGAAAGCCTGGAATATGCGGCCGCGAACATCGCCGCCACGTCCGATGCCCTGTCGCCGCCCGCCATGCTGGCCGTGGTGCGTCGCCTGACGCGCGCCAAGGTCGTGTACGTGATGGGTTTCGGCCTGTCGGCCAACCTGGCGGGCATGCTGGTGCAGCATCTGCAGCCGTTTTGCCCGCACGTGGTGGATGTGGTGGGCATCGGCGGCTCGGAAGTGGCGGCCGGTCACCTGGTCAACCTGACGGCGCAGGACGTGCTCGTGGTGATCTCGTTCCCCCGCTACACGCTCGACTGCATCGGCCTGGCCAGCTTCGCGCGCGACCGCGGCGCCTGCATCGTGGCGCTCACCGACTCGCCCGCGTCGCCCCTGGGCGAACTGGCCGACCACGCGCTGTATGCGCAAAGCACGCATCCCGTCCTGCCCAGCAGCGCCAGCACGGCGCTGGCCATGATCGAGGCGCTGGCCGTGGCGCTGATGGTATCGAACAGGAAGAACGTAGAAAAAGCGGCCCGCTTGAGCGAAGTCATCTCCGCCTATCTGTATGGCGGCGAACATGGCGTGCAAGGCGCGCGGAAAACAGCTTCAAAGCAACGCAAGGCAGTCCCAAAATCATTATAAAAATCAGGCATCAACATCCGGGGAGAATGACTATGCAGATGAAAAAACAGGACGGCGGCTCCTTGCCGCGCGAATCGGTGCTGGCGCAAGGCGTGCGGCTGGCGCTGGGGGCCCTGAGCGTGTCGGCGGCGCTGGGCATGCTGGCCGGCGGCGCGCAGGCGCAAGAGCAGGGGCCGGATGTGGAGCCGGCGCCGAAAAAAATGCAGCGCGTGGAAATCACGGGGTCGGCCATCAAGCGGCTGGAGTCGGAGACGGCGCTGCCCGTGCAGATCATCACGCGGGCCGAGATCGAAAAGGCGGGCGTGACGACGGCGGCCGAGCTGATGGCGCGCGTGTCGGCCAACGTGGGCGGCCTGACCGATGGCGTCAGCATCAACGTGGGCGGCGACCAGCGCGGCTTCAACAGCGCCAACCTGCGCGGCGTGGGCACCTCGTCGACCCTGGTGCTGCTCAATGGCCGGCGCATGGCCAACTTTGCCTCGCCCGGCGACGATGCGGGCGTGGACCTCAATAACATTCCCGCCGCCGCCCTGCAGCGTGTGGAAGTGCTGCTCGATGGCGCCTCGGCCCTGTACGGCACGGACGCCATCGGCGGCGTCATCAATTTTATTACGCGCAAGGATTACCAGGGCGTGGAGCTGAACGCCTACGGCAGCGGCACGCAGGAAGGCGGCGCCGGCAAGCGCACGGCCAGCATCACGGCCGGCACGGGCGACCTGGCCACGGATGGCTACAATATCTTTGCCGTGGTCGACCTGCAAAAAACCGACCGTCTGAGCACCTCGCAGCGCAAGTTCATTCCGCACCTGCAGGTGCCGGAACGCCTCGGCCATTTGCTGTCCAGTTACACCAGTCCGGCAAATATCCGCCTCTCCAGCGACCAGCGCGACTACCTGCAGGAGCAGGGCTTCCTGCTCAATGGCCAGCCGATCACGAATCGCCTGATTAATCTGTCGATTCCTGGCTGCAGCGGACCGGCCAATGTGTACCTGCCTGCCGGCACGGGCGGCGTCGATGCGTGTACCTATAACTACATGGGCGACACCGAGCTGTATCCGAAAACGGACAAGCAGAACCTGCTCACGCGCGGCGTGCTGAAACTGAATAACGATCACCAATTGTATGCGGAGGTGGCGCTGAGCCGCTCGCGCAGCTATTACGTGGGATCGACAGCGCGGCCGGATGGCGAAATCGACGCCAGCATGGTGCCGCAGCTGAACGCTGCCGGGTTGACCGGCACGCTGGCCCTGCGCATCCGCCTGAACGAAGCGGGCATGCGCACCAGCGAATTGACCAGCGAAAGCCAGCGTTACGTGGTGGGCGCCACCGGCACCGTGGGCGGCTGGGATTACGACGTGGGCTTGAATCACAGTGTCAATGTGGTCAGGGACAAGGACACGCACGGCTACCTCCTGGCAGACCAGCTACAAAAGGGCATCACGGATGGCACCATCAATCCCTTCGGCCCCTCCAGTGCGGCGGGCAAGGCGCTGCTCGAGAGCATCCAGGTCAACGACGAAGTGCGGCACGCGCGCGGCGTCATGGATGCGCTCGATTTCAAGGTGTCGCGTGCCTTGATGTCCATGGGCGGCGGCGACATGGCGTTGGCGGTGGGCGGCGAAGTGCGGCGCGAGCGCACGGATTTCCGGCCATCCGCATTGCTAATGAGCGGTAACATCACCAACGATGACGCGCCCGAAGGCGGCGTGGCCACCAGCGACAGCCGCAACGTGCAGGCCATCTATAGTGAATTGCTATTGCCGTTTAGCAAGCAATGGCAGGCGCAGCTGTCCGGCCGCTATGACCATTACCAGCAAGTGGGCGGCGCCCTCAGTCCGAAGATCGGCCTGACCTACATGCCCAGCAAGGAGGTGCTGCTGCGCGCCTCGGCCGGCAAGGGCTTCCGCGCGCCGTCGATGTCGGACCTGCATCGGCCCACTGTCTACAGCCAGACGGCGACCCTGCCTGATCCCGTGTACTGCGAAGCCGAGAACAACGACTACTCCGTCTGCGCCGACAACTGGCGTACGCGCCGCTACAGCAACGACAAGCTGAAACCGGAGCGCAGCCGCCAGTTCACGGCCGGCGTGGTGCTCGAGCCCGGCCAGCACTGGACCTTCAGTGCCGACTACTGGAACATCAGGCGCACGGATTTGATCAGCGAAATCGGCGACGACATCATCCTGTCCAACCTGTCCAAGTACGGCAATCTCGTACACCGCGACGAAGACAATGGAATCCGCTACATCGAGCTGCGCAAGGAAAACCGCGGTGCGCAAAAAGCCTCGGGCATCGATATCACGGCCGACCTGCATGGCGTGAAAACGGCGTGGGGACGCTTTGGCGGACATCTGAGCGGCACCTATGTGCTCGGCTCAAAAATCCAGACCAGCCCTGGCGATGTCTTCATCAGCAATCTGAACAAGTTCGTCACGGACGGCGTGGTGCAGCGCTGGCGCCATACGATCACCCTCGACTGGGACAATGGCCCGTATTCGGCCAGCCTGTCGAACACGTATTCGAGCGGCTACGATGACCAGAACTCGGCCATCAACACGGACGACGGCAGCGTGGTCAAGCCGAACCGCGTGAAGGCCTACACGCTGTGGGACATGTCGGGCGCGTATGCGGTCAGCCAGCAGTTCAAGCTGCGCGCCGGCATACAGAATCTGTTCAATACCAGTCCGCCATACTCGAACCAGGCATTTTTCTTCCTGTCCGGCTATGACCCCAGCTACGCCGACCCGCGCGGCCGGCGCTTCTACGCCAGCGCCAATTACAGCTTCAAGTAAGCAGTTTTACATAGAAGCGTGGAGATAGCGCAACAACGCTGTCATATGCGGCAAGTAGTATCGTAGTTCGATGCAGTTGGGTGGCAGGCAGCAGTTTTGGCAGCAAGGGCGCGCGCCGGTATCAACAAGTGCGCGCCCCTTTCCTTGTATTCGAAAGGCATCATGAAATTATTCTCAATCCGGTACCACACCTTTTGCGCCGCGCTGCTGTTCGCGCTGGCATTGTGCAGCTTCCATGCCGTGGCGGCGCCCGGCGGCAGCGCCATCGGCAGCGCGCCGCAGGGTACGCTCGTCATCATCGGCGGCGGCCTGCGCGCCGACAATGCCGAAGTGTGGCAGCGCATCGTCAAGTTGTCGGGCGGTCCGGGCGCGCGCATCGCCGTGCTGGCCTCGGCCGCGATGAACCCGGAAAAATCGGGTGAAAGCATCATCAGGAAGCTCAATCAATATGGTGCGGACGCCTTTTTCGTGCCGCTGGCCGTCAAGCTGGCCAACCGCGATTACCGCAAGGCGGCCGAAGATCCGGCCATCGTCACGCAGATCAAGTCGGCCACCGGCATCTATTTTGCCGGCGGCGACCAGGGGCGCATCACGCAAGCGTTGCTGCGCCCGGACGGCAGCCGTACGGCCGCGCTGGAAGCCATCTGGTCGGTCTACCGCAACGGCGGCGTGATCGCCGGCTCCAGCGCCGGCGCGGCCATCATGAGCACGACCATGTTCTACGATGCCAAACCCGTGCTCGACATGCTCAAGATGGGCGTCACGGATGGCCGCGAGATCGCGCCCGGACTGGGCTTCATCGGCAGCGACGTTTTTGTGGACCAGCATCTGCTGGTGCGCGGGCGCTTTGCGCGCATGATTCCCGTGATGCTGAAAAAAGGCTATCACCTGGGACTGGGTATCGATGAAAACAGCGCCATGGTGGTCGACGCCATGCGCGACGTGGAAGTGATCGGCTACAGCGGCGCCCTGCTGATCGACCTGTCGGGCGCCATCAGCGACCGCGGCGTGAAAAATTTCAATATCAGCAATGCTGCCATCAGCTATCTGGACCGGGGCGACAAATTCAACCTCGTCACGCGCGTGTTTACGCCCTCGCCGGACAAGGCCGACAACAAGCTCGATCCGAACCAGCCCGACATGCGCGAGCCCGTGTTCACCAACGATATCCTCGGCAACAACGCCGTGCTCGACCTGATGGGCAACCTGATCGACAACGCGCAGCAGGAAGCCATCGGCATCGCCTTCGGCAACCCGCGCGACCCGTACCCGGAGCTGGGTTTCGAGTTCCGCTTCAGTAAAACGGTCAACAGCGTCGGCTACAGCTCGACCGAGGCGGAAGCGTATTCGGTGCTCAAGCTGCGCCTCGACATCCGCCCCATCCAGCTGCGCCAGCCGCTGTACCGCTACAAGTAGCTTGCACTGGCGCGCCGCCAGCGCGGCCACGCGGCGATCGTCAGGGCCCGCAGCAGCCATTCGACGGGGCCATAGGCGTGGCCGCGCAGCCACCAGCGGCTCAGGGGCAGCTGCAGGCTGAAGATGATGAGGGCCAGCGCCAGTGCGCCGAGCGGCGAGACGCTGCCCATCAAGCGTGCGCCATACGCGAGGAACAGCCAGGCGCAGACGGCTGACTGCAGCAGGTAGTTCGACAGGGCCATGCGGCCCGTATCGGCCAGCAGCGCAAACAGCGTGCCGTCGCGCAGCCGTTCGAAGAGGGTCAGCGCGCATGCCAGGTAGGCGCCCGCCAGCAGCGGCGCGCTCGCCAAGCCGACGGCCAGTCCCGCCACCTGCCATGCCTGGCTCTCGCCATACACGGAGGTCCACGCATACAAGGCGGCGCCGGGCAGGCCCGCCAGCGCGCCGGCCCGCAGCAGGCGGCGGCGCAGCGGCAGATAATCGGCCGCGTGCAGCAGCATTTCGCGCTTGCCGGCGGCCAGGCCGCACAGGAACATGGCCAGCGCGCACGGCGCCTGCACCAGCAGCAGGACGATCCAGATGTCGCTCAGTTCGCGCAAGTGCTGATTGACGACGGCGGCCGGCGTGGCGCGGTAGGCGGCCAGCGCCGCTGCCGCCTTCTGTGCCATCGCCACGGCGTTGTCCGCCGCGTCGCCCGCCGGCTGCAGGCTTTGCAGCCAGGCCATGCCTGCCCAGAACGCGGCGCAGACGGCGACGAGCACCAGGGCCAGGCACAGCGCCTGGCGTTCGCCGCAACGGTGCAGCGCCAGCAGCACGATGCCCAGCACGGCGTAGGTGGTCAGTATGTCGCCATGAAACAGGAACACGGCATGCAGGGCGCCGATCAGCCACAGGCCCGCCTGCCGGCGCAGCATGCGCGGCACGAACGGTGCGTCGGCGCGCGCGGCCGCCTGCATCTGCAAGGTGAAGCTGTAGCCGAACAGGAAGGAAAACAGCAGGTAGAACTTGGTCTCGAACAGCAGCGCGACGAGGAAATGCGTGGCGCGGTCGACGCCGCCGTGAAAGGCGGGATCGGTCAAGCCCAGGCCGAACCAGGGCGTGGCGAAGGCGCCGATATTGACGGCCAAAATGCCGAACAGGGCGCAGCCGCGCAGGGCGTCGACGTCGGCGATGCGCGCGGACGGGGTTTTCATGGCGGCGCTCATGCCAGGGCAGGGCGCAGGAAGCGCGCCAGCAGCAGGTGCAAACTGGCGCGCTGCGCCAGCGGCGCGTAATCGGGATCGACGGCGACCCGGTTGAAGATGCCGTCGATCAGCGCGGCGATCCAGCCGGCCGTTTGCGCGGCGTCCAGCGCGGCGTCGATCTGGCCTGCCGCCGCCGCCTCTGCCAGCAAGGTTTGCAGGCCGCCGCGCAGGCTGGCGTCGTTGCGCGCCACCCTGGCCGCGATATCCGTGTCGCGCATCGCCTCGGCGGCAATGTCCAGCGCCAGTCCCGCAAAGTCCCCGTCGGCCGCCAATGCCAGCACCAGGTCCATGAAGTCGAGCAGGGCGCCGTACGCATCGGCGCTGCCTTGCACGCCGGCGAAATAGGCGGCCGTCTCGTTGCCTTCCTGGTCGACGATGGCGGCGATGATGGCTTGCTTGGTGGGGAAATAGTGAAACAGGTTGCCGGGACTCATGCCCGCCTGCGCGCAGATGGCGGCGGTGCTGGTCTGGTGAAAGCCCTTGCGCGCGAAGCAGTGGCGCGCGGCGGCGAGGATGGCGTCGCGTCGCGCCGCGTGTTTATCGGGATCGATGGTGCGCATGGTGTTTGGCTGTCCTTTTATTTAATCGACTAGTCAGTCTAATATAAAGAGATTGCGCGGCGCGGTCAAGCTGATGGGTGAAATGGATGCTTTGCAGTGCCGATTCCTGTCGCTACAATGTGCCGCACCGGATTTTTCCATGCCCGCCGCTGGCGCCGCTGTTTGTTCGGAAATCCGCTTCTTTTACCCGTTTTTCTACCGTGTTAGGAATGAGATGCAGCAGATCCCGATTCGATCCTTCCTGTGCGCGCTGGCGCTGGCCGCCGGCATCGTCCCTGCCGCGCAAGCGGCCAACGCAGCCCAGCCGGCCACCATGCGCCTCGACTACCAGCACAGCGGCAATGCGCTGGGCGAGCATTATGCGGTCGAGCGCGTGCTGGTCGAGCCCCTGCCATGGCCCGGTAACCTGGCGCGCCCCATCGATGACAGCAACCGCGGCAACAATATGCTGGAAGTGGTCGACATCAAGTCGGGCAAGGTGCTGTACTCGCGCGGCTTTTCCACCATCTTCGGCGAGTGGGCCAGCACCGACGAAGCGAAAACCACCACGCGCGCCTTCCAGGAGTCCGTGCGCTTCCCGCAGCCCGAGCAGCCCGTGCGCGTGCGCATCCTCAAGCGCGACGAACGCGGCCTGTTTTCCATTGTGTGGAGCACCGACGTCGATCCTGCCGCGCAGGACGTGATCCGCAAGCAGCCGCCGGCGCCCGTCAAGCCGATCCCGATCCGTGTCGAAGGCCCCTCGTCCGAGAAGGTCGATCTCCTGATCATGGGCGATGGCTACACGGCCGCCGAAATGGGCAAGTTCGAAGCGACGGCGCGCAAATTGGCCGAGCACCTGTTTACCGTCTCGCCATTTCGCGAGCGGGCCAATGATTTCAACGTCTGGGCCATGGCCGCGCCGACGCAGGAATCGGGCGTGTCGCGTCCATCGACGGGCGTGCATCACGCCTCGCCGCTGGGCACGCGCTACGACATCTTCGGCAGCGAGCGCTATGTGCTGACGACGGACAACCGCGCGCTGCGCGACCTGGCGCAGTACGCGCCGTACGAATTCATCGAAATCCTCGTCAATAACGATACCTACGGCGGCGGCGGCATCTTCGGCCAGTTCAGCACGGCGGCAGCGAACAACGACTGGGCCAACTACCTGTTCGTGCATGAATTCGGCCACCATTTCGCCGGCCTGGCCGACGAGTACTACACTTCGCCCGTGGCCTACCAGTCGAACGGCGAGCGCCAGGAGCCGTGGGAGCCGAATGCCACGGCGCTGCGCGATCCAGCCAAGCTGAAATGGAAGAGCCACGTCAAGGCCGGCACGCCGCTGCCGACGCCCTGGCCGAAGGAAGCGTACGACAGCCATGCGCGCGAATACCAGAAGCAGCGCGCGGCCCTGCGCGCGGCCAACCGCCCGGAAAGCGAGATGAGCGATTTGTTCAAGGCCGACCTGGCATACACGCAGCAGCTGTTCTCGAAGGCGCCGCAGCGCCATGCGGTGGGCGCCTTCGAAGGCGCGAACTATGAATCGTCCGGCTACTACCGTCCCGAGATGCAGTGCATCATGTTCGACCGCAGCGAGACCTTCTGTTCCGTATGCCAGGATGGGATCAGCACCATCATCGACTTGTATTCGCGTCCCGCCCCGGCAGCGGGAAAATAATGCCGTTCATGTCGTTGGAGTAAGCATGGTGGGCCATGTTGCATCGCAATAGCATGGCCCCCCGTTTCACCGTTCCCCGCCTTGCGCCGCGCGCCACGGCGCCGCGTAGTTTGTTTTTCAGGCAATTCCCCTTCTTTTGCTCGGCCGCCTTTCTGTGCGCCAGCCCCGCGATATTATCAAATAAGCACCGCGATTCGATTGCTTGTCAATTAGTTCATTTAAATAATATTGATGTAGAATTTGATGTATATCAATGTTGCATCGCCGCAATCGCACTTATAGTTGACCTAGCTCAAAAACGATAAGCATGCGGACCGGACTCATCGCGAATCACGTATCTAAATGCTGTAGAGTAATTTTCGCCCTGTACCAGTTCCCCGAGAATGCACTGGTGCCGGCCTCGAATTTCAGTGACGGAAGCCGATTCATGAAGATGCACACCCCCGCGCCTGACGCGTGCAATACCCTCCATCCCCACACACCGATTGCCTTGCCGTATGCGCGCGCCGGCGGCGTGACCCTGGCCATCAGCGCGGCCGCCACGCGTGCCGGCGCGGTGCGCTGCGTGCAGGCGGCCACGCCGTGGCCCGCCTTGCGTCCGGTCCAGGCATGACGGCCGGCTTGCACCCGCACTTGCCTTTGCAGGGCAAGCGTGGGCTGGTGGTGGGCATCGCCAATGCGCAAAGCATCGCCTGGGGCTGCGCCAGCGCGCTGCGCGCGGCCGGTGCCGAACTGGCCGTGACCTGGCTTAATGACAAGGCCAGAGCGCACGTGGAGCCGCTGGCGCAGCAAGTGCAGGCGGCCATCATGGCGCCGCTCGACGTGGCCGTGCCGGGCCAGCTCGAAGCGCTGTTCGCGCAGATCGGACGGCAGTGGGGCGCCATCGATTTCGTCGTCCATTCCATTGCCTACGCGCCGAAACAGGATTTGCATGGCAGGGTCACGGACAGTTCGGCCGACGGTTTCGCGCAGGCGATGGATATTTCCTGCCATTCCTTCATGCGCATGGCGAAGCTGGCCGAACCCCTGATGCGGGACGGCGGCAGCCTGATGACCATGAGCTACCTGGGCGCCGAGGAAGTCATCGCCGACTACGGCCTGATGGGGCCCGTGAAGGCGGCGCTGGAAGCGTCGGTGCGCTACCTGGCCGCCGAACTGGGGCCGCAAGGCATCCGCGTCAACGCCATTTCGCCGGGCCCACTGGAGACGCGGGCCGCTTCCGGCATCGCCCATTTCGACCGCCTGATGGCCGACGCCATCGAACGCTCGCCCATGCGCCGCCTGGCCACCATCGAGGACGTGGGCGCGCTGTGCGCCTTCCTCGCCGGCGACGGCGCGCGCGCCATCACGGGCGGCACCCTGTATGTCGATGGCGGCTACAACATTCTGAATTGACTGGAAGAAGATGACCATGGCTGTTTCTACTTTGTCCAACCGCGCCAGGATGGCCGCGCTGGCCACCGCGCTGGCCCTGGCCGGCTGCGCCTCGCTGGCGCCGCCGTACGCGCCGCCGCCGCTGCCCGTGGCGGCGCAGTATCCGGAAGCCGATCCGGCCGGCGCGCAGGCGCCCGACGTCGCCTGGCAAGCCTACTTTGCCGACCCGCGTCTGCAGGCGCTCATTGCGCAGGCGCTGGCCGGCAACCGCGATATCCGCATCGCCGCCCTGCGCGTGGAAGAGGCGCGCGCCGCGTATGGCATCCAGCGCGCGGAGCAATTCCCCACCATCGCGCTGGGCGCCTCCGGCAGCCGCGCGCGCGTGCCAGACGACCTGAGTCCGACGGGCCGCGCCATGACGAGCGCGCAGTACCAGGCGGGCTTGAACGTGAGCGCCTGGGAACTCGATTTCTGGGGCAGGGTGCGCAGCCTGAAGGACAGCGCGCTGCAAACCCTGCTGGCCAGCGACGAGGCGCGCCGCGCCGTCGGCGTGGCCCTGGTGGCGCAGGTGGCCAATGGCTACCTGGGCTTGCGCGAACTCGACGAGCGCGTGGAACTGGCGCGCGCCACGGTCGACAGCCGCGCCGAATCGCTGCGCATCTTCACGCGCCGCTTCGAGGTGGGGTCGATCTCCAAGCTGGACCTGACGCAGGTGGAAACCCTGCTCAGCCAGGCCCTGTCGCTGTCGGCACAGCTGGAGCAGGCGCGCGCCGTGCAGGCGCATGCGCTGGCCCAGCTGGTGGGCGGCCCCGTCGACCTGACGCCAGTGGCTGGCGAGGTGCGCCGCTTTGACGACGCCAGCGTGCTGCAGCCGCTGCATGCGGGCCTGCCTTCGGCCTTGCTGACGCAGCGTCCCGACCTGATCGCGGCCGAGCACCAGCTGCGCGCCGCGCAAGCCAATATCGGCGCCGCGCGCGCCGCCTTCTTCCCCACCATTTCGCTGACGGCGGCTTATGGCACGGCCAGCGCGGAATTGAGCGGCTTGTTCGACTCGGGCAGCGGGGCCTGGAATTTCGCGCCGCGCCTGGTACTGCCGATTTTTGACGCGGGCCGCATCCGCGCCAATATGGACCTGGCCGAGGTACGCCGCGACGTGGCCGTGGCCAATTATGAAAAGAGCGTGCAGGGCGCCTTCCGCGAAGTGGCCGACGCGCTGTCGAACCGGCGCTGGCTGGCGCTGCAGGTCGATATCGGCAAGACCACCTTGGCCGCGCAGAGCGAACGCGCGCGCCTGGCCAAGCTGCGCTACGACAATGGCGCCGCGCCCTACCTGGAAGTGCTCGATGCGCAGCGCGACCTGCTGACGGTCGAGCAGCAGCTGGTGCAGACGCGCCGCGCGCTGCTGTCCAGCCAGGTCAGCCTGTACGCGGCCCTGGGCGGCGGCGCACCCGCACCCGCCGCCGCTTCCACTCACTAATTTGATCGCCCCGATACCATGAATGCTCAACTGAAGAAAAAACTCATCCCCGCGGCGCTGGTCGTGGCCGTGCTCGTGCTGGGCTACGTGGCCTGGCAAAAAATGCGCCCCACGGGCCCTGGCGAAGGTTTTGTCAGCGGCAATGGCCGCATCGAAGCGACGGAAGTCGACGTCGCCACCAAGCTGGCCGGCCGGGTCAAGGAGATCCTCGTGCGCGAGGGCGACTTCGTCAAGGCGGGCCAGCCGCTGGCCACCATGCAGGTCGACTCGCTGACGGCCCAGCGCGACGAGGCGCGCGCGCGCCAGCAGCAGGCGTCCGATGCCGTGGTCGGCGCGCAGGCGCAGGTGGCCGTGCGCGAAAGCGACAAGGCGGCCGCGCTGGCCATGGTGGCGCAGCGCGAAAGCGAACTCGATGCGGCCAGGCGCCGCCTGGCCCGTTCCGAAACCCTGTCGAAGGAAGGCGCTTCCTCGGTGCAGGAACTCGACGACGACCGCGCCCGCGTGCGCAGCGTGGCCGCCGCCCTGAATGCGGCCAAGGCGCAGGTGACGGCGGCGCAGGCGGCCATCGATGCGGCAAAAGCGCAGGTGGTCGGTTCGCGTTCCGCCGTCGTGGCCGCCGAGGCGACCACGGCGCGCATCGATTCCGACCTGGCCGATGGCCAGCTGACGGCGCCGCGCGACGGCCGCGTGCAATACCTGGTGGCGCAGCAGGGCGAAGTATTGGCCGGCGGCGGCAAGGTGCTCAACCTGGTCGACCTGTCGGACGTCTACATGACCTTCTTCCTGCCCGAGACGGCGGCCGGCAAGGTGGCGCTGGGCGGCGAAGTGCGCCTCATCCTCGACGCGGCGCCCAATTACGTGATTCCCGCCACGATTTCGTTTGTCGCCGCCAGCGCGCAGTTCACGCCGAAGACGGTGGAAACGGCCAGCGAGCGCCAAAAACTGATGTTCCGCGTGAAGGCGCAGATCAGCCGCGAGCTGCTGCAAAAGCACCTGGCCCTGGTCAAAGTGGGTTTGCCCGGCGTGGCCTGGGTGCGCCTCGATGCGAAGCAGCCCTGGCCCGCTGAACTGACGGCGAAGGTTCCGCAGTGAGCATGGACGTGACTTCCTTTGTCGTCAGCATCAAGGGCGTCAGCCAGCATTACGGCAAGACGGTGGCGCTCGACGGCATCGACCTCGACGTGCCGGCCGGCCGCATGGTGGGACTGATCGGCCCCGATGGCGTGGGCAAATCGAGCCTGCTGTCGCTGGTGGCCGGCGCACGCGCCGTGCAGCATGGCAGCGTGATGGCGCTGGGCGGCGACATGCGCGATGCGCGCCACCGCGACGACGTCTGCCCGCGCATCGCCTACATGCCGCAAGGCCTGGGCAAGAATCTGTATCCGACCCTGTCGGTCGAGGAAAACCTGCAGTTTTTCGCGCGCCTGTTCGGCCATGACGCGGCCGAGCGCCGCCGCCGCATCGACCAGCTGACCCGCAGCACGGGCTTGCAGCCCTTCCTCGCGCGCCCGGCGGGCAAGCTGTCGGGCGGCATGAAGCAGAAGCTGGGCCTGTGCTGCGCCCTGATCCACGATCCCGACCTGCTCATTCTCGATGAGCCGACCACCGGCGTCGATCCGCTGGCGCGCGCCCAGTTCTGGGACCTGATCGCCGGCATCCGCGTGCAGCGCCCGCAAATGAGCGTGATGGTGGCCACCGCCTACATGGACGAGGCGCAGCGCTTCGACTGGTTAGTCGCCATGGATGACGGCAAGGTGCTCGATACGGGCACGCCGGCCGAACTGCTGGCGCGCACAGAAAGCGGCAATCTGGAAGCGGCCTTCATCAAACTGCTGCCCGAAGCCAAGCGCGCCGGCCACCAGCCCGTCGTGATCACGCCGCTGGACGCCGCCAGCGCGCAGGACGTCGCCATCGAGGCCAAAGACCTGACCATGCGCTTCGGCGATTTTACCGCCGTCGACCATGTGAATTTCCGCATCGGCCGCGGCGAGATCTTCGGTTTTCTCGGTTCGAACGGCTGCGGCAAGTCGACCACCATGAAGATGCTCACGGGTCTGCTGCCGGCCACGGAAGGCAAGGCCTGGCTGTTCGGCAAGGAAGTCGATTCCAACGACATCGACACGCGCCGCAGGGTCGGCTACATGTCGCAGGCGTTTTCCCTGTACAGCGAACTGACGGTGCGCCAGAACCTGGTGCTGCACGCGCGCCTGTTCCACGTGCCGGAGGGCGAGATCCCGGCGAGGATCGACGAAATGGCGCAGCGCTTCGACTTGCGCGCCGTGATGGACGACTTGCCCGACAGCCTGCCGCTGGGCATACGCCAGCGGCTGTCGCTGGCCGTGGCCATGGTGCACAAGCCGGAAATGCTGATCCTCGACGAACCGACGTCCGGCGTCGACCCCATCGCACGCGACAATTTCTGGCGCCTGATGATCGAGCTGGCGCGGCGCGACCGCGTCACCATCTTCATTTCCACCCACTTCATGAACGAGGCCGAGCGCTGCGACCGCATCTCGCTGATGCACGCGGGTAAAGTGCTGGTCAGCGATGCGCCGGCCGAACTGGTGCGCAAGAAGGGCGCGCCGTCGCTGGAGGCGGCCTTCATCGCCTACCTGGAAGAGGCGGGCGGCGGTACGGCAGCGGCAACAGTGCAGGAAACGCCGGCATCCGTGCCGCAGGAAACGGCACCGGCGCCGCAGCACCGGCGCAGCCGTTTCAGCCTGGGCCGCATGCTCAGCTACATGTGGCGCGAGGCGCTGGAATTGCGCCGCGACCCCGTGCGCCTGACCCTGGCGCTGGGCGGCTCCGTGCTGCTGCTGTTCGTCATCGGCTTCGGCATCAGTCTGGACGTCGAAGACTTGAGCTATGCGGTGCTCGACCACGACCAGACGACCCTGAGCCAGAATTACACGAACAACCTGGCCGGCTCGCGCTACTTCGTCGAGCGCCCGCCGTTGCGCGACTATGCCGATATCGACAAGCGCATGCGCAGCGGCGAACTGTCGCTGGCCATCGAGATCCCGCCCGGCTTCGCGCGCGACGTGCAGCGCGGCGCGCCGGCGCAGGTGGGCGCGTGGATCGACGGCGCCATGCCGATGCGCGCCGAAACCGTGCAGGGCTATGTGCAGGGCATGCATCAGCTGTGGCTGGCCGACCAGGCCTTGCACCGCTATGGCATCACGATGAGCAACCCCGTCGCCATCCAGACGCGCTACCGCTACAACCCGGACGTGAAAAGCCTGCCCGCCATGGTGCCGGCCGTGATTCCCCTGCTGCTGCTGATGCTGCCGGCCATGCTGGCGGCGCTGTCCGTGGTGCGCGAAAAGGAACTCGGCTCCATCATCAACCTGTACGTGACGCCCGTCACGCGCCTGGAATTTTTGCTCGGCAAGCAGGTGCCCTACGTCGTGCTGGCCATGTTCAACTTCGTCCTCATGGCCTTGCTGGCGGTCACCGCCTTCGGCGTGCCGATCAAGGGCAGCTTGCCGACCCTGATCGGCGCCACCTTCATCTTCAATATCTGCGCCACGGGCATCGGCCTGTTCGCCTCGACCTTTACGCGCAGCCAGATCGCGGCCCTGTTCGTGACCATGATCGGCACCATGATCCCTGCCATCCAGTTTTCCGGCCTGCTCAATCCCGTCTCGTCGATGGAAGGCGTGGGCAAGGCCATCGGCCTGATGTACCCGGCCACGCACATGCTCAATATCAGCCGCGGCGTATTCAACAAGGCGCTGGGCTTCGGCGACCTGCACGCCTCGTTCTGGCCCCTGCTCGTCGCCATTCCCGTGATCCTCGGCGTGACGGTGGCGCTGCTGAAGAAACAGGAGAGCTGACATGCGCCATCTTGAAAACATCTACCGCCTGGGCGTGAAGGAAATCTGGAGCCTGATCCGCGATCCGATGATGCTGATCCTGATCCTCTACACGTTCACCCTGGCCATCTACGTGGCCGCCACGGCCAAGCCGGAAACCCTGCACATGGCCTCGATCGCCATCGTCGACGAGGATGGCTCGCCGCTGTCCGCGCGCATCGCCTCGGCCTTCTTCCCGCCCCAGTTCACGCCGCCGGCCATGATCAACCAGAGCCAGGTCGATGCGGGTCTCGATGCGGGCCGGTACACCTTCGTGCTGACGATCCCGCCCAAGCTGCAGGCCGACGTGCTGGGCGGGCGCCAGGCGGAATTGCAGCTGAACGTGGACGCCACGCGCATGAGCCAGGCCTTCAGCGGCAGCGGCTACATCCAGCAGATCGTCGCCGGCGAAATAGCCGAATTCGCCAAGCGCTACCGGGGCGCGACCGTCTCGCCCGTGGAGCTGGTGATGCGCGCGCGCTTCAATCCCTCGCTGAGCCAGGCGTGGTTTGGCTCGCTGATGGAACTGATCAACCAGGTGACGATGCTGTCGATCATCCTCACGGGCGCGGCCCTGATACGCGAGCGCGAACATGGCACCATCGAGCACTTGCTGGTGATGCCCGTGACGCCGGCCGAGATCATGCTGGGCAAGGTCTGGTCGATGGGCCTGGTGGTGCTGCTGGCCGCCGCCCTGTCGCTGAACCTGGTGGTGCGCGGCATGCTGCACGTGCCGATCGAAGGCTCGATCGCGCTGTTCCTGTGCGGCGCGGCCCTGCACCTGTTTGCCACCACCTCGATGGGCATTTTTCTGGCCACCGTGGCGCGCAGCATGCCGCAGTTCGGCATGCTGCTGATCCTCGTGCTGCTGCCGCTGCAGATGCTCTCGGGCGGCAGCACGCCGCGCGAAAGCATGCCCGAGCTGGTGCAGAACATCATGCTGATCGCCCCGACCACGCATTTCGTCGAATTGAGCCAGGCGATCCTGTACCGGGGCGCCGGCATCGACGTAGTGTGGAAACCGTTCCTGGCCTTGCTGGCCATCGGCACGGCCCTGTTTACCTTCGCGCTGGCGCGTTTTCGCAAGACCATCAGCCAGATGGCGTAGCCCCCGCGCCGGAATGGTCCGGCGTTTTTTGCATGAAAAGGATAGCCATGACAACCGAAGCTGCACCATTTTTCTCCACCGGCGGCTTGCCGTCCCTGGGCATGCTGGGCGATTATGCGCGCGACTCGTGGCAGCGCATCGTGCTGTACGCGGACGTGATGCGCCGGCGCGGCAACCAGTACCAGGAGCACCTGGCCGAGGAAGTGCCGAACGTGCTCGATTTCCCGGCCGAACTGGTGATGTCGGGCCTGGAGCTGGCGCGCCCCGTCAACTATGGCCTGGCGCGCATTTTGACGCCCGATGCGCCGGAACCCGATCCATCGAAGCGCCCGTTTGTTGTCGTCGATCCGCGCGCCGGCCACGGTCCCGGCATCGGCGGCTTCAAGGCGGAGAGCGAGATCGGCGTGGCCCTGCGCGCCGGCCATCCGTGCTACTTCATCGGCTTCCTGCCCGATCCCGTGCCGGGACAGACGGTGGAAGACGTGATGCATGCGGAGGCGGCCTTCCTGGAAAAAGTCATCGCCCTGCATCCGCTCAGCGAAGGCAAGCCCGTCGTCATCGGCAATTGCCAGGCGGGCTGGCAAATCCTCATGACGGCGGCCATGCGCCCGGAATTGTTCGGCCCCATCATCGTGGCCGGCGCGCCCGTGTCCTACTGGGCCGGCTGGCATGGCCGCAATCCGATGCGCTACGCTGGCGGCCTGATGGGCGGCAGCTGGGCCACGGCGCTGGCGGGCGACCTGGGCAACGGCCGTTTCGACGGCGCCAGCCTGGTGCAGAATTTCGAAAAGCTCAACCCGGCCAACACGCTGTGGAGCAAGCAGTACAACCTGTACGCGAACATCGATACGGAAGCGCCCCGCTACCTGGAATTTGAAAAATACTGGGGCGGCCATGTGTTCCTCAACGACGTCGAGATGCAGTACATCGTCGACAATCTGTTCATCGGCAACCGCCTGGCCACGGCCGAATTGATCACCTCCGACGGCGTGCGCCTGGACTTGCGCAATATCCGTTCGCCCATCGTTGTGTTCTGCTCGAATGGCGACAACATCACGCCGCCGCCGCAGGCGTTGGGCTGGATCACGGACCTGTACCGCGACGACAAGGATGTGCTGATGCACGATCAGACCATCGTCTATGCCGTGCATGACAGCATCGGCCACCTGGGCATCTTCGTCTCGGCCAAGGTGGGGCACAAGGAACACCAGAAATTCGCCAGCAATATCGACCTGATCAACCTGCTGCCGGCCGGTATCTACGAAGCGCGGATCGTCGACAAGACGCCCGACACGCCGAATGCCGACCTGGCCAGCGGCGATTATGTGCTGCAGGTCGAGCACCGCGGCATCGAGGACGTGCGCGCCATCGTGCAGCCGAGCGTGGAAAACGACCGCAAGTTCGCCGCCGCCGCGCGCGTATCCGAGGTCAACCTGGCCCTGTACCGCACGTTCGCGCAGCCGTGGGTGCGCGCCATGGTCACGCCGCAGACCGCGCGCTTCCTGCAGCTTGCGCATCCGCTGCGCGTGTCGTACGAGCGCTGGACCGACCACAATCCGCTGGCCAGGCTGGTGGCCAAGGAGGCGGAAAAAGTGCGCGCCCACCGCCAGCCGGTATCGCCCGACAACCCGCTGCTGGCCATGCAGGAAGCCGTCTCCGGCGCCATCACGGCCGGTTTGAACGGCTGGCGCGACTGGCGCGATACTGTGCAGGAAACCACCTTCGACCTGGTGTACGGCTCGCCCCTGGTGCAGGCGCTGACGGGACAGTCCATCGGCGATGCTGCGCCGCCGCGCCCCCATCCCGGCATCTCGCCCGAGCATTGCGAATACGTGCGCTGCGAAACGCGCAAGATGGACGAGGACATGCAGCGCGGCGGCCTGGTGGAAGCGGCCGTGCGCGCGCTGTTCTACATCTACCGCTTCCGCATGATCGCCGACGAGCGCAGGGTCAACCTGGCCCTCAAATTGATCAAGCCGCAATACCGGCAGGAGGTCAGCATGGAGGAATTCCGCGGCATCGTGCGCCAGCAGGCGCGCCTGATGCTGCATGATTTCGATGCCGCCATCGCCGCCTTGCCGGCCTTGCTGTCGCGCGCCGATCCGGACGACATCGGCGCGCTGGCCGAATGGCTGCAGCAGGTGCTGCAGGTGCCCGAGCCGCCGACGCCGGACGAGGAAGCAAGCCTGCAGCAGATGCTGGACGTCTTCGACCGCGCAGTCAAGCAGCAGGCGCAGGCGCTGCCGCCGGACGCGCGCGCATCCCATGCCGGACCCAAAGCCAAACCGGCCAAACATATTACCTCTGCCTAGAAGACCACGATGACTACTACCCAAGACGATGATCTGCATATCGTGCGTAACCGCACCTTCGACCAGATCGCCATCGGCGATACCGCCAGCATCACGCGCACCCTGAGCATGGACGATATCGCCCTGTTCGCAGTGATGTCGGGCGATGACAACCCGCAGCACCTCGATACGGAATTTGCCGCCGCCACCCGTTACCAGGGCGTGATCGCGCACGGCATGTGGGGCGCTTCCCTCATATCCGCCGTGCTGGGCACGCGCCTGCCCGGCGCCGGCACCGTCTACACGGGCCAGACCCTGCGTTTTTTGCAACCCGTGCGCGTGGGCGATACCTTGGCCATCAGCGTTACCGTCACGGCGCGCGAGCCGCGCAGCCGCCACGTGACCCTGGCTTGCCGCTGCGTCAACCAGCATGGCGCCGTGGTGCTCGACGGCGAGGCGCAGGTGATCGCGCCGGCCGAGCAGATCGAGCGGGCGCGCGCCACCTTGCCCGAAGTGCGCCTGCATAACGGCGACGGCACGCGGCGCCTGCTCGAGCACGCACGTACGCTGGGGCCGATCCGGGTCGCCGTGATCCACCCCTGCGATGAACTGAGTCTGTCTGGCGCGCTGGACGCGCATGCGGCCGGCCTGATCACGCCCGTGCTGGTGGCGCCGCGCGCGCGCCTGGAAGCGGTGGCGCTGGAGGCGGGCCTGAGCCTGGCCGGCATCGCCATCGAGGACGTCGAGCATAGCCATGCTGCCGCCGCGCGCGGCGCCGAACTGGCGGGCAAGGGCGAAGTCGAGGCGCTGATGAAGGGCAGCCTGCATACGGACGAACTGATGTCGGCCGTGCTGTCGGCCAGCGCCGGCCTGCGCACCAAGCGCCGCATCAGCCACTGCTTCCTGATGCAGACGCCCGCCTATCCGCGCCCTTTCATCATCACGGATGCCGCCATCAATATCGCGCCCAACCTGGCCATGAAGGCCGACATCGTGCGCAACGCCATCGACCTGGCGCACGTGATCGGCGTGGCCTGCCCGCGCGTGGCCATCCTGGCCGCCGTGGAAACGGTGAACGCGGACATGCCGGCGACTTTGGACGCGGCCGCCCTGTGCAAGATGGCCGACCGCGGACAGATCACGGGCGCGATCCTCGACGGCCCGCTGGCTTTTGATAACGCCGTGTCGATCGCCGCCGCCACCGTCAAGGGCATCGTCTCGGAAGTGGCGGGCCGCGCCGACATCCTGCTGGTGCCAGACCTGGAAAGCGGCAACATGCTCGCCAAGCAGCTCGAGTACATGGGCGACGCGGACAGCGCCGGCATCGTGCTGGGCGCGAAGATCCCCGTCATCCTCACCAGCCGCGCCGATTCGCGCGCCAGCCGCATCGCCTCGTGCGCCATCGCCGTGATGCTGGCTAACCATTACCGGAGCACGCCGCCATGAACGCGCCAATCACCCACGCCGACGGTGCCTTGATCCTGGTGCTCAATTGCGGCTCGTCGAGCATCAAGTTCGCCCTGTTCGAACAGGCGGACGGCGTGCTGCCGCAGCAGGCGCAATGGAGCGGCAAGGTCGAAGGCATCGGCCGCGAAAGCGCCACCTACCGCGCCGGCGGCCTGCCGGCGGTCGCCTTGCGACTGGACCCGGAGCAGCCGCATCACGCGGCGCTCGAATACATCCGCGCGCAAGTGGTGGCGCAGCTGGACGGGCGTGCGCTGCGCGCCGTGGCGCACCGCGTGGTGCATGGCGGCAGCAAGTACTTCGCCCCCGTGCGCATCGATTTCAAGGTATTGGCGGACCTGAAAAGCTATGTGCCGCTGGCGCCCCTGCACCAGCCGTTCGCGCTCGAGGCGATCGAGGTGCTGCTCACATCGCGGCCCGACATCGCCCAGGTGGCGTGCTTCGACACGGCCTTCCACCACACGGTGCCGCAGGTCGAGCAGATGCTGGCCCTGCCTTACGATGCGTGGGAGCGGGGCTTGCGCCGCTATGGTTTCCACGGCCTGTCCTACGAATACCAGTCGCTGGTGCTGGAACAGCGTTTCGGCCCTGTCGCGCGCGGCAAGGTCATCGTGGCCCACCTGGGCAGCGGCGCCAGCCTGTGCGCCATGGACAATTTGCACAGCGTGGCCACCACCATGGGCTTTTCCGCGCTCGACGGCCTGATGATGGGCACGCGCTGCGGTTCGCTCGATCCTGGCGCCGTGATCTACCTGATGGAAATCGAAAAGCTGTCGCTGGAAAAAGTGGCGCATGTGCTGTACCACGAGTCGGGCTTGCTGGGCGTGTCCGGCGTGTCGGCCGACCCGCCGGTCTTGCTGGCGCAGCAGGACCGGCAGGATGCGACGGGCGAACGCATCCGCGCCGCGCTGGCTTTATATATCCGCCGCATCGTGCGCGAGATCGGCGCCCTGACGGCCGTGCTGGGGGGACTGGACATGCTGGTGTTTACGGCCGGTATCGGCGAACACAGCGCCGAATTGCGCCAGCGCATCTGCGCCGAGCTCGGTTTTATCGGCCCCGTGCTCGATGCGCAGGCCAATGCGCGCAACGCCAGCCGTATCTCCACCGACGCCAGCCGCATCGTGGTGGGCGTGGAGCCGGCCAACGAGGAGTGGGTGGCGGCGCGCCACGCGGCGCTGGCCGTGGGCGCATGAGGATCTGAAGCGTCAGGCCGCGCTCGATGGGAAATTTGCCGATTTGCATATATTTCTCGTTGAGTGCGCTACCGCACTGTGTGGTTTGCCAGTTATCTTTACTATGAAGTCATGCCATTGCGCTACATCAAGAAACAGCGCGATGCCTGGCAAATTTTGAACATTTTGCCCGCCTTTAGTAAGAATAAAATTAAACCATATTGAAAGGTCTCATCATGAACAAATTACTCGCCGCACTGATCGCTACCCTGTTTGCTACCGCCGCCTTCGCTCAAACCGCGCCGGCCACGGAAGCTGTCGTGAAAGCCCAGGCTTCCGCGCAAAAAGACGTCAACAAGGCTGCCGCTTCGGAAGCCAAAGTCGATGCCAAGGCTGACGCCAATGTCGCCAAGGCCGAGATGAAGGCTGACGAAAAGAAAGCTGACGCCCATCACAAGGCGAACAAAACCAAAGCCAAGGCCCATGACAAAGTCGTCAACGCCGATGCGGAAGACAAGCTGAAAGCGGAAGCCAAGGCAGACAAAACCGATGCCAAGGCCGATGCGAAAGCCACCAAGGCTGCCGTAAAAGCGAACGCCAAGGTCGCCAAGGAAAAAGTGGAAGCGAATGCCGACAAAGCCCTCGCCGCCACCAAGACGGAAGAAGCCAAAGCCAAAGCCGACGCTGAAGTCAAGGCCGCCGCCGCCAAGTAATTCCCCGTTTGCGGGCCACGGCCCGCAAGCCAAAAAGACAGCTTCGGCTGTCTTTTTTTTCGTCTGCCACTTTTTTCGGGCACCGCTTGCCAGTCTTGATCTGGCACAAATGCTCCTCTTTTCGCCGTGCCATAGTGAATTGGCAAACAGACGAAGGAGGCACCATGAGCACCGCTAAAACGAAAAAATTACCGGCCACCGGTTCGGCCGAAGGCGCGCCGGCCATGCAGTCCATGCAGTCCATGCCGGTCGAGGGCGACGTGCATGCCGGTACTGATGCGGCGGGCGCCGACGCCATGCCGGGGCCGCGCCTGGGTATGTCGTACGCGGACCAGGCGGCGCTCGCGCAGGGCGCGGCCGCGGCGAACGGCGGCGACATGCCGGGCGGCGGCATGCAGCAGGCATCGCAGGGCATGGCCGGCGCCAGTTGCATGCACGTGGGCGATGGCGGCGGCATGGGGGGCGACCGCGATGGCGGGGGCGGTGGAGGCGGCATGGGCGGCGACGGCGGCGGCCAGGGCGGCAGTACGCCGCAGGTGCGCACCTGCGCCACGATGGACGTGCATCGCCGCCTGCTGACGGAGGACCCCTCCTATGCGAACATCCGCGCCGATATTGAAAACCAGGCTGGCATGTACGAGGGCGCCGGCAGCAGCGCCGGACGTTCCGGCGTGACGCAGATACCGGTGGTCGTGCACGTGGTGTGGAATACGGCCGCGCAGAATATTTCGGATGCGCAGATCGCCAGTCAGATCGACGTACTGAACCGTGATTTCCGGCGCGTCAATCCCGATGTGAACAGCACGCCGGCGCCGTTCCTGCCGCTGACGGCCGATGCGCGCGTGGAGTTCGCGCTGGCCACCATCGATCCGCATGGCGCGGCCACCAGCGGCATCGAGCGGCGCCAGACGACCGTGGCCTCGTTTGGCGCCGACGATGCCGTCAAATCGCAGGCGACGGGCGGCATGGATGCCTGGCCGGCCGACAGCTACCTGAATATCTGGGTGTGCCAGCTGGGCGGCGGCTTGCTCGGCTACGCGCAATTTCCCGGCGGCCCGGCCGCCACCGACGGCGTGGTGATCCTGCAATCGGCCTTCGGCACGACGGGAACGGCGGCGCCGCCGTTCCACCTGGGGCGCACGGCCACGCATGAAATCGGCCACTGGCTTAACCTGAACCATATCTGGGGCGACGACGGCACCGGCTGCTCGGGCACGGACAACGTGGCCGACACGCCGAACCAGGGCGGACCGAACACGGGCCAGCCTTCGTTCCCCCACATTTCCTGCAGCAACGGGCCGAATGGCGACATGTTCATGAACTACATGGATTACGTCGACGATCCCGCCATGTTCATGTTCACGGCGGGCCAGGTGGCGCGCATGCAGGCCTGTCTCGACGGTCCGCGCGCCAGCATCGGCACGGGGACGGGTGGCACGGGCGCCACGCCGCGCCAGAGTTCCTCACCCGTCGTGGCCTGGGGCGCGAACCGCCTCGACGTCTTCGTGCTGGGCACCGATCGCGCGCTGTACCACAAGGCCTGGAACGGCACGGCCTGGGCGCCGTCCGTCACCGGCTATGAAGGGCAGGGCGGCATTTGCACCAGTGCGCCGCAGGTGGTGTCGTGGGCGCCGAACCGGCTCGACGTGTTCGTCACGGGCACCGACAGCGGCTTGTTCCACAAATGGTGGAACGGCACGGCCTGGGGCCCGTCCCTGACCGGTTACGAAGCGATGGGCGGGCTGTGCGTGGGCGACCCGCGCGCCGTGGCCTGGGGGCCGAACCGCCTCGACGTGTTTGTCGTCGGCACGGACCGCGGCCTGTATCACAAGTGGTGGAACGGGGCCGCCTGGGGGCCGTCGCTGACCGGCTACGAAGCCATGGGCGGCATCTGCCTGGGTCAGCCGGAAGCCGTGGCGTGGGGGCCGAACCGCCTCGACGTCTTCGTCATCGGCACGGACCGGGCGCTGTACCACAAGTGGTGGGACGGCACGGCCTGGGGACCGTCGCTGACGGGCTACGAGCGCCTGGGCGGCATTTGCACCTCGTCGCCGAAGGCGGTGGCGTGGGGACCGAACCGGCTCGACGTCTTTGTTACGGGCACCGATGGCGCGCTGTACCACAAGTGGTGGGACGGCGCGAAATGGGGGCCTTCCAACGACGGCTTCGAACGGCTGGGCGGCATTTGCGTGGGCGAGGTGGAAGCCGTGTCGTGGGCGCCCAACCGGCTCGACCTGTTCGTCATCGGCACCGATAGCGCCCTGTACCACAAGGCGTGGAACGGCAGCGCCTGGACGCCGTCGCTGACGGGCTTTGAAAGCCTGGGCGGCGTGTGCACTTCGCGCCCGCGCGCCACGGCCTGGGCGGCGAACCGCCTCGACGTGTTTGTCACGGGCACGAATGGCGCCCTGTTCCACAAGGCCTGGAACGGTACGGCCTGGTCGCCTTCCGTGAGCGGCTATGAAAGCCTGGGCGGCGTGGTATCGTGTTTCTGACGTCAATGCGTCAATGCGTGAAACGGGAGGCGGCATGCACGGTATGACAACGGCTTTGCCCAGCGGCAACTGGACGCATTCCTTCGAGGAGGATGCAGACGGTATCGAGGTGTACCGGCCCACGGCCACCTTCGCCTTTCCTCCCAGCCGCAAGGGACGCAAGGTGCTGGAGTTTGGCCCGTCCGCCGGCGCCATGGCGCAAGGGGCGGCGACATTGACGTCCATGGCGCCCGGCCCCGACGACCGTCCCCGCGCCGGCCCCGTTACCCGGCTGGTGCCCCTGGGCATGGGCCGCTATGCCCTGAGTGATGCTGGCGGGGCGCAGGACGTGATCGACATCGTCGAAGCGACGCCCGACGTGCTGCGCCTGGCGCGGCGTTAAGGCTGGCCGCGCAACTTGTGCGCGAGCGCCGTGCGGTTGCCCACGCCCAGTTTCTGGTAAATCGCATGCAGCTGGTTGCGCACGGTGGCCGGCGACTTGCCCAGTTCCCTGGCGATGCTTTTATACGGCAAGCCTTCGGCCGCCTTGGCCGCCACCAGCCGTTCTGCCGGCGTCAGGCGCTGCATGGCAGCCTGCCTGAAACGTTGTGTGTCATCCTTGCTCTCCTGTCCGTAAGCGGCATGCCGGTGGCATGCCTGCAGGGATAACGGGAGCACGGCGCCTATCTGTAAAATTATTTTCTCTGCTGCCAGATGCGATGAACGAAAAAAAAGACAGGCGTACCTGTCTTTTTGTGTGGCTGGGTGGCGCTCAGCCGATGGCTGCCATCGAGACAGGCTTCAGCTTGGCCGCCAGCGCCTTGCCCTTCTTGGCGCGCTTGCCGAAGTGCTCGGCCAGGGCCGTGGCGCCCAGCGACGCATCCTGCGGTTTCGAGGCCCGGCCGATGCCCGAGACCACCACGCCGCGCTGCGTGATCGGCTGCACGGCCAGCAGCTTGTCCTTGGCATCGAGGTCGATCAGCTTGACGCCGGTGCCGCCCTTGGACAGGGTTTTCATTTCATCGAGGCCGAACACCAGCAGGCGCGCGCCTTCCGTCAAACAGGCCAGGGCGCTGGCTGCCTCGGGGATGACTTTCGGCGCCAAAGGCACGTCGCCATCGTCCAGGGTGATGAATGCCTTGCCGCCTTTCAGGCGGCTCGTCATGTCGCCCGCCTTGGCGATGAAGCCGTAGCCGGCGCTCGACGCCAGCAGCAAATTGGTGGCGCCATGGCCCGCAAAGTAGTGCAGGATGCGCACGGCGTTGCCCGGCGTGCCGCCGCTCAGGTCGCACAAGGTCGTGATCGGCACGCCGTCGCCGCGCGCGTTGGGCAGCGCCGAGACGGGCACCGAGTAGATCTTGCCGTTGTTGCCAAAGCCCAGCAGGGTGTCGACCGTGCGGCACTCGAAGGCGCCATGCAGGCTGTCGCCCGCCTTGAACGTGAACTGCGCCGCATCGTGGCCGATGCCGGTACGCGCGCGCACCCAGCCTTTTTCCGAGATGATGACGGTGACCGGCTCATCGACCACCTTCTGTTCGGCCACGGCTTTCTGCGCTTCCTCGATCAGGGTACGGCGCGCGTCGCCGAACTGCTTGGCGTCCGCTTCGATCTCGCGGATGATGGCGCGCTTCATCGAGCCCGGGTTGTCGAGCAGGTCCTGCAGCGACTTTTCTTCCTTGCGCAGCTCGGCCAGTTCCTGCTGGATCTTGATCGTTTCCAGGCGCGCCAGCTGGCGCAAACGGATTTCCAGGATATCGTCGGCCTGGCGCTCGGACAGCTTGAACGCCTCGATCAGGGCCGCTTTCGGCTCATCCGAATTGCGGATGATCTGGATCACCTTGTCGATATTGAGCAGGATCGCTTCGCGTCCTTCCAGGATATGGATGCGGTCCTTGACCTTGCCCAGTTTGTAGCCGGTGCGGCGCGTGACGGTTTCGAAGCGGAAATCGATCCACTCGCGCAGGATGTCGCCCAGGCCTTTCTGGCGCGGACGACCATCGCCGCCTATCATCACCAGGTTGATTGAGGTCGACGATTCCAGCGACGTATGCGCCAGCAGCATCAGCATGAATTCCGTCTGGTCCTGGTTTTTCGACTTCGGCTCGAACACGAGGCGCACGGGCGCGGCGCGGCCCGATTCGTCGCGGATGGTGTCGAGCGAATTGAGGATCAGCGCCTTCAGGGCCACCTGGTCCGGCGACAGCGCCTTCTTGCCCAGCTTGATCTTCGGATTGGTCAGTTCCTCGATTTCTTCCAGCACCTTTTGCGAGGAGGTGCCCGGCGGCAGTTCCGTCACGACGGCTTGCCACTGGCCGCGCGCCAGTTCCTCGATCTTCCAGCGCGCGCGCACCTTCATGCTGCCGCGGCCGCTCGCGTACATGTCGGCGATCTGCGAGGGCGGCGTGATGATCTGGCCGCCGCCGGGGAAGTCGGGGCCGGGCATGATGGCCATCAGCTCGGCGTGCGTCATCTTCGGATCGCGGATCATGGCGACGGCCGCTTTCGCCACTTCGGCCAGGTTGTGCGACGGGATTTCCGTCGCCAGGCCCACGGCGATGCCGGAGGCGCCATTGAGCAGCACCATCGGCAGGCGCGCCGGCAGCAGCTTCGGTTCTTCCGTCGAACCGTCGTAGTTGGGCTGGAAGTCCACCGTACCCATGCCGATTTCATCCATCAGCAGCTTGGCGATCGGCGTCAGACGCGCTTCCGTGTAACGCATGGCCGCGGCGCCGTCGCCGTCGCGCGAGCCGAAGTTGCCCTGGCCGTCGATCAGCGGGTAGCGCAGGGAGAAATCCTGCGCCATGCGCACCAGCGCGTCGTACACGGACTGGTCGCCGTGCGGATGCAATTTACCCAGCACGTCGCCGACCACGGCCGCCGATTTGCGCGGCTTCGCCGTGGAATTCAAGCCCAGCTCATTCATCGCATACAGGATGCGGCGCTGCACGGGCTTCTGGCCGTCGCACACGTCGGGCAGGGCGCGGCCCTTGACGACGGAAATGGCGTAATCGAGATAGGCGCGCTCGGCAAAGGTGGACAGGGTCAGCGCTTCGCCGTCGAATACCGGTTCATCCGGCTCGATCGGCTCAGGCTGGGCATCGTCAAATAAATTGGTTTGTGTGGACATGGCGCTTGTTTCGGTGTTAAGTGGTTGCGGTTGAATTCATGGGGGCGATTATGACAGCCCGGATTTGGAAAAGGATTTGCCGTAGGTCTTGTAGATGTAGCACATGGTGAAATACAGCACGGCCAGGGCCAGCTCCACGCTGTTGTGCATCATCTGCATGGCGCGGATGGCCGGGGCCTGGCCGGCCAGCACGACGCTGGCGAGGGACGGCACCAGCACCACCGGCCAGATCGTCTTCCATTTGAAATCGGTGGGGGAAAACAGCAGGCCGGCGCACGACCAGGCATACAGCGCGGCGCCCACGAGGGCGGCCGGCAGCAATTGCAAATACAGTTGCAACAGCAAGCCCGCACAGCCGATCAGCCATGCCGCGCGCAGGCGGGGCAAAAGCGCCTCCGGCCAGCCGCAATCGCCATACAGGCCGGTGGCGCTGCGCAGGGCCAGCGCAGCCAGGCAAAACATCATCGGCATGGCGTCGCCGATGGCCAGCGCCGACTGGCCCTTGCCGCTCATGAACATGGCGGCGAACAGCGACATGCCCAGAACCAGGAGCAGCAGCATGCCATGTAGCAGCTGGCGGTTCATCGCATACGCGAGCAGGGCCGACGCGCACAAGCCGGCCGCGGTGACGAGGCGCACGGTGTCGCTGCGTTCGGGCAGGAACAGCATCAGCGTCAGCAGCAGATAGGGCGCGATCCAGCCCAGCTGCCGCAAGCCGGGCCGCTGCCACAGCACGGGCAGGCGGTCCTGCAGCGCTTCCTGCAGCGAATCCAGGCGCGCGAACAAGGGCGCCGGCCAGCGCAAGGCATGCATGGCCAGCAGAGTAAAGGCCAGCGCCTGGAAACCGAGCAGGCTGGCATAGGCGGCCGCGTCGCCGAGCTTGAAGCCGGCCGCATCGAGCACGCCCGCGAGCATGAAGTGCAGCACGAAGCCCAGGCCGCCCGACGCGAGCGCCGTCTGCTTGAAGTAGCGTTTGCCATGCACGGCGTGTTCCCACTGCTCGAACAGGTCCGTATCGAGCTTGTAGGCCAGCATCTCGCCATGCTGCCAGCGTATCGCGTGCAGCAGTTCGCGCAGCTGCAGCGTGAATTTTTGGTCGAACAGCTGGCGCGCATAGGCGCTTGGTGCCTGCTGCGACATGATGCAGTCCAGGCCGGGGTAGCTGTCGCGGTTGTCGCTGAAATGGGCGAACGAGCGGTCCGCCCGGTAGCGCTGCACGGCGCTGCGCACCAGGTCCGCATGGCTGCGCGCCAGATAGGAAAAGTCGTGGTCCCAGCCCAGCTGCTCGAACAGGGCGTGGCGCAGCGCCAGGTCATAGCCGGCGCTGGCGCAATAGCGCAGCGCGCACAGCTCGAATTCCTCGCGCACGTCGAGGTTCAGCATGGCCTCGTCCTGCAGCATGCGGGCCAGCGCGTCGCCCGCATCCGCGTGCCGCATCCATGCCAGGCAGCCTTGCCACAGATTGGCCGCTTCCTGCGCCGGATCGGTGGCGAGCACGCCCCATAGTTCCGGCGGCGGTGCCTGGTCCTGGGCGATGACGCCCCACAGTTCCGCAGGTGCCTGCTGCGCGGGCTCGTCGATGACGCCCCACAGGTCGGCCGGTTCCATGGGCGGCGCTTCTGGCGCTTGCGCCGCTGCCGTTTCGGCTTCGGCCGCTTGCGCTTCCGGCAGTTCATCAGCAAACAGGTGCGCATGGCGCAGTGCGTATTCATACGCTTCGCGCAGCTCCTGGAAGGCGGCAGGATCGTCTTCGGGCCGCGTCACCTTCAGGCGCTTCGCATACGCGCGCTTGAGGGCGCGCTCGTCGCCGGTCGGCTCCGTGCCGAGGATATCCCACAGGCTGCGCTGGCCGTTGTGCATGCCACCGTCCATTTACAGGAAGCTCTCGCTCTCGACCTGGCGCAGCACCTCGTCGAGCGCCTGGCGCGCCTTGCGGATGGTGGCCGGGTCCTGCGTTTCCAGCGCGGCCTGGAAGTTGGCCGTGTGCGCCGCCAGGTACTGGCGCACGTCGCCCAGCGACTGTTCATACAGCCGGTCGGCGCGCGTGACGAGGGTGCGGTTTTCCATCTGCTCGCGCGGGTGGATCTTCAGGTCGGCCAGTTCCGCAAAGCGCTGCTCGATCTGTTCCGGCGTCATCACGCCCGCGTTGTCGCTGATGATCATCTTGTGGCGTTCCTGCGTGGCCAGCACCGTCACTTCCGCTTCCAGCACGCCGCTGACGTCGTAGGTGAAGCGCACGTCGATGCCGATCTCGCCCGCCTTTTTGGCGGGGATCGGGAAGCTGATCTTGCCCAGGAAGACGTTGTCGGCCACCAGGCGCGACTCGCCCTGGAAGATCGCCACGTTGATTTCCTTCTGGTTGTCGTGGATGGTGGTGATGTTTTCCGTGCGCGAGACGGGCACCACGGAGTTGCGCTCGATGATGGGCAGGTAATGGCCGCCCTCATACTGGTTCGCGCCGACCTGGCGCGAAATCGAAATGCCCAGCGAATACGGCGCCACGTCCGTCATGACCACTTCGTCGAGGGCCGCGTCGCGCATCTTCAGGCCCGCCTGCACGGCGGCGCCCAGCGCCACGGCTTCGTCCGGGTCCAGGTGGATGGCGGGGAAGCGGCCGAACATGCGCGAGACAAGTTTACGTACCAGCGGCATGCGCGTGGCGCCGCCGGCCAGCACCACTTCATTCAATTCCGCCGCGCGGATGGTGGCGTCGCGCAGCGCCCGTTCCACGGGCAGGCGCAAACGGGCCAGCAGCGGCTCGCACAATTGCGCCAGCTTGTCTTCGCCGATCTCCCAGCTGTATTCCTTGTCCTGGTAGCGCGTGGCCATGCGCACGGACGGCTGGTCCGACAGCAATCGCTTGACGCGCTCGGCTTCGTCGCGCAGCAGCTGCTGCTGGCGCGGGTCGAGCAGGCGGCTGCCGACGGCGTCGCGCAGGCCGCTGCCTTCCATGAAAGCGTCGACCAGCACGGTGACGAAGTCTTCGCCGCCCAAAAAATTGTCGCCGGCCGAGGCGCGCACTTCCATCACGCCTTCGAACAGTTCCAGGATCGACACGTCGAACGTGCCGCCGCCCAGGTCGAAGACGAGAAATTTGCTTTCCTGTTCCTTGTCGCGGATGCCGTAGGCCAGCGCGGCGGCCGTCGGCTCGTTGAGCAGGCGCTCCACGCGCAGGCCCGCCAGCTGGCCGGCGATGCGCGTGGCCTTGCGCTGCGCATCGCTGAAATACGCGGGCACGGTGATGATGGCTTCCTCGACCTTGTGGCCCAGGAAGGCTTCGGCATCTTCCTTCAGCGCGCGCAGCACCATCGACGACAGTTCTTCCGGGCGGAATTGCTGCGTGCCGAGGGTGATCTTCTTTTCGCTGCCCATGTAGCGCTTGAAGACGGCCGCCGTCAGCTGCGGGTGCGTCTGCAGCCGTTCGCGCGCGGCGCGGCCCACCAGCACGGTGCCGTCGTCGTCGATGCTCACGCACGACGGCGTCAGGTGTTCACCGAGCGCATTCGGGATGATGGAAGCCTTGCCGTCGCGCCATATGGCGACCAGGCTGTTGGTGGTGCCCAGGTCGATGCCGATGATCATCAGATATCCGCCTCCGCCTCATTGCCGTGTTCCTCGATCCAGGCGCGGCGTCCGGCCGCTTCGCCCTTGCCCATCAACATATTGAAGCGCGAGGCCGAGGCCATGTGGTCGACTTCGCCGAGCGTGACGGGCAGCAGGCGGCGCGTGTCCGGGTTCATCGTCGTTTCCCACAGCTGCTCGGCGTTCATTTCGCCCAGGCCCTTGAAGCGCGAGATCGACCAGGCGCCCTGTTTCACGCCTTCCTTGCGCAGCTTGTCCTCGATGGCGAGCAGTTCGCCGTCGTCGAGCGCATAGATTTTCTGCATCGGCTTCTTGCCTCGCGCCGGCGCGTCCACGCGGTACAAAGGCGGACGGGCGATGCAGATGTGGCCCTTGTTGATCAGGGCCGGGAAGTGCTTGAAGAACAGGGTCAGCAGCAGTACCTGGATGTGCGAGCCGTCCACGTCCGCATCCGACAGGATGCAGATCTTCCCGTAGCGCAGGCCCGACAGGTCGGGCGAGTCGCCCACGCTGTGCGGATCGACGCCGATGGCGACCGCAATGTCGTGGATCTCGTTATTGGCGAACAGGCGGTCGCGGTCCGTTTCCCACGAGTTCAGGACCTTGCCGCGCAGGGGCAGGATCGCCTGGAATTCCTTGTCGCGGCCCATCTTGGCCGAACCGCCCGCCGAGTCGCCCTCGACGAGGAACAGTTCATTGCGCGCGATGTCCGACGATTCGCAGTCGGTCAGCTTGCCGGGCAACACGGCCACGCCCGAGGATTTTTTCTTTTCCACTTTTTGCAGCGAACGCTGGCGCGACTGCGCCTGCTTGATCACGAGCTCGGCCAGCTTCTTGCCATAGTCGACGTGCTGGTTCAGCCACAGTTCCAGCGGCGGCTTGGTGAAGGTCGACACGAGGCGCACGGCGTCGCGCGAGTTCAGGCGTTCCTTGATCTGGCCCTGGAATTGCGGGTCCAGCACCTTGGCCGACAGCACGAACGATGCGCGCGCGAACACGTCTTCCGGCAGCAGTTTCACGCCTTTGGGCAGCAGCGAGTGCATCTCGACGAAGTTTTTCACGGCGCCGAACAGGCCGTCGCGCAAGCCCGATTCGTGCGTGCCGCCATTCGAGGTGGGAATCAGGTTGACATACGATTCGCGCACGATGGCGCCTTCTTCCGTCCACGCCACCACCCACGCCGCGCCTTCGCCTTCGGCAAAGCCTTCCGAGTCCGGGCCCGCGTATTGCGCGCCTTCGAACAGGGGAATCAGGGTTTCGCCATTCGATACCTGCGCCAGCGTTTCGGTCAGGTAGCCGCGCAAGCCTTCCGCGTACTGCCAGGTCTGCGTATCGCCCGTCTTCGCGTTGGTCAGCGTGACGGTCACGCCCGGCAGCAGCACGGCTTTCGAGCGCAGCAGGCGTTGCAGTTCCGTTTGCGAGATGTTCGGCGAATCAAAGTATTTTGCATCGGGCCAGGCCGTGACGCGCGTGCCGGATTTCTTGCCGTCGCGCGGGGCGGGGCGGGAACTCAGGGGCTCGATCACGTCGCCGTTGGCAAACACCATGTGGTGCAAGCCGTTGCCGTCGCTTTCCTTGCGCCAGACGGTGATTTCCAGGCGCGTCGACAGCGCATTGGTGACGGATACGCCGACGCCGTGCAAGCCGCCCGAGAACGCGTAGGCGCCGCCCGAACCCTTGTCGAACTTGCCGCCCGCGTGCAGCCGTGTAAACACGATTTCCACCGTCGGCACGCCTTCTTCCGGGTGCAGGCCGACGGGAATGCCGCGGCCATTGTCTTCGACGGTGATGCTGCCATCCGTGTTCTGCGTCACGGCGATATGCGTGCAATGACCGCCCAGCGCCTCGTCGGAGGCATTGTCGATCACTTCCTGAATGATGTGCAGCGGATTTTCAGTGCGGGTGTACATCCCCGGGCGCTGCTTGACGGGTTCCAGTCCTTTCAGGACACGGATGGATGATTCGCTGTAGTCGGATGCTGGTTTTTTAGTGGCCATACGTGTTCAAGCTAAGTAAAGACAGTGGTTGGAACGCCAGGCCAGGGCACTGCGGGGCGCAATGACAGCGGCGGCGATAACTGTATGAATATACAGTATATCCCGTCCAGCGTCACTGGGGGAGGGCAGTGCGGCAGGCTTGGCGTCCTTGTGCGGACGCTCGCGCATTCTATCTTGTCCGGCGAGCAATAGCGCTACTCCAGGGCAACAACGGTGCGCCGCGCGCGTGGTTTTGCGCCAATTGTGATGGATTTTATGCGGTAAAGCCGCCTTTTTTACATCTTGTTTACAGCTGCCTTCCCAGTCTTTACGAATTTTTTAGACCCTTTTGGCTAATCTGCTCACTATCAAAACAAACCTGAATGAGGGTGGGAATGGATCTCGTATATCTCGGCTTGATTGCCGTGTTTTTCGTCCTGGCGGCCGGCTTTGCCGTCGCCTGCGACAAATTAGGGAGCGTCAAATGAACGCGTTTTATGTGCTGGGCGCCGTCGTCTCGGCCGGCCTGCTCGTGTATTTGCTGGTGGCGCTGCTGAAGGCGGAGGAACTGTGATGACGACGCAATCGATACTGTTATTGGTGGCCTTCCTGGCCGTGCTGCTGGCCGCCGGCTATCCGCTGGGTCTGTACATGGCCAGGGTGGCCGGCGATGGCCCCGTTCGCGGCCTGGGCTGGCTGCAAAAACTGGAAAACCTGCTGTACCGCTGGTCGGGCCTGCCCGCCGACAAGGCCATGGGCTGGAAAAGCTATGCCATCGCCCTGATCGTCTTCAATACCGTGGGCGCCGTCTTCGTCTACGGCCTGCAGCGCCTGCAGGGTTTCCTGCCCTTGAATCCCCAGGGCCTGGGCGCCGTCAGCCCCGATTCCTCGTTCAATACCACCGTCAGCTTCGTCGCCAATACCAACTGGCAGGGCTACGGCGGCGAACAGACCATGAGCTATCTGACGCAGATGCTGGGCATGGCCTGCCAGAATTTCTTTTCGGCGGCCACCGGCATCGCCGTGATCTTCGCGCTGGTGCGCGGCTTCGCCTCGCGCTCGGGCAAATCGATCGGCAATTTCTGGGTCGACCTGGTGCGCTCGACCCTGTACATCCTGCTGCCGCTGTCCCTGGCCCTGTCCGTCGTCTTCATGGGCGAAGGCATGATCCAGAATTTTTCCGCCTATAAGGAAGTGACCCTGCTCGATCACGTGGCGTATGAAACGCCGAAGGTGACGGCCGACGGCCAGCCCGTGCTGGACGCCGCCGGCAAACCCGTGATGGAAGCGCAAGTGGCGACGACGCAGACGATCGCCATGGGCCCCGTCGCGTCGCAGGAGTCGATCAAGCTGCTGGGCACGAATGGCGGCGGCTTCTTCAATGCCAATTCCTCGCACCCGTACGAAAACCCCACCGTGCTGTCGAACTTCCTGCAGATGCTGGCCATCTTCATCATTCCCGCCGGCCTGTGCTTTACCTTCGGCCGCATGGTGGGCGACATGCGCCAGGGTTGGGCCGTGCTGGCCGCGATGACCCTGATCTTTGTCGTCATGACGGCCGGCGTGATGAGCGCCGAGCAGCAGGCCAATCCGGCGCTGCAGGCGCTGGGCGTGGACCAGCAGGCCAGCAGCCTGCAATCGGGCGGCAATATGGAAGGCAAGGAAACGCGCTTCGGCATCAGCTCCTCGACCTTGTTCGCGGCGGTGACGACGGCCGCATCGTGCGGCGCCGTCAATTCCATGCACGACTCCTACATGCCCCTGGGCGGCATGGTGCCGCTGCTGCTGATGCAGTTCGGCGAAGTGATCTTCGGCGGCGTGGGCACGGGCCTGTACGGCATGCTGATGTTCGCCATCCTGGCCGTCTTCATCGCCGGCCTGATGATAGGCCGCACGCCTGAATACCTGGGCAAGAAAATCCAGGCCTATGAAATGAAGATGGTGTCGCTGGCCATCCTGATCACGCCCGCCCTCGTGTTGACGGGCACGGCGATCGCCGTGATGGTCGAACCGGGCAAGATCGGCGTGGCCAATCCGGGCGCCCACGGTTTCTCCGAGATCCTGTACGCCTTCACGTCGGCGGCCAACAACAACGGCAGCGCGTTTGCCGGCCTGTCCGCCAACACGCCGTTCTACAACGTGATGCTGGCGATCGCCATGTGGTTCGGCCGCTTCGGCGTGATCGTGCCCGTGCTGGCGGTGGCCGGTTCGCTGGCGGCCAAGCAGCGCCTGTCGGCCAACGCCGGCACCATGCCCACGCACGGCCCCATGTTCATCGGCCTGCTGATCGGCGTCGTCGTGCTCGTCGGCGTGCTCAATTACGTTCCCGCGCTGGCCCTGGGCCCGATCGTCGAACACCTGCAACTTTTCATCAAATAAGAGGCTACCATGTCACGCACAAGCCTGACTTTGTTCGATTCCGCACTGATCGGCCCCGCCGTCGTCGATGCGTTCAAAAAACTCGACCCCCGCACGCAGTGGCGCAGCCCCGTGATGTTCGTCGTCTACGTGGGCAGCATCATCACGACCCTGCTGGCCATCCAGGCCCTGAACGGCCAGGGTGAAGCGCCGTTCGGCTTCATCGTCGCCGTCGCCGTATGGCTGTGGTTTACCGTGCTGTTCGCGAACTTCGCCGAAGCGCTGGCCGAAGGCCGCAGCAAGGCCCAGGCGGCCTCCTTGCGCGCCCTCAAGCAGACGGTGATGGCGAAGAAAATGCAGACGCCGAAGTACGGCACCTCCTGGCTGCCCACGCCGGCGACCGACCTGCGCAAGGGCATGACGGTGCTGGTCGAGGCGGGCGACGTGATTCCCGCTGACGGCGAAGTGACGGCCGGCGTGGCCTCCGTCGACGAAAGCGCCATCACGGGCGAATCGGCGCCCGTCATCCGCGAATCGGGCGGCGACTTTTCCGCCGTCACGGGCGGCACCCGCGTGCTGTCGGACTGGCTGCTGGTGCGCGTTTCCGTCAACCCGGGCGAAGCCTTCATCGATCGCATGATCGCCATGGTCGAAGGCGCCAAGCGCCAGAAGACGCCGAACGAGATCGCCCTGACGATTTTATTGGTGGCCCTGTCGATCGTGTTCCTGATCGTCACCGTGACCCTGCTGCCGTATTCGCTGTTTTCCGTGGCGGCGGCCGGCACTGGCACGCCGGTGACGATCACCGTGCTGATCGCGCTGCTCGTGTGCCTGATCCCGACCACCATTGGCGGCTTGCTGTCCGCCATCGGCGTGGCCGGCATGAGCCGCATGATGCAGGCCAATGTGATCGCCACCTCGGGCCGCGCCGTGGAAGCGGCCGGCGACGTCGACGTGCTGCTGCTCGATAAGACGGGCACCATCACCCTGGGCAACCGCCAGGCGTCGAGCTTCGTGCCGGCGCCCGGCGTGACGGAACAGCAGCTGGCCGATGCGGCGCAGCTGGCTTCGCTGGCCGATGAAACGCCGGAAGGGCGCAGCATCGTCGTGCTGGCCAAGCAGAAATTCAATATCCGCGAACGCGAGATGGCCAGCCTGCACGCCACCTTCGTCCCGTTCACGGCGCAGACGCGCATGAGCGGCGTGGATATCCCGGGCGAACAGCAGGTGCGCCAGTTGCGCAAGGGCGCGGCCGATTCCATGAAAAAGTATGTGGAAGCGCTGGGCCAGCCGTATCCGGCCGAGGTGGGACGCGCCGTCGACGACATCGCGCGCCGCGGCAGCACGCCGCTGGTGGTGGTGGACGACGGCCGCGTCATGGGCGCCGTGGAACTGAAGGATATCGTCAAGGGCGGCATCAAGGAGCGCTTCGCGGAATTGCGCCGCATGGGCATCAAGACCGTCATGATCACGGGCGACAACAAGCTGACGGCGGCCGCGATTGCCGCCGAAGCGGGCGTGGACGATTTCCTCGCCGAAGCGACGCCGGAAGACAAGCTCAAACTGATTCGCAGCTACCAGTCCGAAGGCCGCCTTGTGGCGATGACGGGCGACGGCACCAACGATGCGCCCGCGCTGGCCCAGGCCGACGTGGCCGTGGCCATGAACTCGGGCACGCAGGCGGCGAAGGAGGCGGGCAACATGGTCGACCTCGATTCGAACCCGACCAAGCTGCTGGAAATCGTTGAAATCGGCAAGCAGATGCTGATGACGCGCGGTTCGCTGACGACGTTCTCGATCTCGAACGACATCGCCAAGTACTTCGCCATCATCCCGGCCGCCTTCGTGGGCACCTATCCGCAATTGAAGGCGCTCGACATCATGCATTTGGCCAGCCCCGCCTCGGCCATCATGTCGGCCGTGATCTTCAATGCCCTGATCATCGTCGTGCTCATTCCGCTGGCGCTGAAAGGCGTGCAGTACCGGGCCATCGGCGCGGCCAGCCTGTTGCGCCGCAACCTGCTGATCTACGGCCTGGGCGGGATTATTTTGCCCTTCATCGGGATCAAGCTGATCGACATGCTGCTGTCCGCCCTCAATTTAGTCTAAAGGAACCATCATGAGCACTATCGTCCGTCCCGCCCTGGTCCTGTTTGCCGCGCTGACCGTGATCTGCGGCGTCGTCTATCCGTTTGCCACGGCCGGTATCGGCCAGCTGGCCTTCAACGATGAAGTCAACGGCAGCATCGTCGAGCGTGGGGGCAAGCCCGTCGGCTCGATGCTGATCGGCCAGTCCTTTACCTCGCCCAAGTATTTCTGGGGCCGGCCGTCGGCCACCGCGCCGATGGCCAATAACGGCGCCGGTTCGGGCGGCTCGAACCAGGGGCCGACCAATCCGGCCCTGGTGGACGCCGTCAAGGCGCGCATCGCCGCCCTGCAGGCAGCCGATCCCGGCAACCGCAAGCCGATCCCCGTCGATCTGGTGACGGCGTCGAGCAGCGGCCTGGACCCGGAAATCAGCCTGGCGGGTGCCCTGTACCAGGCGCCCCGCGTGGCCCGCGTGCGCGCCGTGCCGCTGGCGCAGGTGGAAAACGCCATCGCCAAGGTGCAGAAAACCGCGTATATCGGCTTTTTCGGCGAACCGCGCGTAAATGTGCTGGAACTGAATCTGGCGTTGGATGCCATGGCAAAGTAAGCTGGCAAAGGCGTGCAGGTCGATATCGTGCACGGCTTGGCCAATGATGTCGTCGGATGAAGCGCTTGCGCGCTAATCCGACCTACTTGACGCAATGGCAAAATAAGGCGCAGGTCGGCGTAGGTCGGCTTAGCGCAGCGTAAGCCGACATCACCCATAGCCCCAGCCAGGCCAACGATGTTGTCGGATTACGCGCGCCCTTCGGACGCGCTAATCCGACCTACAATGCCCAAGAAGATTAAAATACAACATGCTCCCCAACGACAGCCAACGCCCCGACCCTGATGCCCTGCTGGCGCAAGTGCAGGCGCAGGAACAGAAAGCCGCGCGCGGCCGGCTGCGCATCTATTTCGGCGCCTCGGCCGGCGTCGGCAAGACTTACGCGATGCTGGCGGCCGCGCGCAAATTGCTGGCCGACGGCCAGGACTTGCTGGTGGGCGTGGTGGAGACGCATGGGCGCCAGGATACGGCGGCCCAGCTGGACGGCTTGCCCGTGCTTCCGCTCAAAGCCATCGAGTACCGGGGCAAGACCCTGTACGAGTTCGACCTGGACGAGGCCCTGCGCCGCGCGCCGCCGCTGATACTGATGGATGAACTGGCCCACTCGAACGTGGCCGGATCGCGCCATCCGAAGCGCTGGCAGGATGTCGAGGAATTGCTGGCGGCCGGCATCGACGTGCTGTCGACCGTGAACGTGCAGCACCTGGAAAGCCTGAACGACGTGGTGGGCGGGATCACGGGCGTGCGCGTGGCCGAGACCCTGCCCGACACGGTGTTCGACCGCGCCGATGAAGTGGTGCTGGTCGATATCCCCGCCGATGAACTGCTGCGCCGCCTGAAGCAGGGCAAGGTGTATCAGCCGCAGCAGGCCGAACGCGCATCGCAGCATTTTTTCCGCAAGGGTAACCTGATCGCCCTGCGCGAGCTGGCCTTGCGCCGCACGGCGGACCGGATCCAGGATGACGTGCAGGCCTACCGCGTTGAAAAATCGATCAACCCCGTATGGAAGACGGGCGCCGCGCTGCTGGCCTGCGTGGGACCGCACGCGGGGGGCGAACACGTGATCCGCAGCACGGCGCGCCTGGCCAGCCAGCTGAACGCGGAATGGCACGCGCTGTACGTGGAAACGCCGCGTTTGCAGCGCTTGCCGGCGGGCCAGCGCGAACGCATCCTGAAAACGCTGAAACTGGCGCAGGACCTGGGCGCGCGCACGGCCATTGTGCCGTCCGCCGACATCGCCGGCGCCGTGGTCGAGTATGCGCGCGGCGCGAATATCTCGAAAGTCATCGTGGGCCGTGGCCGCGGCCGTGCGCTGGCGCGCCTGTGGCAGGCGCCGCCGGCCGCCCGCATGGCCAGCCTGGCGCCCGATATCGATTTGATCGAGGTGGGCTTGCCGCCAGCCGATGCGGCGCCCCGGCGCGCAAGCGGCGACGATGCGGAAACGCCGCGCCGGCCCGCGCGTCACTGGCGTTACATCCTGGCCGCCGGCGCCAGCCTGGGCACGGCCCTCGCGTCGGTGCCGCTGCAGCCCTACCTGGACCTGGCCAACATCGCCATGCTGTCCCTGCTGACGGTGGTGCTGCTGGCCGTGCGCCTGGGGCGCGGGCCGGCGGCATTGGCCAGCCTGGTGGGCGTGGCCTGCTTCGATTTCATCTTCGTGCCACCCCGTTTCTCGTTTGCCGTGGGCGATTTCCAGTATGTGATCACGTTTGGCGTGATGCTGGCCGTGGGCCTGATCACGGGCCACCTGACGGCCGGTCTACGCTTCCAGGCGCGCGTGGCCTCGCACCGCGAAGCGCGCGCCCGCGCCTTATACGAATTCTCGCGCGAATTGTCCGGCGTGCTGCAGACGGAGCAGATTTTCGACATCACGAAAAGCGCCATCGAACGGGCGTTCCGCGCGCGCGCCACCTTGCTGCTGCCCGATGACGAGGGCAACTTGCAGGCCGCGAACGGCGGCGAACCGCTCGATATCGGCATCGCGCAGTGGGCCTTCGACCATGCGCAGGCGGCGGGGAGGGGCACCGATACCTTGCCGGCTTCGCCCATTTTCTACCTGCCGCTGATCGCGCCGATGCGCACGCGGGGCGTGCTGGCGCTGCTGCCGCTCGATGGCGCGCAGCGCGGTCGCTGGCTGCTGGTGCCGGAACAGCGCCAGCACCTCGATACTTTTGCCGCGCTGGCGGCCATCGCCCTCGAACGCGTGCACTACATCGACGTGGCGCAGGGCGCGCTGCTGCAGATGGAATCGGAGCGGCTGCGCAATTCGCTGCTGGCGGCCCTGTCGCACGACTTGCGCACGCCCTTGACGTCGCTGGTGGGCCTGGCCGAATCGCTGGCGCTGTCCCGGCCTGCGCTGTCGCCTGCGCAGCTGGACATGGCGCGCTCGCTGCAGTCCGAAACCGTGCGCATGAGCGCCCTGGTGGCGAACTTGCTGGACATGGCGCGCATCGAGAGCGGCCAGGTGCGCCTGAATTTGCAATGGCAGGCGCTGGAAGAGGTGGTGGGCAGCGCGCTGCGCGCCAGCGGTCCGCAATTGCAGCAGCACGCCGTGCAGACGCAGCTGGCGCCGGACCTGCCGCTGGTGCGCTACGACGCCGTGCTGATCGAGCGCGTGCTGTGCAACCTGCTGGAAAACGCGGCCAAGTACACGCCGCCGGGCAGCACCATCACGGTCGCCGCCGGGGTGCACGGCCAGTTCCTGCAGGTGACGGTGCTTGACGATGGCCCGGGCCTGCCGCCCGGCCGCGAAGAAGCCATCTTTGAAAAATTCACGCGCGGCGAGCGCGAATCGAACAAGCCGGGCGTCGGGCTGGGGCTGGCCATTTGCCGCGCCATCATCGAAGCCCACGGCGGCACCATCCACGCGCAGCCCCACACGCCGGGGCAGGGCGCCGCCATCGTCTTCAGCCTGCCGCTGGGCACGCCGCCGGCGCCGCCGGAGATCGAGCTCGATGACGCCAACGACCATGAAACAGGAAAACCAACATGAACGAACCTTCCGCCACCGCCTTGCTGGTCGAGGATGAACCGCAAATCCGCCGCTTCGTGCGCGCCGCGCTGGAAGACGAGGGCTGGCAGATTTTCGAGTCCGCCACCATGCAGCGGGGCTTGATTGATGCCGGCACGCGCCGGCCCGACCTGATCGTGCTGGACCTGGGGCTGCCCGACGGCGACGGCATCGATTTCATCGCCGACATCCGCAAATGGTCGGCCGTGCCCATCATCGTGCTGTCGGCGCGGGTCGACGAGCAGGACAAGATCCGCGCGCTCGATGCCGGCGCCGATGACTACTTGACCAAGCCGTTCGGCGTGGGCGAGCTGCTGGCCCGCGTGCGCGCCACCCTGCGCCGCCAGCGCCAGCCCGCCGCCAGCGATGATGGCGTGGTGCAGTTCGGCGACGTGCGCGTCGACCTGAAGGACCGGCTGGTGACGCGCAACAAGCAGCTGGTGCACATGACGCCGACGGAGTTCCGCCTGCTGTCGGTGCTCGTAAAGAACGCTGGCAGGGTGGTCACCAATCCGCAGCTGCTGCGCGAAGTGTGGGGGCCGTCGAACAGCGAAAACGGCCATTACCTGCGCATCTACATGGGCCATCTGCGCCAGAAGCTGGAAGCCGATCCGGCCCAGCCGCAGTACCTGCTGACGGAAACGGCCGTCGGTTACCGCTTGCTGCTGCCGCTCTAACTCCTGTTATTTCCCCTGTTGGAAAACAGGCGCCGCGCGCGCCGGGGGGACGCTTTACTTTAAATTTTTGCAGCGAATTTTTGCAGCGGCGGGCCAGCTGCGCCATGTTGGCAAAGGCCCATACCACCCATGAAGAAGAAAAAACCATGAATAAAATGCTACTTGCACTTGCCGTCGCGACCGCCTTTACCGGCAGCCTGGCCCACGCGGAAGAGGCCAAGCCCGACAATGAAGTCAGTTTCAACGTGGCCGGCGTGTCCGACTACCGTTACCGGGGCATCTCGCAGACGCGCCTGAAGCCCGCGCTGCAGGGCGGCGTGGATTACGTCAATAACCCGACGGGCCTGTATGCGGGCGCCTGGGCTTCCACCATCAAGTGGACCAAGGATGCGGGCGGCAGCGGCGACGTGGAAGTCGATCTGTATGCGGGCAAGCGCGGCCAGTTGGGCGGCGATGTCGGCTATGACGTGGGCGTGCTCGCCTATGTGTACGCCGACAACGGCTTGAAGCACGTCGCCGGCCTGGCCGACGCGGACACGCAGGAAGTCTACGGCCAGCTGTCTTACGGCCCCGCCTATATCAAATATTCGCACGCCGTCTCGAACCTGTTCGGCATCGTCAACAGCAAGAACAGCGGCTACTTCGATATCGGCGCGAATATCGACCTGACGAACGGCTGGACCGGCAACCTGCATGCGGGCCACCAGAAAGTGAAAAACAATGATGCATCGAGCTACACGGACTGGAAAGTGGGCGTCACGCGCGACTTCGGCTTTGTTTCGGGCGCGTTGGCCGTGATCGGCACGAACGCGGGCAAGGCGGCGTATGCCTCGCCCGTGAATGGCAAATTCATGGGCAAGACGGCGCTGCAGCTGACGGTCAGCAAGACGTTTTAATTGACGGAAGGGAGAGGCGGCGCATGCGCCGCCTTTTTTGCGCCACGGGGTCAGACCCGTCGGGTCTGACCCCAGCTGTCGAGAGCTATGCTGCGCGGTGATGGTTGTCGAAGACGGCGCAATACAGCTGCCCCAGGCCGACCACGCGGGCGGCTGGAATCTGCGCGGCCAGGGCATGGGCGGGTGCGGCCTGCGAGTCCGCTGCCAGCAGGACGCGCAGGCCCGGATTGACGCTGCGCGCGTGCGCGATGCGGCGCGCCAGGCCCGCCTGCGCGCCGGCGTCGGCGACGCCGGCTAGCGGCACCACCAGCACGCGCGCGGCGATCAGGGCCGAACGGCTGCCCATGGAGTCGCGGCCTTCGCTGTCGATGACGATGTCGTGGTAGCAGTGCACCAGGTGCTCCAGCTCTGGCTGCAAGCCCTTGGCGCTGATGGCGCGCGCCATCAGGCGCGGCCGCGTCAGGCTGCCGTGCATGGCGCCGTCGTGCATGTTCCTGGCTTGCGCCATGGCGCCCTGACGCGGATCGGCATCGAGCAGCAGCACCTTGCGGCCGGCCAGCGCGCGCGAGGCGGCCAGCCGTCCGGCCAGGATGGATTTCTCCATGCCCCCGCGTTCATCCGTGATGGCGATGATCATCTTGGCGCACGGCTGGCATGATGTTGGCGGGGGAAACCAGCTGCAGCAGACAGCCTTCGCGCGGCGCATCCCTGTCGCTCGCGGTCCATGCGGGCAGTTCCATCAGGGGCTCCAGCGCTTCGGCCAGGGCGGCCTGGCCGGCGGCCGACATGGGCGTCATCGGCAGGCGCAATGCGTCGCCTACCTTGCCCTGCATGGCCAGGGCTGCCTTCACGGGAGCGGGATTCGGTTCGGCAAACAGCAGGCGGATGACGGGCAGCATGGTCTTGAACAGGGCGCCCGCGGCGCCGTGGCGGCCCTGCCTGACGAGGTGGTACAGCTGCGCATACAGGTCGGGACGCACCTGGGCGGCGGCCGACATGGCGCCGTGGCCGCCCATGGACAGGCTGGCCAGCAGCAGCGCGTCGTCGCCGCACAGCACGTCCAGGCGCGTGTCGAGCAGCAGTTCGCCCAGCTGCTGCAGCTTGCCGCCCGCTTCCTTGATGGCGACGAAGTGCGAGTCGCGCGCCAGCAGTGCCGCCGTTTGCGGTTCGATATTGACGCCCGTGCGGGCCGGCACGTTGTACAGCACGATGGACTGGTCGGTGGCGGCGGCGATGGCCTGGAAGTGGCGCACGATGCCGTCCTGCGACGGGCGCACATACGCGGGCGCCGAGATGAGCAGGCCGGCCAGCGGATGGTCGTTGTAGCGCTGCACGGTGGAGACGACGCTGCGCGTATCGCTGCCGCCGATACCCATCACGACGGGGAAACGGGGGCCGACGGCTTCGAGCACGCTGTCGAGCAGCATGGTCTGTTCCGCGGCGCTCAGCATGGCCGCTTCGCCCGTGGTGCCGCATACCACCAGGCCATCGATGCCGCTGGCGGCCAATTCGCATGCGAGCTGCTGGGCCGCATCGAAGTCGATGTCGCCATCGCCGTCGCAAAATGGCGTGACCATCGGCACCCAGATGCCCTGGAAGTGCGCGGTGATGCGCGACGAAGACATCGCCTGCTCGCAGGAGTACTGGTTCATAGCGATTTCCCCTGGCTGATGCGGCCAAATTCCGCCGCCGGCAGCAGGCGCATGACGGCATCCATGGTCAGGCGCAGGGCCGGTTCCGTGACGCACAGCCAGACTTTCATGCGCTCGGCGTGGTCGACCGCCTCGATGCGCATGAACGACAGCATGCCGCCGCAGGTCCTGACGACCAGCCGGCGCAGCTCGGCCAGGCAGGCTTTGTCGACTGTGATGTGCATGAGGAAGGTGGGCAGGCGGGGGTGGCGGTGGGGCAGTGCTTGATGCGATGGCATGCGTGAATGGGGTTCCATGGTGGCTTTGCAGCGGTGGTTGAGGTACGTTCAAGATTAGCAGCGGGGGCGTAAAGATTCTCTAAAAAGCGGGGCCCCCGGCGTAAACGGGCTGTATGCAGGCGGCGTGAGTGTGTTGCGCAGAGGCCCCGCGCGTGGGCTTTTGTTACAAAATTGAATCGTGCTTTCGGGGGAGGGGGGTTATATTGAAAACGTCTCCGCTTTCAGTCAGCCTTGCCATGTCAGACGAAAAAGATCCCCTGCATCCCCCTTCCACCGATCCCGCAGCGCCAACGCCGTCCCGGCCCGACCGGGTGGGCCGCCGGGCGCCCGATGATGAGCACCGCGCGCGCGATGCCGCGCCCCGCTATTTGAAGGATAACGACACGCCGCTGGCGCTGGCCTGGCGTGTGATCTCGTCGCGCTACCGCTCCATGCGCGACAAGGCCAGCCGCGACTTCATGCGGCGCACCCTGCGCATCGGCATCTCGGCGCGCATTTTCCACCCCGAGCCGGGCGCCACTGGCCTGCGCAGCAAGAACCTGCAATACCTGGAAGAGTCGATTGCCCAGTGGGTTATGTCGCGCGACGTGCTGGTGTTCATGATCCCGACGGTCAATACCAGCGGCCAGCTACACCCGAGCAATATCACCCTGCGCCACTATGCGCGCCATCTGGACGGCCTGGTGCTGCAGGGCGGCGCCGACGTCTCGCCGCAGACGTATTCCGAGGCGGCCACGCGGCCCGAATGGAACGGCGACCGCGCGCGCGACCTGTACGAGCTGGAACTGCTGCACGAATTCGTCGATGCGGGCAAACCCGTGCTGGGCATTTGCCGCGGCTGCCAACTGATCAACGTGGGCTTTGGCGGCACCCTGTACCAGGACATCGCCTCGGACGTGGAAGGTGCGGCCTCCCACGTCAACGACCTGTATGACCGCCACCGCCACACCATCGTCTTCCCGAAAGGCTCGTCCCTGGCGGGCATGTTTCCGAAGGCGGGCGAGGCGCTCGTCAATTCCATCCACCACCAGTCGGTCAAGGACCTGGGGCGCGACGTCACCGTGGAAGCGTATTCGCAAGGGGACAACATCGTCGAGGCCATCCGCTACCAGCGTGCCCGCTTCGTCATGGGCTTGCAGTGGCACCCGGAATTCCATTCGGCGGGCGGCGTCGAGCTGCTCGATTGCACGCCCATCCTCGATAACTTTTTGCGCGCGGCGCGGGAGACGCGGTTTTGAGTACGCATCTGATCCGCCGGCGCGCCGTGCTGGCCGGCCTGCTGGCGCTGCCCCTGGCGGGCTTGCGCGCGGCGCCGCGCCCGCATGAAGGCGCGCCGCCGTTTGCGCTGACGTCCGCCGCGCGCGCACGCACGCTCAAGGCGCGGGTGGCGCCGGCCATCGCTGAACAGGTGGTCAAGGCGGCGCGCAAGGACGCTGCGCGGCCCGTGCACCTGATGGCGCAAGTGCGCACGGGCGGCTTGCTGAAGGGAGAGGGCGGGCGCGAGACCAGCCAGCAGGCGCAGGAAGACTGGCGCCAGGCGCGCTTGCAGGCGCTGGCCTGGCGGCTGTCGGGCGAGATGCCGCATTTCGAGGTGGCGCGCCAGCTGCTGCTGGCCTGGAGCGGCAGCTATCAGCCCTCGTTCAGCCCTGTCGACGAGACGGAACTGGCCAGCCTGCTGATGGGATTTGACCTGGTGCAGGAACGCTTGAACGGCGTCGAGCGCGAGCAGGTGCAGGCGTTTTGCCGCACCCTGGCGCAAGGGTATCTGAGCGATCCCGTCAAGGTGGGCGGCCCGTCCACGGCGCGCAACAACTGGCACAGCCACCGCATCAAGATCGGCACGGCCGCCGCGTATGTCACGGGCGAAGCCTTGCTGATCGCGCGGGCGAAGGAGCGCTTCCTGGCGCACGTGCCGCGCAATATCGGCGCCGGCGGCGTGCCCTTCGACTTCGAGCAGCGCGACGCCCTGCATTACACCACCTACAGCCTGGAGCCGCTGCTGACGACGGCCCTGATGGCGCAGGCGCATGGCGACGACTGGTATGGCGCGCCGGAAGCGAAGCGCCTTGCCGAGGCACTGGCCTGGCTGTCACCGTATGCGCAGGGCAAAAAAACGCACGAGGAGTTCGCGAAAAGCGCCGTACCCTTCGACCGCAAGCGCGTGGCGGCCGGCGAAAAGGGCTTTACGGGGAATTGGGAGACCAAGGGCGCCGCCAATGTGTATCTGCTGGCGGCGCGCTTCGATCCCGCTTACCTGTCCCTGGCGCTGGAACTGCGCCCGCCCGCCTGGGCGCTGGCGCTGTACGGCAGTGAGTTAAAACTTGCTGATTAAAACTTCGTGCGCACGGTGAACATCACGTTGCGCGGTTCGCCGTAAAAGCCCGTCTGGAACAGGCCCAGGCCCGTGAAGTACTTCTTGTCCAGCAGGTTGTTCACGTTCAGGCTGGCCGTGACGTTCTTGCTGATCTCGTAGCGGGCCATCAGGTTGACCAGCGCGTAGCCGCCCTGCTTGATGCGTGAATAATCCTCGATGGCGGGATTCCAGATATTGCCGTAGTAGCTGCTTTGCCAGTTGACGCCGCCACCGACGGTCAGCTTGTCCAGGCTGGCCGGCAGGCGCCACGAGCCTTGCACGCGCACCAAGTGAGCAGGCTGCGTGGTTTGCAGCATGGTGGAAAAGACATCCTTGCCATCCGCGTCGCGCACGTGGGTGTAGGTATAGCCGGCGCTCAGCTTCACATCCTGCATCACTTCGCCCGTCACTTCCATTTCCACGCCGCGGCTGGTGACGCCGTCGATGGCTCGATACGCTTCCTCGCCGTTGACTTCACCCACGGAGCTGGCCACATTGCTCTGGCGGATCTGGAACAGGGACGCGCTGGCATTGACCTTGCCATCGAGGTATTCGGCTTTCACGCCCGCCTCGATACCTTTGCCGCGCACGGGGGCGAGGAAGTTGCGGTTCACATCGCGGTTGCTTTGCGGAGCGAAGATGCTGGTATAGCTGCCGAAGAGGGAATACGTCTTGTCGAGGTCATACACGACGCCCGCATACGGGGTGATGACGTTGCTTTCCTCGATGCGCGAGGTGATGCGCGCGGTCTTGGGGTCGAAGAAGCTGCGGTCCTGCTCCTGCCTGTAGTTGCTCACGCGCGCGCCGACGATGACGGACAGCGCATCGGCCGGATGCAGGCGCACGGCACCATACAGGCCGCTCTGGCGCGTGCTGTCGTTGTCGTTGCCCAGGCGGCTAAATGCGGGTTCCGCATACTGGCCGCGCCAGTCGAAATAGCTGCCTGCGACGGGTGGGTAGACCGATTCGTAGACGGGGCCATCCTGCTTTGCCGTCGAGGTGGAATAGCCGAGCATCGCTTCATGGCGGCGGCCGAAGGCGGTAAACGGCCCGCTGGCGTCGACGTTGACGGTGGTCTGGCGGCGGTCACCCTTGTATTTGCCCATGAAGAAATAGGCGCCTTCGCCCGTGACGGGGTCGGGATTGCCGCCGCTGGCCGAACCGAGCACGCTGTCATGCTTGCTGCGCAGCTGGTTGGCGCTCAGTGTCAGTTTCCACGCGTTGGCGAACGTGTGTTCGAGCGACGAGAACAGCGTGGTGTTCCGCATGTCGCGGCGGCTCCAGCCGGTGGCCGGGTTCCACGCGGTGGGGAAATCCGTGCGCGAGCCGTCGGCCAGCAGCACGGGGAAGCCCGTCCAGGTCGAGCCGCGCGGCTTGTAGTCCTGGTGCGTGAAGCCGGCCGTCAGCAGGGTCACGGGTGTCAGGTCCGCCTCGACGATGCCGTAGGCGACGGATTTTTGCTGCGTGTAGCGGTCCAGGTAGGAGTGCTTGTCCTGATAGGCGCCGACCAGGCGGCCGCGCACCGTGCGGTTGTCGTTCAGGGGACCGGAGACATCGGCCTCGCCCCGGTAATTGTCCCACGATCCCGCGCCCAGGGTCGCCGCGCCCTCGAAGCTGGCAGTGGGACGCTTGCGCACCATGTTGACGGTGGCCGACGGGTCGCCCGAGCCGCTCATCAGGCCAGTCGCGCCCTTCAGCACTTCGATGCGGTCGTAGATGGCCATGTCGCTGTTGGTCGTGCCCCAGTCGTACACGCCGTCATAGATGGCCGACACGCCGTCGTACTGGAAATTGGTGACGGCAAAGCCGCGCGCCTGGAAGCTCCAGCGGTCGCTGTCGTAGTTTTGCACGCTCACGCCATTGACGTTTTTCATGACGTCGGAGACGGCGTTGCTGTTTTGGTCATCCATCTGCTGGCGCGTGACGATGGTCAGCGACTGCGGGGTTTCGCGCTGCGTCAGGGCCAGGCCCGTGGCGCCGCTGGCGGGGCCGCCCGTATAGCTGCCCGTGCCGCTGGTGGCGGCGCTGCGCTCGGCCGACGCCACCACGGTGACGCCGCTCATGACGGCCACGCCGCGGCTGTCCGCCGTGGGCGTATCCGCGCCGGCGGGGATCTTCTGCAGCAGGTAGCCGCCATTCGATTGCGGCACGGCTTGCAGGCCGCTGCCGGCCAGCAGCACGCGGAAGCCATCGTGCAGACTGTAGCTGCCTTGCAGGCCGGCGCTGCGCAAGCCTTGCGTGGTATCGCTGGAGAAGGACAGCAGGATGGCGCTATCGCTGCCGAAGCGCGTCAGCACGTCGCCCAGCGCGCCGGCCGGAATGCTGTAGGCGCGTACTTGCCGGCTTTGCGCCTGGGCTGGCGCCGGCAGGGCCAGGGCCATGCCGATCTGCGCCAGGGCGCAGGCCAGAACGGTACGGGTAAGGAGGGAACGCGAAGCGTGGTGCATGGAATAAAGCCTTTCGTGGATGCGCAAGATGGAGACTGCCTATCTTCCAGGTCACGCGAGCACGGTAAAACAGCTCACTTTGCAGAAAATATTTTTCAGCGGGCCGCCAGTTCGATGCGCACCACCTGATGGCCCCAGAAGCGCGTGACGGTATTGCGCCGCAATTGCAGGCTGGCGCTGACGGCGTCGACGATGGCATCGACGTCGGCCAGCGGGTAGGAGCCGGACACGCGCAAACCGGCGACGGCGGGCGTGCAGCCCAGCGGCTGCTCGCTGTAGCGCGACAGCTCGGCGAGGAAATCGGCCAGGCGCATGTCGCGCGCCACCAGCATGCCATCGAGCCAGGCGCCGCCGTACGGCGCCAGCGCCTGGCGGTGATAACCGTCACTATCGAAATGGGCGCCTTCGCCGGGGCGCAGCAGCAGGCGCTGCGCGCCATCGCCGGCCAGCACGGCGACGGCCCCTTCGAGCACGCCGGCGCTGGCGTATTGCTCGTGCAGGCGCACGGTGAAACGCGTGCCCAGCGCCTGCAGGCTACCGTGCGGCGTGCTGACGAAGAACGGGCGCTGCGCCGCATCCTTGCCGGTGGCGATGAAGATTTCGCCGGCCAGCAGGTCGATGCGGCGCTGTGCGCCGTCGTAAGCGATATTCACGGCGCTGCCGGTGTTGAGCGTGAGCTGAGTACCATCGTTCAAGGTCACGACGCGGCGCTGATTGATGCCCGTGCGGTAGTCGGCCGTCCAGCTGCGCCATGGGCCACGGCGTTCGAATGCATACAGCGAGGCGCCGCAGGCCAGCAGCAGGGCCAGCGTCTTGACGGCGTGGCGGCGCGGGGCGTTCGCCTGCACGCAGGCGCGCAGCAGGCTCGCGTGCGCCGCGGGCGGCAGGTGCTCGTGCTGTATTTGCAGCTGCTGCCACGCCTGCGTGGCGCTGCCGGCCCGCTGCAGATGGCGTTTCACGGTGGCCAGCGAGATGCCGAGCTGGCGCGCGATGTCTTCCTGCGGCAGTTCGTCGAGCTGGCGCAGTAAAAAAGCCCGTTTGACGGGAGGCGGCAGGCCGTCGAGCATGCGGTCCAGCTCAAACACGGTGGCCAGCAGCAGCGCGCGTTCCTCGGGCGAGGGCGCATGCAGGGGCGGCAGCTGTGCCAGCACGTCGAGGTACGCCTGTTCCAGTTTCTGGCGGCGGTAATGGTTGAACAGCACGCGCTGCGCCACGGTGGCGAGAAAGGCGCGCGGCTCGCGCGCGGCGACGGCGTCTTCGCGGTCGAGCAGGCGCATGAAAGTATCGTGCGCCACATCGGCCGCGCAGGCCGTGCTGCCGAGTTTTTTGCGCAGCCAGCCCTGCAGCCAGCCGTGGTGGTCGGCATACAGTGTCGCGATGTCCTGGCGTTGTAGCGGCTTTGCCAGCGGCATCGCATTCCCCTTGCGTTTTTAAACAATAATAAGAATCATTCTCATTGTAGCAAGCGGGGACGGCGGCTGTAAATGACGGGCAGGCACGCTGTGGTTTTTTGGTTGACGAACGGTAGGTCGGATTAGGTCCGAAGGACCGTAATCCGACAACATGGTTGGCAGCGCCAGTCGGATTACGCGGCTACGCCGCTAATCCGACCTACGTTACCAGGCAGCAACGTCAGTAGTTCATGGGCTCGCCACGGAAGCAGCGGATGGCCGAATCGACCATGCCCTCGGCGCTGCCCTGCAGGCTGTGCTGCTTGCGCAGGTATTGCGCGTCGCTCCACTGCTTGGCCACGTCCGACAGGTGTTTCAGGGCCGGCGTGCTGCCCAGCGCCTCGGCGTGCGGTTCCATCTTGCGCAGGGTGGTCATGATGTCTTCGCGCAGCGACATCGTTTCGTAGGTTTTCGGATGCGTGATGGCGCCATCGAGGCCGAAGCGGCAGGCCTGGAAGCGGTTGTAGTTATATACGAGGTAATCGTCTTCCACGGGCGGGGTTTCGCGGCGTTCGAGCAGGTAGCGGCACAGCGCCTGCAGGTAGGCGGCCAGCGCGGCGGCCCGCTCCACCGTCAGCGGCGTGTCGCACACGCGCAGCTCGATGGTGCCGAATTCCGGCTTGGGACGGATGTCCCAGTAAAAATCCTTCATGCTCTTGATGATGCCCGTGTTCTCCATCTTGGCGAAATACTCGTTGGAGAACTGGTCCCAGCTCAGCGTAAACGGCGCGCGTCCGCTCATGGGGAAGGCGAACACGGAGTTCAAACGGGCGGAATCGAACAGGGTGTCGCGGCCCTGCACATAGGGCGAGGAAGCCGACAGGGCGATGAAGTGGGGGATGTAGCGGTTCAGCGAATGCAGCAGGAACATGGCGTCGTCGCCCGAGGCGCAGCCGATGTGCACGTGCTGGCCGAAGATGGTGAACTGCTTGGCCAGGTAGCCGTACAGTTCCGAAATCTCCTGGAAGCGGGGCTTGGAAAAGATCTTTTGCGACGACCATTGCTGGAACGGGTGCGTGCCGCCGCCCGCGATGCCGATATTGAGCTTGTCGCCGGCCGTGATCAAGGTGTCGCGGATTTCCTGCAATTGCTCCAGCAGGGGGCCGTGATGCGTGTGCACGCTCGAGTTAATCTCGATCATGCTCTCGGTGATTTCCGGCGTGACGTTGCCGGGAAACGGTTTCTTGTTCAGCAGATGCAGCAGGTCGGGGCTGGCGGCCGTCAAGTCATAGTCCGACAGGTTCACCAGTTGCAGTTCGAGTTCGACGCCGAAGGTCAGCGCGGCCGATTGGCCAAAGGGTTCCAGCGGCATTTAGCGCTCCTTGATTTCGTGGGTTTCTTTGGCCAGCATCAGCACGCGCTGCACCAGCACGGGGCCGATCAGTTCCAGGCCCAGGGTGATGGCGGCCAGGGCGTTCAATTCGTCGCCGAAGTTCACGCCGTGCTGGCGCGCGTGCTCGAGCAGCAGGATGATGAAGACGGAGACGGGCGTCAGGGCCACGCCCGTCAGCACGCCCTTGCGCCAGGAAATGCCGCTCACATGCGAGAACGCGGCCACGCCGGCGACCTTCGTCAGCAATCGTCCGCCGACGACGGCCAGGGCCAGTCCCGCGCCGGCCGTCACGCTGGCCCATTCCAGGGTCGAGGCGGCATACACGAACAGCAGCACCGTCAGCAGCTCGCCCATGGCGCCGAAATTGCGCTGCGCCTGGCTGAAGGCGACCCTGCGGTGGCGCGCCACCAGGCCGAAGGTGAGGGTGGCCAGCAGCGGCGACAGGCTGGTGGTGTAGGTCAGGGCGACGAGCAGCATCACCGACAGCGCGAACGCCACGGTGGCGTCCTGCGCCATGTTGCCCAGGCGGCGCAGCATGGCCGGCACGACGATGCCGAAGACGGTGCCGGCGGCCACGGAGGCGGCCAGCACGGCGGCGCTGCTGCTGCTCGCCTCGATCAGGTCGGTGGAACTCTGGAACATCCAGAAGCCGACGATGATGTTGAACGTGAAGACGGCCAGCACGCAATTCAAGGCGGTGAGGTGGACGATGCGTTCCGTGACCTGGCCCGAGCTGCGTTCCTCGTTGATGACGCGCATGATGGTGGCCGGCGAGGTGGACATGGCCAGTGATGCGAGCAGCAGCGCCGTCATCGAGGTGCTGCCGAATTCGATGCCGATGAAGTAGACGACGGCAAAGGTCAGCAGGGATTCGACCAGGCCCGTGACGGCGATCCACGGATTGTTCTTCAGCCAGCGCAGGTTGATGCGGTAGCCCACCTCGAACAGGATCAGGCCGAAAGCCACGTCGGCCAGCACCAGCATGGGGCCGGCGTCCGTCTGCGGCAGGATGCCTACCTGCGTCTGCGCGAGGACGAAACCGATCACGCCGTAAAAACTGATGCGCGGCAGGCCCGTCCAGCGGTGGCCGAATTCGCCCACCACCCAGGCCAGGGTAATGGCGAACGGCCAGGACAGGTCGGCGGCGATCGAGATCAGACTTTGCATGCTCATTCCTTTGAAATTGGCGCTGGCACCGGCCGGCAGCACGGGGGCTGGCGCGGCAAGGTCTTGGTGCAGCGGTGGTGCATAGTTTGCGCAGAGCGATGCGCCGATTCTACCGGAGCAGAGGGCGCGCACGATGTGCGCAATCGAACAGTGTCGCGACCATGGCGGCCGCGCACGGGATGCAGCAGGGTGGGGCAGGGCTGGTATCGGCGTATGCTACCCGCCCGCGGCGGAGATGCTCCGCACGGTAGTGCCGTGTCGCAGTGTACGGCATGGCGGCCTCATGCCGCCATGGACTTTTTGTTGCGTGCTTTTATTTACTGAGCAGACGCATGCCCCGTTCCAGCCCGTCGATCGACAGGGGGAACATGCGGTTGTTCATCAACTGCCGCATCACGCCGATCGACTGGCGGTACTGCCACAATCCTTCCGCTTCGGGGTTGAGCCAGATGAATTTCGGGAACGCCTGGGTAAAGCGCGCCAGCCACGTCGATCCCGCTTCCTCGTTGTTGTATTCCACGCTGCCGCCCGGCTGCAGGATTTCATAGGGGCTCATGGTGGCGTCGCCGACGAAAATCAGCTTGGTGTCGGGCGGATATTTGCGCAGCACGTCCCAGGCGGGAAAACGCTCGGCATTGCGGCGCCGGTTGTTCTTCCACAGATAGTCGTAGACGCAGTTATGGAAGTAAAAGAACTCCATGTTCTTGAATTCCGTCTTCGCCGCCGAAAACAGTTCCTCGGTGCGCTCGATATGGTCGTCCATGCTGCCGCCCACATCAAACAGCATCAGCACCTTGATGCGGTTCTTGCGCTCGGGCCGCATCCTGATGTCGAGGTAACCCGCGTTGTTGGCCGTGGCGGCGATGGTGGCGTCGAGCGCCAGCTCATCTTCCGCGCCTTCGCGCGCGAATTTGCGCAGGCGGCGCAAGGCTACCTTGATGTTGCGCGTGCCCAGTTCGCGCTCGCCGTCGTAATCCTTGTAGCTGCGCGCTTCCCACACCTTCACGGCCGTGCGGTTGCTGCCCTTGCCGCCGATGCGGATGCCTTCCGGATTCGTGCCGCCATTGCCGAACGGCGAGGTGCCGCCCGTGCCGATCCACTTGCTGCCGCCCTCGTGGCGCTCCTTCTGCTCCTTCAGCAGCTCGTTCAGGCGGTCCATCAGCTTGTCGTAGCCGAATTTTTCCAGCTGCGCCTTTTGTTCCTCGGACAGCTCGCGCTGCATGCGTTTGAGCAGCCAGTCGAGGGGAATCGCCGCGTTCGTGTCGAAAGCCGCGTTGATGCCCTTGAAGTACTGGGCAAAGGCGCGGTCGAACTTGTCGAAATGGGCTTCATCCTTGACCAGAGTCAGGCGCGTCAGATAGTAGAAATCGTCCATCGAGGCGTCGATGACGTTCTTTTGCAGCGCTTCAAGAAGGGTCAGAAATTCCTTGATCGAGACGGGAATTTTCGCATCCTTGAGCGTGAAGAAGAAATCGATCAGCATGGCGCCCGCTCTCCCGCGCGGGGCAGTGCGGCGATGGGGCGCTGTGCCAGCTTGTAGCGCAAATGGGCGGCAATTTCCGGCCACTCGCCGCGCGTGATGCTGTACATGACGGTGTCGCGCACGGTGCCGTCGCGGCGCAGCGCATGGTGGCGCAGCACGCCATCCTTTTTCGCGCCCAGGCGCTCGATGGCCGCCTGCGAGGCGTGGTTGAAATTGTCGGTGCGCAGGCCCACCAGCGCGCAGCCGAGCGTGTCGAAGGCGTGCGCCAGCAGCAGCAATTTGCAGGTGGTGTTGACATGGCTGCGCTGGCAGCGCTTCGCATACCAGGTGTAGCCGATTTCCAGGCGTCCGATGGCCGGCACCACGTCGTGGTAGCTGGTGGTGCCGAGCACCTCGCCGCTGGCCGCGTCGATGACGGCAAAGGCGAAGCGCGAAGGGCGCATCTCGATGCCCTTGAAAATGTACTGGTCCACCTGGTCCGGCTCGGGCACGGAGGTGACGCGCAGATTCCACAGTTCCCCATCCATGGCCGCCGCGCGCAAGCCGGGCGCGTGGTGCGGCGCCAGTGCCTCGAGGCGGATGCCGTGCAGTTCCAGGGGGACGAAGACCATGTCGGGGCTGATATCGTTCACCGGCGCTCCTTAGCGGTTGGTGCGCGACATGAACATCAGGCGCTCGAACAGGTGCACGTCCTGCTCGTTTTTCAGCAGCGCGCCGTGCAGCGGCGGCACGACGGCCTTGTTGTCCTTGCTGCGCAGCGCTTCGGCTGGGATGTCCTCGGCCAGCAGGAGCTTGAGCCAGTCGAGGAATTCCGACGTCGACGGCTTTTTCTTCAGGCCCGGCACGTCGCGCACTTCATAGAAGGTTTGCAGCGCCTGCGCCAGCAATTCCTGTTTCAGGTGCGGGTAGTGGACGGCGACGATCTGCTCCATCGTGTCCTTGTCCGGGAATTTGATGTAGTGGAAGAAGCAGCGGCGCAGGAAGGCGTCCGGCAATTCCTTCTCGTTGTTCGAGGTGATGATGACGAGCGGACGGTGGCGCGCCGTGACCATTTCGCGCGTCTCATACACATAGAATTCCATGCGGTCCAGCTCGCGCAGCAAGTCGTTCGGGAATTCGATGTCGGCCTTGTCGATTTCATCGATCAGCAGCACCACCGGTTCGGGCGCCGTGAATGCCTGCCACAGCACGCCCTTGACGATATAGTTCTGGATGTCGCGCACGCGCTCGTCGCCCAGCTGCGAATCGCGCAGGCGCGATACGGCGTCGTATTCGTACAGGCCCTGCTGCGCCTTGGTGGTCGATTTGATATGCCATTGCATCAGCGGCATGTTCAGCGCGGCGGCTACTTCCTCGGCCAGCATGGTCTTGCCCGTGCCCGGTTCGCCCTTGATCAGCAGCGGGCGTTGCAGGGTCAGCGCCGCATTCACGGCCAGTTTCAGGTCGGCGGTGGCGACATAGCTGTCGGAACCTTCGAAGCGTTGGCCTTGCTGGGTGTGCTGTGCTTGCATGAGCGGTCTGCCAAAGTAGGGAAATGGTGAGTATAAACAGAACTGTGGCGCGCTGCCACGCGGACGGCCTGTGCCTGCCTGCCGACAATGCGGGTTTTATAGGTGGACTTGCAAGAATATCTTGGCTAGAATCGGCAAGCAGCAGATTAATTGTCAACCTTAATTGTCAACACATAAAATCAATAAAAACCAGCACTGGCGTTTCTCCGATTACCTTTGTTC